>NZ_JBXANC010000004.1:0-675772 GCF_058801265.1 Pseudomonas sp. GW822-FHT03F08 | reverse complement strand
TTCCCCATGTGAGAGTAGGTCATCGTCAAGATTAAATTCCGAAACCCCAATTGCGAAAGCAGTTGGGGTTTTGTTTTAGTAGAAGTTCCCGTTTTTGCTGGCACGTTACCGTGGTAACGGGCTGGTCACAGAATTTCTTGACGACCATAGAGCGTTGGAACCACCTGATCCCATCCCGAACTCAGAAGTGAAACGATGCATCGCCGATGGTAGTGTGGGGTTTCCCCATGTGAGAGTAGGTCATCGTCAAGATTAAATTCCGAAACCCCTGTTTGCTAACGCAGACAGGGGTTTTGTCGTTTCAGAGCCTACAAAAGTCCGATCTTCAAACCGCTCTGCGTGCCTTGCTGCTTCGACGAGCCTGCCATTTGCGCCACCAGATGTAGACGCCAGTCCCCGACAACCCCGCAATCAGAACACCCAATACCGCGATCATCACTTGCCCGGTAAAGCCTATGATCCGTCCTCCATGTATCGGCAACTGCAACCGATAAAACCGCTCTCCCAACGTCCCTTCTCCTGCGATCTCCTGCCCGAGTAATCGCCCGTCCGTACCGTGGAAGAACAACCAGGATTTACCATGGGCCTCGGTGTCATGCTGCCCAAACCCCGCACCGTAGAAGTTGTACTCAAAGCTGTAATACAACTCACCGATTGCAGCAGTCAGCCCCAACCTTTTTCCCTCCTGCTGCGCCCTTTCGTAGGCCTGTTGATAACTCAGTCGAGTGAACCCCAGTTCGTCGGCAGGCATCCGCCCTCGGGCCTCATACACGCTCGGTTCAATCGGAGAGAGCAGCGACACCACTGGTTTGAAGACCTGACTCGGCAAGTTCATGGCCACGCTGCTGACGGCTATCGGCAGTAATAACAACCACAGCCACAGGCCCCCCGCGCGATGCAGATCGAAGTTGAGCCGATAGGCATGCCCGCCCTTGATCTTCCAGGCCGTCGACCACTTCTTCCAGAACGGTTTACCCCGCGGCAAAGTCAGCCAGAGAGCGATGAAGCAATCGATCACCCAGGCAATGGCCACCAATCCCATCAACAGCAAACCCCAGTTCCCGGGCAGTGTCAGGTTGTAGTGGAACTCAAGAATGAAAGGAATGAAGTTCTCACGCTGGAAACAGCACTCACCCCAGTAACGCTGGCCTTTTCGCTCGCCACTGACCGGGTCGAGGTAGAACACCTGATTACGCTCATCGAACGGTTTGCCCGTCGCCGGATCATTACGTGGAACCGCCGCCAGCAAGGCTGTGTGACCTGCCTCATTCGGATACTCCATGTACCAGACCTGCAGCCTCGGATGTACCGATTGCACCGCATCGACCAGCTCACCTGGCGGTAGACGCTGCCCCTCGGCCGACGCCGTGTAAAACCCAGGATTCAGCCACTCATCCAGCTCATGGTTGAACGCCAGAATGCTCCCGGTGATTCCCGCCAGCAGCAGAAACACAGCCGTGGCCAACCCGATGTACCGGTGCAGTAAAACCAGAAACGAACGCATGAAATTTTCCCCACGAATACGACAAAGCCAGTCCCTGAATCTCAGGGACTGGCTTTTTTATGCACAAGACAAAGGCTTAGAACTGATAGCTGACCGTGGCGGCGACGTTGCGCTCCTCGCCCATGTAGCAGAAGTTCAGACTGGCGCAGGAGGCCACGTAGGATTCGTTGGTCAGGTTGTTCGCATTCAGGCGTACGTCCACACCCTTCAAGCCAACTTTGCCCAGGTCATAACCGATCGACGCGTCGAACAACGTGTAGGACGGCACCTTCATGGTGTTCTCTGCATCCGCCCAGCTGTAGCCGACGTAACGCACACCGCCGCCCACTCGCACGCCATCAAGCGCCGCACTGTCGAACTTGTAGTCCGCCCACAGCGATGCCATGTGACGCGGTGCCTGGGTTGGCGAGTTGCCTTTATTCTCGATCACGTTTGTCGGGGTGCTCAGGGTGCTGACCATCGACTTCGAGTACTCGATGTCAGTGAAGGTGTAGCTACCGAGCACTTTCAGGTTATCGGTCAACTGCATGTGCGCTTCCAGTTCCAGACCCTGAGAGCGGACAGCGCCTACAGCGCGATAGAAGTTTTCCTGCGGCAGTTTGGTCGCCAGGTTTTCCTGATCGATGCGGAACAGCGAGGCCGTGAACAGATTGTCGGTGCCGGGTGGCTGGTACTTCAGACCTGCTTCCCACTGCGTGCCATCCGTTGGTGCCAGCGGATTACCGGCGCTGTCGGCATAGGAGTTGGGGTTGAACGACTCCGAGTAGCTGATGTACGGCGCCAGGCCGTTATCGAACAGGTACAGCGCCCCGACACGGCCCGTCAGTTTGGTGCGCTTGTCGCTGATCTCGGTGCCGACCGGACGGCCCGCCTCGGCAATCCGGTTTTCCTCGGACGTCTCTACCCAGTCCTGCCGCAGACCGAGGGAGAAGCGCCATTTGTCCATCTCAATCAGGTCTTGCAGGTAAACCCCGGTCTGCTCCAGGCGCCGCAGATAACTGGTCTCACCGTACGGCGTAATAGCGGAATTGCCGTACACCGGGTTGAACGCATTGATCGGCGCCAAGCCACCGCTGGTCCAGTCGACCACGGTTTTGCGTCGCTGGTAATCCGCTCCCATCAGCACCGTGTGCTTGGTCGCACCGGTGAAGAATTCGGCCTGGAGCATGTTGTCGACGATGAACGCGTGCAGTCGCTCGTCACCGCCGGTGTAGTAGCGGTTCAGCTCGTTGCTGGTCGGCGACGTCCAGCCATAGGCGTACACCTGATCCATGTTCACTTTGGAGTCGAGGTAGCGGAAGTTCTGCCGTGCGGTGAAGACGTCGTTGAAGCGATGTTCGAACTGATAGCCGAACGACTGCTGATCGCGGGAGTAACCATCGACTCCCGGTTCGCCTTCGAAGAAGTGCGGTGAGATCCGGTTGCCGTTGCGCTGATGAATCGTGCCGTCGGCCGGCACGCCACCGTGATAGCCGCCATCCGGGTCATGTTGCAGATACGCCTGCAGGGTCAGTGAAGTGTCTTCGTTGAAATCGATGCTGACCGTCGGCGCGAGGGCGAAGCGTTTTTCCTTGTTGTGGTCGAATTGCGTGTCGGACTGATCCGTCAAACCGATCAGACGATAGGCGATGCGCTTGTCGTCATCGACCGGGCCGCTGAAGTCAAAACCAACACCGCGCTGGCCCTGAGTGCCAACGGTGGCCTGAACCTGATGATAGGCCTCGTACAACGGTTTCTTGCTGGTCAACGCCACCAGCCCGCCCGGTGAACTGCGGCCGTACAACACCGACGACGGGCCTTTGAGAATGTCCACGCGCTCGAGGAAATAAGGATCGACCTGCATGGTGCTGTAGGTGCCGCTGTCGCCCATGGACTTGAGGCCGTCGAGGTAGATGTTATCCACCGAGCCATCGTTGAAGCCGCGCATCGCCACGTAGTCGTAACGGTGCGTGGCGCCATAGGGGTTGGTCAGCACACCGGGGGTGTAGCGCATGGCCTGGGACACGGTTTGCGAGCCCTGATCGTCCATTTGCTCGCGGGTGACCACGGACACGCTTTGCGAGGTTTCCAGCAGCGCGGTACTGGTTTTGGTGGCGATCTGACTGTGCGTTGCGTTGTAGCCGTCCATGCTGCCCAGTGCGTTGCCGAGGGCAAAACCTTTGATGTCAGTGGTCGGCAGGGCCAGGGCTTCGGTTTCCGTGACGGAGCGCAACACATAGCTGCTGCCGTCCTGGCTGACCGCCTCCAGACCCGAGCCACCGAGCAGATGACTCAACGCCTGATCTGCCGAATATTCGCCCTGCACGCCGGGTGATTGCCGGCCTTGAGTCTGCTGTGGGGTCATCGACAACGTGATGCCGGCCTGGCGCGCGAACTGGTTCAGCGCCTCGCCCAATGGCCCGGCGGCGATGTTGTAGCGATGGCTGCTGACCTCACTGCCGCTCGCCGCGACGCTCAGGTTCGGCAGCAGGCCGACGCCCAGTGCCGTGGAGAACAACGCGGCCCGAACGGCGTGGCGCAGAAGGCCCGATTCGGCAGTGAAATTCAGAGGGTTCTTACAGATAACGCGCGCAGTCATTGTAGGTTTCCGTGGCAAGTCGCGAAGGCTGAATTGAAGTGCTTACTGACTAAGCCGGCCTTGCCACGAAAACCCGCCAAAAAATTTCAGACTGCTCGTTCCAGCGTTACCCACCAGCGGGTGCGATAGCGCAATTGCACCGGCAGGGTTTGCGGCAGGATCGCCAGCAACTTGTCGGTGTCATCGAGGCGGAACACGCCGGACAAGCGCAGATCCGCCACTTGCGGGGCGCAATTCAGGAAGCCCTGACGGTAGCGGCCAACCTCATTGAGGAAGTCACCCAGGCGCATATTGCGCGTCACGATAAGCCCGTCGATCCAGGCGCCGGCATCCATGTCCAGCGGCGGAGCGGGACGCGCCTGATGGTGATCGATCAAGTAACTCTGACCGGCAAGCACCTCGGTGGAAGCGCCATCGCTCGTCCGCGGCGAATGAATCGCTACTCGGCCACTGGTGACGCTCAGGCGCGTGCAATCACCTTCCTGACGCAGGATGAATCGAGCGTCGAACGGCTCATAACTGCCATGACGATTTTGCACTCGCAGCGGTCGATCAATCCCCGAACCTTCGTCGGCGCCGCCGCAGGTCACGATGATCTCGCCCCGGGTCAGTTTGATCAGCCGCTGTTGCGCGGTGTAATCGAGGTCCACGGCGGTGGCCGTGTTCAGTTCGATCCGCGTACCGTCGGGCAACTGGAATCCGCGGCGCTCGCCGGTGGCGGTAGCGTAATCGGCGCTCCACTGCTGCCAGGCTGACGTGTCTTTGGCCAGCCACGCGGCGGAGCCCATCAACAACGCGCCGGACAGCAGCTTCAACGCCTGACGGCGACCCAGGCTCTGCGCACTGTTTTCCAGTGTGTTGAATGCCACTTGCGCACCCGGAACGGCACGCAGATTTTGGGTCAGCTCACTTTGCAACGACTGCACCCGCTGCCAGGCCAGTTCGTGATCGTGGTGCTCGGCGCGCCATTGTTCACATTGGTGGTTCAGGCGCGGATTGCCGTGGTTATTGCGCAGGCGCAGCAGCCAGTGGATCGCCTGTTTGACCACTTGTTGCGGTGGCTCGGCGCGGCGGGCGAGTGACACGTTATCCACCGGCATCAGCTTTCGTACCGCAGCACGTAGCAGTGATACAGCGCATCGGCGACGTAGCGCTCCACCGAGCGCAAGGACAGGCCCATCTGCTCGGCGATCTGCTTGTGGGTCAAGCCTTCGCACTGCGCCAGCAGAAACGCCTGACGTACTTTTGGCTTCAGTCCTTCAAGCATGCGGGCAATGCTTTCCAGCAGCTCGATCACCATTGCGCGGGATTCGGCGCTGGGTGTTTCGGCTTCCGGCAAGTGGGCGATGGTTTCCAGATACGCGCGTTCGATTTCCTCACGACGCCAATGGTCGATCACCAACCCACGAGCGATGGTGCGCAGAAACGCGCGGGGCGCCTTGAGTTCGAGACGTTCGGTGCGTTGCAGCAGGCGAACGAACGTGTCCTGGGCCAGATCCGCCGCATCGGCCGCATTGCCCAGTCGCGCGCGCAACCAGCCGTTGAGCCAGCCGTGATGACGACTGTAAAGCGCCTGTACTGCAAACTCAGGTGAGGACATGAACGCGACAGCCCGAACGTCACAAATGATAATTAGTCGCATTGTCATCAAGGGTTACAGAATTTGCAACCGGCGCTGCAAAACAGTCATCAAAAAATGACAGGCGAACGCTCTGGCACGCCGTTCGGCGGGAATCTGGCAGAAATGCCGTCCATTTCCTACAAAGCGCTAAGTTTTCTCCGAAGCGTGCCGACAGACTGGTGAGACATGCGTGCACCAAAGTAGAGCGGCCATCAGAACGCTGCCTGCGCTGTACATGGAATGTTGCATCCGGAACGCATCCCCACTTTTGGCATAAGAAGTCCCATGAAATGAATCTCAAGTTCAGCCATAAAATCCTGTTGGCCGCCTCGGGCGTCGTGGTCCTGGCGTTCGCGCTGTTCACTCTGTACAACGACTATCTGCAGCGAAACACCATTCGCCAGAACCTCCAGTCCTCCGTCCAGCAGGCCGGCGACCTGACCGCCAGCAGTGTGCAGAACTGGATGAGCGGGCGGATTCTGGTGCTGGAAAACCTCGCGCAGAACGTCGCCCATCAAGGCAAGAACGCCGACTTCCCTGGGCTGGTCGATCAACCGGCTTTCACCTCGAACTTCCAGTTCACCTACGTCGGCCAGGCCAACGGTGTGTTCACCCAGCGCCCTGACGCGAAGATGCCGGACGGCTACGACCCGCGTCAGCGTCCCTGGTACAAGCAGGCCGTGGCCGCTGACCAGACCATGCTGACCCCGCCTTACATGGCTGCCGTCGGCGGTCTGGTGGTGACCATCGCCATGCCAGTGAAAAAGAACGGCGAGCTGCTCGGTGTGGTGGGCGGTGACCTGAGCCTGGAAACCCTGGTGAAGATCATCAACTCGGTGGACTTCGGTGGCCTGGGCCACGCGTTCCTGGTCAGCGGTGACGGTCAGGTGATCGTCAGCCCGGACAAAGACCAGGTGATGAAGAACCTCAAGGACATCTACCCGAACGCTGATGTGCGTATCCAGAAGGGCAACCAGAACGTGGTGCTCAACGGTCAGGAGCGCATCCTGTCGTTCACCCCGGTCACCGGTCTGCCGAATGCCGAGTGGTACATCGGTCTGTCGATCGACCGCGACAAGGCCTACGCCGCACTCAGCCAGTTCCGTACTTCGGCACTGATCGCGATGTTCGTCGCAGTGGGCGCGATTGCGGTCTTCCTGAGCCTGTTGATCACCGTGCTGATGCGTCCGCTGATCACCATGGGCCGTGCGATGCAGGACATCGCCCAGGGCGAAGGCGATCTGACCCGTCGTCTGGTAGTGGAAAGCAAAGACGAGTTCGGCGAGCTGGGCAGTTCGTTCAACCAGTTCGTGGAGCGGATTCACGCCTCCATTTCCGAAGTGTCTTCCGCGACTCGCCACGTACACGACCTGTCGCAACGGGTGATGGCATCGTCCAACGCCTCGATCATCGGTTCCGACGAGCAAAGCGCGCGCACCAACAGCGTGGCTGCGGCGATCAATCAATTGGGTGCCGCCACCCAGGAAATCGCCCGCAACGCCGCCGATGCTTCGCAACACGCCAGCGGCGCGAGCGAGCAGGCCGATGACGGTCGTCAGGTGGTCGAGCAGACAATTCAGGCGATGACCGAGCTGTCGCAAAAGATCAGCCTGTCGTGCACCCAGATCGAAACCCTGAATGCGAGCACCGACAACATCGGCCACATTCTCGATGTGATCAAAGGCATCTCCCAGCAGACCAACCTGCTGGCGCTCAACGCGGCCATCGAAGCGGCCCGTGCCGGTGAAGCCGGACGCGGTTTCGCGGTGGTGGCGGACGAGGTGCGCAACCTCGCTCACCGCACCCAGGAATCGGCGGAAGAGATCCACAAGATGATCACCTCGCTGCAGGTCGGCTCGCGCGAAGCGGTGACCACCATGAACGCCAGTCAGGCGTCCAGCGAAGAGAGCGTTGAAGTGGCGAACCAGGCCGGTCTGCGTCTGGTCAGCGTGACCCAGCGCATCGGTGAAATCGACGGCATGAACCAGTCGGTGGCAGCGGCTACCGAAGAGCAGACTGCGGTGGTGGAAACCCTCAACGTCGACGTCAACCAGATCAACCTGCTGAACCAGCAGAGCGTGGCCAACCTCAATGAAACGTTGAAGGATTGCGATGCGTTGTCGCAGCAGGCCAACCGTTTGAAACAACTGGTCGACAGCTTCAAGATCTGATCGCTTGCGGTCAAAAAACAGCCCGCTGCGGAGTGATCCGCAGCGGGCTTTTTCATGCCTTACACAAACAGCTTCAGCACATTGCCCATCGCATCATCGGCGAACCCCTGCACGAAATCCTTGAACCCCGGCAGCGCCTCAGGGCCGCCGGAAGCCGGCTCGGCAATGATCGTCCAGGTCGCCCGCGACTTGCCCGCGCCCAGCGACTCCACATTCATCGCCGCCCACAGATTGGCCACGCCCAGCGTGTTGTAGATCGTGGTCCAGGTCATGCTCAGCGCCTGGTCATCCCGGGAGTTGAGTTGCTCGACCACCACGTTGCCATCCTTGAAGAACTTCTTGCGCAGCGAAGACACGCCTTCACCGGTCATCTCGATGTGCGACAGCGCCGGAATGAAACGGTCGAAGCCGTCGAATTTGCCGACCACCGCCCACACTTGTTTGGTGTCCACCGGCACTTCCACCGAAGACACGACGTGGCAGCCGTGAGGGTTCTTGATCAGGGTGTCGGGTTGAAGATTGCTCATGGTGTTGCTCCTTGGTGGTTGATTCAGATGAAGTTGATTTCTTTCAGGTAGTCGCAGCCGCGGCGCAGCAGCGCCGGGGATTTTTCCGGGTAGTGCGCGCCCATCTGCTGCACGCCGGCCTGGGCGTTGGCATGGCCGATCAGGGAGATGTCGCCGATGTCTTCCTCGAAGCCGTTGAGGTAGAAACCGAGCACGCCGAACAGCGCGTTGTCGGCATCGACCCGGCCCAGTTGCTGTTGCCAGTCGGCGACGCTGACCAGCGAAAATTCGCTGCCGGTTTCGCGGAATGACGCGACGTAGGCATCCCAGCTCAGAGGCTCTGGGTTATGCAGGTTGAACACCGCCCGTTCGGCCGAATAACGGCTGGCGTGGAAGGCGATGAAACGGGCGAGAAAGTCCACCGGCATCAGGTCGAAGTTCAGCGCGAAGGCCGGCACCTGCCCGAGCTGGATCGAGCCCTTGAGCATCAGCATCAAACGGTTCTTGTGCGGCTGGCAGACGCCGCTGAGGCTGTTGAAACTGATGTTGCCGGGCCGATACAGATTGACCCGCACCCCGCGTTCCCGCGCCCGTTCGAGGATGCGTTCACCGACCCATTTCGACAGGTTGTAGCCGTTGCGGATGTAGATCGGCGGCGTCGGTGCGGCGGGCAATTCCAGCACCCGGCCTGCGTCGTCGACAGTGCTGGAGGCCGACAGCGTCGAGACGAAATTGAAGACCTTCTTGCTGCGCCCTTCGCACAGCCGCAGCAGTTCGAAAATCGGCTCGACGTTGTCCGCCGCCAGCGACTCGTAGTCGAGGACGTGATTGACGTTGGCGGCGTTGTGCACCAGCGCGCCGAACTCCCGATCCAGTCGCTCGAAATCGCTATCGGCCAGGCCCAATTGCGGCCGGGTGATGTCGGCCGAATAGACCCGCACCCGACTCAGGTCCAGATGCTCCAGCCGGTTCTCTCGCAACGAATGGGCAAAACGCTGCGCCGCCGTTTGCCCGCCGCCGTCGCGCACCAGGCACGCCACCTCGCTGGCGCCCCAACCCAACAACGCCTCGACGATGTGCACGCCGACAAAACTGTTGGCGCCGGTGACGATCACCTTGTGCACATCGCCCATGCGGCTGATCGGCAACGGCTCGATGTCCAGCGGTCGCTCGGCGTCGGCCATCGCCTGGGCGCTGAGTACCGCGCTGTCATCGGTGCCGCGCACCAGCGTGGCGAGCTTGGCGATGGTCGGCAGTTCGATGAAGCGGTTGATTGAAATGCTGCGGCCGAATTCCTCCCGCAGACGCAGGAGCATGCGCGACAGCAGAATCGAGTGGCCACCGAGATTGAAGAAGCTTTCGTCGGTGGAAATGTCGCTGGTCGGCAGCTCCAGCAACTCGCCCCAGATCTCCAGCAGCAGCGCTTCGTCGGCGTTGGCCGGCAGGCATTTGGGGCCGCTGTCCTGCACGCTGACCGGCAGCTCCAGCAAGGCCTTACGGTCGACTTTACCGTTGGCGGCAAATGGCATGTTCGGCAGTTCCGTCCACGCTACCGGTTGCATGTAGTCGGGCAAAAACTGCTGGGCGTGTGCCTTCAGCGCATCACGGGCGGCGTCTGATTGTGGCTGGGCGAGGAACGCCAGAATCCGTCGCTGACTGTCGATCACCACGGCGATTTGCCGATACAGCTGACTCTCGCGCAGGCACCGTTCGATCTCTTCCGGCTCGACCCGGAAACCCCGGATCTTCACCTGATTGTCGCGGCGCCCACACAGCTCGATGCCGTCCTCGTCCCACTTGGCCATGTCGCCGCTGCGATAGGCGCGCAGACGCTGGCCGTCCGGCAATTCCAGGTTCAGATAGCGCTCCGCCGTCTGCTGTGGATTGTTCAGGTAACCCAGGCATACACCCGGGCCGACGATGAACAGTTCGCCTACCGTTTGCTCGGCCACCGGTTGTAGATCGTCATCGAGAATCAGCACCTGGCTGTTGGCGATCGGTCCGCCGAGGGTGCGATTGCTGTCACCCGGTTGCAGTTGCCGTGCGGTGATCAACACCGTGGCTTCGGTAGGGCCGTAGAGGTTGTGCAGCTTGCCCTGGCGCGTCAGCTGCTCGATCACAAACGGCTCGCAGACATCGCCGCCGGTCATGATCTGCCCGACGCTTTGCAGTTGCTCCAGCGGCAGGATGCTCAACAGCGCTGGCGGCAGGAAGGCGTGAGTCAGTTGTCGGCGGCGGATCAGCGCCACCAGTTGCAGCGGATCGCGGCGCTGGTTGTCGTCGGGCACCACCAGTTCCGCGCCTTCGAGCAAGGTCGGGAAGATGTCGATCAATGAAGAGTCAAAACTCAGCGACGAGAACTGCAACACCCGACTCTCGGCGTGCAACTGCACGTAATCGGCGTACCACGCGGTGAAGTGCGCAAGGTTCGCCTGGCTGAGCAGCACACCCTTCGGATGCCCTGTAGTCCCCGATGTGTAGAGCGCCATGCACGGCGCATCGAGCTCAGGCCGACGACGCATCAACGGCAACGACAGATCGGTGTCAGTGCTGTCGATGCGGCTGACATCCAGCCCCGGCATCGAAGCGCTCAGCGGATGTTCGCCGTCGTGCAGCAGCAACACCGCCCCGGCGTTTTCCAGAATGTACTGCTGGCGCTGAAGCGGATGGCTCGGCTCCAGCGGCAGGTACACCGCGCCGCTGCCGAGAATCGCCAGGATCGAAGCAAACAGCGCATCGCATTTCGGCAGGCAAATCCCCACCACCCACGGTTGCGGTTGTGTCTCCAGCATTGCCAGCAACCGTTGCTGGATCGCCCGGCTGTGATCATGCAACTGGCGATAGCTGATCGACTGCTCGGCGAGGTGCAGCGCCGGGCGCTCCGCATGCTCGATCAGACTCTGTTGCAGCCGCTCGATCACCGGAGTCTGTGCCTGTTGCAGCAACGGCGGGTTGGCCGTGGCGTTGAAGCGATGCACATAGGCCAGGCTGTCGAGAAACAGCAGGTTTTCCACCTGCTCGAAGTCCGGCGCACGGGCCGTCTCTGCGTGCTGGAAATACTCGGCATCGCGGGAGAAACGACTGACCAGCAGCGCCACTTCATCCACTACTAGCGCCAGTGTTCGCTGGCGCAGGGCCTGGCCGTTGCCGGAGGGCTCGTCGGCAATCGGCACGCGGCTCAGCAGTGTCGAGTTGCAGACGCAAAGGAGATCGAGCACCGGCAGTCCGCCGACGCCCGTTGCACCGATACCCAGACGCAAGGTCAGGTGCGGTGTCGCGCCGTGATCCTGTGGCGCAAGGCTGCCGTCATCGATTACCAGATCCACCGACGGAACAGCGTCTGTCAGCAATGCATGACCGTGTTGTTCGAGCTCCTGCGCCAGGTCGGTCAAGGCCTGGCTGCGGCCCATCAGCAAAATGTCGAGACGTCTCATGTCAGCCTCCTTGTCAAACCAGGTAGTCGCGCAGGGCGTGCTGGACGCACGGTGTGTCGAGCAGTGAGCTGTTGTGGAAAAACCGCACGATGTTGCCCACCAGCGGGTGGTGGCGATTGATCGGGAAGGCCAGCCCGGCCATCTCGTCTTTCAGTGCGCGGCGGGTTGCGTCGTTGACCGGCAAGGCATCGATCAGGCGCAGGTCGAACGACTTCTGGATGTCGTTGGTCAGGTAGTGGCCGATGAACACCGGCAGGATCTGCGCGATGCATTCGCGATCCGCGTCGCTCGCGGTGTGCCAGTAGATGCGCACCATCCGCGCCCAGAAACTCGAATGGCGACCCTCGTCGAGCAAGTGGTCGGCCATCAGCCCCTTGATCGACGGCTTGACCGTGTCGTCCCGGGCGAACGCCGCGACATCGCCAGTCACGGTGTTCTCGGCGATGGCGACGCAGATCAGCTCCACGGCGCTGCGCAGGTGCTCGGGGGCCAATTCGACGGCGGCCGGAATCGCCCGGCTCAGTTCGATTTCATTTGGCAACTCGATGGGCTCGATGCCGGTCATGGCCACGGTCTGCTGCATGAAATCCATCGCCACCAGCGCGTGGTAATCCTCGTCAACGACAACGGTCATGGCGTCGTAGCGACAGGCGAACGGGAAGGCCACGGCGAAGCGGTTCTTGGCGATGCTGCGGGCGGTCTTGTCGACGATCTCAGTCTCGAAAATCACCACGTCGTTGATGAATTTGTACAGTGTCTGCACCAGCGCAAAGTCCCGTTGCTCGGGGCATTCGTGCAGGAAGGTTTCACTGAGTACCAACGGTTGGCGACTGAGCGGGTAGATCAGCCGCGCGTCGTCCTCCAGCACGCGGCGCGGCCGGGTGCGGATGGTGGCGCGGCTTTCCCAGGCGTCGGCGAAGGATTGGTAGTCGGCGGCGTTCATTCGGCCACCTCCGCCAACGGCTCGCGCATGCTCAGGCGCAGGCCGTCCCACAGGGCGATGCGGCTTTCCACGGCGGCGACGGCGCTGGCGTAGGCCTCGGCTTCACGCTGCGGATCGCCATCGACCAGTCGCTCCAACAGTTGCTCCGCTGCCGGGCCGTGGTCTTCGGAGTCGACTTCGATGTGTCGTTCCAGGTAGTAACGGAAGGTCGGCGCCTGTTCGACACCGATGCCCCAGGCATCGAGCATGCGCTGGAACATGGTCGGGATCACGCTCTCGCGGCCATGCAGGAAGGCGGCGGCGACGCTGTGCCCTGGCGCATGCAGCGCGGTGTGCAAGGTGTCGCGGACGAACTGCGCGGCGGCCGGGTCGACGTCGACACTTTGCAACGCAACGTCATAGCTCACGCCTTCCTGTTGCAGCGCGACGAAACGCTCCACCGCCGAGGTGCTCGCACCGACTTCGCGCATCGCATCCAGGTACAACTCGAAGTGACTGTAATGCCCGTGTGACAGCCGATCGTCCGACTCTTCGCCGAGCACGATTTCATTGATCAGCCGCGCGGCGTGCGGATCGCGCGGCGGCAGCCATGGCAGGCGGGTGCACGTCAGTTCCTGTTGCAGGCGTTTGGTCAGCGACATGAAGTCCCACACGGCAAATACGTGGGACTCCATGAAGCGTCGCAACACCGACAGCGAATCGATTTCGGAGAAGATCGGGTGAACGCTGAGTTCGGCTTTCTTTTGGGCGAGTTGTTCTTTAGTTGGCATGATGCGAGCCTCTGGCTTATAGGGATATAGGGACTTCTCAATCAATGGCTAACAACGTTGGATATGGTTTCCAGGCGAGCGATAGCCTCATTCGTTTCGATGAAAGTTAAAGTTTCATTGAAAGCCAAGGTACAACGGCATGCCGCTGAAGGCGGCTGTTAACTGGGCCATATTGCTGGGTCTCGCCGGTTTGTCGGTTCGCTACAAAACCCGGCGTAGAAAAACTAATACATCGCAAAACAACTTAACAAGTATATTTTCAATTAATTTAAGTTGGCCGTTTTTCAAGTATGAGCGAGGCTGATAAAACTTTTAAGTTGAGTTTTATTTGGGCGTAGTTGCTCCTTTCGGCGTTTAAAGGCCAAAATTGAATAACAAGAGTGAATGCCTCACTCGAAGCAACTTTCTAATGAAGTAATTGAAATGATCTGAGGGGATGAAGTTGGCCTGATACGGCGGCGAATCTTCCTTTTCCCGTGACAAGGCTCCTTCCGTAGGTTCCTGGTGCGGAGACTGCTGCCGGGGCGGCGCGTCCCCGTTCTATAGTGGGTTGGCGATTCAAGGGTGCGCGTAAATCGGCGCCGCGGCTATCGTCGAAAATGACTTCCTTGCGGTGCAAATTCCGGGCTGTTCGAAGCAGGGGGGAGGTTAGAGCGCAGGCGCCGAAGTGCCACGGCAATTGAGCGTGACCGGCGTGGGGATTTGTAAGCGGGTTATTCGCCGGGGGAGCGGGGGCTCACCCGGGAGGGGACTTTCAGAGTGCCGCCTGGCGGCTTTTGGAGGCGGAGCTGGCCAGATAGCGAGTGATCACCTCGACACCCCGATTGAGGTGCTGCTCCAGAAGCATCACCGCCTGTTGGGTGTCGCGTTCTTTAACGGCCTGCAGCAGCGCCCGGTGATCGTCCTGGGACAGTTTGCCCAGGCCCATGGCCTCGAGGTTGAAACGCAGGAAGCGTTCCTCTTCATTCAAGCCATCCTCGACCAGCCGCAGCAGTCGGCCGTTCGGGGATTTGCAGTAAAGCGCCATGTGGAACAGACGGTTGAGCCGGCCGATCTCGGTGTAGTCGTGCTCGGTTTCCAGCTCTTCGATGTAGCCGGCGGCGCGATCGTGATCGGCAGGGGTCAGCAGCGGGATCGACTGGCGCAGCGCTTCGGATTCCAGCAGGATGCGCAGCTCATAGGTTTCGGTCGCGTCACCCTGAATCAGCGGCGCCACGACGGCCCCTTTGTGCGCAACCACGCTCAGCAGGCCCTGGGCTTCCAGCTGACGCAAGGCTTCGCGCACCGGCATGCGGCTGACGCCGAACAGATCCGCCAGGTCTTGCTGGCGCACGGCGGTGCCGCACGGCAGGCGACCATCGAGGATCGCCGAGCGCAGGGTTTCTTCGATGACCGAACGCGCCAGGTGCGCGGGAATCGGGCCTTCGACTTTGATGCTGTGGAGTGGCTTGGGCTTCTGGGTCACAACTGCACACCCTGTTGACGGCTGAATTTGGATCCAAAGGACACTAGTGATTGCTCTACAGGTTGTCAAACCGTGTAGAAGAACCCTGTCATATCTGAAGTTTAGCGCGCCAGCGATGATCTCAGGGTGCCATTGTTTTTTGCTGGACTAACCTTCACCATCAAACGCCTTTCTTCCCTGCCCTGGATGCCTTGCATTGGCGGTACGTTTCGCGATCCCTCGGATTGTGCGCTGGCTTGCCTGCGCGCTGCTGCTGGCCGGCGCCATGCTGGGCGGTCTGCATGCCGATTGGGATTTTTCTGCGATCAGTCGCAAGGCTACGGCGTTGTACGGCCCTCTGGGCGCCGGACAGCAACGGATTGATGCCTGGCAGAATCTGCTGGCCACGCAGAAGCAGGTCAGCGAAATGGAAAAGCTCAAAGTGGTGAACCTGTTTTTCAACAAACAGATGCGCTACGTCGAAGATATCGACCTGTGGGGTGAAGTCGATTATTGGGAAACCCCCATCGAAGCCTTGTGGAAAGGTGCCGGCGATTGCGAAGACTATGCGATCGCCAAGTATTTCAGCCTGCGCCATCTGGGGGTGGCCAGTGACAAGTTGCGCATCACCTACGTCAAGGCCTTGCGCCAGAACCGCGCGCACATGGTCCTGACTTACTATTCCAGCCCTGACGCCATGCCACTGGTGCTCGACAGCCTGATCGACCCGATCAAGCCGGCGTCCGAGCGAACCGATTTGCTGCCGGTCTACTCTTTCAATGCCGAAGGTCTGTACCTGCCGGGAGCGAAGGGCAACAAGAAGGTCGGCGACACCAAACGTCTGTCACGCTGGCAGGATGTGTTGAAGAAAATGCAGGCCGAAGGATTCCCGGTCGAGACGACTAACTAGGAGCACGCGCTCAGATGTCCTTGTTCAAACAGCTGTTGATCGCTATCTGTCTGTTCCTGGTGGTCGCCTTCACCGGCAGCTTCATGGTCAGTCTGGAAAGCTCGCGCACCCAGTACGTCAATCAGTTGCGCTCCCACGCCCAGGACGCCGCCACGGCGCTGGCGCTGTCGCTGACGCCGAATATCGACGACCCGGCGATGGTCGAGCTGCTGGTCAGTTCGATCTTCGACAGCGGTTACTACTCGAGCATCCGCGTGGTCGATCTGAAGACCGACCAGACCATCGTCGAGCGCAACGGCATTCCGGCGGTCACCAACGTGCCGGACTGGTTCGTCAAACTGATCGGTCTGGAGCCGGCCGGTGGCGATGCGCTGGTCAGCCGTGGCTGGGAGCAGGCGGCGCGGGTCGAGGTGGTCAGCCACCCGATGTTCGCCCTGGCCAAACTCTGGCAGAGCGCTTTGGGCAGTCTTGGCTGGCTGCTGGTCTGCGGCGCGGTGAGTGCGGTGCTCGGCGCGCTGTTGCTGCGTCGACAACTGAGGCCGCTGGATTACATGGTCAAGCAATCCCACGCCATCGCCCGTCGCGAGTTCCTCAGCCTGCCGGACCTGCCGCGCACGCCTGAACTGCGTCGCGTAGTGCTGGCCATGAACCAGATGGTCGAGAAGCTCAAGGCGCTGTTCCAGGAGCAGGCCGAGCGCAGTGAAAAACTGCGCACCGAGTCCTATCAGGACAACCTCACGGGGCTGGCCAACCGGCGCTATTTCGAGATGCAACTGAACGCCCGGGTGAGCAACCCGGAGCAGGCCAGCTCCGGTTATCTGCTGTTGTTGCGGGTCAAGGACCTGGCCGGGCTGAACCAGCGCCTCGGCGGTCAGCGCACCGATGAATTGCTCAAGGCAGTTGGCGAGCAACTGTCCCGCGAGTGCGCCAAATACCCGGAAACCCAGAATCTCGTCACACGTATTCGCGGCGGTGAATTCGCCGTGCTGGCGCCGGGGCTGACGCGGGAAGAAGCGCTGCAACTGGCGCAAAGCCTCGACAGTGCGCTGAGCAGCCTGCATGCGACAGGCGCCACCGACGTGGCGGCCGTGGCCTCCATCGGCCTCGCACCGTTCGCCCACGGCGATTCGCCGCAAGCGGTGCTCAGCCTCGGCGATCAGGCACTGGCCCAGGCCGAAGGGCAGGGCGAGCAGAACTGGGCGTGTCTCGATCAGAGCCTGGTGGCGGACGTCGGTGACGATCACCACGCCTGGCATCGCCTGCTCGATCAGGCCCTGAGCCAGCGGCGTTTCGAGCTGTTCTTCCAGCCGGTAGTGGCGGCGCAGGACACGCAACTGGTGCTGCATTACAAGGTGCTGTCACGCTTGCTCGACGAGCAGGGCCAGACCATTCCCGCCGGACGCTTCCTGCCGTGGCTGGAGCGCTTTGGCTGGACCGCACGGCTGGACCGACTGATGCTCGAGCGGGTGCTGGAGCAAATGGCCGGGCATGAAAAATCCCTGGCGCTGAACCTGTCGTCGGCGACCTTGGCCGATCCACAGGCGCTGAACAAAGTCTTCGAGATTCTGCGCTCGCACTCCAATCTGGGGCCGCGTCTGACCCTGGAAATCGGCGAGGAGCAATTGCCGGAACAAGCGGTGCTGGAACAGTTGACCCGCCGCCTGCGCGAACTCGGTTTCTCCCTGAGCCTGCAACGCTTCGGCGGGCGCTTCAGCATGATCGGCAACCTGGCGCGGCTGGGGCTGGCGTACTTGAAGATCGATGGCAGCTACATTCGGGCGATCGATCAGGAAAGTGACAAACGTCTGTTCATCGAGGCGATCCAGCGTGCGGCGCACAGCATCGATCTGCCGTTGATTGCCGAGCGGGTCGAGACGGAAGGGGAATTGTCGGTGATTCGCGAGATGGGCTTGTACGGGGTTCAGGGACAGCTCTTCGGAGAGCCAAAACCCTGGTGATGAATTGTCCGTTCCCACGCATAGCGTGGGCACGGACAGTACAAAAAGATCAGATCAACCCGGTCTCTTCATCATCGATCAACTGACTCAACCCGCCCAACGCTTCCCGGGCCTGGGTACGGTCCATCAACTTGGCCTGGGCCGCCGGCGGCAGGTCGGTGACGCGGATCACGCCTTTGCTGGTCAGCACCTGAATCAGGTCGTCGAGTACCCGGATCATTTCCAGGTCGCTCTGCTTGAGCTGCTTGAGGCTGTTTTCCACCGCGGCGTTGGCAAACCAGGCCTGGATTTCATGGTGGTCGGCCGGCAGCGTTTCCGTGGCCTCGGCCCAGGCGGCAGCTTCCACGCGAACCAACTGACCCTGCGCATCGCGTTGCACGTAAAACATTGAGCATCCCTCAGAAATGAACCCGCGTCATGCTGTCAGCAGCATAGCCAACTGCGCGCGAGTATGCGGTGCGCCGACGAAATCGTCACCGGGGTGATGGGCGCAAACGTGACGGCCGCCCCATTGGGGCGGCCGTTTTGTTCACGCATCAGCTGTTGTTGTGGTCGACCTTGATGGTCGGATCGCTGCCGGCAATCAGGTTGTGAATGTTGGCAGTGGACCAGTTGTTGCCTTCCAGTTTGATCGTCACGTCCGGTGTGGCGGCTGCGGCATCACCCGAGTTGAACTTGCCGCCCGAGCTGACTTGCAGCGACGACACGCCGTCGACCGTGGTGATCTTCAGGAAGTTGTCGATGGTGCTGCCGGTCTCGCCCTGCAACAGATCACGCAGGTCGATGCGGTCGCCTTCGCTGGCCTTGAAGTCCTTGATCACGTCGTTGCCGGTGTCGCCTGCCTTCCAGACGAAGGTGTCGGCACCGGAGCCACCGATCAGGATGTCGTTGCCCGGGCCACCGATCAGCGTGTCGTTGCCGGTGCCGCCGAGCAGGATGTCATTGCCCTTGCCGCCATCGAGCAGGTCGTTGCCGCCCGAGCCGAACAGGATGTCATTGCCCGCGCCGCCCAGCAGCGTGTCGTTGCCGTCATGGGCACCGGACACATCGAACGCCTGATAGTGCTCGGTGATGTACTGGTGCACGTTGCTGGTGGTGACTTTGCTGACATCGACGCCGGTCTGCTGCGCGACGAACGCCTGCATCGCCTGGTAACCCTCGCCGGCAATGCCGTTGAAGCTCACCAGATCGCCGAACAGGATGTCGTTGCCGTCGCCGCCGCTGACGGTGTCGTTGCCCGGCATCGTCGCCTCGGTGTGGCCGATGATCGAGTTGGCCAGATCCTTGGGATCGATGTTGGTCTGCGGGTTGTGATCGCTGTCGTAAGGTTTCAGATCGTTGAGGCTGACGCCGCTGTTGATACCGATGGCCTCGACGTTCGACAGCCCGCTGAGCAGCGCGAAGCCGCTGTTGGCGTTGTCGGTGGTGGCCGACGTGGTGCTGTTGCCGCTACCCGCCAGGCTCGACAGCTCATAGGTGCCGTCGCCCTGGGCGTGGATGGTGCCGAGGCTGTTCCAGCTCCAGTTGCCGTTCTTCAGCGTTTGCAAGACCACGGCGCCGGCAGTGTTGATGCTCAGGTAGTGGGTGCTGTCGATGTAGGTGCTGAAGCTGTCGCCCAGTTTGTAGTTGCTGGTCTTCACCACGTCGTCGAGCTTCACGTTGCCGTACAGCGTCGGGTTGGTCTGCTCGCCGCTCTGGTAGTAGGTCGGCTGGCCGTCGGTGATGAAGTACGTGAGGTTCTTCGCCCCGGTGTTGGCCAGCGCTTCAGTGCTCTGGAAGAAGTTGGCCGTGGCTTTGAACACGTCTTCATAGTTGGTGCCGCCGCCGGAGGTCATCGAGTCCAGCACGGCTTTGAGCAAGGTCAGCGCATTCGGGTCGTTGAGGTTCACCGACACCGACTTGTTGACCTGGGTATCGAAGTCCACCAGGAAGATGTTCACCGTGCCCGAGTTGTTGCCCAGGCTCTGCTTGAGGGTGTTGAACACCGACGTCAGCGAGTCCTTGGCGGCGTTGATCGACGAGGCGCTCATGCTGCCGGAGCTGTCGACCATGAACGCGATGTTGTAGTTGGTGCCCGGCACCACGGTCAGGCCGCCGATGTCGGCGACCATGATGTCGTTGCCGTCGGTACCGGTGAAGGTGTCGTCACCCGAGGTGGCGACCACTGCGTTGTAGACCGCCGGCACCACGGTGACCGGAATGGTCGCGGTGGTGCTGGCCGAGCCGCCTACGGCCTCGGTGGAGGTCGAGGTCACGGTCAGGTTGAACTGGCCGTTGTAGTAGGTCGGCGGGGTCACGGTCAGGGTGCCGAGGTTCCAGCCGGTGACGTTGGCGTCGCCGCTGGTGGCGGTCACGGTGAAGCTGTGGCCTGCGCCGTCGCTGAGGACCGAACCGACCGGTGCACCGCTGATCTTGATGCTCAGGGTTTCCGAGCCGTCGGTGTCGGTCAGCGCGGTGCTGATCGACGACAGTTTCACGGTGGTGCCTTCGGCGCCGGTGTTGAGTTTGTAGCCGTCGTAATAGCCTTCGCCGTTGCTGCCGTGCAGGTCGGACACTGTCACGCCTGCGTTCACCAGATCCGTCACGCCGGTGTAGATCGGCACGCCGGCACTGCTCAGATCGATCGGCGTGCTGCCGTTGACCGACAGGTTGACGTCGTAGCTGCCCGGACCGCTCTGGTTGTGGTGGTAGATGTCCAGGGTGTAGTAGCCGCTGGTGGTCGGGGTGAACGAACCGTTGAGGTTGCCGCCCGCGCCCCACGTCGTGGACGCCACGCTCTTGCCGCCGATGGTCACCAGCAGGCTGTCATCGCCAGTACCGGTGAAGGTGTAGGTCTTGCCGGCTTCCAGATAGATCAGGCCCGAAGTCTTCGATGCGGTGCCGGCGGTCACGCTGCCGTCGGATTGCACGTTGGTCACGGTGCCGCTGGAGTTCGGTGTGCCGGCGCCGTCGATCACGTTTTTCAGCGTGGTCGAATTCGCGCCGCTGCCGTCGGTGCCCAGGCCCGACAGGCCGGTCCAGACTTCCTTGATCAACCCGGTGGACTTCACGCTGTTATCGGCAACCGACAGGGTCGGTGCATCCGCCACTGGCGTGATGTCGATCTTGATGGTGCCGGTGTTGCCCAGCAATTGGCCGTCGGTTGGCTGGAACTTGATCTGTGCGTAGTCAGCCTGGTTGTTGCCCAGACCGGTGCCGCCGTAACCGTTCACGCCCGACTCGTTGGCATCCGGCATGAAGCGCAGCTTGCCGGCGTCGATGTCGGCCTTGCTGAAGGTCTGGTTGGTGGCGACGTCTTTCCAGGTCGAACCGTCCAGATACTGCAGTTTGCCTTCGCCCGGCAGCTGGGTGATTTTCACGCCCAGGCTCGAGGCCGGGCTGTCCACGTCGCTGACGCCGAAGGTCGACCAGCCGAGAATCAGCGGGGTGTCTTCGGTACCGGTGACATTGACCGGAGCGGCGACCGGCGCGTCGTTGACCGCCACCACATTGACCGTGGTGGTGGCGACGTTGGAGTAGTTGCCGCCATCGGTCACGGTCACGGTGATGATCCGTGGCACGGTGCTCGGGTCTTCACTGCTGTTGGTGAAGCTGATGTTCTTGATCTGCTGCATGTAGTCGGCCAGCGTCGCATTGCCCGACAGGGTCAGCGTGATCGTGCCGTTGGTGCTGTTGGCATTGATGGTGATGCCGTTGACGCTGTTGCCCAGATTCAGCGCATCGCCGTCCTGACGGTTGGTCAGCACGATGGTGGCGCCGGTCAGCATGGTGCTGTCCGGGTCGGTGATCTTGATATCGGTGTCGGCAATCGACACACCCGCGCCCGGGGTGTTCTCGGTGAAGGTCACCTTGTAGTCGGCCCCGGTGGCGCCGCTGGAGTTGTTGGCGTCGAGGTCGATGACCGGTGGCGCATCGTTGTCGATGATCGAGGTGCTGACGCTGCCGTTGGTGCTGCTGACAGCGAGGTTCTCGAAGTTGCCGCCGGTGGCCGAGTCGATCTTGACCACGAAGTTCTCGGTGCCTTCGGTGATCTTGTCGTCGATGGTCGCAACGTTGAAGGTCGCTGTGCTTGCACCGGCCGGGATCTTCACGGTGTACACACCGGTGAAGTCCGAACCGTCGGCGGCGGTGCCGCTGTAGACGATTTTCAGGGTCACTTCGGTTTGCGCCGGGTGGGTCAGGCTGACGGTGTAGCTGGCGGTCTGGCCTTCGGTCACCGAGGTGCTGCCGGTAATGCTGACGGTCGTGGTGTCGATGGTGTCGGTGACGCTGGTCACCGCTGGTGTATTGCTGGTCACCAGGTTCTCGAAGTTGCCACCGGTGGCGTTGGTGATCGAGGCCTGCACGTTGCCGGCGTCCTTGTAGACGTCATCGGCTGGCGCAGGAACGGTCACGGTGCCGGTGGTCTTGCCGGCGTCGATGGTGATCACGGCGCCGTTCGACAGGGTCACGGTCACTGGCGAGCCAGCGGCGTTGGTCAGTGTTGCGGTGTAAGTGATCGAGCCACCCTCGGCCACGGTGCCGGTCGCGGTGAGCGACAGGTTGGTGGTGTCGATGGTGTCGGTGACCGTAGTCGAAACCGGCGTCTTGTCGGCCACGAGGTTTTCGTAGTTGCCGCCAGAAACGTTGGTGATCGAGTTGGTCAGCGGTGCATGGCCGGTCAGCGCGTCGTTCGGCGCGGTGGTGGTCACGGTGCCGGTGGTCTTGCCGATGTCGATCGTGATCGACTGGCCGTTGGACAGGGTCACGGTCACTGGCGAACCGGTTACAGGCGCACCCACGGTCGCGGTGTAGACAACGTTGCCACCTTCGGCCGCCGTTGTGGTCGCAGTCAGCTTCACAGTGGTGGTGTCGATGGTGTCGGTGACGCTGGTCACCGCTGGCGTGGTGCTGGTGACCAGGTTCTCGAAGTTGCCACCGCTGGCGTTGGTGATCGTGGCCTGCACGTTGCCGGCATCTTTGTAGACGTCATCGGCTGGCGCAGGAACGGTCACGGTGCCGGTGGTCTTGCCGGCGTCGATGGTGATCACGGCGCCGTTCGACAGGGTCACGGTCACTGGCGAGCCAGCGGCGTTGGTCAGCGTTGCGGTGTAAGTAATCGAGCCACCCTCGGCCACGGTGCCGGTCGCGGTGAGCGACAGGTTGGTGGTGTCGATGGTGTCGGTGACCGTAGTCGAAACCGGGGTTTTATCGGCCACGAGGTTTTCGTAGTTGCCGCCAGAAACGTTGGTGATCGCGTTGGTCAGCGGTGCATGACCGGTCAACGCATCGTTAGGCGCGGTGGTGGTCACGGTGCCAGTGGTTTTACCGATGTCGATCGTGATGGTCTGGCCATTGGACAGGGTCACAGTCACTGGCGAGCCGGTCACCGGTGCGCCGACAGTCGCGGTGTAGACAACGCTGCCACCCTCGGCCGCCGTTGTGGTCGCGGTCAGCTTCACAGTGGTGGTGTCGATGGTGTCGGTGACGCTGGTCACCGCTGGTGTGTTGCTGGTCACCAGGTTTTCGAAGTTGCCGCCCGTGGCGTTGGTGATCGTGGCCTGGACAGTGCCGGCGTCCTTGTAGACGTCATCGGCTGGCGCAGGAACGGTCACGGTGCCGGTGGTTTTACCCGCCTCGATGGTGATCACGGCGCCATTGCTCAACGTTACGGTCACCGGAGTGCCGGCAGCGTTGGTCAGTGTGGCGGTGTAGATGATCGAACCACCTTCGGCAACCGAATTGGTAGCACTCAGGGACAGGTTGGTGGTGTCGACAGTGTCGGTCACGGTGGTGCTGACCGGTGTCTTGTCGGCCACCAGATTTTCGTAGTTGCCACCGGTTACGCCGGTGATCGCATTGGTCAGCGGTGCATGACCATTCAACACGTCGTTAGGCGCAGTGGTGGTGACAGTGCCGGTGGTCTTGCCGACTTCGATGGTGATCGACTGACCGTTCGACAGGGTCACAGTCACTGGCGAGCCAGTCACCGGGGCGCCCACGGTCGCGGTGTAGGTGACAGTGCCACCTTCGGCTGCCGTCGTGGTCGCGGTCAGCTTCACGGTCGTGGTGTCGATGGTGTCGGTGACGCTGGTGACGGCTGGTGTGTTGCTGGTCACCAGGTTTTCGAAGCTGCCACCGCTGGCGTTGGTGATCGTGGCCTGCACGTTGCCGGCGTCTTTGTAGACGTCATCGGCTGGCGCAGGAACGGTCACGGTGCCAGTGGTTTTGCCGGCTTCGATAGTGATCACCGCGCCGTTGCTCAGGGTCACGGTCACTGGCGAGCCAGCGGCGTTGGTCAGGGTCGCGGTGTAGGTGATCGAGCCGCCTTCGGCCACGGTGCCGGTCGCGCTGAGCGACAGGTTGGTGGTGTCGATGGTGTCGGTGACGGTGGTCGAAACCGGGGTTTTATCGGCGACCAGGTTCTCGTAGTTGCCACCGGTCACGTTGGTGATCGCGTTGGTCAGCGGCGCGTGGCCGGTCAACACATCGTTCGGTGCGGTGGTGGTCACGGTGCCGGTGGTCTTGCCGACTTCGATGGTGATGCTCTGGCCATTCGACAGGGTCACCGTGACGGGTGAACCGGTCACAGGGGCGCCGACAGTCGCGGTGTAAGTGACCGTGCCGCCTTCAGCCACGCTGGTGGTGGCGGTCAGTTTCACGTTCGTGGTGTCGATGGTGTCAGTGACGCTGGTCACCGCTGGCGTGGTGCTGGTCACCAGGTTTTCGAAGTTGCCGCCGGTGGCGTTGCTGATCGTGGCCTGGACAGTGCCGGCATCTTTGTAGACGTCGTCGGCCGGTGCAGGAACGGTCACGGTGCCGGTGGTTTTGCCGGCTTCGATGGTGATCACGGCGCCGTTGCTCAAGGTCACGGTCACCGGAGTGCCCGCAGCGTTGGTCAATGTGGCGGTGTAGATAATCGAACCGCCCTCGGCGACCGAATTGGTGGCGCTCAAGGACAGATTGGTGGTGTCGACGGTGTCGGTCACAGTGGTGTTGACCGGTGTCTTGTCGGCTACCAGATTTTCGTAGTTGCCACCGGTCACGTTGGTGATCGCGTTGGTCAGCGGCGCGTGGCCGTTGAGCGCATCGTTTGGTGCGGTGGTGGTGACGGTGCCGGTGGTCTTGCCGACTTCGATGGTGATCGACTGACCATTGGACAGGGTCACAGTGACTGGCGAACCGGTCACAGGTGCGCCAACAGTCGCGGTGTAAGTAACGGTTCCGCCTTCAGCCGCCGACTCGGTCGCGGTGAGTTTCACCGTGGTGGTGTCGATGGTGTCGGTGACCTGGGTCACGGCCGGAACGGTGCTTGGCACCAGGTTCTCGAAGTTGCCGCCCGTGGCGTTGGTGATCGTGGCCTGGACAGTGCCGGCGTCTTTGTAGACGTCATCTGCCGGGGCTGGAACGGTCACGGTGCCGGTGGTTTTACCGGCTTCGATGGTAATCACGGCGCCGTTCGACAAGGTCACGGTGACTGGCGAGCCAGCAGCGTTGGTCAGGGTCGCGGTGTAGATGATCGAACCACCCTCGGCGACCGAATTGGTGGCGCTGAGGGTCAGGTTGGTGGTGTCGACGGTGTCGGTGACCGTGGTCGAAACCGGGGTCTTGTCGGCTACGAGGTTTTCGTAGTTGCCGCCGGTTACGCCGGTGATCGCGTTGGTCAACGGCGCGTGACCGGTCAACGCATCGTTCGGTGCGGTGGTGGTGACGGTGCCGGTGGTCTTGCCGACTTCGATGGTGATCGACTGACCGTTCGACAGCGTTACGGTCACTGGCGAACCGGTCACCGGGGCACCCACGGTTGCGGTGTAAGTGACGGTGCCGCCTTCAGCCGCCGACTCGGTCGCGGTGAGTTTCACCGTGGTGGTGTCGATGGTGTCGGTGACTTGGGTCACGGCCGGAACGGTGCTTGGCACCAGGTTCTCGAAGTTGCCGCCCGTGGCCGTCGAAATGGTCGCTTCGACTTTGCCGGCGTCCTTGTAGACGTCATCGGCCGGAGCCGCAACGGTTACGGTGCCGGTGGTCTTGCCGGCTTCGATGGTGATCACGGCGCCATTCGACAGGGTCACGGTCACCGGAGTGCCGGCCGGGTTGGTCAGCGTGGCGGTGTAGACGATCGAGCCGCCTTCGGCCACGGAGCCAGTGGCGCTCAGGGTCAGGTTGGTGGTGTCGACGGTATCGGTGACGGTGGTCGAAACCGGTGTTTTGTCGGCCACCAGATTCTCGTAGTTACCACCCGTCACGCCAGTGATCGCGTTGCTCAGTGGCGCATGGCTGTTGAGCGCATCGTTCGGCGCAGTGGTGGTCACGGTACCGGTGGTTTTACCCACTTCAATCGTGATGCTCTGACCGTTGGCCAAAGTGACAACCACAGGCGAGCCGGTGACTGGCGCGCCAACCGTCGCGGTGTAAGTGACGGTGCCGCCTTCAGCGGCCGTTTCGGAAGCGGTCAGCTTCACCGTCGTCGTATCGATGGTGTCGGTGACTTCCGTTACGGCTGGAACGGTGCTCGGAACGAGGTTCTCGAAGTTGCCACCGGTTGCATCCTTGATGGTGACTTCGATCTTGCCGGCGTCTTTGTAGACGTCGTCGGCTGGAGCGGCAACGGTCACGGTGCCCGTGGTCTTGCCGGCTTCGATGGTGATGACGGCGCCGTTCGACAGGGTCACGGTCAGCGGCGTGCCGGCCGGGTTGGTCAAGGTGGCGGTGTAAACGATCGAGCCACCCTCGGCCACGGTGCCGGTCGCGGTCAGCGACAGGTTGGTGGTGTCGACGGTGTCAGTCACGGTGGTGTTGACCGGGGTTTTGTCAGCTACGAGGTTTTCGTAGTTGCCGCCCGTTACGTCGGTGATCGCATTGGTCAGCGGTGCATGACCGTTCAACGCATCGTTCGGTGCGGTGGTGGTCACGGTGCCGGTGGTTTTGCCGACTTCGATGGTGATCGACTGACCGTTCGACAGGGTCACGGTCACTGGCGAGCCAGTCACAGGCGCGCCAACAGTCGCGGTGTAAGTGACAGTGCCACCTTCAGCCGCCGACTCGGTCGCGGTGAGTTTCACCGTGGTGGTGTCGATGGTGTCGGTGACCTGGGTTACGGCCGGAACGGTGCTTGGCACCAGGTTCTCGAAGTTACCGCCCGTGGCCGTCGAAATGGTTGCTTCGACTTTACCCGCATCTTTGTAGACGTCATCGGCCGGAGCCGGAACGCTTACGGTGCCGGTGGTTTTACCGGCTTCGATGGTAATCACCGCGCCGTTGCTCAGGGTCACGGTGACCGGCGTACCGGCTGGGTTGGTCAGGGTCGCGGTGTAGACGATCGAACCACCCTCGGCCACGGAGCCAGTGGCGCTCAGGGTCAGGTTGGTAGTGTCGACGGTGTCAGTCACGGTGGTGCTGACTGGGGTCTTGTCAGCTACGAGGTTCTCGTAATTGCCGCCCGTCACGCCAGTGATCGCGTTGGTCAGCGGCGCGTGGCCGTTGAGTGCATCGTTCGGCGCGGTGGTGGTGACGGTGCCGGTGGTCTTGCCGACTTCGATGGTGATCGACTGACCGTTCGACAGGGTCACGGTCACCGGCGAGCCAGTCACAGGCGCACCCACAGTCGCGGTGTAAGTGACGGTTCCGCCTTCAGCCGCCGACTCGGTCGCGGTGAGTTTCACCGTGGTGGTGTCGATGGTGTCGGTGACGTTGGTCACGGCTGGAACGGTGCTTGGCACCAGGTTCTCGAAACCGCCACCGGTGGCGGTCGAAATGGTCGCCTCGACTTTACCCGCATCTTTGTAGACGTCATCGGCTGGCGCAGGAACGGTCACGGTGCCAGTGGTCTTGCCGGCTTCGATGGTGATTACCGCGCCGTTCGACAGGGTCACGGTCACTGGCGTGCCGGCCGGGTTGGTCAGGGTGGCGGTGTAGACGATCGAGCCACCCTCGGCGACCGAATCGGTGGCCGTCAGGTTCAGGTTAGTCGTGTCGACGGTGTCCGACACCGAGGTGTTGGCCGGTTTGCTGTCGACCGCCAGGTTTTCGTAGTTGCCGCCGGTGGCCTTGTCGATGGTCACGCTCAGCGAGCTGCCGCCAGCCAGCGGGCTGTTCGGTGCGACGAAGTTCACGGTGCCGGTGGTTTCGCCGACGGCGATGGTGATGGTCTGGCCGTTGGACAGGGTCACGACGACCGGCGAGCCGGTCACGGGCGCCGTCACGGTCGCGGTGTAGACCA
This sequence comes from Pseudomonas sp. GW822-FHT03F08, assembly GCF_058801265.1. Classification (NCBI taxonomy): domain Bacteria; kingdom Pseudomonadati; phylum Pseudomonadota; class Gammaproteobacteria; order Pseudomonadales; family Pseudomonadaceae; genus Pseudomonas; species Pseudomonas sp. GW822-FHT03F08. The sequence goes on along the minus strand of NZ_JBXANC010000004.1, from coordinate 647,735 downwards.
CGGTTTCGCCTTCGGCGACGTTGGCGGTAGCGGTCAGCGACACGGTGGACGTGTCGATGGTGTCATTGACGGTGGTGACCGCCGGGGTGGTGCTGGTGACCAGGTTTTCGAAGTCGCCACCGGTCGCGCCCTTGATGGTCGTTTCGACGGTGCCGGCGTCCTTGTAGACGTCGTCCTTCGGTGCATCGACGGTCACGGTGCCGGTGGTTTTGCCGGCCTCGATGGTGATCACGGCGCCGTTGCTCAACGTCACGGTCACCGGGGTGCCGGCGGCGTTGGTCAGGGTCGCGGTGTAGGTGATCTGGCCACCTTCGTTGACTGCCGGCGTCGCGCTCAGGGTCAGGTTGGTGGTGTCGACGGTGTCGGTCACGGTGGTGCTGACCGGTGTCTTGTCGGCTACGAGGTTCTCGTAGTTGCCGCCGCTCACGCCAGTGATCGAGTTGGTCAGCGGTTCGTGACCGTTGAGTGCGTCGTTCGGTGCGGTGGTGGTCACGGTACCGGTGGTTTTGCCGACTTCGATGGTGATCGACTGACCGTTGGCCAGGGTCACGGTGACCGGCGAGCCAGTCACAGGTGCGCCAACCGTTGCGGTGTAGGTGACGGTGCCGCCTTCAGCTGCCGACTCGGTCGCGGTCAGTTTGACGGTCGAGGTGTCGATGGTATCGGTCACTTCGGTGACGGCCGGAACGGTGCTTGGCACCAGGTTCTCGAAGTTGCCGCCGGTGGCGCTCGAAATGGTTGCTTCGACTTTGCCTGCATCTTTGTAGACGTCATCGGCCGGTGCCGGAACGCTGACGGTGCCGGTAGTTTTGCCGGCCTCGATGGTGATCACGGCGCCGTTCGAAAGGGTCACGGTCACCGGGGTGCCGGCCGGATTGGTCAGGGTCGCGGTGTAAATGATCGAACCACCCTCGGCCACAGAACCGGTGGCGCTCAGGGTCAGGTTGGTGGTGTCGACGGTGTCGGTGACGGTGGTGCTGACCGGGGTTTTGTCAGCCACGAGGTTTTCGTAGTTGCCACCGGTTACGCCGGTGATCGAGTTGGTCAGCGGTTCGTGACCGTTGAGCGCATCGTTCGGTGCGGTGGTGGTGACGGTGCCGGTGGTCTTGCCGACTTCGATGGTGATCGACTGACCGTTGGACAGGGTCACAGTCACAGGCGAACCGGTGACAGGCGCGCCGACGGTGGCGGTGTAAGTGACGGTGCCGCCTTCAGCTGCCGATTCAGTCGCGGTCAGTTTGACCGTGGTGGTGTCGATGGTGTCGGTCACTTCGGTGACGGCCGGAACGGTGCTTGGCACTAGGTTCTCGAAGTTGCCGCCGGACGCGTCCTTGATGGTGACTTCGACTTTACCCGCGTCTTTGTAGACGTCGTCGGCCGGTGCCGGAACGCTTACGGTACCCGTGGTTTTGCCCGCTTCGATGGTGATGACGGCGCCGTTGCTCAACGTCACGGTCACCGGCGTACCGGCCGGGTTGGTCAGGGTGGCGGTGTAGACGATCGAACCGCCTTCAGCCACAGATCCGGTAGCGCTCAGCGTCAGGTTGGTAGTGTCGACGGTGTCGGTGACAGTAGTCGAAACAGGGGTTTTGTCAGCAACCAGATTCTCGTAATTGCCGCCGCTGACGCCAGTGATCGAGTTGCTCAGTGGCTCGTGACCGTTCAACGCATCGTTCGGCGCGGTGGTGGTGACGGTGCCAGTGGTCTTGCCCACTTCGATGGTGATCGACTGACCGTTGGCCAAGGTCACGGTGACCGGCGAACCAGTCACGGGTGCACCCACGGTCGCGGTGTAGGTGACGGTGCCACCTTCAGCAGCGGATTCGGTCGCGGTCAGTTTGACCGTGGTGGTGTCGATGGTGTCAGTGACTTCAGTGACGGCCGGAACGGTGCTTGGCACCAGGTTCTCGAAGTTGCCGCCGGAAGCGTCCTTGATGGTGACTTCGACTTTGCCGGCGTCTTTGTAGACGTCATCGGCAGGGGCCGGAACGGTCACGGTGCCGGTGGTTTTACCCGCTTCGATGGTGATGACGGAGCCGTTGCTCAACGTCACGGTCACCGGCGTGCCGGCCGGGTTGGTCAGGGTCGCGGTGTAAACGATCGAACCGCCTTCGGCCACCGAGCCAGTCGCGGTCAGCGACAGATTAGTGGTGTCGACAGTGTCGGTGACCGTAGTCGAAACCGGAGTTTTGTCAGCCACGAGGTTTTCGTAGTTGCCGCCGGAAACGCCAGTGATCGAGTTGCTCAGCGGTTCATGACCGTTCAACGCATCGTTCGGCGCGGTGGTGGTCACGGTACCGGTGGTTTTGCCGACTTCGATGGTGATGGTCTGGCCGTTGGCGAGGGTCACGGTCACAGGCGAACCGGTGACGGGGGCGCCAACGGTTGCGGTGTAGGTGACGGTGCCACCTTCGGCTACAGATGTATCGGCGCTCAACTTCACGGTCGAGGTGTCGATGGTATCGGTCACTTCGGTGACGGCCGGAACAGTGCTTGGCACCAGGTTTTCGAAGTTGCCGCCGGAAGCGTCCTTGATGGTCACTTCGACTTTGCCGGCGTCCTTGTAGACGTCATCGGCCGGAGCCGGAACGGTCACGGTGCCCGTGGTCTTGCCAGCTTCGATGGTGATGACGGAGCCATTGCTCAACGTCACGGTCACCGGAGTGCCGGCCGGATTGGTCAGGGTCGCGGTGTAGACGATCGAACCGCCCTCGGCCACGGAGCCAGTCGCGGTCAGCGAGAGATTGGTGGTGTCGACGGTATCGGTGACGGCGGTGCTGACCGGCGTCTTGTCGGCCACGAGGTTTTCGTAGTTGCCGCCGCTCACGCCAGTGATCGAGTTGCTCAGTGGCTCATGACCGTTCAGTGCATCGTTCGGCGCGGTGGTGGTCACGGTACCGGTGGTTTTGCCGACCTCGATGGTGATCGACTGACCATTGGCCAGGGTCACGGTGACTGGTGAACCGGTCACTGGCGCGCCCACCGTGGCGGTGTAGGTGACGGTGCCACCTTCAGCAGCGGATTCGGTCGCGGTCAGTTTGACCGTGGTGGTGTCGATAGTGTCAGTGACTTCAGTCACGGCAGGAACGGTGCTTGGCACCAGATTCTCGAAGTTGCCGCCGGACGCGTCCTTGATGGTCACTTCGACTTTTCCGGCGTCTTTGTAGACGTCATCGGCTGGTGCCGGAACCGTCACGGTGCCCGTGGTTTTACCCGCTTCGATGGTGATGACGGAGCCGTTGCTCAACGTCACGGTCACCGGCGTGCCGGCCGGGTTGGTCAGGGTCGCGGTGTAAACAATCGAGCCGCCTTCGGCCACAGAGCCAGTGGCGCTGAGGGTCAGGTTGGTGGTGTCGACAGTATCGGTCACTGTGGTGCTGACCGGAGTCTTGTCGGCCACGAGGTTTTCGTAGTTGCCGCCGCTCACACCAGTGATCGAGTTGCTCAGTGGCTCATGACCGTTCAATGCATCGTTCGGTGCCGTGGTGGTCACGGTGCCGGTGGTCTTGCCGACTTCGATGGTGATGGTCTGGCCATTGGCCAAAGTGACAGTCACTGGCGAGCCGGTCACAGGCGCGCCCACGGTCGCGGTGTAGGTGACAGTGCCACCTTCAGCAGCGGTTTCGGAAGCGGTCAGCTTCACGGTCGTCGTGTCGATGGTGTCAGTGACTTCAGTGACGGCCGGAACGGTGCTTGGCACCAGGTTCTCGAAGTTGCCGCCGGAAGTGTCCTTGATGGTCACTTCGACTTTGCCGGCATCTTTGTAGACGTCATCGGCAGGGGCTGGAACCGTCACGGTACCGGTGGTTTTACCCGCTTCAATAGTGATCACCGAGCCATTGCTCAGGGTCACGGTCACCGGCGTACCGGCCGGGTTGGTCAATGTAGCGGTGTAAACGATCGAACCACCTTCGGCCACGGAGCCGGTAGCGCTCAAGGTCAGGTTGGTGGTGTCGACGGTATCGGTCACGGTGGTGCTGACCGGCGTTTTGTCGGCCACGAGGTTTTCGTAGTTGCCGCCGGAAACGCCGGTGATCGAGTTGCTCAGCGGCGCCTGGCCGGTCAGCACATCGTTTGGCGCCGTGGTGGTGACGGTACCGGTAGTCTTGCCGACTTCTATGGTGATGGTCTGGCCGTTGGCCAAAGTGACAGTTACTGGCGATCCAGTGACCGGTGCACTCACCGTGGCGGTGTAGGTGACAGTGCCGCCTTCCGCGACCGACGTATCAGCCGTCAGTTTGACGGTCGAAGTGTCGATGGTATCGGTGACTTCGGTGACGGCCGGGACGGTGCTTGGCACCAGATTCTCGAAGTTGCCACCGGAAGCGTCCTTGATGGTCACTTCGACCTTGCCGGCGTCCTTGTAGACGTCATCGGCTGGCGCAGGAACCGTTACGGTGCCAGTTGTTTTACCGGCCTCGATGGTGATGACAGCGCCGTTGCTCAACGTCACGGTCACCGGCGTGCCTGCGGGGTTGGTCAGGGTTGCGGTGTAAACAATCGAGCCGCCTTCGGCCACAGAGCCGGTAGCGCTCAGGGTCAGGTTGGTAGTGTCGATGGTATCGGTGACGGTGGTGCTGACCGGGGTCTTGTCGGCTACGAGGTTCTCGTAGTTGCCGCCCGTTACGCCAGTGATCGAGTTGCTCAGTGGCTCATGACCGTTCAACGCATCGTTCGGCGCGGTGGTGGTCACGGTACCGGTGGTTTTGCCGACTTCGATGGTGATGGTCTGGCCGTTGGCCAAAGTGACGGTGACCGGCGAACCGGTCACTGGCGCGCCCACCGTAGCGGTATAAGTGACAGTACCGCCTTCAGCCGCCGACTCGGTCGCGGTCAGTTTGACCGTAGTGGTATCGATGGTGTCGGTGACTTCGGTGACGGCCGGAACGGTGCTCGGCACCAGGTTCTCGAAATTGCCGCCAGTGGTGCCGGTAATGCTGACTTCGACCTTGCCGGCGTCTTTATAGACGTCATCGGCTGGCGCCGGAACGGTCACAGTGCCAGTGGTTTTGCCAGCCTCGATGGTGATGACGGAGCCGTTGCTCAACGTCACGGTCACCGGGGTGCCGGCCGGATTGGTCAGGGTCGCGGTGTAGACGATCGAACCGCCTTCAGCCACGGAACCGGTAGCGCTCAGCGACAGATTGGTGGTGTCGATAGAGTCGGTGACCGTGGTGGTCGCCGGCGTTGTGTTCGGTACCAGGTTTTCGAAGTTGCCGCCGGTAGCGCCGGTAATCGTGGTGCTGACGGTGCCGCCGTTGTTGTAGACGTCATTCGGTGCGGTCGGCACGTTGACGCTGCCGCTGGTCTTGCCGGCTTCGATGGTGATGGTCGAGCCGTTCGACAGGGTGACGGTCACCGGCGTCTGTGCCGGGTTGGTCAAGGTCGCGGTGTAGGTGATCTGGCCGCCTTCGACCACGGTGCCGGTGGCTGTCAGGGTCAAACCGGTGGTGTCGATCGAGTCCACAATCGTGGTGACGGCCGGCGTCGGGTTCGGCACCAGGTTTTCGAAGTTGCCGCCGGTTGCGCCCGTAATCGTGGTAGTGACGGTGCTGCCGTTGTTATAGACGTCATTCGGCGCGGTCGGCACGTTGACGGTGCCGGTGGTCTGGCCGGCGCCGATGGTGATGGTCGAGCCGTTGGACAGGGTGACGGTGACCGGTGTCTGCGCCGGGTTGGTCAGTGTGGCGGTATAGGTGATCTGGCCACCTTCGGTGACGCTGTTGCCCGCCGTCAGGGTGACGGTGGTGGTGTCGATGGTATCGGTGACCTGGGTCACGGCCGGGGTGGTCGGCACGGTGACGGTAATGCCGTTGCCACCGGTGGTGCCGGTGACGGTCACGTTGATCTGGGTCGGGTCGTTGTAGACCGTGTCGTTCGGTGCCAGTGGCACGTTGACGGTGCCGGTGGTGGAGCCTGCCGGAATCACGATCACCGAGCCGTTGGACAGGGTGATGGTCAGGTCGGTCAGCGGCGCCTGGGTCAGGGTCGCGGTGTACACCAGCACGCCGCCGGCTTCGGTGATGGTCGGCGTGGCGCTGAGGCTCAGGGTCGAGTCGCGCAAGGCGTTGGTGGTGGTATCGGTGGTCTGGCCACCGGTGATGTTCTGGGCGGCCTGGCCACCGGAGTTGATGCCTGCGGTCGGGAAACCGATGGTCGGGTCGACACGACCCGCGGTCGCATCGAGCATCACGAAACTGTGGCCACCACCGGCAGCACCGCCAGTGCCTGCGGCGCTTGGGCCGGCAGCGGTGGCTTCAAGAGCGGTGGTCGGGTCAGCGCCGGCGGCGATGGCTTGTTGCAGTTCTGCAACGGACGGCGCGGCTTGCGCAGTGGCCTCGGCCAGATCGGTGCTGGAGTCCGGAGTGCTGGCGCTCCACTGCGTGTCGCGGCCCAGGTCCAGGGTGCGGCCATCGGCCAGTTCCAGGGACACCGCGCCGGAAACGCCGGTATCGACCTGATCACCGACGAACAAGCGGTCGCCTTCAACGAGTACGCGACGGACGCCCTCTGGGGACACCACGAAAACCTGACCGACAATGCTTTTGACGATGGCAACAACACTGCTCATTGAAGACTCTCCGGGTGTCACGTTCAGTTGACTTCCATAGACCTGATGGCTTTCTGCGCCGATTCAGTCTGGACGTACTTTTAAAAAAATGTGAATCAAGTTTGACGCTGATCTTCGTCAATATTTTGGCTAGATTCTTTCGCTATTAAGTTTATGCCAAACTATTGACCTTCTGGGAGCCATCCTAAACAATCGCCCCAGTAATGTCACATTGATATTTATGCGGCGACCTGCCTTCAGCGTGTGATCCAGTTCCGGTTTTAAACTTTCCGACATACGGTCATTCCGGTTGCCATCTTCCGACGCAGCTCGCCATTTTGCTGTGATTCAAGACAAGAAGTTCTGGGAAATCTTTACCATGCGTTCGCACCTGCTCAAGGCTCTACCCTTCGCTCTCGCCGCCTCTTTTGCACAAGCACAATCCTTACCGGAAGCCATGCAACAGGCACTGGATGTCCATCCGGAAATCCAGGCAGGGGTCAACAGTCGATTGGCTGCGGATTATCAGTTAAAGGCTGCCAAAGGTGGATACCTGCCCAAGGTCGATCTGCTCGGCGGTTATGGCCGTGAAGGCACCGACAGCGTCACCACCCGTGCCAACGGCGGCGGCAATCACTGGGAAACCCTGAACCGCGGCGAGTCGAGTGTGCGCCTGTCGCAAATGGTTTTTGACGGTTTTGCGACGTCCAGCGAAGTCGGGCGTCAACAAGCCACCGTCAACTCCCGCGCCTACTCCTTGCTGGGCACCTCCGAACGCACCGCGCTGACCGTGGCCCAGGTTTACCTGGACGTGTTGACCCGTCGCGAATTCGTGCGTCTGGCCGAGGAAAACCTCAAGAGCCACCAGCGTATCTACGACCAGATCCAGTTGCGCACCCAGCGCGGCGTCGGCAGCGGTGCCGACCTCGACCAGGCCGAAGCGCGGATGGCCCAGGCCCGCAACAATCTGCTGACCGAGCAGACCAACCTCGCCGACTCGGAAACCAACTTCCTCAGCGCTGTCGGCCAGATGCCCGATCAACTGGAGCGTCCGGCGCCGTTCATGGCGATGATGCCGGCCAACCTCAATGAAGCGCGCCAGCAGATGCTGGAAAACAGCCCGATCCTGCGCTCGGCCGAATCCGACATCGCTGCTGCCGAGAAGCAGTACGAAACCGCCAAGTCGACCTTCTACCCACGCTTCGACGCCGAACTGGGCCGCACCGCCGACAACGACCTCGACGGCCAGAACGGTCACAACAATGAATGGCAGGCGATGCTGCGCATGCGCTTCAACCTGTACTCCGGTGGCAGCAACAAGGCGGATCTGGAATCCAAGTCCTACCTGTCGAACCAGGCGCTGGACATCCGCAACAACGCCCTGCGTCAGTTGAACGAAGAACTGGGCCTGGCCTGGAACGCCTTGAACAACGCCAATGCCCAGGTGCCGATCGCTCAGCAGTACGTTGATCACAGCACCTCGGTACGCACCGCTTACCAGCGTCAGTTCAGCCTCGGCGAACGAACCCTGCTGGATTTGCTCGACAGTGAAAACGAACTGTTCACCGCTTCGCGCCGTCTGGCCGAGATCAAAAACATTCAGTTATTTACTCAGTACCGAATCAAGGCGACCATGGGCGAGTTGCTCAAGAGCCAGGGAGTGGTCGCACCGATGGCATCCGTTGTGCAGAACGACGTGAAGCCCAAGGTCCAACTGCCCGGGATGAATTGAGTTGTCCCTTTTCAACTGTTAAAGAGTGTCGAGCGTGGAATCAGAAGTCAGTCGAGTTCATCTCAGTCATGATCCACGCGCGTTGCACGACGATCCGTTACTGGATGGTCTGCTTGCCCTTTGCATGCTGCACCAGAAACCCGCCAGCGCGGCGATGCTGACCACCGGTCTGCCGCTGCCCAAGCAACGCCTGAGTGTCGAGCTGCTGCCCCGTGCGGCGGCGCGCGCCGGGCTGCAGGGGCGGGTGCTGCAACGCAAGCTGGAAGAGATTCCGGCCATCGCCATGCCGGCGCTGTTGCTGCTCAAGGATGGTCGCAGCGCTGTCCTGCTCGGCTGGCAGGGTGAGAACGAAGCCCGGGTGTTGCTCAGCGAAACCGACGGCGGCGAGTCCCTCGTCAACCGTGAGCTGCTGGCCGACGACTACCTCGGCAAAGTGTTCTTCGCCCAACCCCAGCACAAATTCGACGTCAACCATGGCACGCTGATCCCGCGTGCACGCTCGTGGTTCCGCGACACCCTCAAGCGCTCGCGCTGGCTGTACGTCGACGCCATCGCCGCCAGTTTCCTGATCAACATCATCGCCATGGCCGCGCCGCTGTTCGTGATGAACGTCTACGACCGCGTGGTGCCGAACCAGGCCGAAGCGACCCTGTGGGTCCTCGCGCTGGGCATCACTGGTGCCTACATTTTCGACCTGATCCTCAAAAGCCTGCGCAGCCTGTGCCTGGATCTGGCCGGCAAGAAAACCGACCTGATCATCTCCGCCACGCTGTTCGAACGCATCGTCGGCATGGCCATGAAGTACCGGCCGGCGCGGGTCGGCAGCTTTGCCCAGAACATCCATGAGTTCCAGAGCCTGCGCGACTTCCTCGCCTCGCTGACCCTGACCAGCCTGATCGACCTGCCGTTCACCCTCCTGATCTTCATCGTCATCGCCATTCTCGGCGGGCATCTGGTGTGGATTCCGGTGCTGGCCTTCCCGATTGCGCTGCTGATCGGCTACGCACTGCAGAAGCCGCTGGTGGCAACCATGGAGCGCACCATGGCGCTGGGGGCCGAGCGTCAGTCGAGCCTGATCGAAACCCTCGCCGGCCTCGACGCGGTGAAGGTCAACAACGCCGAAAGCGAACGCCAGTATCAGTGGGAACAAACCATCGGCACCCTCAGCCGTCTCGAGCTGCGGGTGAAAATGCTCTCCGGCCTGGCGATGAACATAACCCTGCTGATCCAGCAACTGGCCGGGGTGATCATGATCGTTTTCGGCGTGTACCAGATCATCGCCGGCAACCTGAGCATGGGCGGCCTGATCGCCTGCTACATGCTCAGTGGCCGCGCACTGAGCCCGCTGGCGTCGCTGTCCGGTCTGCTGACTCGTTACCAGCAGGCGCGGGTGACGATGACCTCGGTCGACCAGATGATGGAGCTGCCGCAGGAGCGCAATTTCGAAGAGCGCCCGCTGAGCCGCAAGGTGCTGCAAGGTGCGATCGAATGCCGTCAGCTCAACTTCACCTACCCGGATCAACAGAACCCGGCGCTGAAAAACATCAACCTGGTGATTCGTCCCGGCGAGAAGATCGGCATCATCGGCCGCAGCGGCTCGGGCAAGAGCTCGCTGGCCAAACTGCTGGTCGGCCTGTATCAGCCGGACGACGGCGCGTTGCTGGTGGACGGCGTCGATATCCGCCAGATCGACGTCAGCGAGTTGCGCTACAACATCGGCTACGTGCCGCAGGACATCCAGCTGCTGGCCGGCACCCTGCGTGACAACCTGATTTCCGGCGCCCGTTACGTCGAGGACGAGCTGGTGCTGCAAGCCGCCGAACTGGCCGGCGTGCATGAATTCGCCCGCCTGCACCCGCAGGGTTATGAACTGCAAGTCGGCGAGCGCGGGCAGAACCTGTCCGGCGGCCAGCGGCAGAACGTTGCCCTGGCCCGCGCTCTGTTGCTCAATCCGCCGATCCTGCTGCTCGACGAACCGACCAGCGCCATGGACAACACCGGCGAAGAGCGCCTCAAGCAACGCCTGGCTGCAGTCGTTGAAAACAAGACCGTGGTGCTGGTGACGCACCGTGCGTCGCTGCTGTCGCTGGTGGATCGTCTGCTGGTGATCGACCGCGGGCAGATTCTCGCCGATGGCCCGAAAGCCGCCGTGATGGAAGCGTTGAAGAAGGGGCAGATCAGTGTTGCTTAAGTCGGGTTTCAAGGATTCGATCCGTCGCTACTTCAAAGGCTCTGCCTCGCTGCAGGGCCAGCCGCTGCCGGAGGTCAACAAGGCCTTGATCGAGGACGCACCGCGTGTGGTGCGGCTGACGATCTGGGCGATCATCGGTTTCTTCGTGTTCCTGATGCTGTGGGCTAATTTCGCCGTCATCGACGAAGTGACCAAGGGCGACGGCAAGGCGATTCCCTCGTCGAAGATCCAGAAAATCCAGAACCTTGAGGGCGGTATCGTCTCCGAGCTGTTCGTCAAGGAAGGCCAGATTGTCGAAGCCGGCGCACCGCTGGTTCGCCTGGACGACACGCGATTCGCTTCCAACGTCGGCGAAACCGAAGCTGATCGCTTGTCGATGCTGCTGCGGGTCGAGCGCCTGAGCGCCGAAGTCGATGACCGTCCGCTGAATTTCCCGGAGGACGTGCTCAAAGCCGTGCCGGGTCAGGCCAAGAGCGAAGAATCGCTGTACGTCAGCCGTCGTCAGCAATTGCACGATGAAGTCGGCGGCTTGCAGGAGCAGTTGATCCAGCGTCAGCAAGAACTGCGCGAGTTCACCTCGAAGCAGGCGCAGTACCGCCAGCAACTCGGCCTGCAACGCCAGGAAATCAACATGTCCGAGCCGCTCGTGGCCCAGGGCGCGGTGTCGCCGGTGGAAGTGCTGCGACTCAAGCGTGCCGAAGTGGAAACCCGTGGTCAGCTCGACGCCACCACACTGGCGATCCCGCGTGCCGAATCGGCGATCAAGGAAGTGCAGCGCAAGATCGACGAAACTCGCGGCAAATTCCGCAGCGAAGCCCTGACTCAGCTCAACGAGGCCCGCACCGACCTGAACAAGGCCCAGGCCACCGGCAAGGCGCTGGAAGACCGGGTCAGCCGGACGCTCGTCACCTCGCCGGTGCGCGGCATCGTCAACAAGATGCTGGTCAACACCATCGGCGGCGTGATCCAGCCGGGCAGCGATTTGCTGGAAATCGTGCCGCTGGATGACACCTTGCTGGTCGAAGCGAAGATCCGTCCGCAGGACATCGCGTTCCTGCACCCGGGCCAGGAAGCCACGGTGAAATTCACCGCGTATGACTACACCATCTACGGTGGTCTGAAGGCCAAGCTCGAGCAAATCGGTGCCGACACCATCACCGACGAAGACAAGAAAACCACCTACTACATCATCAAGCTGCGCACCGATCGCAGCCATCTCGGCACTGACGAGAAGCCGTTGCTGATCATCCCGGGGATGGTGGCGTCGGTGGATATCATCACCGGCAAGAAGACCGTGCTGAGCTACCTGCTCAAACCGATCATCCGGGCGCGGGCCGAGGCGTTGCACGAACGGTAAATCTTCACGGACGCCTTTGCGGGACTCGCGAAGGCGTCCGTCGCAACAACACATCCCGTCCAGAAGTGACACAAATGGTCACTCACCATCCAGTCCATTCCTAAGCAATCGCCATATCGTTATTCGCTAACGGTATTTAAATTCCTCTTCTTATAGCTATAAAGTCGACCTCCTGCGTACCTGCCGACCAATCGGCGCGCCGCACGACACGAACCAACACGCAATCCAGCGTGAGTTTCTGATCGACGCGCGCGCCCTTGAGCGTGCCGTGCGTGGGAGATTGATTGATGTCCGCAGCTACTGCTACCCCAAGCGCCGCGACTGTCGCGCCGCAAACCTTCGAGATCCGCCCGTTCAGCGGTGCCGTCGGCGCCGAAATCATCGGCCTCGACCTGACCCGTTCGGTCAACGATGAAGACTTCGCCCGCATCCACCGCGCGCACCTCGATCACCACGTCGTGGTGTTCCGCGACCAGCGCATCACCCCGCAACAGCAGATCGATTTCAGCCGCCGCTTCGGCGTGTTGCAGATCCACGTGCTCAAGCAGTTCCTGCTGGCCAATCACCCGGAAATCCTCATAGTTTCCAACATCGTCGAGAACGGCCAGAACATCGGCCTCGGTGATGCCGGCAAATTCTGGCACTCGGACCTTTCCTATAAAGAGCTGCCGAGCCTCGGCTCGATGCTGCATGCCCAGGAGCTGCCGTCCGAAGGCGGCGACACCCTGTTCGCCGACATGCACAAAGCCTGGGACAGCCTGCCCGACGCGCTGCGCAAAGCCGTCGAAGGCCGTTCGGCTGCGCATTCCTACACCGCGCGTTACAGCGAAACCAAATTCGAAGGCAACTGGCGCCCGACCCTGACCCCGGAGCAATTGGCTCAGGTCGCCGAGGTCGTGCACCCGGTGGTCCGCACCCACCCGGAAAACGGCCGCAAGGCGTTGTTCGTCAGCGAAGGCTTCACCACCCGCATCGTCGGCCTGCCGGAGGACGAGAGCAAACAACTGCTCGATGAGCTCTACGCCCACAGCGTGCTGCCGCAGAACATCTATCGCCATCAATGGCAGCCCCACGACCTGGTGTTTTGGGACAACCGTTCGCTGATCCACCTTGCCGCCGGTTGCCCTGCGCACCTGCGCCGCAAGTTGTATCGCACCACCATCCAGGGCGACGCGCCTTTCTGATTTGCCGGAGATCCGATCATGTCCAAACGTCTTCCATTTGCGCCGCTGGCGGCGGCCATCGGCCTCGGTTTCAGCCTGATCGCCGGCAGTCTGGTGGCGCCGACCGTGGCCCACGCCGAAGGTGAAATCCGCATCGCCGAGCAGTTCGGCATTGTCTATTTATTGCTCAACGTGGTGCGCGATCAGGGACTGATCGAGAAGTACGGCAAGCAGGAAGGGCTCGACATCAAGGTCGACTGGACTCAGTTGTCGGGTGGCGCGGCGGTCAATGATGCGCTGCTTTCCGGCTCCATCGACATTGCCGGCGCTGGCGTCGGGCCGTTGCTGACCATCTGGGATCGCACCCATGGCAAGCAGAACGTCAAGGCCGTGGCCTCGCTGGGCAACTTCCCGTACTACCTCGTCAGCAACAATCCCAAGGTCAAGACCATCGCCGACTTCACCGAGAAGGATCGCATCGCGGTGCCGGCGGTCGGGGTGTCGGTGCAGTCGCGTTTCCTGCAATACGCGGCCGCCAAGCAGTGGGGCGACAAGGAATTCAATCGCCTCGACAAGTACACCATCGCCGTCCCGCACCCGGACGCCACCGCTGCGTTGATCGCCGGCGGCACCGAGCTGACCGGGCATTTCTCTAATCCGCCATTCCAGGATCAGGCGCTGCAGAACCCGAACGTGCACGTGGTGCTCAACTCCTATGACGTGCTTGGGCCGAACTCGCCGACCGTGCTGTTCGCCACCGAGAAATTCCGCAACGACAACCCGAAGACCTACAAGGCGTTCGTTGAAGCCCTGACCGAAGCCGCGCAGTTTGCGCAGAACGATAAAGGTGCGGCGGCGGACACTTACATCCGCGTGACCAAGGCCAAGATCGACCGCGCCGAACTGCTGAAAATCATCGACAACCCGCAGTTCGAGTTCAGCGTCACGCCGAAAAACACCTATCCGTTGGCCGAATTCCTCTACCGCGTTGGCGCGATCAAGAACAAACCAGAATCGTGGAAGGACTACTTCTTCCAGGACGCCAAACCGCTGCAAGGGAGCTGATCGACATGAACGCCCCCTTGCAAGGCCACGCGGCCAGCAACCCGATCGCCACAGCGCAGGCGCTGTTGGCGGTCGACCAGGTCAGCCTCGAATACCGCACGCCGCAACGCGTCGTGCGCGCCACACACCAGGTCAGTTTCGAAGTCGACCAGCAGGATCGCTTCGTGCTGCTCGGCCCGTCCGGTTGCGGTAAATCGACGTTGCTCAAAGCCGTCGCCGGGTTTATTGCGCCGTGCGAGGGCGAGATCCGTCTGCAAGGCCAGCGCGTCGACGCGCCGGGGCCGGACCGGATCGTGGTGTTCCAGGAGTTCGATCAACTGCCACCGTGGAAAACCGTCAAACAGAACGTGATGTTTCCGCTGCTGGCTTCGCGCACGCTGAAGAAAAAGGAAGCCGAAGAGCGTGCGCTGCATTACCTGGAAAAGGTCGGCCTGGCCGCGTTCGCCGATGCCTATCCGCACACCTTGTCCGGCGGCATGAAGGCGCGGGTGGCGATTGCCCGGGCGCTGGCGATGCAGCCGAAAATCCTGCTGATGGACGAGCCATTCGCCGCGCTGGATGCCCTGACCCGCCGCAAGATGCAGGAGGAGTTGCTGCTGCTCTGGGAGGAGGTGCGTTTCACCCTGTTGTTCGTCACTCACTCGATTGAAGAAGCGCTGGTGGTCGGCAATCGCATCCTGCTGCTGTCGCCGCATCCGGGGCGGGTGAGGGCGGAAGTGCACAGTCATCAATACGATCTGCAAAGCCTCGGCGGTGTGGCGTTCCAGGAATCGGCGCGGCGCATTCATCGGCTGCTGTTCGATGAAGGGCAGTCGCCGGAAACCGAGCGCGAGCACGATTTCAACGACATTCGCATCGCTTATTGAGCCACCCGGAGGATCGCCCGATGAGCCATTCATCATCCGTACGTCAAGAATTCGAAATTGATTTGCAGCCGCTGACCAGCGTCCCGGTGGAGCGCGAACTACCGCTGGGCCAGCGCCTGTGGCAGCAGGGCTGGCTGCGCAAAAGCGTGATCCTGATTCTGCTCGCGGTGCTCTGGGAAGTGGTGGCCCGGGTGCAGAACAATGATCTGCTGCTGCCAAGCTTTTTGCAGACCAGTCATGCGCTGTACGACGGCCTGCTCAGCGGCGAGCTGCTGGGCAAGGTGTGGATCTCGCTGGTGGTGCTGCTCAAGGGTTACTTGATCGGTATCGTTCTGGCATTCGCTTTGACCACGCTGGCGGTTTCGACCCAATTCGGCCGGGACCTGCTGAGTACCCTGACCTCGATGTTCAACCCGTTGCCGGCGATTGCGCTGTTGCCGCTGGCGTTGCTGTGGTTCGGCCTGGGCCAGAACAGCCTGATTTTCGTGCTGGTGCATTCGGTGTTGTGGGCGCTGGCGCTGAACACTTACGCCGGGTTTCTCGGCGTCTCGGAAACCCTGCGCATGGCTGGGCGCAACTACGGTTTGAAGGGCATGCGCTTCGTGCTGTTCATCCTGATTCCGGCGGCGCTGCCGTCGATCCTCGCCGGGCTGAAAATCGGCTGGGCTTTCGCCTGGCGTACCCTGATCGCCGCCGAACTGGTGTTCGGCGCCACCAGCGGCAAGGGTGGTCTGGGCTGGTACATCTTCCAGAACCGCAACGAGCTGTATACCGACAAGGTGTTTGCCGGTCTGGCCGTGGTGATCCTCATCGGTCTGCTGGTGGAGAACCTGGTGTTCGACACGCTGGAGCGGGTGACGGTGAAACGCTGGGGAATGCAGCGCTGATTGTTTGATCTGCTAGCATTGCGTCCGAATCAATCCTGATCGGTCACGAGTGCTCAGCATGCAACTCCCGGACATGAACCTGTTGGTCGCCCTCGACGCCTTGCTCGACGAGGGCAGCGTGGTCGGCGCCGCGCGGCGGATGAACCTCAGCCCGGCAGCCATGAGCCGCACGCTGACGCGAATCCGCGAAGCCATTGGTGATCCGATTCTGGTGCGTGCCGGCCGGGGGCTGGTGCCGACGCCCAAGGCGCTGGAACTGCGCGAACAGGTGCGCGATGTGGTCGAGCAGGCGGCGCTGCTGTTTCGCTCGGCGGATGCGGTGGAACTAGGCACCCTGCGCCGGCGTTTCAGCATTCGCGCCAACGATTTTTTCGTCGGCGTGTACGGCGGCAAGCTGTTCGACACCCTCGATCAACTGGCGCCGCACTGTGAATTGCGCTTCGTTCCCGAGGGTGACGGCGACGATGAAGCCTTGCGCGAAGGGCGAATCGACCTGAGTGTCAGCAACACGCGTCCGGTGACCCCGGAAGTCAAAGTGCAGAACCTGTTTTCCACCCACTTCGTCGGTCTGGTGCGCGAGGATCATCCGCTGCTGGATGGCGAAATTACCGCCGAACGCTATGCCGGGTTTTCCCACATCAGCATGTCCCGCCGGGGCATCGCCCGTGGGCCTATCGACACCGCCTTGAATGCCTTGGGGCTGGAGCGGCGAGTCGCGGTGATCGCGCCAAGTTTCCACGCGGCGATGTTCGCCCTGCCGGACTCCGACCTGATCCTGCCGGTGCCCAAGGAAGCGCTGCTCAGCGTGCGGCGACTGGGATTGAAGCTGCGCTCGTTCGACCTGCCGATCCCGTTGCCGACGCTGATGCTGACCCAGGCCTGGCACCCGCGTTTCGACAAGGACCCGGCCCACCGCTGGCTGCGGGAAACTCTCAAGACCTGCTGCGACGAAACCTGGCTGGCGGCGCAGCCCTGACGATTGCGTCTGACGCACTTATAAGCTGTCAACAAGTCAATTTTCGTCAGTTCTAAGCCTTACTAAGATGCTCCGGTATTTTTCCCTCCGGAGTTTGCCTGCATGACATCCCTGACGGTTACGGCGCCGATTGCCGCTGCCGCTCCGATGGCCGCCGCGCCCCCGGTGTTCGGGGCGCGGATCATCATTGGCCTGGTCGGCGTACTGCTGGCGGTGCTGGTGTCGGGCCTCAACGAGATGGTGACCAAGGTCGCCCTGGCCGACATTCGCGGCGCCCTGAGCATCGGCTACGACGAAGGCACCTGGCTGGTCGCCAGCTATACCGCGACTTCGGTGGCGGCCATGGCGTTCGCGCCGTGGTGCTCGGTGACCTTTTCTCTGCGTCGCTTCACCCTGTGCGCCATCGGCGTGTTCACCCTGCTCGGGGTGCTCTGTCCGTTCGCCCCGAACTACGAAAGCCTGCTGCTGATGCGCATCCTGCAAGGCCTGGCCGGCGGCGCGTTACCGCCGATGCTGATGACAGTGGCCCTGCGGTTTCTGCCGGCCAATATCAAACTGTACGGCCTTGCCGGTTACGCCCTCACCGCCACGTTTGGCCCGGGTCTCGGTACGCCGCTGGCCGGGTTGTGGACCGAGTACGCCGGTTGGCAGTGGACGTTCTGGCAAATCATCGTACCGTGCCTGATCGCCATGGCCGCTGTCGCGTACGGCCTGCCGCAGGATCCGCTGCGTCTGGAGCGCTTCAAGTCGTTCAACTGGAAAGGCCTGTTGCTGGGGTTTCCGGCGATCTGCATGTTGGTGATCGGTCTGTTGCAGGGCAATCGTCTGGACTGGTTCGAGTCGAACCTGATCTGCGGTTTGCTCGGCGCTGGTTCACTGTTGCTGGTGGCGTTCCTGATCAATGAATGGTCGCAGCCGATTCCGTTTTTCAAGTTGCAGATGCTCGGCATCCGCAACCTGTCGTTTGCGCTGATGACGCTGGCCGGGGTGCTGGTGGTTTTGCTGGCGGTGGTGCTGATTCCATCGAGTTATCTGGCTCAGGTGCAGGGTTACCGGCCGGTGCAGACCGCACCGATCATGTTGCTCGCGGCGTTGCCGCAACTGATCGCGCTGCCGCTGGTGGCGGCGTTGTGCAACCTGCGTTGGGTCGATTGTCGCTGGGTGCTCGGCATCGGCTTGAGCATGTTGACGCTGTCGTGCCTGGGCGGTTCGCAGCTGACCTCGGAATGGATTCGCGACGATTTCTACGTCCTGCAATGGCTGCAGATTTTCGGCCAGCCGATGGCGGTGCTGCCGTTGCTGATGCTGTCGACCGGCAGCATCCAGCCACAGGACGGGCCATTCGCCTCTGCATGGTTCAACACCGTGAAAGGCCTGGCGGCGGTGGTCGCCACCGGGGCCATCGAGGCGCTGACCACGGCGCGCCTGCATTTTCACTCGACGATGCTGGTGGATCGCCTCGGCAACTCGCCGCTGGCCGCGAGCAACGACCCGGGCCTCGCCCATCGCCTGCACGAACAGGCCGTGGTGCTGACTTCTTCGGATCTTTATCTGTGCATGGCTGGCGTCGCAGTGACGCTGATCCTGCTGATTTTCTGGCTGCCGACGCGGATCTTTCCGCCGCGCGCGCCGACTTGACTGAAACAGAAGGTTTTTATGACGACTCAAGCAAAGCAAAAACTCGCGGTGGCCGTGGCCGCCGCTCTGGCGGTCGGTGTGCTGGTGTATCTGGCGATGCCCGGCCTGTTCGGCAAGCGCACTCAGCAGAACACCAACGACGCGTTTGTCTCCGCCGATTTCACCTTGGTGGTGCCGCGTGTGGCGGGGTTCATCAAGGAAGTGCTGGTGGAAGACAACCAGCAGGTCAAGGCCGGGCAGTTGCTGGCGCTGATCGATGACCGCGACCTGCGCGCCGCCGCCGAAGCCGCCGATGCGCACACCGTGGTCGCCCGCGCTCAATTGCAAAACGCCAAGGCCACGCTGGAGCGGCAGACCTCGGTGATCGCTCAGGCGCAGGCGTCGGTGGTCTCGGCCAAGGCTGAAATGGCCTTCGCCCAGCAGGAACTGAACCGCTACAACCACTTGGCCGGCGTCGGTGCCGGCACGGTGCAGAACGCGCAGCAGGCGCGCACCCGGATCGATCAGGCCTCCGCTCGACTGGACACCGCCACGGCAAAACTGGCCGCGGAACGCAAACAGGTCGAGATTCTGACGGCGCAGCGTGATGCCGCCGAAGGCAGTCTGAAACAGGCACAGGCGGCGCTGGAAATCGCCAGTTTCGAGCTGTCCTATACGCGCATCACCGCGCCTCAGGACGGCATGATCGGCGAACGCGCCGTGCGGGTCGGCGCCTACGTGACGCCGGGCAGCAAACTGCTGGCGGTGGTGCCGTTGAAACAGGCCTACGTGGTCGCGAACTTCCAGGAAACCCAGCTCACCGACGTACAACCCGGGCAAGACGTGCAAGTGCGGGTCGACAGCCTCGGCGGCGAAGCCCTGAGCGGTCGCGTCGAAAGCATCGCCCCGGCCACCGGCGTGACCTTCGCCGCCGTGAAACCGGACAACGCCACCGGCAACTTCACCAAAGTCGTGCAGCGGATTCCGGTGAAAATCCTGCTGGAACCGGGCCAGCCGCTGGCCGAGCGCCTGCGCGTGGGGATGTCGGTGGAGGCGAGCATTGATACCAAAAGCTCGGCGGCGTCGGTGCGTGAGGTGACGCAGCGATGAAGCGCTTTCAATCTCTGACGGTTGTTCTCAGTCTGTCGACGCTGGCGGCGTGCACCGTAGGCCCGGACTTTCAGAAGCCCGAAGCCACGCAGATTGCCGACTGGGCAAGACCGTCCAGGTCCGCCCCCAGCCAGGCCGTCAGCGAACCCCTGAACGAGCGTTGGTGGGAGGTTTTTCACGACGCGCAACTCTCAGCCCTGACCCAGCGCGCCGTGAGCAGCAACCTAGACCTGCAACTGGCCAGCAGCCGCCTGCAACAAAGCCGCGCCGCCCGCCAGGTGATCACCGCGGACCGCTATCCGACGACTGCTGCCAGCGGCAGTTATGCCCGCAAACGCAACAGCGGCGAAGGCCTGAGCGACCCGTCCGGGCACAACGGCGATTCCGCCTTCAACCTGTGGGACGCCGGTTTCTCCGCCTCTTGGGAACTGGACTTCTGGGGCCGTGTGCGCCGGGAGACCGAAGCCGCCGATGCCAACCTCGAAGTCGCGGAAAACGACCGTCGCGGCGTGCTGCTGGCGGTACTCGCGGACACCGCGCAGAACTACATTCAGTTGCGCGGCGTGCAGAACACCCGCGCCGTCACCGAGCAGAATCTCGATGTCGCGCGGCACAGCCTGAAACTCTCGCAACTGCGGTTGAACGACGGCGTGGCCACCGATCTCGACGTCGCCGAAGCGGCCGCGCAAGTGGCGGCCATCGAATCGCGGCTGCCGGCGCTGGAGCAACGTCAGGCGCAACTGATCAACGCCATCAGCCTGATGATGGGTGAACCGCCGCAAGCCCTGAGTAAAGAGTTATCCACAGACGCGCCGGTGCCACAGTCGCCGCTGGAAGTCGCCATCGGCCTGCCGTCGCAACTGGCCGAACGCCGTCCGGACATCCGCCAGGCCGAAGCCCGGTTGCACGCCGCCACCGCCAATATCGGCGTGGCCAAGGGGGATTTCTATCCGCGCATCACTCTGTCCGGCAATCTCGGCTCGCAAGCCATGCAGCTCAGCGATTTCGGCTCCTGGGGCTCACGCGCCTTCGGCATCGGTCCGCAATTCAGCTTGCCGCTGTTCGACGGCGGTCGCTTGCGTGGCGTGCTGCAACTGCGCGAAGCCCAGCAGCAGGAAGCCGCCATCGGTTATCAACAGACCGTTCTGCGCGCCTGGCACGAAATTGACGACCAGTTGACCGCCTACAACGCCAGCCAGCGCCGCCGCGACAGCCTCGCCGAAGCCGTGCGCCAGAACCAGATCGCCCTGCGCACCGCGCAACAGCAATACGTCGAAGGCGTGGTCGACTTCGTCAACGTCCTCACCGTACAAGGCGCACTGCTCGCGACCCAGGAGCAATGGGTGGAAAGCTCCACCGGCGTTTCACTGGCGATGGTCGGGTTGTATCGGGCGTTGGGCGGGGGATGGGAGTCGGTGTATCCGGTGGGGGAGATGGCGCAGCGTTGATTCTCGCACTTGAATGATGGCCTTTCGCTTGACGCTAATCCCCGCTGTCGTAGACTCCGAGCATCCGTCAGGGAGTAACGGTTATGCGGCGTTTTCGTGGTTGGGTTGTCGGATTGACCTTAGTAACGTGTGCAGTTCAGGCTCAAACGCCCGCGCCAGACGATCCGCTGCAGGATAGTGGCGGGGCGGCCAATGCGTCGGCCAGCAGCGAAGCACGGGGTGTTTTGCGGGCTCGGGATCAGGCGACGCTCGCCAGCGAGTTGTCCGGGCGGATTGTCGAGTTGCCGTTCAGCGAGGGCGAGTCGTTCAAGAAGGGCGATACCCTGGCGCGGTTCGACTGTTCGGCCTATCAGGCCCAGTTGAATGCCGCGCAAGCCGCCAGCCGTGGCGCCGGTGAAGAACTGGCGCACAACCGGCAACTGGCGGCGCTCAATTCCGTCGGGCGTTTCGAGGTGGCCCGGGCCGAGGCCAAGGTCAGCGAAACTCAGGCGCAATCTCAGGTTTATCAAGTTCAGGTCAAACGCTGCAGCGTGGTTGCGCCGTTCGACGGGCAAGTGGTCGAGCGCAAGGTGCAACGCTACGAAAGCGTGTCGGCCGGGGCTCCGCTGCTCGATGTGGTCGACAACCGCACGCTGGAAATCCATCTGCTGGTGCCCTCGCGCTGGATGGCCAGGCTAAAGCCCGGCCAGACGTTCAGCTTCGTCCCCGATGAGACCGGCCAGCCAATCGACGCCACGGTCAAACGCCTCGGCGCGCGGATCGATGAAGGCAGTCAGACCCTGTTGCTGGTCGCAACACTCCCTGAAGCCAAAGGCCTGCTCGCCGGCATGAGCGGCACCGCGCGTTTTCCGGAGCTCAAGTGAACGCCCCGGTGAGCGGAGCCGCCGAGCAGGTGTTCGCGCGGTTTCTTGATCTCGAACGGCAGACCCGCGCCGCCCGCGATGCGTCGCAACTGGCCTACAGCCTGGTCAATGACGGGCAGTCGCTGTTCGGTTATCGCCATGCGGCATTGCTGATCGCCGGCAAGGTACAGGCCGTGACCGGCGTCAGCGCGGTGGAACCGAATGCGCCGTTCGTGGCGTTCGTCGAGCAGGCGGTGGCGCAGTTGTTCAAGCAGGATGTGTTGAAGGTTGCGCGGGTGATCGCGCCTGAGCGGGTGGGCGAATCGATCCAGGCCGACTGGCGCAGCCTGTCCGCCGCTCAGGTGTTCTGGCTGCCGTTGATCGACCGCGAGGGCGAGGTGTTCGGCGGTTTGTGGCTGGCCCGCGACGTACCGTGGAATCCATCCGAACAAGTGCTGCTATCGCAACTGGGCGACACCTACAGCCACGCCTGGCTGGCGCTGCAACCGCGCAAGCCGTGGCGGCTGCGCTGGACCCGCAAACGCCAGGTGGCGCTGGTCGCGGTGTTGTTGCTTGGCTTGTTGATCCCGGTACGCCAGTCGGTGCTGGCCCCGGCCGAAGTGGTGCCACAGGGCGGTCGTGTGGTGGCGGCGCCGGTGGACGGGGTGATCGCCGAATTTCTGGTCAAACCCAATCAAACCGTGAAAAGCGGCGACCTGTTGCTGCGTTTCGAAAGCACCACCCTCAAGGCCCAGGCCGATGTTGCCGAACGGGCGCTCGGGGTGGCCGAAGCTGAATTGAAAGCCAACTCCCAACGCTCGTTCGCTGACGCCGAATCCAGTTCACGGGTGGATCTGCTGGCCGCCCGCGTCGAGCAGAAACGCGCCGAGCGTGACTACGCTCGCGAACTGCTCAACCGCAGCGAAGTGCGCGCCGAGCGCGACGGCATTGCGGTGTTCGCCGACGCCGAGCGCTGGACCGGCAAACCGGTGCAGACCGGTGAGCGATTGATGGAAATCGCCGACCCGAACCAGGCCGAACTGCGCATCGAACTGGCCGTAGGCGATGCGATTTCGCTGGAGCCGGGCGCCGACATTGCGCTGTTCCTCGACAGCGATCCGCTGCAACGCCATGTCGCCAGACTTGAGCGTTCGGCTTATGAGGCGCAGCCCACCGCCGGCGGCCAACTGGCCTATCGGCTGGATGCGAATTTCACCGACGCACCACCGCGTATTGGTCTGCGCGGCACGGCAAAGATATTCGGCGACCGCGCGCCGCTGGCGCTGTATCTGCTGCGCCGCCCGCTGGCCGGTTTGCGTCAGAGCGTAGGCCTGTAAATGAACCTGCCGAGCCTGCGTGCCGACCTGCAACTGTCGCCCGCGGCGCCGGCGCTGGACGGCTCGCCGCGCTGGACCCTGGCCGACCCGGTGCGCGGGCGCTATTTCAAACTCGGCACGGCGGCGATGCGCCTGTTGCGTCACTGGTCGCTGGGCGATCCCGAGCAAGTGCTGCGCGCCGCCAACCGCGAACCCGGCTTGCCGCTGGACGGCGTCGAACTGGAGCAATTGCTGACGTTTCTGCGTGGGCATGACCTGATCAGCGCCCTCGACGATCAGCAACGCGCCAGTTACCAGCTCAAGGCCCTCGCGCAACGCCAGAGCCTGTGGAAAATCCTGCTGCATCAATACCTGTTTTTCCGCATTCCACTGTGGCGACCGGATGCGTTTCTCAATCGGGCATGGCCGTGGCTGGAGCGCTTCGGGCCAAGGGTGTTGCGCTTCGGTTTGCCGGCGACATTGACGCTCGGGGTGTTTCTGGTCTCGCGGGACTGGCAGCGATTTGTCGGCACCTTTCCGCACCTGTTCAGCCTCGGCGGGGCGATTTCATTCGGTGTGGCGCTGTTCTTCGCCAAGCTCTGCCATGAGTTCGGCCACGCGTTCATGGCCAAGCGCGCCGGGTGTCGGGTGCAGAGCATGGGCGTGGCGTTCATGGTCTTGCTGCCGATGTTCTACACCGACGTCAGCGATGCCTGGCGGGTCAATGACCGACGTGCGCGGCTGCTGATCGGCGCTGGCGGGGTGATGGCGGAATTGCTGCTGGCGTGCATCGCGTTGCTGATCTGGTCGCTGCTGCCCGACGGCCCGGCGCGCACGGCGGCGTTCATGCTCGCCAGTGCAACCTGGATCACCACGCTGGTGGTCAATCTCAACCCGTTCATGCGCTTCGATGGCTACTTTCTGCTCAGCGATTTGTGGGAGGTCGACAACCTTCAGGGCCGGGCCTTTGCCTTTTGCCGCTGGCGCCTGCGTGAAATCTTGTTCGGCTATGGCGCACCGGCGCCAGAGCCTTGGTCGCTGGCGATGCAACGGCGTTTGCTGATCTGGGGGTATGGCTCATGGTTATGGCGTGCGGCGTTGTTTTTCGGGATCGCGCTGGCGGTCTATCACCTGTTCTTCAAGGTGTTGGGGATCTTCCTGATGCTGGTGGAACTGGTGTGGTTCATTTTTTTGCCGATCATGAGTGAGTGGCGCCAGTGGTGGAGCCGCCGCGAACAGGCGCATGGCCCCCGTGTGCTGCTCAGCAGCCTGGCGGTGCTGGGTCTGCTGCTGGTGCTGATCGTGCCGTGGCGCAGCGCGGTCGAACTGCCGACGATGCTTGAGGGCGGTCGAGCCAGTGCGTTGCACGCGCCAGTGGCGGCGCGGGTCAAAACGGTGAAGGTCACGGACGGCCAGAAGGTCGCTCAGGGCGACGTGCTGATCGAGCTTGAGTCGCCGGACCTTGATTCGCGGCAGGCCATCGTCCGCCGGGAAATCCAGATTCAACAGTTGCTGATGCGCCGTCAGGCCGGTCGCAGCGAAACGGCTGCCGACGCCGGCATCGTCGAGCAACGCCTCGCCGAAGCCGTGGCGGAATACCGTGGCCTGAGCGCCCGTCGCGAACGCCTGCTGCTGCGTGCGCCCCATGCCGGCACCGTGCGTGACTTGCTGCCGAACCTGACACCGGGCCGCTGGCTGTCGAGCAAGGATGCGCTGGCGCGGGTGGTCGAGGACGGTTCGCGCCTGCGTGGTTATGTCGCCGAAGCTGAACTGTGGCGGGTCAAACCGGGCGCAACCGGGCGCTTTATCGCCGATGATCCGATGCACCCGGCGATCACCGTGAAGCTCGATGAAATCGATACCAATGGCGTGGCCTATGTCGACCAGGAAGCGCTGACGTCCGATCACCACGGGCCGATTGCCGTGCGCCGCGATCAACAGCAACGGGCGGAACCGGTGCAGGCGCAATACGGCGCGCGATTGACTACGCTGGATCAGCCACCGACGCCGGTGCAACCGTTGCGCGGTGTGGTGGTGTTGCAGGGCAGTGGCGAGTCGGTGCTCGGCGTGGCCTGGCGTCGGTTGGCGGCGCTGGGGGTCAGGGAAAGCGGTTTCTAGGGAGCGTGAACATGGCGGACAACGCAGCAGTGTCGGCAGACGGATTGGTGGTGCGGCCTTCACGAGCCACCGACGGACCGTTTTTGCAAAGCCTCTATCAGTCGGCGCGCCCGGATCTGCAATGGATCGACGGCGAGCAGGAAGTGGTGCAGCACGTGGTCGCGCAGCAATTTCAGGTGCAGGAGCAGGGTGTGGGTGAAAACCATCCCAATGCCATGCACTACGTCGTGGAAAAGCTCGGCACGGCTATCGGCGCGTTGAGCACTGACTTCGGCCCCAACGAAATCCGCGTGTTGTACATCGCCTTCATCCCCCAGGCCCGGGGCAAGGGTTACGGCCGTGCGGTGTTGCAAGGCGTGCAAAAGGCCGCGCAACAAGTCCGCTGCCCGGTGACGACGGTGGTCTGGGCCAACAATCCCCATGCACGCCAGCATTACCTGGCGCTGGGGTTCGCGGTGGAAGAACGCAATCCGGCAGCGGAGCGGTTGGTGTGGTATCCACAGGGTTGAGTCAGATGACCGAGTCGATATCAAAGGTGTGCGGCGCGCCGATCTTGTGGCCGTAGAGCGTCGCCAGCAGCGGATCCTCTTCGGCGGCGTCCGGCGCCATGGCCAGTTGATGTGCGACGAGATTCTCCGGGTGGGCCTTCCAGCGCGGCAGGCTTTCGGCGAGTCGTTCCGGTTGTTCTGACAGTCGCCCGTAAACGTCCTGGGCGACGACACGTTGATGCCGGAATATTTCCAGACGTTTGCGGGTTGCCTCCACTTTATCGACCTCTCGACTCAAGGCTTCGATAGCTTTTTCACTCGCACGGACGTAGGCGTCCGGACGGCTCGACAAATCATTACGCTTGTCCCGTAGCTGTAAAGTGATGCGTTGCAGCGCTTTCTCGACCAAGACGTATTCCTGATCGGTGACCAGTGAGCGCCCTGCCTCCAGCGCCTCCTGCCAACGGCGTAACGCCGCCCAGCACGCCGGAATGTACGCCCCGGTCATCGAGTGGTGCCCGGCGTCGAAGATCTGTTTGAGCAACGTCGGCCGATCCGGCAGACCGTGTCGCTGTCGGATCGCTACATCGCATGCGGCGTGCTGGGTGATGGTGTCGCAACCTGGTTTCCACAGGATCGATGACACTTGCCCACGCCCGAACTCGACCGGCATGGCGTGCCGCAGGCTGCCGTGATGGTCGTAGGCTTCTCCGGTCCAATTGGTGATACCGGCGACGAACACCGACAGACCCACCGGCACATTGACGAACGTCAGCGCCGCCCCGGTGCCGTAGATGTCGGCCTTGGTGTTCATCCAGCTGCCGGGCACGCTGGGCACCGGGTCGTTGTGGTTGACCATGCGGTGATGCACGAGATCGGCTGCGGCCTTCACGAAATCCGCGTCGCCGGCGCGGGGGGCGCCGTAGGTGTAGAGCTGGATGTTGTAGCCCTCGGGCCGACGCCGGAGCATTTCGGACAGCAGCAACGTGATAGCGCCGCCGAGGCTGTGGCCGCAGATCAGGAGGTTCTGGCCGGTGTAGAACTTTTCGAGGTATTTGACGGTGAAGTCGTAGGCTTTCTGCGCTGCTTCATAAAATCCTCGGTGTACCTGGCCGTCGCCTTCCTTGAACGGCACTTGAAGGGCGTCTGCATCACGTAGACCGTCGGCGATTATCTCGGCAGTGCCGCGCACGGCGATCAGGATCAGTTCGTCGTTGTGGGTGATGAAGGCTTGGGTGTCTGTAGACTCATTTCCTTCGTTTCTGTCATCAAGGAAATGAACCTTGGCTGGATGTTCTTGCGACTCCATCCTCTTCGGGTCATTCACTTCGTACAGATCCGAGTCGAATGGAACGATTTCCAGGCGTTTGGAATACGGCACGTCTTCGTACAGAGGGTAATAGGCTTTGATTTGACTTGAGTCGACCCTCCATAGTTCGTCGGATTTGGCCAGGGCATCGCCAAACCAATTGCCCACGCTGGGATGCAAAGGAAAGGTGACCCGATTTTCTTTGATCGGAACGGTTTCCGGTTTCTGGCCGAAGGGGCAGTAACTCAAGGTCGCCATCAATGAAAGCTGGTACAGATTGAGTGCACAGAATTCCTGAGCTGTGGATAACATCGGACGCAACGCGCGTAGCGGGCGCACTTCAAGAACTGTGTGACGTTGCGGCATCAGCGCTACGCCAAGTTTTCCGTGTTCACGCATGATGGCCGCGCACCCGGAATCGAGGGGGTAATCGCGATAAACCTCGGGTGGCAGATGCGAGGCATATCTCACCAGATGGCGGACTTCGACTTGAAAGTAGTCTGAGCCGTCTGCGATCTCGGGTCGCTCCCGTGTGCGGGTGGCATTCAGGTTCAGATAACGAGTTTTTTCGGCGCGTACCTGAAGGTCTGTGATTGGAAGAGGGTAGTGAATTCTTGTCTGCAAATCCTTGTAAAGCTTCTCTGTACCTTCATATTCCTGGCTGAACAAAAGGGCAATCGGCCCGGCAAAATGGCTCTCTACTTTACCGATGCCTGCGGGATCCAGATGCCCGTTGTATTTCATCCCTTCTGAATCCGTTGCGATATACGCGAGCCCGGCATACGGCGCTCCTGAGCCAGATTCATCGATCAGCTGAAAACTGGTCCATCTTCCGCTTTCCGGGCAAGACAGCATGCGGCTACCCAGTGAAGATTGAAGTTCTTTCTCGAGTGATGACATGTTGAACGCTCCTTATTCGGTGCAGGCGGGGTAAATGCTGCAGATGCGGCCATCAGGCATTTTGAATGTGCTGAAGTCGGTGTAATTGCCGTTGCAATAGGCATGCGGATCGTCATATCCATCACCCAGGCATCGCTTCCAGCCATTCGGCATCTTCACCCACGTGTCCCTCCATCCTGGCCGCTCTTCCTTCACCAGCCTGATCTTCATCCTCACGGTTTTGCCCGGAAGTTGATCGTGGGTGTATGCCGCAAACGGGCGCCCCGGCTCTGGCGTACCCAGAGCATTGGTTTCCTTGCAGTCGAGTATTTTTCGCAGGATTCTCGGCTTGCCCGAGGTGCGAAACAGCCACTGGCATTGGCCATGGAAGGTGCTTTCGCCCCGGCTGTCGAAGCTGTTTTTGTAGCGTTCCTCGATATCAGGAAGAACGGCGACTACGGCACTGTCTGCACTGAAGTCGCCGCGAGATTTTCCATAGACCGAATTGATATCGAGGCTGATTCTGCGTATCGCCATCGGGCAGCCACTGATCGTCCGGCGAATAGGGATTTCAAAGGTTGGTTCATACCGTTCACGCCACTTCTGATTGTGTGCTGAGACTGTCTTTCTGCGGTCCGGCACGCTGCACGTTTCGTCTTTGGCGGGTGTGTATTCGACAAAAGCCTGATAGGTAAAACCCGGTGGCAAATCGGCTGTGAAAGTGAATGAATTTGACGGTTCGGTTTTGCAGCCTGCGATGAGGGCAAGGCAACCCATCAAAGTCACATTTAGTATCGCGAGTCTGATCGTCGCGGGGGGCAGTGTTGGAGATTGCAGATCCTTTTCAAATAATTCCATGGCGAGCCCTCCTTACTCCGTGCAACTTGGATAAATAGTGCAGACGCGGCCATCAGGCATTTTGAATGTGCTGAAGTCGGTGTAGTTGCCGTAACAAAAGGCGTACTGATCCTCAAAGTTGTCACCCATGCACCGTTTCCAGCCGTTTGGAAACTTGACCCATGTGTCTCTGATGTAAGGTTGTTCTTCCCTTGCTAGCTTGATCTTCATCCTCACGGTTTTGCCCGGAAGTTGATCGTGGGTGTATGCCGAAAACGGGCGCCCCGGCTCTGGCGTACCCAGAGCATCGGTTTCCTTGCAGTCGAGCAGTTTTCTTAAAATTCGCGGCTTACCGGAGGTGCGAAAAAGCCACTGGCATTGACCGTAGAAGGTGCTTAAACCCCGTTCGTTGAAAGTGCCTTTGTAGCGATCGTCCAATTCAGACCGTATAACAACCGCTGCACTATCAGCGCTGATGTCGCTCCAGTCCTTCCCATAGGCGGCTCTGATGTCCAGATCAATTCGACGTATAACCATCGGGCAACCATTGATGGTCTTTCGGATGACAATTTCGGAAACAGGCTCGTACTTTTCTCGCCAGTTCCTGTTGAATCTGTTGGCTGTCTTGCGAAGGTCTATGGCTTTGCAGGTTTCACTACTATTTATCGGCTCATATTCTGCGAGAGCCTCATAGGCGAACCCTGGCGGTAACTCTGCCGTGAATTTGAAGGTGTTGGGCGGTTCGGTCCTGCAGCCTCCCAGTGCCGCGAAACAGCCGATCAGACCGAGGCTTTTGAGCGGAATTTTCATGATGGCGTCTCCCCGTTCCAGTGCTTCGAGAGCTGGTAAACCCGATCAAAGTGTTCATCCGGCGTTTCGTCCGGTCGGGCTTGCCAATGGGGCGCGAGATTCGGAGTTTGCAGGCTCTGGACCAGCAGAAACTCCAGCCGCTCCGGCGCCAGCCAGCCCCAGGCTTCGGCCAGTTCCAGTCGTTCACGCAGCCAGACATGCGGATCCTGAGCGCACGCCAACGCGGAATAAGCCTGCACATGCCCGGCCAGCAGAAAGCGGTGGGCATTGGCCAGGCGAATCGCCATGGCTTGCTCATCAGGCATCGGCAGTTGCAGCCACGGTGGCGCGGCCGGCACGGGGTAGCTGCCCGGCGCGGGGTTATCGGTCATCTGCCAGTGCGAGCCCTGCCAATGGCAAACGCTGATCGCCGGCCCCAGATACGCCGGCAAAGCATCCACCGGTAGATGCTCCAGCGCCCGGGCCAGCACCCGGTTGTCGTGAAAGCGGTACAGCGCCTGATGCGGACGGGCGCCGACGATCAGCCGGTCCTGCCAGTGCCGGACCCAGGTCTTCAGCTCATCTTTGCCCAGGCTGGCGAACCATCCCCAATGGCTGTCCGGCCTGTCGAGCAGGGCGTCGAGACGACGGTCGTCGGGTTGATCGAAGGTGAAGAGGAACGGGCCGGTGTCTGCCAGTTCGGCGACTACGGTTTCGCTGTAGAGGCTGGCGTATTGCTCGTAACGGCTGCTTTTCAGCCAGCGCTGGCGCATGTCGCGCTCGTTCTGCGAGTCGAGGACCAGGCACAGGAGGCAACCGGCGCGGTGTTGTTCGATCAGCCAGCGTCGTACAAGGGCGTCGGTCATGCGGCAGCCTCCGGGATCGGGCACGCACCTGTGCGGCAGGCTTCGCAGATCGGGCAGAAATCCGCGCCCAGGGTTTTGCTGGCGGTCATCAATGCCTGTTGCGAGGGTGCGACCAATGGCGGCAAAGGTGCGGGAGCCGACAGGTCTTCAATACCGTCGGGCTGCAACAGCGGGGCTCGTAGCGAGGGCACCGGTGCGCCGCCGATCAGCAGGTCGCTGCTGCCGTAAAGGCCGCTGTGGTCGAGGACAAAATGCTCGCCACCGACCTTCAGGCTGATGCTTTTTCCGGCTTCCAGCACCAGATGTTCGCCGGCGCTGAAGCACATTTGCCCGGCGGCTTCGGCCGTCAGCGATTGACCGGTCTTGATGTGGCTGCTTCCGCCGACATGCAGGTAGTCGCTGGCCTTGAGCCGGGTCTTGCGATCACCGGCGACGGTGCGGTGTTCCTCGGCATGCAGCACGCTGAAGCTGTTGCCCCGGACGGTTTCCCGCCGTTGGTTGCCGATTTCCAGATGACTGTCGTTCTCGACCTTCAGCTGAAGATCGCGCTGGGCGCGCAGGTAAATCTGTTCCTGGCCTGCGCGGTCTTCGATCATCAGCTCGTTGAATCCCGCGCTGTCCGGCGAGCTGCGGGAGCGAAACACGCTGCGGGTCTTGTGCATCGGCAGCTCGTAGGGCATCGGGTTGGCGCTGTTGGTCAGGCAGCCGCTGATCACCGGATGGTCGGGATCGCCGTGGAGAAAGGTCACCAGCACTTCCATGCCTACGCGCGGGATGATCACGCTGCCATGGGCATTGCCGGCCCAGCCCGAGGCCACCCGCAGCCAGCAACTGCTCTTGTCGTTATGACGGCCCTCGCGATCCCAGAAGAACTGCACCTTGACCCGGCCATACCGGTCGCAATGGATGTCTTCGCCTTCCGGGCCGGTGACCACAGCGGTCTGGGTCGAGCCGATGCGGGGTTTGCGAAAGCGCAACGGCGGGCGGTAGATCGCCTCCCAGGGCGTGGCCTTGAAGTGGTTGCGATAGCCCTGAATGAAGTCCTTCTCCGGGCTGAGTGGCGTGTGGCTGCCGGTTTCCTCCAGCACTTGCGGTTGCTTGCCCTCGTGCCGGATTTCGGTCAGCAGCCACAAGTCGTTCAATGCCGGATCGGGATGTTCGGTCAGTGACAGAAAATGTCCCGACACCAGCGCCGGTTCGTTGCTGTCGCCTTCGCCCAGGCAGTCATCGGCGCGCTGGCGCTCCAGGGCCCGCCGGGCCAACCGCTTGCCGTGCTCGCGGACGAGGTAGCGTCCCGGATACTCGTACACCTCAAGCTCTGGCTGAAGGTGTTGATCAGGTTTTCGGGCATCCGCTTCCAGCGCCATCCGCGCCTTTTTAAAGTCATAGGCGCGGCTGGAGGCATGGTTGGGCCGGGTTTCGAGACGGTAGTCGAAACGCTGGATCACCGGCCTGTCGGCGACCATGGCGTTGTGGGGTTTGAAGCGTGTTGGCCGAGAGAGGCGGGGAAACACGGTCTGATCGTCGCCAAATACCAGCAGGTGCCTGTCGCGGCTGTGTCGGAAGTGGTAGTGCAGGCCGTCTTCCTGACACAGGCGCTGGATGAAGTGCAGGTCCGATTCGTTGTACTGCACGCAATATTCACGATCCGGCAACGGCTCGCCGAGCTTGAACTGGTAGAGGTCAGCGTGAATGCCATGTTCTTCGAGAATCTGCGCGAGGATTCGTGGCACGCTCAGGTTCTGGAAAATCCGTTGATTGATGCGATGACGCAGATTGGCCAGCCGAGGGGCCAGGGTCGGGCTGTATCGCGTCAATCGCTTGCCGATGTTTCCCCGAGCGATGTGCTGGACCTGTCCGTGGATGCCGTGGCCCTGGTCATCGAAAGCAAGAAAGGCCTGTTGGTGCATCAGGCCTGGAAGATCGGCATCCGGTCTGGTGCTGACCAGCTCGACCTCGAAGGCAAAGGGTTCGCTGACGGCTTCGGTGCCGGTGAAGGAAAGCACCTGAAAATCGTGTTTAAAATCGTCGGTCGTGAGGCGAAAACGAGCATTGGCATTGAACATCCGTTGTTCCTTGTCCTGTGACGGATTCGGAACAACGCTATCAAGGTGAATCGCGAAATGATGTCGGATATTTCCCAATAAAATGGGTTGAAGTGCCCGGACTACAAGGGGCCGGCCTTGTTCCTACATCTTTTTCCTACAGGGCTTCGCGCAGATTTTGTAGGGCGCCGGTAGCGCATCAGTTGAAGGAAATACAGAAGTAGCCCAATTGCGGATCTCGCCCCATCGCCGGCACCCGTGACACGAAGATGTCCTCTACCCGTCCGAGTTCCGGCAGTTCCAGTGCGCACAAACCGTCGACAAACTCGGTCGGCACCAGGCTGTTGAATTCAAGGCAGAAGGGCATGCGTTCGCTGAAGCGGGTTTTCGCCGCAGGAACTTCTTCGAGGTATTCGATCTGAATCGGCAGCGCTGTGCCGTCCGGCAGGTGCAGCGTGTGTTGTTGTCCCAGCAATGCCTGGGCGTGTTGGATCTGAACCGCTTGCAGCATGGTCTGACTCCAGTGACGAGAGAAACGGCCGGGGGCCCGAAGCCCCCGGCGGTTGTTCAGTTGCGCGAAGGGAAGAGGCCGTTCAGGGCAACGCTGAAGTTGAGGACCAGGAAGGGGTTCATGATGCCCAGCGGCTGACTGCCGCCGGTGGAGGAAATGTCCCCGGTGACGGTGGTGGTCAGGCCTTTGATCGGAATCGGCGTGGCGCCTTGGGCGTCGGAGTAGATATTCGCCGAGCCTGGGCCGCCACCGGAGGCGCCGATGTAGGAGTTGGTGGCGGTTGGCGTGGTCGCCGGATTGCTCGCGGGTACGGCCAGTTTCAAGGCCGTATTGGCGGTGAGACCGGTCATGGCGTGCGTATGATTGGGCATGTTGGCAATGGTGGCGGTGACACTTTCGGTACCGGACACTTCACCGATGACACGCGGCGTCAGCCCCAGTCCGGCCCCCTGAGCGACCATCGTGCGCCCTTGCAGATTGGGCAACTGAAAGTTGGTCGTGCCATTGCCGCCGTAGTAGGTACCCAGCAAGGCAAACAATGCCTGGTATTGCGAGATGCCCAGGATTTGTCCATTACACAAGGCCCAGCCGCTGGGAGCGAAGTTGAAGGCGAACGGTTGAATCGTACCCATAAAGACTTCCATGGTTCCTCATCCTTCTGTTATGTGGTCGGCGCGCCGCGCGGTAGCCTCTACTGCCGGGCAGGTCGAAACGCTTTACTGACTCCTTCCATTTGCGCGGGCAGGTCACGCCAAGCCGTAGCGTAGACCCGGATCGACGGACTTGCCGGACGTCGTCGTGGCCGCGCGTCGGCTTCAGCTCTGGCCTACAGTGTGCGCAATGAATGGCGCTGTTTTTTTACTCGGAATACCGTAAGGGAAGGTTGATGGAAGCGCGTCGCGAGACTCCGCTGGGGGATACCCAGGACCCGTTTGCCGCACCGAATGCCGGTGTCCGGCGTTTGCTGCGCTGGGCTCGCCAGCAGTGGCTGATACCGATTTTGCTGTTGGCGACGGTCGTGCGTTTTTATGACCTGACCGCTGCCGCGATCTGGGGCGACGAAGGCTCCAGCCTGCTGCTGGCGAACTATTCGCTGGGCGGCATCTGGGAGCATGCGGCGTTCGATGTGCATCCGCCGTTTTACTTCATGCTGCTGCATGGCTGGATCGGGTTGTTCGGCGACGGCATCCTGTCGATCCGCAGCCTCAGCGCCCTGGCCGGCATCGCCACGGTCGGGCTGGGTGTGTGCCTGGTCGACCGTCTGGCCACCCGCCGCGCCGCGATCATCGCCGGGGTGCTGCTGGCGCTGCTGCCGACGGCGGTGCGCTACAGCCAGGAAGTGCGCATGTACTCGCTGCTCGGCCTGCTGCTGATCGGCACCACCCTGGCGTTGATCTGCTGGATCAGGCGCCCGCAGCGTCGCCGGTATCTGCTGATCTATGCGCTGCTGATGACCGCCGCGTTGTACACCCATTATTTCGCCGTGCTGGCTGCGTTGAGCCACTGGCTGTATCTGGGGCTGATCCGCTTGCTGCCGGGTTATCGCCTGCGGCATCTCCAGCGCAAGGACTGGTGGCTGGCTAACCTGGCCATTGTCGTGCTCTACCTGCCGTGGTTGCCGAACCTGCTCGGTCTGATGCAACACATGGAAGAGCTCAAGGCCGGTGGCGATGTCGGCTGGGAAGATCCGGTGATCCTGTCTTCCCTGCCGTCGATGATCTGGCTGTGGTTGATCCAGAACGATGGTGACCATCTTCCGCTGTTGCTGTTCGGCGGTGTGCCGCTGGCCTTGCTGGTGCTGGCGGGCGTGGCCGTTGCCCGCGACCGCAGCGTGAATCATGGCAGTGTGCTGCTGGCGCTCTACACCGGTGTGCCGTTGTTGCTGGTGTTCGCGGTGTCTTTCATAAGCCCGGTGTTTATCGAGCGTTATCTGACAGCCTATGCGCTGGGATTGCCGATGCTGGCGGGGCTGGCCATCGATCGTTTGTACAGCCATGTTCGTGTGCTCGCGATAGCGGTGCTGGTATCGCTGATCGGTGTCGAGATGATCGGGGTGAACACCAACGCCACGGTCGATCCGAACGACCAGTTCAATGTCATGGTCGATCACATCAACCGCCACTTCGTCAGCGGCGACCGGATCGTCACCAGCGACATGCTCTGGTACTTGAGCTACGTTTACTACAACCGCACGGATGCCCAGATCCGCTTGTATACACCGCCCGCCGCCGATGGCCGTTCGACGCGTCCGAACCACTATGGTTTCGGCACGCTGGTGTCCGATGAGGTCTATCTGGATCGGCTGGGGGACCTGCCGAAGGACAGCGCTCGAGTCTGGCTGATCGGTGATCTGGATGTGGATGTACCCGATCCATTCGTACCCTTGCCGCCGACCTGGGAATTGCGTGACCAGACCCACGCCGGTGGAGCGAAAGCGCGACTTTTTTCGCTGAAAACAGCGCAAGGAACAGAAGCCAGATGACTTAAACGCTTCACCTTTTTATTCGCGATAAAAATGGATTTTAATAATCCGTTTTGCTCTATTTTGATATCAAAACACTACTAGTCGAAAGGGTATTGTTGGACTACGCTCGTCGGACAAAGGGACTTACAAATACGGTGAAGGGATGCAGCAGTTCCACTTTATCTCCGGCTTGCCGCGCTCGGGCTCGACCCTGCTTTCTGCGATCCTTCTGCAGAATCCGCGCTTTCATGCCGGCATGACCAGCCCGGTCGGCGCACTGTTCTCCGGTGTCCTTGAACAATGCAGCGCCGGCAGCGAATTCGGCGCGGTGATCGACACCGAGATGCGCCGTCGCCTGCTGCGCGGGCTCTTCGATTCCTACTACGCCGACAAGGCCGACAAACCGGTGGTGTTCGACACCAATCGGCAGTGGAGCTCACGCCTGCCGGCCATCAGCGACCTGTTTCCCCAAGCCAAAGTCATTGCCTGCGTGCGCAACGTCGCCTGGGTGATGGACAGCCTGGAACGGCTGTACCGCGCCAATCCCTATGAAAACACCAAGCTGTTCGGCGATGCCGTCGAGCGCAACACGGTCTACAGCCGCTGCGAAACCCTGGCCCAGCGCAACCGCCTGGTGGGATTCGCCTGGGCGGCGCTCAAGGAAGCCTATTACGGCGAGCACGCCGATTCGCTGTTGATCGTCGATTACGACTTGTTGACCCAGGCCCCGGAGCGCGTGCTGCGGCTGGTCTACGACTTCATTGGCGAACCCTGGTTCGAACACGATTTCGAACACCTGGCCTATGACGCGCCAGAGTTCGACCAGGCCCTTGGCGTGGCCGGCCTGCACAAAGTCAAACCCAAGGTCGCCCTGCAGTCCCGGCGCACGATTCTGCCGCCGGACCTGTTCAAGCAATACGCCGATTTGTCCTTTTGGCTCGATGGCTCAGCCAGCGCTGCCAATGTCATTCGTATGAAGTCCGACGCCGCGATCAGTTGATCGCGGCGTTTTTCATTGATGCGTTACAACTGTTCGAGTCCGGGTGAGCAACATGTGGTGGAGCAAGCAAAAGTCGCGGGTAACCGAAGGCCAACGGACGCTGGCTGCGCCGCTGATCATGTCGCTGGAACCGCGCATGCTGTTCGACGGTGCCGTCGCGGCCACTGTCGCTGATACAGCCGCCCAGGCCGACAGCCACCCCACCGCCGATGCAGCCAAGGCGCCGACGGCCGATCATCCGGTGGCCAGCAAGGACACCCACGGCCAGGCTGATGCCACGCCTGCCGCCAGCCCTGTCGCGGTACCGGGCCAAAGCGTGGTGTTCGTCGATGCCCGGGTCAAGGATGCCGACAGCCTGCTCAAAGGCGTCGCTCCCGGCACGCAAGTGGTCAAGCTCGATGCCAGCAAGGATGGTTTGCAGCAGATCGCCGATTACCTCGACCAGCACTCGGGCGTCAGCTCGGTGCAGATTATTGCCCACGGCAACGCCGGTGACCTGTGGCTCGGCAACAGTTACCTGTCGGCGGACAACGTCGCGCAGCGCAGCGCGGTGCTGGCGGAAATCGGCAAGGACATGAACGTCGGTGGCGACATCCTCATTTACGGCTGCTACACCGCCGAGGGTGACCGAGGCCTGAGCTTCGTCGACTCGCTGGCACAATTGACCGGCCGCGACGTGGCGGCATCGAACAACCGCACCGGTGTGGGCGGCGACTGGGATCTGGAAATCGCCACGGGCAAGATCGAGAGCGCCAACGTGCTGTCGACCCTGTCGATGAGCGAATACCAGTGGGGCCTCGCCACCTGGACCGCCACCAACAACGCGAACACCGGGGTCGGCTCGCTGCGCGCAGCGTTGGCCTCGGCGCAGAACGGCGACATCGTGACCTTCGGCACCAGCATGACGGTGCAGCTCACTTCGGAGTTGTTGATCAACAAGAACATCACGGTCGATGGCGACCTGAACAACGACGGTGTCGCCGACGTCACGCTCGATGGCCAGTACAAGACCCGGGTGGTGGAAATTACCTCCGGCAGTACGGTAACGCTCGATGGCCTGGTCATCACCCGGGGCCTGGTCTCGGGCAACGGTGGTAATGGCGGCTACGGCGCAACCGGCGCCATGGGCGGCGGGATTTTCAACGCCGGTATCCTGACCCTGAATAACGTTTCGGTCACGGGTAACGCGGCGGCCGGCGGTGGCGGCGGCGGCGGTGTCACGGGCGCCAACTACGGCGGCGGTGGCGGCGGTGGCGGTGGCCTAGGCGGTCAGGGCGGCGGCCATGGCGGCACTGCCGGGCCAGGCACCGGTACGCTAGGCGGCCAGGCCGGCAGCGGCGGTGTCGGCGGCTACGGCGGTGGCTATGACGCAACGCACATGGGCGGACGCGGCGGCTCGACCACCGGCGGCGCCGGCGGTGTGGGCGTGTCCTATTACAGTAACGGCGGCAACGGCGGCACGGCCAACAACGGCACCATTTCCATTGGCGGCGGCGGTGGCGGCTCCGGTTGGGACAAGGTCGGCGGCGTCGGCGGCAACGCGGCCGGCGGCATTTACAACGCCTCGACCGGCACCCTGAAAATCGTCGGCACCTCGGTCATCAGCAACAACATCGGTGCAGGCGGCGGGGGTGGTGGCGGCAGCGGCCAGGGCAGCAACAACCTGAACGGCGGCGACGGTGGTCGGGGGGTCGGTGCGATCTGGAACCAGGGCGGCACGGTACTGATCACCGCCGCCAACTTCAGCGCCATCAGCGGCAACGCGGCCGGCAGCGGCGCCGGCGGTACGGAACTGGGCGGCGGCGTGACGGGCTCTGTACCGTTGGCCTTCGCGGCGATCTACAACAATGGCGGCACGCTCAATACCGCCTATGTGGAACCACCGACCGCGACCATCGTGATGTCGGACACAGCCCTGAAAATCGGCGAAACCTCGCTGGTGACCATCACCTTCAGCCGGGCAGTCACCGGGTTTACCAACGCCGACCTGACCATCGCCAACGGCACGCTGACATCGGTCAGCAGCAGCGACGGCGGCCTGACCTGGACCGCGACCTTCACGCCAACCAACAACATTACCGACAGCACCAACCTGATCACCCTCGACAACACCGGGGTGACCGCGATCAGCGACGGCGTGGCGGGCGTCGGCACGACCAATTCCGTCAACTACGCGATCGATACCGCACGGCCGACCGTGACCATCGTGATGTCCGATACGGCATTGAAGATCGGCGATACGTCGCTGGTGACCTTCACCTTTAGTGAGGCGGTGACCGGTTTCACCAACGCCGACCTGACCATCGCCAACGGCACATTGACGGCGGTGAGCAGCAGCGACGGTGGCATCACCTGGACCGGAACATTTACCCCGAGCGCCAGCATCACCGACACCACCAACCTTATCTCCCTGGACAACACCGGTATTGCTGACCTTGCCGGCAACGCCGGCAGCGGCACGACGGATTCGGCCAATTACGTGATCGATACCGTGCGGCCGACAGCGACCATTGTCGTTGCCGACACCAATCTGGCGGCGGGTGAAACCTCGCTGGTGACCATTACCTTCAGCGAAGCGGTCAGCGGCTTCACCACCGCCGACATGACGGTGGCCAATGGCACCCTGAGCGGTCTGAGCAGCAGCGACGGCGGCATTACCTGGACCGCCACGCTGACGCCGACCGGCAGCATCACGGACACCACCAACCTGATCACCCTGGATAACACCGGGGTCGTCGATCTGGCCGGCAACGCCGGCAGCGGCTCCACCAACTCGAACAACTACGCCATCGACACCGCGCGGCCGACCGCGACCATCGTGGTGGCTGACAACGCTCTGAAAATCGGCGAAACCTCGCTGGTGACCATCACTTTCAGTGAAGCGGTGACCGGTTTCACCAACGCTGATCTGACCATCGCCAATGGCACGTTGACGGCGGTCAGCAGCAGCGACGGCGGCATCACCTGGACGGCAACGTTCACGCCGACCGCCAGCATCACTGACGCGACCAACCTGATCACCCTGAACAACACCGGCATCGCTGACCTGAACGGCAACGCCGGCAGCGGCACGACCGATTCAAACAATTACGCGATCGACACCCAGCGTCCCACCGCGACCATCGTGGTGGCTGACAACGCTCTGAAAATCGGCGAAACCTCGCTGGTAACCGTCACCTTCAGCGAAGCGGTGACCGGTTTCACCAACGCCGACCTGACCATCGCCAACGGCACGTTGTCGGCCGTCAGCAGCAGCGACGGCGGCATTACCTGGACCGCGACGTTCACCCCGAGCGCCAACATCACCGATGCCACCAACCTGATTACGCTGGATAACACCGGTATCGCTGACCTGGCCGGTAACGCCGGCAGCGGCACCGTCGATTCCAACAACTACGCCATCGATACCCAGCGTCCGACCGCGACCATCGTGGTCGCTGACAGCAACCTCACGGCCGGTGAAACGACTCTGGTGACTTTCACCTTCAGCGAAGCGGTGACCGGTTTCAGCAATGCCGACATTGTGGTTGCCAACGGCACCCTGACGGCGGTCAGCAGCAGCGACGGCGGCATCACCTGGACAGCAACGTTCACGCCGAACGTGGGCATCAACGACGCGACCAACGTGATCGGCCTGGCCAATACCGGCATCGCCGACCTGGCGGGCAACGCCGGCAGCGGCACGACCAACTCCAACAACTACACCATCGACACCGTGCTGCCGACCGCTACCATCATCATTTCCGACAACTCACTGAAAATCGGCGAGACCTCGCTGGTGACCATCACGTTCAGCGAGGCGGTCACCGGTTTCACCAACGCCGACCTGACCATCGCCAACGGTACGTTGACGGCGGTCAGCAGCAGCGACGGCGGCATCACCTGGACGGCAACGTTCACGCCGACCAGCAACATCAACGACGCCACCAACCTGATCGTCCTGGACAATACCGGCGTACAGAACCTGTCGGGCAACGCGGGTAGCGGCACCACCGATTCGAACAATTACGCGATCGATACCGTGCGTCCGACCGCCACCATTGTGGTCGCCGACACCGCGCTCGGCATCGGCCAGACCAGCCTGGTGACCATCACCTTCAGCGAAGCGGTGACCGGTTTCACCAACGCCGACCTGACCATCGCCAACGGCACGTTGTCGGCCGTCAGCAGCAGTGATGGCGGCATTACCTGGACGGCGACGTTCACGCCGGCAGCCGGTATCACCGACACCACCAACATCATCACACTCGACAACACCGGTATCGCCGATCTGGCGGGCAACGCCGGCAGCGGCACCACCGATTCCAACAACTATGCGATCGACAGCCAGCGCCCGACCGCGACCATCGTGCTTTCCGACAGCAGCCTCAGCGCCGGTGAAACCTCGCTGGTGACCATCACGTTCAGCGAAGCGGTGAGCGGTTTCACCAATGCCGACCTGACGATTGCCAACGGTACGCTGACGGCCGTGAGCAGTAGCGACGGCGGCATCACCTGGACGGCGACGTTCACCCCGAACGTGGGCGTCAACGACGCTACCAACGTGATCGCCCTGGCCAACGCCGGGGTCGCCGACCTGGCCGGCAACGCCGGCAGCGGAACCACCAGCTCGGCCAATTACACCATCGACACCGTGCTGCCGACCGCGACCATCATCGTGGCCGACCCCAGTCTGAAGATCGGCGAGACCTCGCTGGTGACCATTACCTTCAGCGAGGCGGTGACCGGTTTCACCAACGCCGACCTGACGATTGCCAACGGCACGTTGTCGGCAGTCAGCAGCAGCGACGGCGGCATCACCTGGACGGCCACCTTCACGCCGACCACCAACATCACCGATGCCACCAACCTGATTACGCTGGACAACGCCGGTGTTCAAAACCTGTCGGGCAATGCCGGCAGCGGCACCACCGATTCGAACAATTATTCGATCGATACGGTGCGCCCGACCGCCACTATCGTAGTGGCTGACACCGCACTCGGCGTCGGCCAGACCAGTCTGGTGACCATCACCTTCAGCGAAGCGGTGACTGGTTTCACCAATACCGACCTGACCATCGACAACGGCACGCTGAGTGCGGTGAGCAGCAGCGATGGCGGCATCACCTGGACGGCCACCTTTACCCCGGCGGCCGGTATCACCGACACCACCAACATCATCACGCTGGACAACACCGGCATCGCCGACCTTGCGGGCAACGCCGGCAGTGGCACCACCGACTCCAACAACTACGCGGTCGACAGTCAGCGCCCGACCGCGACCATTGTCATGAGCGACTCCAGCCTGCGGCCGGGTGAAACGTCGCTGGTGACCATCACGTTCAGCGAGGCCGTGACCGGATTCGACAATTCCGACCTGAGCGTCGCCAACGGCACGTTGAGCAACGTCAGCAGCAGCGACGGCGGCATCACCTGGACGGCCACGTTCACGCCAAACATCGGTGTGACCGACCTCACCAACCTGATTGTCCTGAACAACACCGGCATCACCGACCTGGCCGGCAACACCGGCACTGGCACCACCAGTTCGGCCAACTACCAGGTGCAGACCCTGGTGCCGACCGCCACCATCGTGGTTGCCGACACTTCGCTCAAGGCCGGGGAAACCTCGTTGGTGACCATCACCTTCAGCGAAGCGGTGAGTGGTTTCGACAACAGTGACCTGAGCATTGCCAACGGTACGTTGAGCAATGTCAGCAGCAGCGACGGCGGTATCACCTGGACCGCGACCTTCACGCCGACGGCCAATATCTCTGACGCCACCAACCTGATCACCCTGAACAACGCCGGGGTGGCCAACCTGTCGGGCAACAGTGGCATCGGCAACACCGATTCCAACAACTTCGCCATCGACACCGCGCTGCCGACCGCCACCATCGTGGTCGCCGACAACCGGCTGGGCATCGGTGAAACCACCACCGTGACCATCACCTTCAGCGAAGCGGTGAGCGGCTTCGACCTGTCCGACATCAGCGTCGCCAACGGTGCGCTGTCGAACCTGACCAGCAGCGACGGCGGCGTGACCTGGACGGCGACCTTCACGCCAACAGCCGGCGTCAACGACGCGACCAACCTGATCCTGATCGACACCGCAGGTGTCCAGGATCTGGCCGGCAACCTTGGCGCGAGCATCGCCATCTCCAATAACTACATCCTCGATGCGACCCGGCCGACGGTGAACATCGTGGTCGCCAACCCGCATCTGGGCATCGGCCAGAGCACCACGGTGACTTTCACCTTCAGTGAGGCAGTGAGCAATTTCGACCTGTCCGACCTGAGCGTGACCAACGGTGACCTGAGCAACCTGACCAGCAGCGATGGCGGCAAGACCTGGACCGCGACCTTCACGCCGACCGCGAATGTCACCGACCCAAGCAATTTCATTGCCCTGGACACCAGCAACGTCACCGACCTGGCGGGCAACGTCGGCAGCACGGTGGCGGTGTCGAACAACTATGCCCTCGACAGTGAGCGGCCGACCGCCACGGTAGTGGTCGCCAACCCGAACCTGGGCGTCGGCCAGACCTCGCAGGTGATCATCACCTTCAACGAAGCGGTGACCGGTTTCGATCTGTCAGACCTCAGCGTGGCCAACGGCACCTTGTCCAACCTGAGCAGCAGCGACGGCGGCAAGACCTGGACTGCGACCCTGACGCCGAACGCCAACGTCAACAGCGCCAGCAATGCGATCAGCATCAACAGTGCCGGGGTCAGCGATCTGTCCGGAAACAGCGGCAGTGGTGTCAGCAGTTCCGGCAACTACGTGATCAATACAGTACCGGCAGTGTCACCGACTTCACCGTCAGTCGTGGTGACGCCGGATCCGGAGTTCCGCAGCAGCGATCCGGTCGTGCAGCCGCCACCGCCGAACGTCCCGCTGCAACCGATCGTCTTCATGCCGCCCACCGGCAACCTCGGTTCACCGCTGACTTTCGCACCGTTGTTCGAACAGCGGGTGATCGGCGACGGCATCCGTCCGCTGGGCGATATTTTCATCAACCAAGGTGCGTTGAGCCCGAGTTTCATTGCCCAGGTCTTCACCAGCAGCGACAGCAGCGGTGACGGTTCCGGCCATGGTTTCCTCGGATTCGGCGGTGGTGATGGCGGGGTATTCGGCAGCAGCACGCTGTCGAGTCTGTTCAACCAGGACAGCGCCGCCGAGCGGGGTTCGCTGAACGCTTTCGACAGCCACTCGATCCGGGGCGGCGACGTGTCCCAGGGCCTGCGCGGTGTGTTCGGCGCGCCGACCCTGGGCCAGCAACTGCAAGAGATCAAGGACAGCGAGCAGCACCGGGTGGACA
Organism: Pseudomonas sp. GW822-FHT03F08; assembly: GCF_058801265.1. Classification (NCBI taxonomy): domain Bacteria; kingdom Pseudomonadati; phylum Pseudomonadota; class Gammaproteobacteria; order Pseudomonadales; family Pseudomonadaceae; genus Pseudomonas; species Pseudomonas sp. GW822-FHT03F08. Next base: position 604,008 of record NZ_JBXANC010000004.1, on the reverse strand, counting down.
ACCTGGCGGCGGCTCTGCAACAGGTCGGCATCAGCGAAATGCCGGCCTGACAATACACAACAACTCAATATGTGCGGGACCTAGGGGCGATCCAGGGATGAAGAAAAGTCAGAAGTTGTTCGGCGCCAGCCTGCTGGCGCTGGCGATCAGCGGATGTGCAGTCACCAGTGAACCGATCGAACGCAGCGTCAGTGAGCAACGGGCCCGAGCCGACCTGCAAACCATGTACAAGGGCCAGGAACCGCTGCGCGGTCCGCTGACCCTGCATCAGGCCATGGCCCGTGCCGTGAAGTACAACCTTGAAGGGCGCTTGAAAATCATGGAGGAAGCGCTGGCCAAACGGCAGCTCGACCTCGCCAGTTTCGACATGCTGCCGCGCATGGCGCTGGACGCCGGTTACGTCGGACGCAACAACGTCAGCGCTTCCAGCAGCCAGAGCGTACGCACCGGCACCCAGTCTCTGGAACCGTCGACCTCCCAGGACCGCGACCGCAACGTCGCGGACCTGACCATGGTCTGGAACGTTCTCGATTTCGGTGTCAGCTACATCAACGCCAAACAACAGGGCGACCAGCGTCTGATCGTGCAGGAACGCCGGCGCAAGGTGATCAACACCATTGTTCAGGACGTGCGCTCGGCCTATTGGCGGGCGATGGCGGCCGAACGTCTGCTCAAGCAGATCGACAGCCTGATGGCGCGGGTCGACGCTGCCCGGCGCAACAGCGAAAGCATGAGCGAGCAGCGCATCGGCGATCCGGTGCAGTCCCTCGGTTATCAACGTTCGCTGATCGAAGCCACCCGACAGCTGGAAGAGCAGCGCCGTGCGCTGTCGCTGGCGAAAACCGAGCTGGCGACCCTGATCAACCTGCCGATGGGCACCAACCTGACGCTGGCCACCGACGACGGTTATCAGATCCCGGAACTCAAGGTCGATATCTCCAAACTGGAACAGGAAGCCCTGACCAGCCGTCCGGAACTGCGTGAGCAGGATTACCAGACCCGAATCAGCGCCGCCGAAACCCGCAAGGCGATGTTGCGCATGCTGCCGGGCCTGGAGTTTTCTGCTGGCGGACACTACGACAGCAACTCGTTCCTGGTAAACGACCGCTGGGCCGACTATGGCGTGAAAGTGACCTGGAATCTGTTCAACGTGATCTCCGCTCCGGCGGCCATCGACGTGGCCAAGGCCGGCGAAGAGGTCGCCACCGCACGTCGCCAGGCGATGTCGATTGCGGTGCTGGCGCAGTTGTACGTGGCCAACGCCAACTATCAGGAGGCGCTGCGTCAGTTCAAGACCAACCAGCAGTTGTCGGACATCGACGGGCAAATCGTCGGTCAGCTGCGCAACCGTCATCAGGCGGCGGGCATCGGTGAGCTGGACCTTATCCAGGGCGAACTGAACAACCTGCAAGCGGACTTGCGTCGCGACCTGTCCTACGCCGATCTGCGCAATGCCTATGGCCAGATCTTCGCCAGTGCCGGGCTCGATCCGTTGCCGGATCAGGTGCAGTCGACCGAAGTGCAGTCGATCGCCACGGCGCTGGCCAACCGCGAAGCGGCGTGGGCGTCGGGGGATATTTCGGTGCCGGTGGCCCATGCCTCCGCGAAGTGATGTGCTGGCGCCGGCCGCCAGCATCAGCCGTGTACAGCGCGAGACCCGCAATGGCCATCGCGGCACGGCCGTGTTGCTGACTGGTTTGCCGGCGGCGGGCAAATCGACCCTGGCTCAGGCGCTGCATGCCGAGTTGTTCAGCCGTGGTTTGCAAAGCGTTGTGCTCGACGGCGATGGTTTGCGCGTCGGGCTCAACCGCGATCTGGGATTCACCGATGCCGACCGCCTGGAAAACATCCGTCGGGCCAGTGAACTGGCGACGCTGCTGGTGGAGAACGGGCAGATCGTGATTCTGGCGATGATCGCGCCACTGGTGGAGTTGCGTGAAGTGTTCGCTCAACGCCTGGGCGATGACTATCGCGAAGTCTGGTGCAGCGCCGCGCTGGCGGTGTGCGAACAGCGCGATCCGAAAGGGCATTACGCCCGGGCGCGACGCGGCGAGCTGGCCGGGTTTACCGGCGTGTCGGCACCTTACGAGCCACCGGCCCAGGCGTCGCTGGTACTCGATACCGGATCGCTGACGGTCGAGGCCTGCCTTGACCGCTTGCTGACCTGGCTCGGCGAATCCGCGGTGTTGCCCAGGACATGAGCCGGCCGGCGTTTTCGCGGCTGCCGGTGACGGTGGATCTGCCGTTGCTGTTGCAGGCGCTGGCGGCGATTGAAAACGATGCCTGGCGCGGGCATTTCAACACGGCCTATTTCGCGGGTGACTGGAGCGGCGTGGCGCTGATTTCCGCTGCCGATGCGCTGACTGAACTGTCCCCAGGAACCGCCGAACCTGTACAGCGTGTGCCTTGGCTGAAGGACCGCCGCTGGCAGCAGGCGTTGCGTGATCTGCCGCTGGATATCGTCAGTGCCCGGCTGCTACGGCTGGGGCCGGGCGGGCAGATTCACGAGCATCGCGACTATGACCTCGAGGGGCCGGACGCGGATTTTCGATTGCATATTCCGCTGCTCAGCCCACCTGCCGTGGACTTCTGGCTCGACGGTCTGCGCATGCCGATGTCGGCGGGCGAGTGCTGGTTTCTCGACCTTGCGCGGCCGCATCGGGTCGATAATCGCGACAGTACGGCGCGCATTCATCTGGTACTCGATTGCCGTCCCGGCGTCTGGCTGGAGCAGATGATTGCCGAGGGTTTACCGAACACGCCGCAGCCTGATGCCGAAGACTCGGCGTTGCAGCGGTTTCATCGTCTGCTGGCCGTGGATCCTTCGTTGTCGGCGACCTTGCAGGCACTGCACGACCCCGAAGCGTTCATCAGCCAGACACTGGCGTTGGCCGCAGAGCATGGCTTGTCATTCTCCCGGGAAGAACTGGAGGCGGCGATGCGCAAGGGGCGCCGGTCGTGGAACGAACAATGGCGAGCCTGAATTTCGACGGCTGGCTGCCGATTCGCATCTGGAAAGACACCGGCCAATGGCAGGTGGACTGGTGCTGGTTTGGCGATACGCCGCTGCATCAGCCATTTTTTCGCGATGCGGTGGAAGAAGCGCTGCGGCTGCCGTTCAATCAGGCGTTTCGCCGGCAAACACCCTTATTGGCACTCACGGATTGGCAGGCGCTCAGTTCTGGCCTGGCGCCGAGCGCCTTCATCCTGCACGCCTCGCGTTGCGGATCGACGCTGATCAGCCAGATGCTCGCCCGCCTCGACGATCACATCGTGATCTCGGAACCGCCCCCCCTCGATGCCTTGCTGCGCAGTGATCTGCCGGCCGTCGAACGCCGTGCGGCCATCGCCGGGTTGCTCTCGGCCTACGGTCAGCGCCGGCGCGGTGTGGAGCAACGGCTGGTGATCAAGCTCGACGCCTGGAACATCGGTGAATGGCCTCTGCTTCACGAATGCTTCCCCGATACGCCTTGGTTGTTCGTCTACCGCGATCCGCTGGAAATCGCTGTTTCGCATCTGCGTCGCCCGGGCATGCACATGGTGCCCGGCATGCTCGGCGAGTGCGTGCTGGACGACAACTTGCCATTCGAAGGGCGTGAGGATTTCATCGCCCGGAGGCTGGGACGTCTGCTGGAGGCGGGGCGCTTGCACTGCGCTGATTTCGGCGGGCTGACGGTCAATTACAGCGAGTTGCCCGAGGCGATAACGGGACGTTTGGCGGGGTTTTTCCAGCTGAATGCCGCGCAATGTGAACGCGCCATGGCAGGCTCCGCGCAACATGCGAAACAGCCGTCACAGGCGTTTGTCGCCGATGGCGAAAGCAAACGCCGTGAGGCTTCCACGCTGTTGCAGGCGCAAGTGGAACGTTGTGCGCGGGCGCCCTACGAAGCGCTTGAACGCCTGCGCGCGCTCACGATTTCGCCGACAGATCCGCCATCCCCTTGAGCAATTCGATCGGCAACGGAAAGACGATGGTCGAGCTCTTGTCGCCGGCAATCGAACTCAGGGTCTGCATGTAACGCAACTGCATGGCGCCTGGCTGGCGCCCGAGCATTTCGGCGGCCTGCATGAGTTTTTCAGAGGCCTGCAATTCACCTTCGGCGTGGATCACCTTGGCTCGCCGTTCCCGTTCGGCTTCGGCCTGTTTAGCGATGGCGCGGACCATCGATTCATTGAGATCGACGTGTTTGATTTCGACATTGGCGACCTTGATGCCCCAGGCGTCGGTCTGGGCGTCGAGCACTTGTTGGATGTCGATGTTCAGGCGTTCGCGTTCGGCCAGCAGTTCGTCCAGTTCATGTTTGCCGAGCACTGCACGCAGGGTGGTCTGGGCCAGTTGGCTGGTGGCCATGAGGAAGTCCTCGACCTGGATGATCGCTTTCTGCGGGTCGAGCACCCGGAAATACAGCACCGCGTTGACCTTCACCGACACGTTGTCGCGGGTGATCACGTCTTGCGGCGGCACGTCGAGGACGATGGTGCGCAGATCCACCCGGACCATTTGCTGCACCACCGGAATCAACAGGATCAGCCCCGGTCCCTTGACCTGCCAGAAGCGCCCGAGCTGGAACACCACGCCGCGTTCGTATTCACGCAGGATGCGGAACGTCGAGCCGGCCAGGGCAATGAGCAACAGCAGCAGCGCGACAAAACCGATTTGCAGACCCATGATCACTCTCCGAGCGGTGCCGCGTCAGCCGCGGCCACTTGCAGCAACAAGCCCTTGCGCCCGACCACCCGCACCGGTTGCCCGGTGTGCAGCGGTGTGGCACTCAAAACTTGCCAGCGTTCTCCCTGTAATTGCACCCAGCCGTTGCGAGCGTCCTGCGGCTGCACGACCGTCACGGCCGTTACGCTGCCAAGCAGGCCCGCGTCGCCGCTGACCGGATGGCGCGGTCGAGTCTTCAAAGCGCGGATCAGTAGCGCAATCAACAGCAGGGCGCTGACCAGCCCGAGGCCGATCATCATCGGCACCGGCAGTTCGGCGTTGCCCAGGATCAGCGCGCCGATCACGAACATGACGATGCCGCCCAGGCCGATCACGCCGTAGTTGGGCAGCGCGGCTTCGGCGATCAGGAACGCGATGCCCAAGGTGATCAGCCACAGGCCGATGGGGTCGACAGCGTGCAGCGGGGTGTCCACAGCCAGGGCCGATCCGCTCAGCAGCATCAACAGGACAAACGCACAGCGACGGGTGTTCACGTGACCCTCCGGGAGAGTCAGGGGTTCTCTTTACAGTCTAGTTGAGCCTGGAGCTGGATGAATTTTGATCAAATTGCTCGTGCCGCCAGTGGGCGGAATTCCCTTCACTCGCAGCGTGCCCGACTAGACTTTCAAGGACAGGAACAATGTTCATCACCGCCCGCCGCGCAGCGTCGGCGGGCACCGAGGTGCATCATGCGTATGGCAAGAAAAGTGCAAAGCAGCCTGACCCGGGCGCAATGCGAATATGATGTCCTCTCCCATCCGCACTCGAGCAGCAGCCTTGAAACGGCGCGGGTTTCGGGGATTCCGGCGGACAGGGTGGCCAAATCGGTGATCCTCGACGACCACCACGGGCATTACCTGATGGCCGTGCTGCCCGCCAGCCGCCATCTGGACCTGAGCAAAGTGCGCACCAGCGGCGAGTGGCAGATCACCCGCGAAAGCACCCTGGCGCACCTGTTCGACGACTGCGAACGTGGCGCAGTGCCGCCGCTGGGCGACTCCTACGGGCTGGACATGGTCATCGACCCGTTGGTGACCCGGCAAAAAGACATTTACCTGGAGGCCGGCAACCACAACAACCTGCTGCACATGAGCATGCCCGAGTTCCTGAAAATGGTGCCCCATGCCCAGGTGCGGGAGTTGAGTCAGTAGGTTTTTGTTAGCGTCTGCGCTGACGCCAATCGCGAGCAGGCCCGCTCCCACAGGTTCTGCAATGAACCTGTGGCAATGTGGCTTGCTCGCGAAATGTTTTCATCCACTGAATCTTCGAAGGAGTAGAACAATGGAAAATCCGACGCACAGCCTCCCATCCCTGTTCAAACAACTCGGCCTGCCCAACGACCCGGTCAGCATCGACCAGTTCATCGCCACCCATTCCCCGCTCAAGCCCGAACTGCACCTGTGCGATGCGTTTTTCTGGTCCAAGAGCCAGGCGGATTTTTTGCGGGACGAGATTCTCGATGATGCGGATTGGGCGGAGGTGGTGGATCAGTTGGATGTGATGTTGAGGAAGGGGCGGGCGGGGTAGCAGTCACCGTGGTAACGGCCATAATCGAGCGGTATGGACCAGTGCCAGAATCCAGGCTGCATCGTGTTCCAATTGATAAACGAGCCGATAGCTTTGGTGTGGAATGACTTCTCGCGTGCCGGCAATGATACCGACTGGGCCAATTTCCGGATTCTGAGAAATTCGGGAAACCGCTTCGCTGAAGCGGTTATCCATATCTACAGCGGCTTTTGGGTTTACGGAGTGAAGATAATCCCAAATTTTTTCACGATCCTTTTTGGCGGTTTTCGTCCAGATAATCCTCATTCTTGATTGTCTGCCCGCCTGCGCCTTGCGGCGAATTCTGCTTCTACTTCTTCATTCGACAAGCCATCCCCGTCGCGTATAGAGGCTCGTGCGATATCTACCTTCCGCTGCAGAAACGCCTCGTACTCGCGAGCCTCACGTTGAGTCTGGACGAAGTGCCGCATCATTTCTCTTACGATTTGCGAGGCAGGGCGATGCGTTGCTTCAGCTTCGGCCATGAATTGCTCACGCAACTCCGGCTCCAGCTTCATTGTGAAAACGGCTTGTTTTGACATGCTCAACTCCTTCGAAAGGGGGTTCGTACTGAAAAGGTATATACATTGTAAGTTCCTAATTAGGAACCACCTGATCGCTCTAACGACCAACGGGGCAATTTGTTTCAAAACTTGACTGAATTTCCCCTCAAATGCCATATTGATAGTTAGCAAACTAACAGTGTGTGCATTCCCTCGTGCCGAATACCCTCGACGCCCTCCAGATGAACATCAGCAGCGCCATGGTGGTGGCCGCCAGGCATTGGCGGAAGATCTGCCAGACCACGCTGGTCAACTATGGAATTTCCGAAGCCTGCGCCGTCCCGCTCTTGATGATCGGGCGTCTGGGGGAGAGCGTGCATCAGGTGCAGGTGGCGCAGGCGGCGGGGATCGAGAGCCCTTCGCTGGTGCGGCTGCTCGATCAGTTGTGCCACGCCGGCTACGTCTGCCGCACTGAAGACCCGCAGGATCGCCGGGCCAAATGCCTGAGCCTGACCGACACCGGTCGCGAGCTGGTGCAAGCGGTGGAAGTCGAGCTGGTGCGTCTGCGCAATGAGGTGCTCGAAGGCATCGACCGGAGTGATCTGGAGGCTACGCTTCGTGTACTGAGAGCTTTTGAGGCGGCCAGTCCGCCAGCGGTGATCTATCCGTGAACGGCTTTTTTTCCGGCATTCCTCCGGCCCGGGACTGGTTCTACGGGATCCGTACGTTTGCAGCCTCGATGATCGCGTTGTACATCGCCTTGCTGATGCAGATGCCGCGTCCTTACTGGGCGATGGCCACGGTGTACATCGTTTCCAGCCCGTTCCTAGGGCCGACCAGTTCCAAGGCGTTGTACCGGGCGATCGGGACCTTTCTCGGCGCTGCGGCGGCGGTGCTGTTCGTGCCGATGTTCGTCCAGAGCCCGTACGTGCTGGTGGTGGTCATCGCGTTGTGGACCGGGATTCTGCTGTTCCTGTCGCTGCACCTGCGCACCGCCAACAATTACGCGCTGATGCTCGCGGGGTACACCTTGCCGCTGATCGCCCTTCCGACGGTGGATAACCCGCTGGCGGTCTGGGATGTGGCTGAGGCGCGTACCGAAGAGATCTTCCTTGGCATCGCGGTGGCGGCGGTGGTCGGCGCGATGTTCTGGCCTAGACGCCTGGCGCCGGTGTTCAACGATGCGGTGGGCAAGTGGTTTGCCGATGCGACGACCTACAGCCTGAAATTCCTCAGCCGCGACGTAAAGCCCGAAGAAGTCACCGCCCTGCGCATGGCCATGGTCGGCAGTTTCAACAGCCTGGAATTGATGATCGGCCAGTTGCCGCACGAAGGCGCGCGGCCGCAGACGGTGCGTAACACCAAGGAACTGCGCGGGCGGATGATCCACCTGCTGCCGGTGATCGACGCTCTGGAAGACTCGCTTTACGCCCTAGAACGGCGCACCCCGGAACTGGTGGAAAAATTCGCGCCGCTGCTCACCGCCACCCGCGAATGGCTCGGCCACAAAGATGCCGATCTCGACCGCTGGCAAGCCCTGCGCGATCAGCTCGAAGCCCTGCAACCCAGCGCCGAAGCCCTCGAAGATCGCAAACAGTTGCTGTTTTCCAACGCGCTGTACCGCCTCGGCGAATTCATCGATCTGTGGCAGGACTGCCGCAGTCTGCAGGACGCGATCCTGTGCGATCGCCAGGACAGCTGGCGCGCGGTCTATCGTCACTGGCGCCTTGGTCGCCTGACGCCGTTTCTCGACCGTGGGCTGATGCTGTATTCGGTGGCCTCGACCATTCTGGCGATCATCGTCGCCTCGACATTGTGGATTCTGCTGGGCTGGACCGACGGCGGCAGCGCGGTGATTCTGGCAGCGGTGTCGTGCAGTTTCTTTGCCTCGATGGACGACCCGGCGCCGCAGATTTACCGGTTCTTTTTCTGGACCGGGATGTCGGTGCTGTTCGCCAGTCTGTACCTGTTTCTGGTGCTGCCAAACCTGCATGACTTCCCGATGCTGGTGCTGGCATTTGCCATCCCGTTCATCTGCGTCGGCACCCTGACGGTTCAGCCACGGTTCTACCTCGGCATGCTGCTGACCCTGGTGAACACCTCGTCGTTCATCAGTATCTCGGGCGCTTACGATGCGGACTTCTTCGCCTTCGTGAACTCCAACCTGGCGGGCCCGATGGGGTTGTTGTTTGCGTTTATCTGGACGCTGATCGCCCGGCCGTTCGGTGCCGAACTGGCGGCCAAGCGCCTGACCCGTTTCAGCTGGAAAGACATCGTCAGCATGACCGAACCGGCGAACCTCGCCGAGCACCGGCAATTGGGCGTGCAACTGCTCGACCGCCTGATGCAGCACCTGCCGCGTCTGGCGCTGACCGGCCAGGACACCGGCATCGCCATGCGCGAAGTGCGCGTGGGTCTGAATCTGCTCGATCTGCTGGCCTACACCCCGCGCGTGACAGGCGCGCCGAACGCGTTGTTGCAGCAAGTGGTGGCCGAGGTCGGCGATTACTTCCGGGCCTGTCTCAAGGCCGGCGAACGCTTGCCGGCTCCGAGCCCGCTGCTGATGACCATGGACCGCACCCGTCGCGCGCTCAACGGCCACGGCGATGAAGAAACCCGACTACACCTGTTGCACGCCTTGAGCGGTTTGCGTCTGGCGCTGTTGCCCGGCGTCGAATTCGTCTCCAGCGCCGAGCCCGAAGAACCGCTGCCCGAGGGAGCGCCCCTATGATCGGTGACCTGGACATCAGCGGCATTTTCCTGCCGACCCTGCTGGTGCTGATGGGCATCACGTATGTGCTGTTTGTGCTGGTACATGGCGTGCTTACACGCCTGCATTTCTACCGTCTGGTCTGGCACCGGGCATTGTTCAACGTGGCCCTCTACGCCGTGATGCTGTACGGCGTGGACTCACTCAGTCGATACCTGATGACATGAAAAAACCGTTTTTGACTATCGGTCGCGTGATGCTGACTTTGCTGATCGTGACTTTCGCCGTCGTCGTGGTCTGGCGCATGGTGATGTATTACATGTTCGCGCCTTGGACCCGTGACGGCCACATCCGCGCCGATATCGTGCAGATCGCTCCGGATGTGTCCGGGCTGATCCAGCAGGTCGAGGTCAAGGACAACCAGTTGGTGAAGCGCGGCCAGGTGCTGTTCAGCATCGATCAGGACCGTTTCAAACTGGCGTTGCGTCAAGCCAAGGCAGCCGTTGCCGACCGCGAAGAAACCCTCGCCCAGGCCCAGCGTGAAGCCAAGCGTAACCGGGGGCTGGGTAATCTGGTGCCGGCCGAACAGCTGGAAGAAAGCCAGTCGAAAGTCGCCCGCGCGCAATCGGCACTGGCCGAAGCGCTGGTGACAGTGGACAGTGCCCAGCTCAACCTCGACCGCTCGGTGATCCGCAGCCCGGTGGACGGTTACGTCAACGACCGCGCGCCGCGCACCCAGGAATTCGTAACGGCCGGGCGTCCGGTGCTGTCGGTGGTGGACAGCAATTCGTTCCACATCGACGGCTATTTCGAAGAGACCAAACTCGACGGCATCCACGTCGGCCAGTCGGTGGATATCCGCGTGATCGGCGACCGCGCCCGCTTGCGTGGGCATGTCGAAAGTATCGTCGCCGGCATCGAAGACCGTGACCGCTCGAGCGGCAGCAACCTGTTGCCCAACGTCAACCCGGCCTTCAGCTGGGTGCGCCTGGCGCAGCGGATTCCGGTGCGCATTGCCTTCGATGACGTGCCGGATGACTTCCGCATGATCGCCGGGCGTACCGCCACGGTGTCGATCATCGACGATAAACAGCAGGAGCCCGAGCAATGAACAGGGCCCTGATGATCGCCGGGCTGGGCGTGATGTTGTCGGCCTGTTCCATGGTCGGGCCGGACTATCACCTGCCGGGTGACGCGGCCATCCAGCGCAAGGATTTTCAGGGCGATCTGGCGGTGGCCGGCAAGCCGGTGGTCTCGTCGCCGGTGCCGGCGGACTGGTGGCGGTTGTATCGCGATCCGCGACTGGATCAACTGGTGCAGCAGGCCATGGCGTCCAATACCGATCTGCGGGTGGCGGCGGCGAACCTGTCGCGGGCCCGCGCCCAGGTCGATGAGGCCGAGGCAGCCGGTGGCTGGAGTGGCGGTGTGAAGATGGGCGCCCAGCGCTTGCAGGAATCCGGTCAGGCGTTCCTGCTGCCGGAGAAAGTCCCGGTGGCCAACGTCGCCGACATCGGCATCAGCGCCTCGTACCAATTCGACCTGTGGGGCGTTCTGCAACGTGGGATCGAAGCGGCGAAAGCCAACGCCGATGCGACCCAGGCCGCTGCCGACACCGCACGCATCACCCTGGTGGCCGACGTGGTTCGGGCTTACACCCAGGTTTGTGCGGCCAACGAAGAACGGGAAATCGCCCAGCATTCCCTTGACCTGCAATCCCAGAGCACCACGCTGATCCAGCGTCTGCGCGACGCCGGGCGCGGGGACGAAACCCAGGTCACCCGCTCGCAGACCCAATTCAAGTCCTTGCGCGCCGACATGCCGCGTTATGAGGCCGCGCGTCAGGCCGGGTTGTTCCGCCTGTCGATGCTGCTGGCCAAACCGGTCGATCAATTGCCGGCCGGCACCGCGACCTGCGCCGAACTGCCGAAAATCGCCCAACTGGTGCCGGTCGGTGACGGCGCTGCACTGCTCAAGCGCCGTCCGGATATCCGTCAGGCCGAGCGTCGACTGGCGGCCGCGACTGCCGGGATCGGCATTGCCACCGGCGAGCTGTACCCGGACATCAGCATTGGCGCGACCATTGGCACCGTCGGCATTGTCTCCGACCTCGGCGACCCGTCGACCAACCGCTGGGGCTTCGGCCCGTCGTTGAGCTGGAAGGTGCCGACCAACGGCGCCCGGGCGCGGATCCGTGAAGCCGAAGCCTCGACCCAGGGCGCACTGGCGCATTTCGACGGTGTGGTGCTGAACGCCATCCGCGAAACCCAGACCGGTCTGGCCCAGTACACCGCGCTGTTGCAACGCCGCGATGCGTTGGCCGATGCCGAGCAGTCGGCGAAGCTGGCGGCTGACCAGACTCACCGCTTCTTCCAGGCGGGCCGCGAGTCGTTCCTCGCCGACCTGCAAGCCACCCGCACCTACACCGATGTCACCGCGCAACTGGCCGCCGCCAACACTCAGGTTGCCATGAGCCAGATCGATTTGTTCCTCGCCCTGGGCGGCGGTTGGGAAAGCGGACGAACGCAAGCCTCGAGCGCCAGCAAACCCTGAGGCCGTTGCTATGCTTTGAAGTATTGAAGGGGCGCCCTGAGCAAGGCGCCTTTTCAGTGCACATTGCTAGCGCAGGTCTAGGGGAAACCAATAATGAAAAACCCTTACGCTCTCGGCTTCTGGTGCGCCCTGGTCGCACTGGTGCTGCTGTCGGCCACCTATTTCTACGGCATCATGCTGGCCCACCAGATCGACAAGGCGATGGTCTTCCTCGACAGCGCGACTGCGTTGATCGCCGTGATGGCGATCGTGGTGGTGGCCTGGTCGTTGGTGCAGGTGCAAAAGCTCAAAAAAAGGCAGCTTGAACAAAGCAAGACCCTGCTGCTGATCTGGGACACCAAGGTCGCGCTGCGCAAAGTCGAAACTGTGTTCGACCGCTACTTCTGGGGCAGCTACTGGCAACCGGGACGCACCTTCGCCGAGGTCATGGGCGAACTCACCGGCACCCCACTGGAAAAAAGCCTCGAAGCCCTGAAAAAACAATGCCTGGCACTCGACAGACAAGTCGCCGATGAAGGCTGGCACTGGCTGAACAATGCGCGTGAATTGTCCGACGTCGCCACGGCCATGGCCCGTGAGCGCTATCAACTGGATTTCTGCGACCCGCGCGGCGACGGGCCGGGCGGGGCGGTGATCGACCGGGATTTCGAGGTGCTGGTGTATACGTGGACCGCGCGCCTGAAAAGCTTCGATCATCAGCTCGATGAGATCGAGGTGCAGTATTCCTGACCTCCCGAAAGATCGCCGAACCCGGCGATCTTTTTGTTTGTCCATGTCCCGTGGACACTCTTTAACCTTTAAACATTGGGCCGCCCCGCGCTGCCAGTGCTAATCTCCACCGCTAAATTCAGCGGAGTCGAGCCACGGCCCGGTCACGGGTTCACGGAAGACGACCACACTTTCAGCCACGGAAATCGATCAGGTCATTCATGAATAAATCAGCAGGCGTGCTTCTCGGAATCGTTGTTGCCATCGGCGCCATCAGCGTCGGCGGGGCCTGGTACACCGGCACCAAGATCGAAGGCGTGCTCAACAACGCCGTCGTCGATGCCAACAAAGAGCTGCAAGCCGCCATGGCCGGTTCCAACGGCAGTGCGTCGCTGGAGCTGGTGTCGCTGGAACGTCACACCTTCAGCAGCACCGCGCACTATCGCCTCAAGGGCGAAGGCGAGATGTTCGGTGAAGCGCCGGTCGAGCTGCTGTTCGTCGATCACATCGAACATGGCCCGCTGCCGTTCTCGCGTCTGGTCTCGCTGAAATGGCTGCCGGTCATGGCCACCAGTCACTATGAGCTGGAAAAGACCCCGATCACCGAAAAATGGTTCGCTGCCACCAAGGGCGCCGCGCCACTGAAAGGTGTGGTCAATATCGGCTACGACCAGTCCACCACCGGCAACATCGAACTGCTGCCACTGGAAACCGCACTGGACGAGCAGTCGAGCCTGAAATTCTCCGGCCTGAACATGGATATCTCCGCCAGTGCCCAGGCGCAGAAGGTCAAGGCCAACGGCTATATGGACAGCCTGCACCTGACCACCGTGGCTGAAGACCAGGCGCCGGTGCAGATCGAACTCAGCGGCCTGACCCTGGCCAGCAACCTCGCCAAGAGCAGCTACGGCTACTACACCGGCGAAAACACCCTGGAACTGACCAGCAGCAAGACCACTTTCGGCGCCAAGCAGTCCGTGCTGGGTGTGAAGAACTTCGAAATGAAGAACCTCACCGAAGAAAACGGCACCAATGCTTCCGGCCGTGCCGACTACAAAATCGGTGAAGTGACCCTCAACGACAAGAAAATCGGTTCGGCCAATCTGGCCATGAGCCTGAAAAACCTCGACATCCCGTCGGCCCTGTCGCTGATGCAGATCTACCAGACCAAGCTGCAGCCGTACGAAAAAGCCGCCGCCGAAGCCACCGCCGCCGGTCTGCCGGCGCCCGAGCTGAACCTGACCGAAGCCGAGTCCACTCAGGTCAAGGCTGACCTGCAGAAACTGCTGGCAGCCGGCCCGCAGCTGGCGCTGGAAGACCTGTCGCTGAAAACCGCCAACGGTGAAAGCCGGGCCAATCTGGTGCTCGACCTGACCAAACCGGCCTCGATGGACCTGCCGCCGGATCAACTGGGCAAACAGCTGATCGCGCTGCTCGACGTCAATGTGCAGGTGTCCAAGCCGATGCTGGTGGACCTGCTCAGCGTTCAGGCCCAGATCGATGGTCAGACCGACGCCAAAGCCATCGTTGACCAGGCCAGCGCCGCTGCCGACATGTTCTCCGGCATGGCCGTGGGTTCGCAGCTGGCAACGCTGGATGGCACCAATGTGACGACCAAGTTGCATTACGCCGCCAATCAAGTGGAGTTCAACGGCCAGAAAATGACCGTCGAGCAGTTCGTCGGTTTCCTGATGAGCAAATTCGCTGGCGTCAACGTGAGCCAGGAACAGTAAAACCCCTCGCTACACCTCAACGCCCGGCCTTTGCTTCCCGCAGACGCCGGGCGTTTTGCTGTCTGGACTCTGCGTTTGCGGCGCGCGCCAGCGTTTCCGGTCACGAATCTGAACAAATATTGTGTTCTGAATATTGGTCTACGCTTGCGTGCAAGACTGCTTGGATAAGCTTGGCCAAGTGATTCTGACTTGGCCTCCGTTACGAATTGGGCAAGGGGGGGCATTGCAACCCGGCTGGCCATGTAAGGATGCTGACGAATGCCGCGTACTGATGTTCCCGTATTACATCGTGGTTTACGCCCTTTGTTTCGAGTCGCGCTGTGCAGCCAGTTGCTCTGGCCGGTACTCGCGTTGGCCGATACGGCCTACGATCAAATGGTGCTCGACGCCCGGGCAGGGCATTACACGCCTGCGCTGACCGCTTTGCGTCAAGTGCCGCCGGCCCAGGCTTCCACCGGGCAGGTCAGCGATCACCTGCAAATCGCCAGTTGGGCCGGGCTCGACGCCGAAGTGGTACAGGTCTACGAGACCCTGGGACGCGGCCGCGCATTGCCGATCCAGGCCCTGACCGCCACCGCCCGCGCCTATCGCAATTTCAAGCGCTGGGATCAGGCCTCCGAGGTCTACAACAAGGCTTTGGCGCTGGAACCGAACAATGCCGACCTGCAACTGGGTCTGGCGTTGACCCAGGCTGATTCCGGCAAACCCGACGAGGCTGTGACCCGTGCGAAAGCGCTGGTGGCGGCCAAGCCCGACGATCCTTCCCGCCGTCTCGCCTTGGGCTATGCCCTGACCCGCGCCGGCAAGCAATACGACGCGCTGTTCGAATACGATCAGGCCTTCTCTCGTGCCGGCAGCAAACCGGAAGTTGCCCGTGAGTACGTGGTCGCTCTGCAAAAAGCCCGTCTGCCTGAGCCTGCGCTACGCCTGGCCAACCAGCGTCCGGGGCTGATCGATCCGGTGACGCTGCGCCGTCTCGAAGGCGATCTGGCTGCCGAACGCGTGCGTCTCGCCGAATTCGCCACCCGCAGCGAAAAAGAACGTTATGTGATCGCCGACCGTGCGTTGGCCGACTACGACAAACTGCTCGCCACCTGGACCCCGGACGCCAGCGCCCACGATGATGTGACCCGCTGGCGCATCGACCGCATGGGCGCCCTCAAGGCCCGGGCGCGCACTGCCGACGTCATCACCGAATACCAGAAGCTGCAAGCGGAAGGCGTGAAGATTCCGACCTACGCTTTGCGTTGGGTCGCCGCGTCTTATCTGGATCGACGGCAACCGGAAGTCGCCACCGATCTCTATCGCCAGGTGCTCTCGGCGCCGGACGCCGATGCCGGCGATCGCCTCGAAGACACCACCGCGCTGTATTACTCGCTGCTGGAGAGCGACCGGGCCGACGAGGCACGCAAGGTCGCCGAAGACCTGGCCAAAAACGAGAAACCGCGCGTCGAACTCAAGGGACTGCCAATCGGCAACCCCAGCGACGACTGGATGGACGCGCAATTGCTCTCGGCACAGGCTGCCGGTACCTACGGCGCGGACTTGCCCCACGGCGAGGATCGCTTGCAGACGCTGGTCGATCAGGCGCCGGGTAACGTCGGCTTGCGCCTGTCCCAGGCCGATCTGTACCTGGCCCGCCAATGGCCGCGTCGCGCAGAAAGCCAGCTCAAGGAAGTCGAGAGCGTGGTACCACGGGACATGGGCCTGGAAGTCGCTCAGGCCCGCACGGCCATGACTTTGCAGGAATGGCGGCAGATGGATGCGCTGACCGACGACGTCGTCGAGCGTTTCCCGGACAACCGCCAGGTTCAGCGCGCCGCACGCGAGCGCGAAGTGCATGACATGTCCGAGCTGCGCGTCGAAGCCTACGGCGGCAAGGCCAATGGCGGCAGCGGCGGCAATGCCGGCGCGGTCAGCGGCAGTCGGGACTTCGGCATCCAGAGCACGCTGTACAGCCCGCCGATCGATGAAGACTGGCGTGTGTTCGCCGGGGTCGGTTATGCCACCGGCGACTTCGCCGAAGGCACCGGCAACCACCGCTTCCAGCGCGTCGGCCTGGAGCGCCGCACCCGTGACATGACCCTTGAAGCCGAGGTCTCCAACCATTCCTACGGTTACGGCGACAAGCAGGGCGCTCGTCTGGCGATTGCCCGGGACATCAACGACAACTGGCAGTACGGCGGCAGCCTTGAATACCTGTCGGCCGACACCCCGTTGCGCGCGTTGAACAGCAACATAAAGGCCAACGGCGGCAGCGGTTTCATCCGTTGGCGCGCCAACGAAAGCCGCGAGTGGAAACTGTCGGTCAGCCCGTCGCATTTCAGTGACGGCAACAACCGCGTCGAAGCCTTGCTGACCGGGCGCGAAGGCGTCTACAGCACCACCCACGTGCAGGTCGACGCGGGTCTGGAAGTCGCCACCAGCCACAACTCCAATTCCGAAGACGTGCCGTACTACAACCCGAAGGCGGATCTCAGCGTGATGCCGACGGTCAACGTCAACCACGTGCTCTACCACCGCTACGAAACCTCCTGGAGCCAGCAGTTCCAGGCCGGCGCGGGTACGTACAGCCAGCGTGACCACGGCACCGGCGGCATGGCGTTGCTGGGCTACGGCCAGCGCTATGCCTGGAACGACGTGTTCGAGGTGGGCGGTTTGTTCAGTGTGATCAACCGGCCCTACGACGGTGACCGGGAAACCGATCTGCGTCTGCTCGTCGACCTCACTTTCCGCTTCTAGAAGAGTTTGAAGATGCCTTTTATTTCGCGTTTCATCCTTCTGCTGGGAGTGCTGCTGGTCAGCGCCTGCGCCCAGCAAGCTCCGGCCTTCGCACCGCCGTCCGAGCGCCCGGTGGCGGCCAATGAAAAACCATGGCCGAAAAACCACGTGCTGGGCATTGCCTACCACGACATCGAAGACCGTGATCCCGATCAGGCGGTGGTGGCGGTGCGTACCGAGCGCATGATCGAGCAACTGGCGTGGCTGCGGGAAAACAACTACAAGCCGGTGACGGTCGATCAGATCATGGCCGCGCGCAAGGGCGGGCCGGAACTGCCGCCCAAAGCGATCCTGCTCAGCTTCGACGACGGTTATGCGAGCTTCTACACCCGTGTGCTGCCGGTGCTGCGTGCCTACAACTGGCATGCGCTGCTGGCGCCGGTCGGCGTGTGGATCGACACACCGCTGA
This sequence comes from Pseudomonas sp. GW822-FHT03F08, assembly GCF_058801265.1. Taxonomy (NCBI): domain Bacteria; kingdom Pseudomonadati; phylum Pseudomonadota; class Gammaproteobacteria; order Pseudomonadales; family Pseudomonadaceae; genus Pseudomonas; species Pseudomonas sp. GW822-FHT03F08. The sequence continues at coordinate 586,361 of NZ_JBXANC010000004.1, read as the reverse complement.
ATCAACCGGTGGATTTCGCCGGCACTCCGCGTCAGCGCTCTGACTTCCTGACCTGGGATCAGGTGCGCGAAATCTCGCAATCCGGCCTCGTGGAAATCGCCGCTCACACCGATGCCAGCCACAAAGGCATCCTCGCCAACCCGCAAGGCAACCTGCAGCCGGCCGCCGCGACCCGGCGCTACGATCCGGTGACCAAACGCTATGAAACCGAGGCGGATTTCCAGGCGCGGATCCGCACCGACGTGGCCACCATTTCGGAGAAAATCCGCAAGGCCACCGGCAAGAAACCGCGTATCTGGGTCTGGCCATACGGTACGGCGGACGGCACTTCGCTGACCGTGGTGAGCGAGCAGGGTTATGAAATGGCCCTGACCCTCGACGACGGTCTCGATGCCTTAGACAACCTGATGAGCAGCCCACGATTCCTCGTCGCCTCCGACCCGGACGGCGAGCATTTCGCCAACAGTATCGTGGCGGTGCAGTCCGATTTCGCCATGCGCGTGGTGCATGTGGACCTGGACAACGTCTACGACCCGGATCCTGCGCAACAGGAAGTGAACCTCGGCAAACTGATCCAGCGCATGGCCGACATGGGCGCCAACACGGTGTTCCTGCAAGCCTTCGCCGATCCGAAAGGCGATGGCCTGGTGCATTCGCTGTACTTCCCCAACCGTCATCTGCCCATGCGTGCCGACATTTTCGACCGTGTCGCCTGGCAGTTGCGCACTCGGGCTCACGTGAAAGTGTTCGCCTGGATGCCGGTGCTGAGTTTTGCGCTGGATTCGAAATTGCCACGGGTCACGCGCTGGGATCCGAAGACCGGCACCACGTCGGTCGACCCGGATCAGTACAAACGGCTGTCGCCGTTCGACCCCGAAGTGCGACGGATCATCGGTGAAATCTACGAAGACGTGGCGCGCCTGACCTCGGTCGACGGCATCCTCTACCACGACGACGCCGTGCTGTCGGACTTCGAGGACGCCAGCCCCGAGGCTCTCAAGGCCTATGCCGCCCACGGTCTGCCGGGCTCGATTGCCGCCCTGCGCGACGATCCGGCGGCCATGCAGCGCTGGACGCGATTCAAGAGCCGCTACCTGATCGACTTCACCAACGAACTGACCGCCAAGGTCCGCGCGATTCGCGGCCCGCAAGTGCTGACCGCACGCAACATCTTTGCCGAGCCGGTGCTCAATCCGCAAAGCGAAGCGTGGTTCGCGCAGAACCTCGACGACTTCCTCGTGAGCTACGACTGGACGGCGCCGATGGCCATGCCGCTCATGGAAAAGCAGACCCATGCGCAATCCGGCCCGTGGCTGGAAGAACTGGTGGCGAAGATCAAACAGCGCCCCGGTGCGCTGGATCGCACGGTGTTCGAATTGCAGGCCCGGGACTGGACGAAAAAGGACCAGGCCGACATCGACGGTGCACAACTGGCCGACTGGATGGGCCGCCTCAAGCGTCAGGGCGCGACGAGTTTCGGCTACTACCCGGACAACTTCCTCGAGAACCTGCCGGACCTGAAAACCGTGCGGCCTGCGCTCTCCAACAAATGGAACCCATGACATGCTGGATAGACTGCTGGCCCTGCTTGTTCTGGCGATTGTCCTCGGCGTCCCGCTGGGGCTGATCTTCCTGGTCACCGGGCAATTCCTGATGGACTTCGTGTTCTTCTACCCGCTGTTCATGTCCGGGTTGTGGATTTCCGGCGGCCTGTATTTCTGGCTGCACTGGGAGCGGCACTGGCCGTGGAAGGACGACACGCTGCCGCCACCGCTGGAAGGCGAACCGCTGATTTCGATCCTGATCCCTTGCTACAACGAGGGCGACAACGCCGCCGACACCATTCACGCGGCGCTGGCCCAGCATTACCCGAACATCGAAGTCATCGCGATCAACGACGGCTCCAAGGACAACACCGCGCAAGTGCTGGATGCGCTGGCCAAGGAAGATCCACGGTTGCGCGTGCTGCACCTGGCGGAGAACCAGGGCAAGGCCGTGGCACTGCGCATGGGCGCCATCGCTGCACGCAGCGAATATCTGGTGTGCATCGACGGTGATGCGCTGCTGGCGCCGAACACGGCGGCTTACCTCGTGGCGCCGATGCTCGACAACGCGCGACTGGGCGCGGTGACCGGTAACCCGCGGATCCGTACGCGTTCGACGCTGGTCGGGCGGGTTCAGGTCGGCGAGTTCTCGTCGATCATCGGGCTGATCAAACGCACCCAGCGAGTGTTCGGGCGGATCTTCACCGTGTCGGGTGTGATCGTCGCGTTCCGCCGCACGGCGCTGAACCGGGTCGGCTACTGGAGCCCGGACATGATCACCGAAGACATCGACATCAGCTGGAAACTGCAACTGGACCACTGGAGCATCTTCTACGAGCCCCGCGCCCTGTGCTGGATCCTGATGCCGGAAACCCTGGGCGGGCTGTGGAAGCAGCGCCTGCGCTGGGCCCAGGGCGGTGCCGAAGTGCTGTTCAAGAACATTCGCGGCATCTGGCAATACCGTCACCGTTACCTGTGGCCGCTGCTGTTCGAATACTGCCTGTCGACCGGCTGGGCGTTCACTTTCCTGTTGTCGGTGATTTTCTGGGTGATGGGCAAATTCATGGTCATGCCCGAAGCGATCGCCGTGCATCACCTGATGCCCCCGGCGTTTACCGGGTTGCTGCTGGCGTTTGTCTGCCTGGTGCAGTTCGCGGTCAGCATCATCATCGACCGGCGCTACGAGCCGGGTCTGGGCAAGACCATGTTCTGGGTGGTCTGGTATCCATTGGTGTTCTGGTTCATCAGCCTGCTGACCACGCTGGTCAGTTTTCCCAAGGTGCTGTTCGGCCAGCATCAGAAGCGTGCGCGTTGGGTCAGCCCGGACCGGGGTATCAAACCGGTCGGGGATGACGAAGAGGAGGTCATCAAATGAAAATCATCCGGACCCGCCAGCGACCATTCCTGGTGGTGGTCGATGTGTTCCTCACGGTGCTGGCCTGGGTTGGCCTGCTGTATCTGTTGGTGCGCGGGCTGTGGCCGCTGATCGAAACCCATGCCGGCGGGCCGCGCATCGATAACTCGGCGTTCGAAGCGCTGGGGACCTTGCAGATCTACCTGTGGGTGGCGCTGGTCAACGCCGTCATTCTGATTTCCTGGGCGCGTTATCAACAACGCAAGAGCCGCAGTTTTGCTCAGCGTCGGCTGGCGGCTCCTGTGGTCGACGATGATGGCCTGAGCAAAAGCTTCAAGCTGTGCGATGACCGCCTGCAGAAGCTTCGCAGCCCGGGCGTCATTACCATCCACAACAATCAGGACGGTGACGTCAGCCATGTGGTGCCGCACCTGTGGCCGGTGGAACAGGCGGAATTGCCGCCACCGCTGGCGCCACTGGAGCATCCGCGGGTGATCTTTCTGCATGCCGAGGACGACGATAACCGTGAGCCGGTGAACCGTCTGTAAGCGCGGTGATACCAATGGGCGTCATTTGCCACTGCCACGGCACGAACGGTACAGCTATAGTCTGCAGGCCGAAGACGGCCCAACTGCACAAGGTGCTCCCGGAATGACCCGATTGACCTCTCTCAACCCTTGGCTGGCGGCCGTTGCCGTCGCCCTTTGCGTGCAGTTTCCGGCGCAGGCCCAGGAGCGCTTCACCCTCAGCATTCCCGGTGTTTCGGACAACCGTCTGTTCACTGCGGCGGCAGCCAGTGACGCCGCCGGTTGCGGCGGCAAGAACCAGTCGCCGGCGTTGAGCTGGAACGCCGGCCCGGCCGCGACCCAGAGCTACGCCATCGTGATGCACGATCCGGACGGCCAGAAAGGCCTGGGCGTCGATCACTGGGTTCACTACGGCATCAAGGCCACGACCCGGCAGATCCCGGCCGGCATTGGCACCAAGCCGACCTTCGAAGGCCTGGGGGGCACCAACAGCAAAGGCACGACCACCTATGTCGGCCCATGCCCGCCGACTGGCGACAGTGCGCACCACTACATCATTCAGATCTACGCCCTGGACCTGGCCCCCGACGCCTTGCCGGCCGGCCTGACTCGCGCGCAGCTGCTGGAGAAAATCAAAGGCCATGTGCTGCGCAACAGCAGTGCAGTGCGGCGTTATCACCGCTGAAAAAATTTTCGGCGGCGTTTAACCCGAACTGAAAGGGCTGTCCGTCTCAGAGGTTGAATGGATCAATTCTTCCTCGAGGTCAGCCCCATGTCTCTTCCTTCGATGCTTCTGCGACCCCTTGCTGCCGGTGTGCTGTTGGCCGTCGCCGGTTGCGGCATTTCCTCCAGTCCGGAATCCGCCGCCGTGCCGCCACCGGCACAGCTCCCCTCGAAACCCGTGGTGCAGCAAGAAGTGGTCATGGCCGATCACTCCTTGGCCAAGCGCAGCGCGTTGGCGGCGCCGATGGCCAGTTTTGCACCGATGCCGGCCGGGGAAAGTTATCCACAGGACTATCGCGCCGAGCCGCGTGAGCAATACGAAACCCTGGCGGATAACCCGATCCACAGCGTTGCCGAATCGCCCGTTTCGACCTTCAGTGCCGATGTGGATACCGGCGCCTACGCCAATGTCCGCCGTCTGCTCAATCAGGGACGCCTGCCACCGGAAGGTGCGGTGCGGCTGGAGGAGATGGTCAATTACTTTCCCTATGACTATGCGTTGCCCACTGACGGATCGCCGTTCGGCGTGACCACCGAGCTGGCCACTTCGCCGTGGAACTCGCACACCCGCCTGCTGCGCATCGGCATCAAGGCGTCCGATCGTGCGGTGGCGGAACTGGCGCCGGCCAACCTGGTGTTTCTGGTGGACGTGTCCGGCTCGATGGATCGTCGCGAAGGGCTGCCGTTGGTCAAAAGCACCCTGAAGCTGCTGGTCGATCAACTGCGCGAGCAGGATCGCGTGTCGCTGGTGGTGTATGCCGGCGAATCCAGAGTCGTACTGGAGCCAACCTCCGGACGAGAAAAAGCGAAAATTCGCACAGCCATCGAGCAGTTGACGGCGGGAGGCTCGACCGCAGGCGCCTCCGGCATCGAACTGGCCTATCAAATGGCACAACAAGCCTTCATCCCCAAAGGCATCAACCGCATCCTGCTGGCCACCGACGGTGACTTCAACGTCGGTGTCAGCGACTTCGACAGCCTCAAGCAAATGGCTGTGGATAAACGCAAGACCGGGATTTCCCTGACCACCCTGGGTTTTGGTGTGGATAACTACAATGAACATCTGATGGAACAACTGGCGGATGCCGGCGACGGTAACTACGCCTACATCGACAATCTGCGTGAAGCGCGCAAGGTGTTGGTGGATCAGCTCGGTTCGACCCTCGCCGTGGTGGCGAAAAACGTCAAATTGCAGGTGGAATTCAACCCGGCGCAGGTCAGCGAATACCGGCTGCTGGGTTACGAAAACCGCGCGCTCAAGCGTGAGGATTTCAGCAATGACAAGGTCGATGCCGGTGAGATCGGTGCGGGGCATACGGTGACGGCGCTGTATGAAATTGTCCCCGCAGGCGAGAAGGGCTGGCTGGAACCGCTGCGTTACGGAAAAACCGATGCAGGGGTTTCTGAAAAGAAAGGAGAACTGGCAATGCTGCGTGTGCGATATCAAAAGCCTGAAGGTGGGAAAAGTCTTCTGATCGAGCGGCTAATTACCAAGCAAGTCGCGCCGGCCAGCGAGGATCTGCGATTTGCCGCCGCCGTCGCCGCGTTTTCCCAGCAGCTCAAGGATGGCCGCTATACCGGTGATTTCAGCCTCAAGGACACCGAAGCGTTGGCCCGAGGTGCCCGTGGCGATGACCGCTTCGGCCTGCGTAACGAGTTCGTGCAACTGGTGGAACTGGCGCAGAGCCTGCGTACTTCCACAGCATCCAACGGAATGTCCACTGAGCGACGGATTGAATAGTGAGCCGCCTCAAAGGCTTCATCACACAGCTGTTTGCCTCCGCAGACAGCCTTGAGGCCAGCAGCGACGAATCGCTGCTGGCCCGTTATCGCGAGGGCGACGGCAAGGCGTTCGAGATCTTGTACGCCCGCCATCGCCAGAGCCTGTACCGGTTTCTGCTCGGGTTGAGCGGCAAACCGGAACTGGCCGAAGAGGTGTATCAGGAAACGTGGCTGAGCCTGATCCGCAGCAGCAGTCAGCCACAAGGCCGGGCGACTTTTCGTACCTGGTTGTTCCAGATTGCCCGCAACCGTCTGATCGATCACTGGCGCAAACATGGCGCCCATCAACCGCTGCATGACAGTTACGACGAACAGACCCATGCGGTCAGTGACCATGCGAGCGACCCCGAGCAACTGCTGAGCCTCAGCCGCGACAGTCAGCGCCTGGACAGCGCCCTGCAAACCTTGCCCGCCGACCAGCGCGAAGTATTCCTGCTGCGCGCCCACGGCGACCTCGACCTGGCGCAAATCGCCAGCCTCACCGAAACACCGCTGGAAACCGTCAAGAGCCGCTTGCGCTACGCCCAGCAAAAACTGCGTCGGCTGCTGGCCGAGGAGGTACTGACATGACGGACACCCGCCAGACACCCGAAGAGCAACTGCTCAGGCATTACCGCGAGCAACAGACCGGCGAACCGCCGGCAAATCTCGACGCGTTGATTCTCAGCGCCGCGCATCGCCAGATCCCGGTACCGAAACCGAACCTTTGGCAACGCTGGATCAAGGCCTGCCAGACACCGCGCTACCAGGTAGCTTTCGCCAGTCTGGTCGGCATCGCGCTGATGCTGTCGCTGGTGCATCGCGCCCCGGAACCCGTGGCTCATTACGATTTCGCCCCAGCCGCCAAACCTGCTGCGCCAATGGCTCGTAAAGAGGCCATCGAATCCCGGACATTATCAGCACCCGCTGGCGCGTTATCCGCACCTGCGCCTGCGCCTGCGCCGAAGGCGGAAATGGCTGCGCCGATGCAAAGCGAATCGATCAGCGCCGACAGCGCGGACGAAGCCAAAGTCAGCAAGCGCGCTGCCACCCCGGCCAATGGCCTCGACGAGCAACTGCGCGAAGTCCTGCGCCTGCGCGAATCCGGTCAATCACAGGCTGCCGATACCCTGTACAACAATCTGCACAAGCGTTACCCGAGCGTGAATCTGGACCTGCGCCTCGAACAAATCCGCCAGAACTGACCGGGTGATCTCTCAGCCATTTGGCATTGCCCCATAAAAACGCGCACTATCAGGCCATTGCCGATGCGCTGGAGGATGCCGTGGCCCAAAAAATCGACCGCATCGCCCAAATGCTCAACTGCCCGGTGAAGGGTGAGGAACTGCGGCGAGCAGTGACCGAGAGTCGTAAGGAGTTTCTTCTGGCGAAACAGGCAGAAGAGGATCTGGAGGAAGACGTTCTTGATGATGAGTTGATCGAGGACGACGAAGACGACGAAGACGATGATGAATACGACGAGTTTGACTGGACGACGGAGTGAGTCGCAAATCAGCACCCACAAAAAAGCCCCAGACCTTACGGCCTGAGGCTTTTTCGTTTCTGTTCATGGTGCACCAGGCGGGATTCGAACCCACGACCCCTGCCTTCGGAGGGCAGTACTCTATCCAGCTGAGCTACTGGTGCAGCGGGCGACATCATACCTAGGTCGGCTCGGGGCGTCCATGCCGGGTTTTGGCGCTTATTGTCAGTGCGCGTGTCGGTCGAAAGCGCTGCATTCCATAAAGCTGTAACGTCCTGCAAAAGGCTCGCTTGGCGCTTTGGCGGGACTGAACTAAGGTTTCGTTGCGGCGCAGGCTGGTTTGCTCGTTGATCTGAAAAATCCGGCAAAAGCGGCGTTTTTGTTCTTTTTTTCGAACGACCTATTGTCCTTTACCCCCTTTGATCCTACGATCCGTTTGAGATTTCAAACGCTCTTTGATCGGGTGCCGAGCCGCACGTGTTTGCAACCGTGCACTCTTCAGGTGCTTCAGTCCGGTGAATGATTTCCCTGACGGCAGCCTTGCGAGGCGCCTTTCTACAATCATAATTTTGCTCCGCGCTGGCCGCGGTGCTGTTAAGGAAAGCCGACATGCAGCTTAAAGACACCCAGTTGTTCCGCCAGCAAGCCTTCATCGATGGCGCTTGGGTCGACGCGGACAACGGTCAGACGATCAAGGTCAACAACCCGGCCACTGGCGAAATCCTGGGCACCGTGCCGAAGATGGGCGCTGCCGAAACCCGCCGTGCCATCGAAGCCGCCGACAAGGCGCTGCCGGCCTGGCGTGCACTGACCGCCAAGGAGCGTGCAGGCAAACTGCGTCGCTGGTTCGAACTGATCATCGAGAACCAGGAAGACCTGGCTCGCCTGATGACCCTCGAGCAGGGCAAGCCACTGGCCGAAGCCAAGGGCGAGATCGTCTACGCCGCTTCGTTCATCGAGTGGTTCGCCGAAGAAGCCAAGCGCATCTACGGTGACGTGATTCCGGGCCACCAGCCTGACAAGCGCCTGATCGTGATCAAGCAGCCGATTGGCGTGACCGCCGCCATCACTCCGTGGAACTTCCCGGCGGCGATGATCACCCGTAAAGCAGGCCCGGCCCTGGCTGCCGGTTGCACCATGGTGCTCAAGCCCGCTTCGCAAACTCCGTTCTCTGCATTCGCCCTGGCCGAACTGGCCCAGCGCGCCGGCATCCCTAAAGGTGTGTTCAGCGTGGTGTCCGGCAGCGCCGGCGACATCGGCAGCGAGCTGACCAGCAACCCGATCGTGCGCAAACTGTCCTTCACCGGTTCGACCGAAATCGGTCGTCAGCTGATGTCGGAATGCGCCAAGGACATCAAGAAAGTCTCGCTGGAACTGGGCGGTAACGCACCGTTCATCGTGTTCGACGACGCGGACCTGGATAAGGCCGTCGAAGGCGCGATCATTTCCAAGTATCGCAACAACGGCCAGACCTGCGTCTGCGCCAACCGTCTGTACATTCAGGATTCGGTCTACGACGCCTTCGCCGAGAAGCTGAAAGCGGCCGTCGCCAAACTGAAGATCGGCAACGGTCTGGAAGATGGCACCACCACTGGCCCGCTGATCGACGAGAAAGCTGTGGCCAAGGTGCAGGAGCACATCGCTGACGCCGTTGCCAAAGGCGCAACCGTGCTGGCCGGTGGCAAGCAGATGGAAGGCAACTTCTTCGAGCCGACCATCCTGACCAACGTGCCGAAAAACGCTGCGGTGGCCAAGGAAGAAACCTTCGGTCCGCTGGCGCCGCTGTTCCGCTTCAAAGACGAAGCCGAAGTGATCGCGATGTCGAACGACACCGAGTTCGGTCTGGCTTCCTACTTCTACGCTCGCGACCTGGGCCGTGTATTCCGTGTGGCGGAAGCCCTGGAGTACGGCATGGTCGGCGTCAACACCGGGCTGATCTCCAACGAAGTCGCGCCGTTCGGCGGCATCAAGGCCTCGGGCCTGGGCCGTGAAGGCTCCAAGTACGGCATCGAAGATTACCTGGAAATCAAATACCTCTGCCTGGGCATCTAAGCCGGGAAAGGGATCGCTGCAAACGCAAAGGGCACGAGAGCGCTGTCCCTTTGCGTCGTTTCAAACCGGAATTTTCTCTGCGGCCGGGAACGCCGTGGCAGTCGATCATCGCATGCTGCCACCGCCGATTCCTCCCGCTTAATCCTTGAACCACGCCGCCCGATGAGCGGTGAATGAGGACTGTAATGAGCAAGACTAACGCTGAACTGATGGCCCGTCGTACCGCAGCTGTTCCACGTGGTGTTGGCCAGATCCACCCGATTTTCGCCGAGTCCGCGAAGAACGCGACCGTGACCGACGTTGAAGGTCGCGAGTTCATCGACTTCGCCGGCGGTATCGCCGTGCTGAACACCGGCCACGTGCACCCGAAAATCATCGCCGCCGTGACCGAACAGCTGAACAAGCTGACTCACACCTGCTTCCAGGTATTGGCCTACGAGCCGTACGTTGAGCTGTGCGAAAAAATCAACGCTCGCGTACCGGGCGACTTCGCCAAGAAAACCCTGCTGGTGACCACCGGTTCCGAAGCCGTTGAAAACGCCGTGAAGATCGCCCGTGCTGCCACTGGCCGTGCTGGCGTGATCGCTTTCACTGGCGCATACCACGGTCGCACCATGATGACCCTGGGCCTGACCGGTAAAGTCGTGCCTTACTCGGCCGGCATGGGCCTGATGCCAGGCGGCATCTTCCGCGCGCTGTACCCGAACGAGCTGCACGGCGTGAGCATCGACGACTCGATCGCTTCCATCGAGCGCATCTTCAAGAACGACGCCGAGCCGAAAGACATCGCCGCGATCATCATCGAGCCTGTTCAGGGCGAAGGTGGTTTCTACGTCGCACCGAAAGAATTCATGAAGCGTCTGCGTGCCCTGTGCGACCAGCACGGCATCCTGCTGATCGCTGACGAAGTGCAGACCGGCGCTGGCCGTACCGGTACTTTCTTCGCCATGGAACAGATGGGCGTTGCCGCCGACCTGACCACCTTCGCCAAATCCATCGCTGGCGGTTTCCCGCTGGCCGGTGTCTGCGGCAAGGCCGAATACATGGACGCCATCGCGCCAGGCGGCCTGGGCGGCACCTACGCCGGTAGCCCGATCGCTTGCGCCGCGGCCCTGGCCGTGATGGAAGTGTTCGAAGAAGAAAAACTGCTGGACCGCTGCAAGGCTGTCGGCGAGCGTCTGGTAACCGGCCTGAAGGCCATCCAGGCCAAGTACCCGGTGATCGGCGAAGTCCGTGCCCTGGGCGCCATGATTGCCGTCGAGCTGTTCGAAAACGGCGACAGTCACAAGCCAAACCCGACCGCAGTCGCTGCCGTCGTGGCCAAGGCGCGTGACAAGGGCCTGATCCTGCTGTCCTGCGGCACCTACGGCAACGTTCTGCGCGTCCTGGTACCGCTGACCTCGCCGGACGAGCAACTGGACAAAGGCCTGGCGATCATCGAAGAGTGCTTCTCGGAGCTGTAAGCCCGGGCACTGTGTGATCGGATCGACAAAAAACCCGCTTCGGCGGGTTTTTTTACGCTTGCTGAAACACATACCCCGCATTCGAGCTGTATCGAAACGCCAGCATTGGCTAAGGTTCAAGCATTGCAAGGGAGGGCGAGCATGCCTGCCGTCGAATTACCCGCTGTACCCCGAGTCCTGATTGCCGAGGCCGACCCATGGTCTCGTGACCTGCTCAAACAGGTTTTGCTCAACGTGCGCTGCGATGCGCGGCTGGATCTGTGCGCCGATGGCCAGGAGGCGATGACGCTGCTCAGCGAAGTCCCCTATGACCTGGCGATCGTCGACTGGGAGCTGCCCGGTGTCGACGGTTTGAATGTGTTGCGCAGTGTCCGCCAGCGCAAACGCAATCCGCCGCTGCCGTTCATTTTGATGAGCAGCCGCAACGACAGCGCCAGTGTGCGCGAAGCCCTGCCATTGGCGCCGACGGCCTATCTGGCCAAACCCCTGAACATGGAAAGCCTGACCGAGCGTTTGCAGGGGCTGCTGCTCAATGCCGGCGAGGAAGTGTTCTGCGAAGTGCCCGCACTGGCGCCGGGCATGACCCTGTCGGTGTTCCTCGAGCGTCGCCGCGAGCAGGCCGACGGCGCACCGTTGATGACCGACGTACAGGTGGCGGTCAAACGCAGCCTCAACCCCAACGGGCTGGATCTGAAGCTGCTGGAAGAGGAAATCCGCACCGACCCGCAGATCACCGCCGTGTTGATCGCCGCAGCCAACAGTGCCGCTCAGCATCACGGTGCGGCGGTGCAGACCCTGGCTCAGGCGCTGCATCGCCTGGGCACCGGCCAAAGCATGAACCTGATCCTCGGCCTGGCCCTCAAGCGCAGCGCCAGACTCAGCGATCCATGCCTGGCGGACTACGCGGAGCGTTATTGGGGCCTGTCGCTGCACACCGCCGAATACGCGCGTACCCTGGCGCGTCTGCTCGATCTGGATCAGGAACGCTGCTATTGCGCCGGGATGCTCCATCGTCTCGGCGATCTGGCGTTGCTGCGTTGTTTGCAGGAGTGGAAGCAGGCCGGTGGCGAGCTGGATGAACTGGAGGAAGTCGGCGATGCGCTGGCGGAATTCGGTGCGGCGTACGGCTCGGCGTTGCGTACTCGCTGGCGTTTGCCGCTGGAGCTGCGCGAGTTGATTGCATCCGTCTACCAGCTCGGTGGCGGGGTGTACTCCCGCGAAGCGCTGGTGATGAACATGGCGGCGCAAATGGCGCGGCTGACCGAGCACGAGGGCGTCGAGGAGCTGGCGAAGAGCCGCACGGCGCGCCTGCTCAAGATCGGGCTGCCGGAGCTGATGCGGATGCGCAAATAGCGCTTGTTCCGCATCAGCGCTGTGTTCAGCCGGAAATGATCCGGTTCTTGCCCTGACGCTTGGCCTCGTACATCGCCGCATCGGCTCGGGCGAACAGGTCGTCGAGGCTTTCGTCTTCCGGGGTGAGGCTGGTCAGGCCCTGGCTGACGGTGATGCCGAAGGTCTGTTCACCGTGGCTGAAGCTCAGACGCTGGATTTCCTGTTGCAGGCGCTCGGCCACCTGCATCGCCATGTCCGGCGCGCAGCCCGGAAAAACCGCAGCAAATTCCTCACCGCCAATCCGTCCGAACAGATCCCCCCGACGCAACGAGGCGCGGCCACTTTCGGCGATTCGTTGCAGCACGTGGTCGCCTTCCGGGTGGCCGTAGGTATCGTTGATCACTTTGAAGTCATCGATGTCCAGCAACAGAAACGCCAGTGGCGCACCCTGCAAACGGGCTTCTTCAAACTCGCGGTTGGCGCATTCGAAGAAGTGTCGACGGTTGCTGCTTTGGGTCAGCACGTCGGTGGTGGCCAGGCGTTGCAGCTCGGTTTCCATCTGTTTTTTCTCGGTGATGTCTTCGGCGATGCCGACGATGATCACCGGTTGTCCCGGTTCTTCCTGGCGGTTGATGAAGCACTTGTCGCTGATCCAGCGCACCTGACCGTCGGCGTCGATGATCCGGTATTCGCGGTCTTCCACGGCGCCTTTGTGCAGCACTTCGGCGAGGCTGCGTTCAGCGTATTCCAGATCCTCGGGGTAGATGCTGTCGCGCCACTGGTTATGGTCGGCGAGCAGCAGGGCGGCCGAACGGCCGAAAATCCGTTCATAGGCGGGGCTGACGTACAGCACCTGACGGGTTTCCCAGTTGAAGGCCCAAAGCACGGCGTTGACGCTGACCAGCAGCGAGCTGAACAGCTGTTCGCGTTCGCTCAGGCGCGCCACTTCGCCCTGGGCGTGCATCAGCGCCATCAGGGTTTGTGCGGCTTCGGGCCACTGGGGAAGGGATGAGTCTTTTTGATTGTTGTTGACCATCGACACGGATCTCAAAGGGCGTGCCGATCAGTCGACAACGGCCACGGGACAGCCCGCCGGGGGTGGCGAAGTGTCTTTGAGATAGGGGATCGGGGGTGAAGTTCCGAAGGGTGCGCCCGGGAACCGGGCGCACCGATCAACGGCATCAGACGGCGGCGGGGCGCAGCGAGTAGGTTTTCAACTGGTCGGCGAATTCGCGCAGGGACTGGATACCGCTGGCCTCGGCCTCGTGTACCCATTCCTTGATGGCCGCGAGCATGTCGTGGCCATTTGCGCTGGTCTTGACCCAGATCTGCTGCAGGGCCAGGCGTTTCTCGTAAATTACCTTCAGCGCCTGGCTGTGCTCGAGCATGTTCTGGATGCGCGCGTGGTGGCGATCCTCCAGCAGGCTGGTTTCACGGGAGAGCAGACGCTTGGCGCGATGGAACTGGTGGCGTACCGAATGATCGACCTTGTCCAGCTCCTGCTTGACCAGCGGCCCGATCACCAGCTTGCGGTACTGGGCCATGATCTGGAAGCGGTTGTTGAGGATCGCCATGGCGGTGTCCATGTCCAGGCTGCCCTTGCCTTCGACGCGGTGGGCGATCGGCGCAACGCGCTGCACCTTGGCCAGGCGCAGGAAGCTGAAGACCTGGATCCAGGCCCAACCGAGGTCGAACTCCCACTTCTTGACCGACAGTTTGGCCGAGTTGGGGTAGGTGTGATGGTTGTTGTGCAGCTCTTCGCCGCCGATCAGGATGCCCCATGGCACCAGATTGGTCGCGGCATCGCGGCATTCGAAGTTGCGGTAGCCGATGGCATGGCCGAGACCATTGACCACGCCGGCGGCCCAGACCGGGATCCACATCATCTGGATCGCCCAGATGGTGATGCCGATGGTGCCGAACAGCAGCAGGTCGACGACCGCCATGATTGCAATGCCCAGCAACCGGTGGCGGCTGTAGAGGTTGCGCTCGATCCAGTCTTCCGGGCAGTTCTTGCCATAGATGCGCAGGGTCTCGGCGTTCTGCGCTTCCTCGCGGTACAGCTCGGCGCCTTTGCGCAGCACTGTCGACAGACCCTTGACGACCGGGCTGTGCGGGTCATCGACGGTTTCGCATTTGGCGTGGTGTTTGCGGTGGATGGCCGTCCACTCGCGGGTGTTCTGCGCCGTGGTCAGCCACAGCCAGAAACGGAAGAAATGCTTCAGGCCGGCATTCAGCTCCAGGGAGCGATGGGCCGAGTAGCGGTGCAAGTAGACCGTGACGGCAACGATCGTCACATGGGTCATCAGCAGGGTGACGGCGACCAGTGACCAGGCCGACAAGCCAAGAAAACCTTCGTACCACATAGGCTATAGGGCCCTCGATAAAGAAAAAACAGCCGTTGCATTATCACCAAGCACACAGATAAAACCAGTCGCCCTTTCAGATAAGAGATGGCTGGATGTTTCTTGACCTATAATCCCGACATTTTTGTAGGGACATGGACGGCCGAATGTCTGCCTCATACCGCGATGCCTTGCGTGCAGCGCTGCTTTACCTGGTCCTTGCCGTTGTCTGGCTGCAAGGCATTGGCTATTTATTGAACAGTTTCTTCGATAGCTCTGATGAGTTGCTGCGTTGGCAACTGATCAACGGCTATGCCTTTGTGGTGTTCAGCGCCGGTTTGATCTTTCTTGCCCGGGCGCGCCTGTTCGAATGCCTTGGCATTGGTGCCCGGTTGCGCGAGCGCCAGGCCGATCGCGAACGCCTGCGTCAGGCCGCTGCTGTGTTCGATTGCACCCGCGAAGGCGTGCTGGTCACGGATCGGCAGGGGCTGATCGTGCACGTCAATCGCGCCTTCATGGAAATCACCGGTTATCAGCGTGAAGAAGTCATTGGCCAGCAGCCCAGCCTGTTCAAGTCCGGGCACCATCCTCCAGGGTTCTATCAGGCGATGTTCGCCACGTTGCAGGCGCAGGATGAATGGAGCGGCGAGATCTGGAACCGTCGTAAAAGCGGCGAGATTTATCCGCAATGGCAGACGATCCGCGTCATTCGGGACGAAGACGGTCGGCTCAGCCACTACGTCGCGGTGTTTTCCGATATCAGCGCGATCAAGGATTCCGAGCATGAACTCAAGCACCTGGCCCACCACGATCCGCTGACCGATCTGCCCAACCGCCTGCTGTTCAGCGATCGCGCCGAACAGGCGCTGGCGTCGGCGCAGACCCACAAGCGCGGCTGTGCGCTGCTGATGGTCGATCTGGATCACTTCAAATTGATCAACGACAGCCTCGGCCACAACATCGGTGACCGCTTGCTCAAGGCGGTCGCCGTGCGTTTGCAGGCGCTGTTCGGCTCTGGCATCACCCTGGCGCGGCTGGGTGGTGATGAATTCGCAGTATTGGCGGAAAGTTGTCCACAGCCTGCGCAGGCCGCGGCGCTGGCCCAACGCATTCTCGATGCGCTCAAGGAGCCGTTCTGCCTCGACGGCCATGAACTGTTCATCAACGCCAGCCTCGGCATAAGTCTGTTTCCCAGCGATGCGTTGAGCGCCGAACAGCTGTTGCGCAACGCTGATGCGGCGCTGTTCAAGGCCAAGAGCAGCGGCCGCAACGGCTACGCGCTGTACACCGAAGAACTCACCGCCCACGCCCAGCAGCGGGTCGAGATCGCCTTCGAACTGCGCCGTGCGCTGGAGCAGCAAGAACTGCGGGTTTACTACCAACCGGTGCACGACCTGAAAACCAGCCGCCTGATCGGCGTCGAGGCGCTGGTGCGCTGGGAGCATCCGCAGCGGGGGCTGGTGTCGCCGGCGGAGTTCATCCCGATTGCCGAGCGCACCGGGATGATCTCGGAAATCGACGCTTGGGTCATGCAGCAAGCCTGCCGGCAGATGTGCCAATGGCAGCAGGCCGGGGTCGTGCTGTCGTTTGTCGCGGTGAACGTGTCTTCACGGCTGTTCGCCCGCCGTGAGTTGTATCAACAGGTGGCGCAGGTGCTGCACGACACCGGGCTGGACCCGGCCTATCTGGAACTGGAAGTCACCGAAAGCGCGGTGATGGACGATCCGGAAGTCGCACTGGAACAGATGCATCGTCTGCGCGAACTGGGCATTCGTCTGGCCATCGATGACTTCGGCACCGGTTATTCGTCGCTGCTGCGGCTCAAGCGCCTGCCGGTGCAGAAGCTCAAGATCGATCAGGGGTTCGTCGCCGGCCTGCCGTGGGACGAGGACGATGCAGCGATCGTCCGGGTAATCATCGCCCTGGCCCGCAGCATGGGCATGCAGGTGCATGCCGAGGGCATCGAGCAGGCCGAGCAGGCGGCGTTCCTGCTGGAGCAGGCGTGCGATCTGGGGCAGGGCTACTGGTTCGGGCGGCCAGTGCCCGAAGCTCAAATCGACTGGACTCGAGCGCCGGCAATCGGCTGACGGATGTGCACAGCGGGTTTGTAATCGGGCAAATCCGCCGCAAACCCTTGCTGCATCACATAATGTTTTCCAGTTATATAAACATTCTTAAATAGTCTTTTTAAGAATATCCGCGCCTCTCTTATATTGCTCCCACGCCGAACGCAGTGCCGCCCACTGCCAGGCATATCCCATACAAAGGAGCAGCACCATGAGCGCATCCCTGCGTAGCGTTGACGGTCAGGACGAAACCACCATCTTGCGCGAAATCCAGAGCGCCTTGCGCGACCTGCGTTTCGGCGCGGTGGAAATCACTGTGCACAACGCCCAAGTGGTCCAGATCGAACGCAAAGAGAAATTCCGTCTGCAGCAACCGGGTAACAAACCGGCCTGATTCGTAGTCTGCGGCAGCTCCTGCGGGGAGCTGTTGGCAGAAGCTGCCACAGGCTGCGGTCGTTGAATGAGCAACCCGATTCCAGCAATACATAAGAAAAAGCCACCACCAAGAATTCCAGGAGCTTTCACCATGTCGTCGATTCGCCGTTACGCTTTGGCCGCCCTGGCCAGCGCTGTGTTTGCCGGTTCCGCGGTTGCCAAGGATTACGAACTGCTCAACGTTTCGTATGACCCGACGCGCGAGCTGTATCAGGATTACAACGCCGAATTCGTGAAGTACTGGCAGGCAGAGCATGCCGGCGACACCGTGAAAATCCAGCAATCCCACGGCGGTTCGGGCAAGCAGGGCCGTGCGGTGATCGACGGTCTGCGCGCCGACGTCGTGACCCTGGCCCTGGCCGGCGACATCGACGAAATCGCCAAGCTCGGCAAGACCCTGCCGGCCGACTGGCAGAAGCGTCTGCCGGACGCCAGCACCCCGTATACCTCGACCATCGTGTTCCTGGTGCGCAAGGGCAACCCGAAAGGCATCAAGGACTGGGGTGACCTGGTCAAGAACGACGTCTCGGTGATCACTCCGAACCCGAAAACCTCCGGCGGTGCACGCTGGAACTTCCTCGCGGCGTGGGCCTACGGCCTGAAAGCCAACGGCGGCAACGAAGCCAAAGCCAAGGAATACGTACAGACCCTGTTCAAGCACGTTCCGGTTCTGGACACCGGTGCCCGTGGCTCGACCATCACCTTCGTCAACAACGGTCAGGGTGACGTGTTGCTGGCCTGGGAAAACGAAGCCTTCCTGGCGCTGAAAGAAGACGGCGGCAAGGACAAGTTCGACATCGTCGTGCCTTCGCTGTCGATCCTCGCCGAACCACCGGTGGCGGTGGTCGACAAGAACGCCGAGAAGAAGGGCAACGAGCAGATCGCCGAAGCCTACCTCAAGCACCTGTACAGCCCGGCCGGTCAGGAAATCGCAGCGAAGAACTTCTACCGCCCGCGTGACAAGGACGTGGCAGCCAAGTACGCCCAGCAGTTCCCGAAACTGGAGCTGGTGACCATCGACAAGGACTTCGGCGGCTGGAAAACCGCACAGCCGAAATTCTTCAACGACGGTGGCGTGTTCGACCAGATCTATCAGGCGCAGTAAGTTTCAATAGCCTAAAACGAGCCCCGGATTTATGTTCGGGGCTTTGCGCGTTCTCAAACCAAGGACTTTTATGTCGCGTCGTATCTCCCCCGTCATACCCGGCTTCGGGCTGACGCTGGGCTACACCTTGGTGTACCTCAGCCTGATTGTGCTTATCCCGCTGGCGGCGATGTTCGTCCACGCCGCCCAACTCACCTGGGATCAGTTCTGGACGATCATCTCCGCGCCCCGCGTTCTCGCCGCACTGAAGCTGAGCTTCGGCACCGCGCTGTGCGCCGCGATCATCAACGGCATCATCGGCACGTTGCTGGCCTGGGTGCTGGTGCGCTACACGTTCCCGGGGCGCAAGGTGATCGACGCGATGATCGATCTGCCGTTCGCCCTGCCGACCGCAGTGGCCGGTATCGCGCTCACTGCGTTGTACACGCCGACCGGGCTGGTCGGGCAGTTCGCCGCCGACCTCGGTTTCAAGATTGCCTACACCCCGCTCGGGATTACCCTGGCGCTGACCTTCGTGACCCTGCCGTTCGTGGTGCGCACGGTGCAGCCGGTGCTGGCTGACATTCCGCGTGAAGTCGAAGAAGCGGCGGCGTGCCTCGGTGCCAAGCCGTTGCAGGTGTTCCGCCACATCCTGCTGCCGGCATTGTTGCCAGCCTGGCTGACCGGTTTTGCCCTGGCGTTCGCCCGGGGCGTCGGCGAGTACGGTTCGGTGATTTTCATCGCCGGCAACATGCCGATGAAAACCGAGATCCTGCCGCTGCTGATCATGGTCAAGCTCGACCAGTACGACTACACCGGCGCTACCTCCATCGGCGTGCTGATGCTGGTGGTTTCCTTCGTCCTGTTGCTGCTGATCAACTTGCTGCAGCGGCGCATCGAAACCCCATAAGGAGGCGCGAACCATGTCCCAATCGTCTATTGCGGCCGCTTCCTCGGCCAACGCCGCCCGCCGTGGCAGCGCCACTTCGCGCAGAATCCTGATCGGCCTCGGCTGGCTGATTTTCTTCCTGTTTCTGCTGTTGCCGCTGTTCATCGTGGTGTCGCAGGGTTTGAAGAACGGCCTCGGTGCGTTCTTCACCGCGATCTTTGAACCGGATGCCTTGTCGGCGCTGAAACTCACGGTGATCGCCGTGCTGATTTCGGTGCCGCTGAACCTGGTGTTCGGTGTCAGCGCCGCGTGGTGCGTGAGCAAATACTCGTTCCGTGGCAAGAGTATGCTAGTGACGCTGATCGACCTGCCGTTCTCGGTGTCGCCGGTGATCGCAGGTCTGGTCTATGTGTTGATGTTTGGCGCCCAGGGCCTGTTCGGGCCGTGGCTGCAGGATCACGACATCCAGATCGTCTTCGCCCTGCCGGGCATCGTGCTGGCGACGATCTTCGTCACCGTGCCGTTCGTGGCCCGTGAGCTGATCCCGCTGATGCAGGAACAAGGCACTCAGGAAGAGGAAGCCGCGCGTCTGCTCGGCGCCAATGGCTGGCAGATGTTCTGGCACGTGACCGTCCCCAACATCAAATGGGGCCTGATCTATGGCGTGGTGCTGTGTACCGCGCGGGCCATGGGTGAGTTCGGTGCGGTGTCGGTGGTTTCCGGGCACATTCGCGGGGTGACCAACACCTTGCCGCTGCACGTCGAGATCCTCTACAACGAATACAACCACGTGGCCGCGTTCGCCGTGGCGAGCCTGTTGCTGATCCTGGCGCTCTTCATCCTGCTGCTCAAGCAGTGGAGCGAAAACCGTATCAACCGCCTGCGCGCCAGCGCCGCGGAGGAATAATTCATGTCGATCGAAGTGCGTAACGTCAGCAAGAATTTCAACGCGTTCAAGGCGCTGGACAACATCAGCCTGGATATCCACAGCGGCGAGCTGGTGGCGCTGCTCGGCCCGTCCGGCTGCGGCAAGACCACTTTGCTGCGCATTATTGCCGGTCTGGAAACCCCGGATAACGGCAATATCGTGTTCCACGGCGAAGACGTTTCCGGCCACGACGTGCGGGATCGCAACGTCGGTTTCGTGTTCCAGCACTACGCTTTGTTCCGCCACATGACCGTGTTCGACAACGTCGCATTCGGCCTGCGCATGAAGCCGAAAAACCAGCGCCCGAGCGAAAGCCAGATCGCGACCAAGGTTCACGAGCTGCTGAACATGGTGCAACTGGACTGGTTGTCGGATCGTTATCCGGAGCAACTGTCTGGCGGCCAGCGTCAGCGTATCGCTTTGGCTCGCGCCCTGGCGGTAGAACCGAAAGTGCTGCTGCTCGACGAGCCGTTCGGTGCCCTCGACGCCAAGGTGCGTAAAGAGCTGCGCCGCTGGCTGGCGCGTCTGCACGAAGACATCAACCTGACCTCGGTGTTCGTGACCCACGACCAGGAAGAGGCGATGGAAGTGGCCGACCGTATCGTGGTGATGAACAAGGGTGTGATCGAGCAGATTGGCTCACCGGGCGACGTCTACGAAAACCCGGCCAGCGATTTCGTCTATCACTTCCTTGGCGATTCGAACCGTCTGCATCTGGGCGATGACAACCACGTGCTGTTCCGTCCACACGAAGTGTCGCTGTCGCGGCATGAGCTGGAGGATCACCACGCCGCTGAAGTCCGCGATATCCGGCCGCTAGGTGCGACCACGCGAGTGACGTTGAAGGTTGAAGGCCAGGCGGATCTGATCGAGGCTGAAGTAGTGAAGGATCACGACAGCCTGACCGGGTTGGCGAAGGGGGAGACGTTGTTCTTCAAGCCGAAGGTTTGGCAGAAAGTCGCCAACGTTTGATCTTGCGCGTTCCCACGCTCTGCGTGGGAACGCCGCGGGATGCATTCCCACGCAGAGCGTGGGCACGAGCGAATCAGCCTGTATTCAGACAGCCGCACGATTCGGATTGACCCGCACCACACCTGCCCGCGCTTCAATCTGCTCTTTCAGCTCATGACGCATCCCGAGCATGAAAGCCAACTCGGCCACCACAAACAGCGGCCCGACAATCAACCCGCTCAAGTCATCGACGAACGC
Organism: Pseudomonas sp. GW822-FHT03F08; assembly: GCF_058801265.1. NCBI lineage: Bacteria > Pseudomonadati > Pseudomonadota > Gammaproteobacteria > Pseudomonadales > Pseudomonadaceae > Pseudomonas > Pseudomonas sp. GW822-FHT03F08. The sequence continues at coordinate 565,166 of NZ_JBXANC010000004.1, read as the reverse complement.
CGGTTTGCGCCCTTCATAGTGGTGCCCGACAAACTGGATCACCCAGCCAATCACAAACATCGCCAGGCCGCTGCTCAGCCAGACCAGGGTGCTTTGCTGTGCCAAAGCATGCCCGGCCCAGACGGAAAGCCCCATCAGCGCCGTCATCAACACACCGAGTTTCACTTCCAGTCGCAGGTAAAACCACGCCGAGGCCAGCGCCAAGATAACGGCAGGCGAAATCCACAATCCGCCCACCGACCATTCCGGCCGCGACAACAGCACGGCCACCGCCACCACAATCAGCGGAATCCCGATAAAGTGGCTGGCGATGTTGCGCGGGTCACGGTGGTAAGCGGCGTATTGACTCAAATGATCGACGAGGCTTTTCATTGTTGTTCCTCCTGTAGGGTGATCGAATCATGCCCCGGGTAAACGGTTCGCTCTGTCAGGCAGGCGACAATCTTTAGGAGAACGCATGGATAAGGTCTTGCGCGAGCGCCTGCTGACCGGGCAATGGTTCAGTCATCTGCCTTCGTCCTTTCAGGATAGTCTGCTGGCGACGGCCAAGGAGCGGCGGCTGGCGGCGGGGCAGCGGCTGTTCCAGCGCGGCGATGCGCCATGCGGGTTGTACGCGGTGCTCGACGGCGCAGTGCGCATCGGTGCGGTCAGCGAGCAGGGCAAGGAGGCATTGCTGAGCCTGGTGGAGGCGCCGCACTGGTTCGGCGAAATTTGCTTGTTCGACGCTCAGCCACGCACCCACGATGCTTATGCGGTCGGTCCTTGCACCCTGCTGAACATCCCTCAGGCAACGCTACTGAAGCTGCTCGACGAACACCCCGTTTACTGGCGGCATCTGGCCTTGCTGATGAGCCACAAACTGCGTCTGACCTTCATCAACCTTGAACAGCTGAGCCTGCTGCCGGCCCCGGCGCGTCTGGCTCATCGCTTGCTGATGATCGCCGAAGGCTACGGCGAACTCGATCCGCCACGCCGGGTGCTGCAACTGCCTCAGGAGCAACTGGCATCGATGCTGTCGCTGTCGCGCCAGACCACCAACCAGATCCTCAAGGAGCTGCAGGGGCAGGGGATTATCGGCTTGAGTTATGGCGAAATCGAAATCCTCGACGCTGCGCGATTGCGAGCGCTGGCTACCGTTTGAAACTCAACGCAACTGATCCCGAAACTGCCCCGGCGTCATCCCCGTCCAGCGTTTGAACGCGCGACTGAAGCTGCTCGTATCAGCAAACCCCAACAGATAACTGACCTCGCTCAACGAGCAGTGCGGATCCCGCAGGTGCAGCAGCGCCAGGTTCTCGCGGCTCTCATTCAGCAGCGTGTCGAAGCGACAACCCTCGTCCGCCAAGTGCCGCTGCAGGCTGCGCAGGCTCAGGTGCAAGGCCTGGGCGATGCGTTCGGCACTGGGTTCGCCTTCGGGCAGTTGTTCTTCGATGGCGTCGCGCACCTTGCGCTCCCAGGTCAGCGGCTTGAGCTGGGCGAGGGTGCGCTTGAGCACCGCTTCGTTGTGCTCGGCCAGTTCCGGGTTGGCGTCGTCGAGGTGGCTGTCGAAGTCGGTGAGGGCAAATTCGATGCGGTCTTCTTCGGCGGCGAAATGCACGGGTGAGCGGAACACTTTGTGCCACTGGTGCTCATCGGCCGGTGCAGGCCGACGCAGATACACCGCCAGTGGCGCGTAGTCTCGGCCCAGGCGATTGCGGCAGGTGCGCACGTAGATTGCGGCGAAGGCGTCGATGGCTTCGAACGCCGGGGCCGGGTTGTCGGCCGGGATTTTCAGGCGAAACCGGTAGCGGTCTTCGGTGCGGGTCAGCTCAAGCTCCAGCGCGTCGCTGACCACCTGGTGATAACGCACGATCCGCTCGAACACTTCCCGCAGGCTGCCGCTGGCCACCAACGCGTATCCCAGCGCGTGAAATGTCGTGGGGCTGACGAATCGCGACACGCGCAAACCGATCGCCGGATCACCGCTGACCTGCACCGCGATTTCCCACAGGCGCGTGGTGGCGGACAACGGATAGCGGGCGTTCGGGTCGTCCATCAATTGTGGATCGAGCCCGGCCTGCTGGCACAGGGCAGTGCTGTCCAGCCCCAGCGCTTCGAGTTGCTTGCGCAGGGCACGGGTCCAGCTGGCGAGAGAAGTCGGTTCCTTCATGCTGATTGGCGCTTCCGGTCAACAGGTTGGCGTTCTCGGCTACCGCGTTCGGAACTTGCACAGGGCAGGATGCGAACATCAATAACCAGAGGATGGAAGCATGGACCGTACTTCTGCAAGTCCCCAGCGACACAATGCTGCCCAGCGATCAGCGCATATTCGCGAAGTGGTGCTGGCCAAAGGCGTCGAGCTGCGTGAGCGCTACCCGATTCTCAACCATCAGGACGCCCTCGGCGCGGGGATTCTGGCCTTCGCGCTGGCCGGGATGATCGGTTCGGCGGCGCTCTACATCAGCGGGCACATGGCTTGGTGGGTATGCCTGTTGCTGAACGCGTTTTTTGCTTCGCTGACCCATGAGCTCGAACACGACCTGATTCACAGCATGTATTTCCGCAAACAGCGCGTGCCGCACAATCTGATGATGGGCCTGGTGTGGCTGGCGCGGCCGAGTACGATCAACCCGTGGATCCGTCGTCATCTGCACCTCAATCACCACAAGGTGTCCGGCACCGAAACCGACATGGAAGAGCGGGCGATCACCAACGGTGAACCCTGGGGTTTTGCGCGGTTGCTGATGGTCGGCGACAACGTGATGTCGGCGTTCATCCGCATGCTGCGGGCCAGGACATGGACGCACAAGTTCAGCATCATCAAGCGTTCGCTGAAGGTCTACGCGCCGCTGGCGCTGGTGCATTGGGGTGCGTGGTATGTGTTTCTCGGCTTCCATGCGGCCAACGGCATCGCTTACTTGATGGGCTCACCGATTGAATGGTCAGCGACCACGTTGTCGGTGATGCAAGTGATCGACATCGCCGCTGTGGTCATCATCGGGCCGAACGTGTTGCGCACCTTCTGCCTGCACTTCATCAGTTCGAACATGCATTACTACGGCGACATCGAAGCGGGCAATGTGCTGCAGCAGTGCCAGGTGTTGAATCCGTGGTGGCTCTGGCCGTTGCAGGCGTTCTGCTTCAACTTCGGCAGCAGTCACGGGATTCATCATTTTGTGGTGAAGGAGCCGTTCTACATTCGCCAGCTGACGGTGCCGGTGGCGCACAAGGTGATGCGGGAGATGGGGGTTCGGTTCAACGATTTCGGGACGTTTGGACGGGCGAACCGGTTCGTTCGCAAAGAAGAGGTGGTGCAGAAAGAAGTGCAGACGGCTCAGGCTTGAAGGTATTCGAAGCTATCGCCGGCCAACCGGCGATAGCGGGCATCCGTCACCCTCAATCCGGCTGAAACGGCGACTCACTCAAAATCACCCCGGTCTCCTCCACATACCGCTGCCAATGCTCGATCAGCGCTTCAAGCTTCTGCGGCTGACTCGACGCCAGGTCATGAATCTCCCCCGGATCACTGCCCAGATCATAAAGCTGCCAGGTCGCCGGCCCCACTGGCCCGGGGATCCACACCGCCTTCCACTGCCCCTGCCGAATCGCCCGGCGCCCGAACAGTTCCCAGCCGGTAACGGTGTGTTCGTCATGCACCTGCGCCGTTTCGCCGGACAAGAAACCCAGCCACGATTTGCCACGCAACGACGCCACCGGTTTGCCGTGCCACTGCTTGCCCGGATGGCGCACGCCGGCCAGATCGAGGATGGTCGGCGTGATGTCCATCACCGTGCCGAAACCATGGCTGATCTGCCCCTTCAACGGCAGCTGTGGATAGTGCAGCAGTGCCGGAACACGAATCCCGCCCTCGGTGGTGAACGCCTTGAACAGGCGTGACGGCGCGGTCGCCACCTGCGCCCAGTTCGGCCCGTACCAGACGTAGGAATTGGCGCGGCCGATGTTGTCGAGGCTGTTGTCGTAATGCTGGCTCAGGTAGGTCACCAGCTCCGGGCCGAATTTCGGGAAAGCCTCCAGCAGCGCGCCTTCGGCACCGTTGTCGGACATGAACAGGATGAAGGTGTTGTCGAGTTGGCCTTGCTGGCGCAGGTAGTCGACGACGCGGCCGATGTTCCAGTCCATGCGCTCGACCATCGCGGCGTAGACCTCCATCGCCCGCGCGGAAATCTGCTTCTGCTCATCACTCAACGCAGCCCATTGCGCGGTCAGCTGGATCAGCGGATGCGGCTCGACATCCGGCTCGATAAGCCCCAGCGATTTGAGTTTTTCCAGACGTTCGAGGCGCAAGACTTCGGGGCCCGCGTCGTAGCGGCCACGGTATTTTTCGACGATGTCGGCGGGTGCCTGCAACGGCCAGTGCGGCGCGGAAAACGGCAGGTAAGCGAAGAACGGCCGGCTCTGATCGCGCTCCTTGAGGTACTGCAACAGCTTGTCGCCGAAAGCGTCGGAGGAATAAAAATCCTTGGGCAATTCGTCGATGAAAGTGTCGTCTTCGATGTACAGCGCAGGGGTGGATTTCAGCAATCCCGGCGTGTGCTCATCGTAGGTCGGTTCGAATCCGTAATGGTTCGCGGCGCCGGGCAGCAGCGAGAACGAGCGCTCGAAGCCACGGGCGTGGGGCGCCAGTTCGGCGGTCAGGCCCAGGTGCCATTTGCCGCTCATCAAGGTCTGGTAACCCGCTTCGCGCAGCAACTCCGGCAACGCGACGACACGATCATTGAGGTAACCCTCGTAACCCGGTTTGCCGATCAGTTCCGGCGTCAGCGTTTCGGCCATGGTACCGATGCCGGCGATGTGGTGATCGGTGCCGGTGAGCAGCATCGAGCGGGTCGGCGAGCAGGTCGGTGCAGTGTGAAAGTCGGTCAGGCGCAGGCCGTTGTTGGCCAGGGCATCGAGGTTCGGCGTGGCGATTTCGCCGCCGAAGGCACCGATGTCGGAGAAGCCGAGGTCATCGGCCAGAATCACCAGAAAGTTGGGACGTTGCGGCATCAACAGGCTCCTGTTCAGCAGGCAATGAACGACAACGGCAGATCACGGATCTGTACCGGCACGCTCGGTTGGTAATGGTCATCACTGGTCAGTTCGTGCAGCAGTTCTTCGCGCAACTGATGGAAGTCAAAACTGCTGCGCTGGCGCGGATGGGGCAGGGCGATGTCCACCACTTGTTTGATCCGGCCGGGGCGCGGTTCCATCACCACCACGCGATCAGCGAGGAAAATCGCTTCCTCGACATCGTGAGTGACCAGAATCGTGGTGATTTTTGCCCGTTCACGAATCGCCAGCAGCTCGTCCTGCATCTGCTGGCGGGTCAGCGCGTCGAGGGCGCCGAAGGGTTCGTCGAGCAGCAGGATCCGTGGGCTCGCCACCAGCCCGCGAGCAATCGCCACGCGCTGCGCCATGCCACCGGAGAGTTGATGCGGGTAGGCGCGGGTGAAGTCGCGCAGGCCCACCAGTTCGATGAAGTCGTTGATGCGTTGCTGCTTTTCGGAGGCAGCCAGCGGCTCGTTGACCAGGCCCAGGCCGATGTTGTCGGCCACCGTCAGCCACGGGAACAAACGGTGTTCCTGAAACACGATGCCGCGCTCGCCGCCGATCCCGCTGACGGCTTTTCCATCGACCGTGATCTGCCCGCGAAACTGTGTGTCGAGGCCCACCAGCAAGCGCAGCAGAGTGGATTTGCCGCAGCCGCTGGAGCCGACGATGGCGACGAATTCGCCCTCGGCAATGTCGAGGTTGAATTCGCGAATCGCCTCCAGTTCGAAGCCGTCGACGTCGAAGGATTTGCCTACGTGGGTGAAGCTGACAATCGGTGCGTTCATGCGTGTCTCCAGCGGGTGGCGCGGATTTCCAGGCGTTGGCCAATGAGGTTGAGCAGGGCGCCGGTGAGGCCGACCAGCAGCATCCCGGCCATGATCAGGTCCATGCGCAGCAGTTGTTGGGCGCCGATCATCTGGCTGCCGATGCCGCCGTTGGACGGCATGAAATATTCGGCGCCGATGGTGCCGAGCCAGGCGTAGATCAGGCTCAGGCGCAGCCCGGCGAAAATCCCCGGCGCGGCGCCCGGCAATACCAGTCGGCGTAGTCGTTGAGTGAGGCTCAGGCGCAGCACCTGCGCGGCTTCATTGAGTTGCGGCGAAAGGTTGGCAACGCTGCGTTGGGTGGCGATGAACAGCGGGAAAAACGCGGCAAGGGCGACGAACACCCACTTGGCCAACTCGCCCAGACCGAACCATGCGGTCAACAGCGGCACCCAGGCGAAAATCGCGATCTGCCGCAGCGCGGCGAGAGTCGGGCCGAGCACGCGTTCGCTGGTGCGCGAAAGACCCAGCAGCAAACCCAGAACGAGGCCGAGGCCGCCGCCAATCAACAGGCCGCCGAGTGTGCGACCCAGGCTCAGGGCCATGCCCGAGATCAACGTGCCATCGAGCAATCCGTTTTTCGTCGCCTCAAGCACCGCCAACGGGCTGACCAGAATGTTGGCGTCGACCCATTGCTGATCGACCGCCAGTTGCCACAGCGCAAACAACCCCAGCGGCAACAGCCACGGCTGCACGCGCTGCCAGCCTTCATAGCGCGGCCCGCGACGAATTTCTGCCGTGGCCGGGTGCGGCCAGTGCACCAGTTTTCTGTCCAGCAGGCCGATGCCGCGATCCATCGCCACGCCGATCAGGCCGATCACCACGATGCACACGAACACGATGTCGAGCATGAACAGCTGCCGCGCCCAGACCATCAGGTAACCGATGCCTTCGCTGGAGGCCAGCAGTTCCACCGCGAGCAATGAAGTCCAGCCAGCGGCCAGCGCCAGACGCACGCCGGCCATGAACGCCGGGAGGGCGGCGGGTAGCACCAGTCGGCGGATCAGCAGGCGTGGCGGCAGGCGCAACACGGCGGCGGCTTCGCGCAGTTTCGGTTGTGCGTCACGCACGCCGACCAGTGTGTGCAGGGTCACCGGCACCACGATGGCCTTGACCAGCACCACCAGTTTCAGTGTTTCGCCGATACCGAAAAACACCATGAACAGCGGAATCCACGCCAGCGTCGGCACCTGGGCCAGACCGGCGAAGGTCGGAAAGATGAGGCGTTCGAGGCGACGGCTGAACCCCAGCGCTGCACCGAGTACGGCACCAGCCGAGATCCCGGCGAGCAGGCCCCAGAACAGTCGTTGCAGGCTGATCCACAAGTGACTCCACAACTCGCCTTGGGACAGCTCGACGGCACTGCTCCATACCAGCGATGGCGCCGGCAGGATCTGTTCGCTCATCCATTGATTGCGCGCCGCCAGCCACCACAGGGCGAACAGTCCAAGCGGCAGTAGCCAGGGTAAAACGCGGTGGCTCAGACTTGGCCAAGTGCGCCGGTTTTTCAACTGCGGTGCGGCCAGTGGCAGGCTGAGCAGGGATTCACGGGCCATGGGTGACCTCCGTTGTCGGGTTGGATCGAGTCAGCGGAATTAGCTAAAAACCAATTGTTATAAATAAATTAAAAAATAATCATTTTGGAGATAAGCAGCGCCATTTAAGGCCTCCAGCCCTGCACGCATCCAATGCATTCGAAGAATATTTTCGATGCTCTCCATGCATACCGGCCTGTATGTCCCGACTTTGCTGGCTTAGCTTTAAAAGCTATAAAAATGTGCTTTTTAAGTATTTAAGCGCTGGTACGGATTGCGCCTACTTTCGGCTCCTCAATGCCCGCCGTGATCAGGAGCCGCACCCATGAACCTTCCCTTCAAACGTGTCATCAGCCTGTTTGCCGCGCCGGCACTGGCGGGTCTGCTGGCGTTCTCTGCCCAGGCCGACGAACTCAAGGAAATCAGGATCGCCGTGCCTGATCTGAGCGCCGGCACCCAGCACAGCGGCGGGGGCATCGTGGACGTGCTGCGCGATCAGCAGATCTTCGAAAAGGCCTTCGCCGATCAGGGCATCAAGATTCAGTGGAGTTTCTTCAAGGGCGCCGGGCCGGTGATCAACGAGGCGTTCGCCAACGGTCAGGTGGACCTGGCGTATCTGGGTGATCTGGCGGCCATCATCGGCAAGTCCAACGGGCTGGATACGCGTCTGCTCAGCGCCAGCGCCCGGGGTGTGAAGCAATACCTGGGCGTGGTGCCGGGTTCGGGGATCAAAACGTTGCAGGATCTCAAGGGCAAGCGCGTGGCGATCTTCCGGGGCACCGCGACCCAGTTGTCGTTCGATGCGGCATTGGCCAGCGTGGGCCTGAGCGAGAAGGACGTGAAGGTGATCAACCTCGATTTCAACGCAGCGGTTGCCGCGCTGGCGGCGAAGCAGATCGATGCGTCGTGGGGCAGCTCCGGGCTCACCGCCTTGCAGGCCAAGGGCCTGGCCGAGTTGCCACTGAACACCAAGGACCTCGGTGGTGCCGGCAGTGTGCAGTCGGTGCTGGTGGGTACCGGCAAGTTTGTCGACGGGCACCCGGAAGCCGTGGCGAAGCTGCTCAAGGCGCAGCAACAGGCGGTAGAGTGGCTGACTCAGGACAGCAACAAGGACGCCTACGTGCAACTGGTTTCGGGGCTGGCGAGCTATCCGCCGGTCATCCTGACTCAGGATCTGAAGGATCAGAACCTGAGCGAAGTGTTCCCGTCGACACTGGATCCTCTGTTCCTCGAAAACCTGCAGGGCAAGGTGGATCTGGCGGCGCAGCAGAAGCTGATCCGCAAGCCGTTCAAGGTGAACGAGTGGGTGGCGCCTGAGCTGGCGGCTGCGAAGCTCTGAGTGATGTGATCCTTCCCACGTTGAGCGTGGGAAGGATCCTTAAACCGCGACACTGATTTCCTGTTTATCCACCGCCACCAACGTCTCGATCATCGCCCGCGCCGCCGGTGACAGCCGGAATCCCGTGCGGCTCACAATCCCGCACCGCGCATTCATGCTTTCCAGATTCTGCGGCAGGTTGCGCCAGTGCAGCAGCGCCAGTGAGCCCTGGGCGATGTCCTCGACAAACGCCTCTTCAGTGCCCACGCCAATCGCGTTGGATTGCAGCACCACTTTCACCAGCGCCGGAAAATGCTCGGTCTCGATGGTGGGGGAAAAGTCGATCCGGCCGCTGAGGTTTGCCAGCAGTTTGCGAATGCCCGGCGGGATCAGCGTGGTCGCCAGCGGGTAGTCGAACATGTCGTTGGTCGACAAGCTTTCCTTGGCCAGCAGCGGATGCCCCGGCCGGCAGAAAAACACCCCGCGCTTGGGTGTCAGCGGCTGGGTCTGGAAGTTCGGGTCGGATTCGAAATGGCGGATGTCGGCGATGAAGAACTCGATCTCCTCGCGGCTCAGGGCGCGGCTGAGTTTTTCCCAGTTATCCACCTGAAAACAGGTGCGCACTTTCGGGTGCGCATTGATGAATTGCGCCACCGCATCCGGCACCAGTTTCACCGCCGGCGCCGGTCCGCAACCGAAGTGCAGTTCGCCGGCGTCGAGCTTGGTCATCTGCGTCACCTCGGCGCTGAGCAATGCCGCGCCCTGCACCAGGGTCAGGGCGTGTTGCAGCACCACCTGGCCTTCGGGCGTGGGGCGCAGATCCTTGTTGCCGCGATCCACCAGCACGCAGCCGAACTCCTGCTCCAGCCCTTGAATGCTGCGGCTGAACGCCGGTTGAGTGATGCCCATGGCATCGGCCGCGCGGACAAAACTGCGGTGTTCGTTGAGGGCGATGAAGTAGCGCAACTGGCGAAGATCCATATGCTTTTCCGGCATCCTAAAAATAGCTCGAAGGCATTTGCGACGAGGGTTGCTTGAGGTTTTAAATGCAAGCTCTTATTCCGTCAACGAAGCATGTGAATATCTATTAGATGTAAATGGAATATAGATAGAGCGTTGTTTCGCTGCCGTCCAACCGCAAGCAGTCGATGAGGGTCTACCCATGAGCAATGCCGCACTCGCTGTAAAACCCGCTGTCCACGCGCTGGAGATTCATCCGGTGGCCGGCCGTATCGGCGCCGAAATCCGTGGTGTGCACCTGTCCGGTGAGCTGGATGCCGCGACGGTTGAAGCCATTCAACAGGCGCTGGTGCAATACAAGGTCGTGTTCTTCCGCGAGCAGACTCAGCTCGACGATCAGCGCCAGGAAGCCTTTGCACATCTGCTCGGCGAGCCGGTGGCGCATCCGACTGTGCCGTCCCGCGAGGGCACTCGTTATCTCTTGGAGCTGGATGGCGCCGAAGGGCAGCGAGCCAACTCCTGGCACACCGACGTGACCTTCGTTGATGCCTACCCGAAAGCGTCGATCCTGCGCTCGGTGGTGGCTCCGGCATTCGGCGGTGACACCCTGTGGGCGAACACCGCGACCGCGTACAACGAACTGCCGACCGAATTGCGCGAGCTGGCGGACAAGCTGGTGGCCGTGCACAGCAACGAATACGACTACGCCGGGGCGAAGCCGGACGTGTCGGCGGAGAAGCTTGAGCGCTATCGCAAGATCTTCACCTCGACGGTTTACGAGACCGAGCATCCGGTGGTGCGTGTACACCCGATCAGCGGCGAAAAAAGCTTGCTGCTGGGGCATTTCGTCAAGCGCATCAAGGGCTATTCCCAGGCGGATTCGGCGCACCTTTTCGGCTTGCTGCAAAGTCATGTGATTCGCCAGGAGAACGTCGTGCGTTGGCGCTGGAAGGCCGGTGATGTGGCGATCTGGGATAACCGTTCGACGCAGCATTATGCGATTGATGATTACGGCACTCAGGATCGGGTGGTGCGTCGGGTGACGCTTAAGGGGGAAGTGCCGGTTGGGGCGAATGGGCAGCGTAGCCAGACCATCAAAGGCGCTGAAATCGTCGGCGTCTGATAAGACCTCATCGCGGGCAAGCCGGCTATCCGGCTTGCCCGCAGTCCTTTCACCAGACGCCAATCTGAACGAGCTTCTCGGTCTCCGGCTCCCCATAACGAAACCGCTGCCCACGCAAATCAATCTCCTGATGACTGATCGTCGTGCGCCGCTTCAGCCCGCGCACCCACTCGAACAGATACCCCGCATGCTCCTCGCGCACCGCCGCATACGTAGGATCAGCGCCCAGATCCTGCAGCTCCTGCGGATCATTCAACAGATCGAAAAGCTGCGGCCGGAAGCCGTCGTACGCCAGGTATTTCCAGCGTTCGCTGCGCACCATGGTCATGCGGCAACGGTCGATCGGCTGGCCCAGTCGCTCCCGTGCCGGGGCCTGGAAGGCGTAGTCGTATTCGCTGATCGCATAGCGGCGCCAGTCAGGGTTTTCACCGTGCAGCAATGGAATCAACGAGCGACCTTCCAGTCGATGCTCCGCGCCAGTCACGCCAAGCGCTTCGAGAAAGGTCGGCACGCCGTCGATGGTTTCCGCCAGGCGTTCGTCCACCGTCCCCCGTGTGATGTCCGCCGCCGCACGCGGGTCGCGCACGATCAATGGCACGCCCACCGCTTGCTCCAGCAAAAACTCCTTCTCACCCAGCCAGTGATCGCCCAGGAAGTCGCCGTGATCGCTGGTGAACACGATCAAGGTGTCATCCCAGCGACCGTTGCTTTGCAGGAAATCGAACAGCCGCCCCAACTGGTCATCGACCTGTTTGACCAGGCCCATGTACGTCGGGATCACGTTCAGTCGTACCGGATCTTTGGAGAAGTTCAGGCTTTCCTCATGCTGGCGAAAGGCCTGATAGACCGGGTGGTCGCTTGGAGAGGCATTACGTACCGGTTCGAGAATCGATTTCGTACTGTACAAAGTGTGGTACGGCTCAGGTACGATGTAGGGCCAGTGGGGTTTGATATAGGACAGGTGTAAAAACCACGGTTTTTCACCTTGCTCACCGATGAAGTCGATGGCTCGATTTGTAGTGTAGACAGTCTCTGAATGTTGCTCGGGAATTCGCGCCGGCAAATGGGCGTTGCGCATTTTCCAGCCACTGAGGATTTCGCCGCTTTCGCCTTCGGCAGCGTTGGCCCAGTCGTGCCAGGGGTTACGCCCCTCGAACCCCTGCTCGCGCAGGTAATGGGTGTACGGCGCGGATTCGCGTTTGTCATCGAACAGCGGGTCGTCGGGGAAGATGCCGTCGTGGCGAAAGTACGGCTCGAAGCCGACTTCATTCAGCACTTCGGCCTGTGCGCTTTCAGGGTTGATCGCCAGCCGCTGCAAGGCATCCACGTTGGCCGTGGCGTGGGTCTTGCCGACCAGCGCAGTACGAATGCCGTGGGGCCGCAGGTAATCGCCGATGGTCAGTTCTTCCAGCGGCAGCGGCACGGCGTTCCACGCCACCTGATGGCTGCTGACGTAACGCCCGGTGTAGGCCGACATCCGCGACGGCCCGCAGATCGTGCCTTGGGTGTAGGCGCGGCTGAAGCGCACGCCGGCAGCGGCCAGGCGATCGATGTTCGGGGTGTGCAGGTGCGGGTGGCCGTAGCAGGACAGGTAATCGCGGCGCAGTTGATCGCACATGATGTACAGCACGTTGCGCACGGGGTTTTGCGGGTTGGACATGGGGTTCACCAGTCAGAAAGACAGGCGAGGTTTTTCGCTTTCGGCGAGGGTGTTCGGCAAGTGCATTCGGGGAATGCTTGTGATGCATGAAACGCATGGACTCAGACGGCGAGGTTTGCCAGCGAGCACACCTCCTCATCCACCGCATCAATCGCCTTGATTTGCTCGATCATTGCCTCGGCCAATGGCGACAACCGATACCCGGCGCGACTGACAATTCCGTAGCGCGTGTACAGCTCCTCGAGATCATCCGCCAACCCCTCGATTTTTAAACACACCAGTTCACCCCGGGCCTGATGCAGCGCATCCGAATAGGCACCGACGATGCCGATCGCGTCGGAGCGCAGCACTACACCGAGCAGACTGGCGCTGTTCTCACACTCGACATTGGGTATGAAATCCGGGCGGCCACTGAGGTCGACGATGACCTTGCGCAGATTCGGCGGGCGAATGCTGACCGCCAGTGGATAACTCATCAATTGCTCGGCCGAGACCCGCTCAAAAGCAGCCAACGGATGCCCGGCGCGGCAGCAGAAATGCCATTTGCGTGGCCGCAATCGGTAGGTCAGATAATCCGGATCCGCCTCGAAGTGGCGGGTGTCGGCGACGAAAAATTCAAACTCTTCACTCAGCAGCCGCTTGCTCAGACTCTGCCAGTCATCGACCTGGTAATGCACCCGCGCTTTCGGGTATCGGCCGATGAAACTGCCGATCGCCCGTGGGATCAATCCTGCCGCCGGCGCCGGGCCGCAACCGAAGCGCAACTCTCCCGCCTCCAGCCCGTTGAACTGGCTGATCTCATTGGCCATTTGCTGGGCGCCGCTGACCAGTCGCCGTGCGTGTTCAAGCAGCACCTGGCCCTGTTTGGTCGGCGGCAATTCCTTGCGCCCGCGATCCACCAACTGGCAACCGACGCTGTGTTCCAGCGCCTGAATGCTGCGGCTGAATGCCGACTGCGACAGGTTCACCGCCTGCGCGCCCGCGACGAAGCTGCGTTGTTCGGCGAGGGCGATGAAGTGTCTGAGCTGGCGCAAGTCGATATGCATTTTTCACATAAAAAATATCCGGGAAATGCATTGGATATGCATTAGGTCGACTCCTTATAAAGGCAATCTCTTATGCAGTAAATCTTTGTAAAAACATAAATAAATAACTTAAAAGAATATGCTGCACGGAAGATGTCAGCGTGTTTTTTGACCAGGAGCAGCCCCATGAGTCCGTTGAACCTCGCTTCACCGCCGCCGCCACGACGGCTCAAACGCTTGCCTCTGGCCCTTTTGCTGGCGGGGAGTGCCAGCTGGAATCAGGGTTACGCCGATGAAGCTCAAAACCCTGTACCGCCCCCGGCAGGCAAAAACGCCACCGCCACTTCGCAACTGGAAACCGTGACGGTCACCACTCGCCGTCGCGAAGAAAGTTCGCAGGATGTACCGACGCCGATGAGCGTGGTCAGCGGCCAGACCCTGGAGACGCAGCGGGTCTATCGGATTCAGGATCTGCAGCAACTGGTGCCCAGCGTCAACGTCGCCTACATGCATGCACGCCAGTCCAGCGTGTCGATCCGGGGCCTGGGCAACAACCCGGCCAGCGACGGTCTGGAAGGCAGCGTCGGCCTGTACATCGACAACGTTTATCTGGGCCGTCCGGGGATGGCGGTGTTCGACCTGATGGACATCGAACAGCTCGAAGTCCTGCGCGGGCCGCAAGGTACTTTATTCGGCAAAAACACCACCGCCGGGGTGATCAACATCAGCACCCGCGCGCCGAGTTTCACCCCGGAGCGCAGCATCGAAACCTCGGTCGGCGAGGACGGTTATTTCCAGACCAAGGGCACCCTTTCCGGACCGCTCAACGATCAATTGGCCGGGCGCATTTCCGCTTATCGCACCCGCAGCGACGGCGACATCAAAAACGAATTCAACGGTCATGACCTGAACGGCGGTTCCCGCGACGGCTTCCGTGCGCAGTTGCTGTTCAAGCCCAACGAAGATTTCAATCTGCGCTGGATCGGTGACTACAACGAAGAGGACTCCAGCGCCGGCACCCGCGTGCTGTACAACACCGGGCCGACCATCAACGGCGTCAACCTCTATCAGTCGCGGGCCAACGCCGCCGGCGCGACGCTGGTCAACGGTTCGCACCGCAAGGTCAATCTGGACAACGACCAGCACGTCACGGTGCATCAGGGCGGCACGTCGGTGGAGGCTAACTGGACGCTGCCGAGCGACTTCACCCTGACGTCGATCAGCTCCTATCGCTTCTGGAATTTCACCCCGGCCAACGACGATGGCCTCAATGTCGCGGCGACCTACAACGCCGGGGTTTCCGTCGAGGACAAACAGTACTCGCAGGAATTTCGCCTCGCATCGCCCAAGGGGGAGTTCTTTGATTACGTGCTAGGCGCGTACTACTTCGGTTCGGATCTGGACAACAAATCCTTCGCCTATTACGGCCCGCAGGCCGACATCTGGAACGGCACGCCACGGGGCGCATTGGCCAATGTCGGCAGCGTCGGCAACGGTCACATCAAGACCGACAGTTTCGCCCTGTTTGCCCAAGGCACCTGGCACCTCACCGAGCGTCTGGATTTCACCGCCGGGGTGCGCGGCACCTATGAAGAGAAGAATGCCTGGGTCACTCGCGATGCACCGGTCGGTGGCGCCGCTGTCACCGGTGCAGCGGCCACTGCACGACGCGGACGTACCGGCGCTTACGACTCTGGCGATCTGAACCAGTACAGCTCCAGCCCATCCGGATTGCTCAACCTCAGCTATCGCATTACCGATGATCTGCTCGGCTACGCCACGCTGTCCCACGGCGAAAAATCCGGCGGGGTCAACCTCGTGGTCGGTTCCGCTCCGACCGCTGGCGCCGACTCGCTGCTGATCGGCACCGAGCGCGCCAACAACGCCGAGCTCGGCTTCAAGAGCACCCTGTGGGACCGCCGCCTGCAGCTCAACGCCAACCTGTTCTGGACTCAGGTCAACGCCTACCAGACCAACGCCTACGACGACGTCAACCGCGTGCAATACCTGACCAATGCCGGCTCTGTGCGCTCGCGTGGTGTGGAATTCGAAAGCACCGTGATCCCGCTGCGTGGCCTGACCCTGAACTTCAACGGCTCGTTCAACGACGTCAGTTACCTCTCGTACAAAGACGCGCCGTGCCCGCCGGAAGTCAGTCTGGCGCCGGGGGCTCCGGCCTCTTGCGACCTCAGCGGTCATCAGGTCGTCGGTGCCTCGAAATGGATCGGCAATGCCAACGGCAAATACGAATGGAATCTGGCCAACGGGCTGCAACCTTACGTCACCGGCAGCTACGCATTCCGATCCAAAGCGGTGGGCACCGTCGAGGATTCCGACTACGGCCAGATCCCGAGTTACGCGGTGGTCAATCTCTCCACCGGCCTGCGCGGTGATTTCAATCAGGGCCAGTGGGACGTCTCGCTGTGGCTGAAAAACGCCTTCGACAAAACCTACTACACGACCCTGTGGACCGGCGGCAACGGCGGTTATGAAGGCCTGCTCGGCACGCCGCGCACCCTCGGCGTCACCGGTCGCTACGACTTCTGATCGATCCTTCAAGGAGCTGCATCATGTTGCGCATCAAAACCGCTTTACCGGTGTTGTTGTCCGGCGCAGTGCTCAGTGCCGGAGCGCTCGCCGCGCCCAGCGTCTATCCCACAGGCGTCACCCGATACGACCCGGCCAAGGCCTTCAACCAATATGTGATCTTCAGCGGTGCCGACAAGCAGACGCACCTGATCGACATGAACGGCAACGAAGTGAAGAGCTGGCCTCAGGCCGGTTTCCCGTCAGCAGTCATCGACCCGAAACTGGTCGGTGGTGAGCGCGGTCACGTCCTGCTGCAACTGAGCGAAAAGGATCCGGGCAAGCTCGGTTCCGCCGGTAACGGCCTGGGCAATCAGAGTGTCGGCGAGCTGGACTGGAACGGCAAAGTCGTCTGGCAGTGGGGCGACAAGGCACCCGGTGGCGCTGCGCAACAGCATCACGACCAGCGTCGCCTGAGCAACGGCAACACCGTGGTGCTGGCGAACAAGGTGCACAAGGTCAAAGGCTTCAAAGTGCCCGAGGTGATCGACGATGCGATCTATGAAGTCAGCCCCGCAGGCGAGGTGAAATGGCAGTGGCTGGCGTCGGATCACTTGAACGAATTCGGTTTCACTGCCGAGCAATTGAAGCTGGTGCGTGCCAGTGAAAATCCGGATTACCTGCACATCAACAACCTCAGCCTGGTCGGGCCGAACAAATGGTTTGACGCAGGCGACAAGCGCTTCAATCCGGACAATCTGCTGCTCGACTCACGCAACGCCAATTTCATCGCCATCATCGACAAACACAGCGGCAAAGTGGTCTGGCGCCTGGGGCCGAACCTGCCGCTGGCCAACCCGAAAACCGCGCAGAAAATACCGCGCCCGGTGGACCAGTTCGTCGGTCAGCATGATGCGCACATCATCCCGGCCGGGCTGCCTGGCGCCGGCAATCTGCTGGTGTTCGACAACCAGGGTTCGGCGGGTTATCCCAACGTCACGCTGGGGCTGATTTCCGGCTCGCGGGTGCTGGAAATCGACCCGGTGAAAAACGAAATCGTCTGGCAGTACAGCGCCGCCAATTCGAAGCAGCCGGGGTGGGCGTTCTACAGCTCGTTCATCAGCAGCGCGCGGCGTTTGCCCAACGGCAACACGTTGATCGACGAGGGCATGAACGGGCGGTTTTTCCAGGTAACGGCCAGCGGTGAAAACGTCTGGGAATACGTCAGCCCATATCTGGGCAAGGCGCCAGGCAGCGATGCGATCAGCAACTGGGTGTATCGAGCACTGCCTGTGAGTTATGACTGGGTACCGGCCGGAACGCCGCGTTCGGAGACGGCAGTGATTGCGCCGGTAGTCGGTGTGCAACAGACCAACGCCAGCCGTTAGTTTAAATGCTATTAACACTCTTCAGATTCGAAATAAGTTATGAGCGACATGAATAGTGCATATAGCAATATCGTTGAAAAGTCGCGTGGACAATAAGTAAATGTCCAACCATCCTGAGTGTCGTGAGTTTCCAGGAGGAAACTTGCTCTCATCGGAAGACACTTATCCAACGATAAAGGAAATCTCGTTATGTCGAGCATTAATGGCAACTATGTAAACGCTAACGCTGGCGCCAAACTGACGATTACCGATGGCAACGACTCCAACGGCACCTTCAGCGGCAAATTCAGCCAGAACGGCGTGAACTACGACATCGCGTACGGTCACTACCACTTCCAGAACAGCACCGGGCAGCCTACGATCATTACTTTCGCGGCTCTGAATGACGGCACTGGCTATCAGTCCTGGACCCTGTTCTCGCCGGATCACAACTACTCGAAAGTTCGTGCGGTGGGTTCGCGCACCAACTTTGACGGTGATGTAGTCGGTCTGGCCGGGGAGTTTGTGAAACAATAAGAAATTCTGTAAGTCGAAGGCCGATGCATTAAACATGCATCGGCCTTTTTATTTGCCTCTTGAAAAGTTCGTCAACTATCACCTTGGTATTAGTTGTCACTGAATGCCGGGGCGTCGATAACCCGATGCCTTGGATGAATACTTTTTATGCCGGGAAAGCATGTCGATTCTGGCGAATCGCTGGAAGCCTTGCGGGCCGTGGCTTTGGCGGAAATGACCGTTTTTTATATTCCATAAACATCTATCCATAACATGAAAGATTACTTTCGGAGATAAGCCTCTAGCCCAATGATTAACCCATCGATCACGCCGTGGGGGATTCAACAAGCGGCGCATCGGCTACGCGAAAAAACGCAAAGAGACCGCAGGGAGTAAATCAATGGGCAATGTCCAGACCGCCGCCAGTGCACAGGAGGTGCTGTGGCGCCAGGCGCCGAGCGGCGAGTTGGTCGATCTCGGCCGGCCCCATCGTGTGCCGTTGGGGCAACTGCGTTTGCAGCGCGCGCCCAAGGGCATTCTGAGCCGCCGCGAAACGATTCTGCTCGGCGTTCTGGCGCTGGTGGTGCATGGCGCGGTGATCTACTGGATCAATCAGCATCCGACACCGGCGCTGCCGATCGTGCCGCCGGAAATTCCACCGATGACCATCGAGTTTTCGCGCCCGGCACCACCGGCACCACCTGTGGTTGTACCGCCGCCACCGGCACCTGTGGTCGAGCCACCGCCACCGGTGGAAGACGAACTGGCAACCAAGCCACCACCAAAACCGAAGCCGATTCCCAAGCCGAAACCGGTCGCCAAACCCGTACCAAAACCGGCTCCCAAAGCCGTCGAGCAACCCCCGGCTCCGCCACAACCGGCGGCCCCGGTCGCCGCACCAGCGCCACCTGCACCACCGGCGCCTGCTCCGGTGACCCCGGCTTCGGCCAACGCCGCGTACCTGAAGAACCCGGCGCCGGAATACCCGTCGCTGGCCCAGCGTCGCGGTTGGGAAGGCACAGTGTTGCTCCGGGTGCACGTACTGGCCAGCGGCAAACCGGGTGAGATCCAGATTCAGAAAAGCAGTGGCCGGCAACAGCTCGACGACGCGGCGCTGGACGCCGTGAAGCGCTGGAGCTTCGTGCCGGCCAAGCAGGGTGATGTCGCCCAGGACGGCTGGGTCAGCGTGCCCATCGATTTCAAGATTCATTAAACCGAAACCAATTTCGCGCTAAACGTTTACACGAGGGAACACATCATGACGTTACTGGCATCTCCACTGGAATCCATCGAAAGCGCGGTGATCTGGCTGCTGGTGGTCTTCTCTGTCGCCACCTGGGGCCTGGCATTGCTCAAGGCTGTGCAGTTTGGCCGGTTGAAGGCGCAGGATCGCAAATTTCACAAGCGCTTCTGGGCGGCGTCGAGTCTGGACTCCGCCGCCGAGTTGAGCGAAACCCAGCCCGGCGCGGCAGCGCGGGTGGCACAGGCCGGTTATGCGGCGATTCAAGTGGGCGAGGCGCCGCAGGCCAATGACCTGAGCCAGGCGATCAACCATCAGGATCGCCTCGAACGTGCCTTGCGTCAGCAGATCGTCCGCGAGCGTCGTTCGCTGGAAACCGGTCTGGCGGTGGTTGCGAGTATTGGCAGCACCTCGCCGTTCATTGGCCTGTTCGGCACGGTGTGGGGAATCATGGAAGCGTTGAAAGGCATCAGCGCGGCAGGCTCGGCGAGTCTGGAAACGGTCGCAGGTCCCATCGGTGCAGCGCTGGTCGCCACCGGGGTGGGGATCGCGGTCGCGGTGCCGGCGGTGCTGGTTTACAACTACTTTTTGCGTCGTCTGAAACTGACGGCGGCGGACCTGGACGACTTTGCCCACGACTTCTACAGCCTGGCGCAAAAGAGTTCGTTCCGCGTGCTGATCCACCCGACCGCGCACAAGGCTGCGGCCCAGGGCAACGCAACAAAAGTGAAGGAGGCGTCCTGATATGGCCTTCTCCACGCAAGACAGCGACGAGGTGCTGAGCGAGATCAACGTGACGCCGCTGGTGGATGTGATGCTGGTGCTGCTGGTGGTGTTCATCGTCACCGCGCCGCTGCTGACCAACGCGATACCGATCAACCTGCCGAAGACCGAAGCGGTGGCGCCGGTCGAGCAGAAAGACCCGTTGGTGGTGAGTATCGACGGTGCTGGAAAACTGTTTATCAACAAGGACGAAATCCAGCCGGACCTGCTGGAGTTCAACCTCAAGTCGGCCAAGGCCAAGGACCCGGAAGTGCGCGTGCAATTGCAGGCTGACGACGGGGTGAATTACGGCGAAGTGGCGCGAGCCATGGCTTCGATTGAGCGGGCAGGCATCACCAAACTGTCGGTGATCACTGCACGATAAGGGTTTCACGTTTTTCCGGGGCCGTCTCCTTGGCAGGGTGCGGCCCCTTTTTTTGCCTGAGGATTTATATTCTTTTCAGGTCTTAATAAATAGCTTCTTATTCCTTAACGAATATAAATCCCGTCCCTATACTCCTTCAGGAACAGACACGACGCAGGAGAGCTCCCCCATGCGCAACGAATCAATCCGCTATCTGATTGTGCCGGGCTGGCAAGGATCGCCAGAAGATCATTGGCAAAGCCACTGGCAGAACAGCCTGCCGAACAGCGCGCGGGTGGAGCAGGCCGACTGGCTGACGCCGCGTCGTGAAGACTGGGTCGCGGCGCTGGCCGAGGCGATTGCCGCCGACAGCACGCCGGTGATCCTGATCGCCCACAGCCTGGGTTGCATCACCGTGGCGCACTGGGCGGCCACCGCGCCGTTGCAGCATTTGCGTCAGGTGCGCGGTGCGCTGCTGGTCGCGCCGGCGGATGTAGAACGTCCGGCCTGCGTGCCGGCACTGCGCAATTTCGCACCGATTCCAACCGACCTGCTGCCTTTCCCGAGCCAGGTCGTCAGCTCCGACAACGACGCCGCCGTCAGCGCGCCGCGTGCCTTGGAGCTGGCACGCAACTGGGGTGCCGAGGCGGGAATTCTCGCGGGCGCCGGCCATATCAACGTGAAGTCCGGGCATCAACGCTGGGAGCAGGGATTCGCTTATCTGTATCGCCTGCAAAACCGCATGGAACACCACGCCCGGCGTCGTGCCTGACCATTTTTATTTTTTCAGCGCCCCCGTCTCCCGGCGATTTGGGGCGGGAGTCTGCCATGAGTTTCGAAACCTTCGGTCAGCCGTTGCTGACCTTTCCCGATGCGGAAAAAAGTCCCCTGAGCATTCGCGCCAAAGCGCTGGTGTTCGTCGATCCACGCTCGCGCCAACTGCGCGAGGAAATGGCCCAACTCGCACCGCGCTCGATTTCGGTGCTGATTCGCGGCGAGACCGGCACCGGCAAGGAATTGCTCGCCCGCCATATCCACCGCGCCAGTGATCGCAGCGGCTTGTTTGTCTCGGTCAACTGCGGAGCGATCAGCCCGACGTATGCCGATGCCGAACTGTTCGGCTATGCCGCCGGCAGTTACAGCGGTTCGGCCAGCAGTCGCGCCGGCTGGTTCGGTTCGGCCAACGGCGGCACCTTGTACCTGGACGAAATCGGCGACCTGCCGTTGCCGATCCAGATCAAGTTGCTCGCCGCGCTGGAAAACCACGAAGTCACCCGCGTCGGTGCCCATCAACCGAGCCCGGTGGATGTGCGCCTGGTGGCGGCGACCAGCATCGATTTGGCCCAAGCGGTGGCGGCGGGGAAATTCCACGAGCGGCTCTATCACTATCTCAGCGAGGGGCATCTGGAACTGCCGGCGTTGCGCGCGCGGGTCGGCGACATTCTGTCGTTGGCCGAGTACTTCCTCGGCATCTACAGCCAGCGCCTGGATCTGCCGGTGCCGCTGATCAGCGAAGCGGCGCAGGAGGTGCTGGAGCAACACAGTTGGCCGGGCAACACCCGGGAGCTGGAAAACGTCATTCATTTTGCGTTGCTGGTGAGCACTGGCGAGGAAATTCTGCCAGAGCACCTGAACCTGCCCGAGGTGTTTGGGACGCTGGTTCAGATTGAACGTCAGGTGGCGAGCATCACTGCCAAAGGGACAGCCGAGGAACGTAAGGCATTGAAAAAATTACTGTTGAGCCTGAGCGAGGCGTTGTAACCATTTTGTTCAACATGAACAAAATGGAATATGAAGCTGAATAAACGTTATTGTCCGGGAATAAAAAATCCCGGTATTGTCCGCTTCACGCCAGCAGTAGCACATCGCTGGCACACGTATTAATGCCGTCGTCGATGACGACCGATTTTCGATAAGGACACTGCATGAAAAAGGTTCTGTTGTTTACCGCATTGGCGGCTGCTCTGACGGCTTCCCTGGCGCAGGCCGGCGAGAAACTGGTTGTCGCGGCGACCCCGGTTCCGCACGCCGAGATCCTCGAACTGATCAAACCGACCCTCGCCAAAGAAGACGTGGATCTGGAAATCAAAGTCTTCACCGACTACGTTCAGCCGAACGTACAGGTTGGCGAGAAGCGTCTAGATGCCAACTACTTCCAGACCCTGCCGTACCTGAACAGCTTCAACCAGGGTAAATACAAGGACGACAAAGCCAAGTACCTGGTGACCGTGCAAGGTGTGCACGTTGAACCGTTTGGCGGCTACTCGAGCAAGTACAAGACCCTGGCCGAGCTGCCGGACGGTGCCACCATCGCCATTCCGAACGAAGGCAGCAACAGCGGTCGTGCACTGATCCTGCTGCAGAAGGCTGGCCTGATCGAACTGAAAGATCCGAAGAACGCCCTGGCCACGCCAAAAGACATCGCCAAGAACCCGCACAACTTCAAGTTCAAGGAACTGGAGTCGGCCCTGCTGCCGCGTGTTCTGAAAGAAGTCGACCTGGACATGATCAACACCAACTACGCGCTGGAAGCCAAGTTGAACCCGACCAAGGATGCTCTGGTGATCGAAGGTGCCGATTCGCCTTACGTGAACTTCCTGGTGGCCCGTGAGGACAACAAGAACAGCGACGCGATCCAGAAGCTGGCCAAGGCCCTGACCAGCCCGGAAGTCAAAGCGTTCATCGAGAAGAAGTACAACGGCGCGGTACTGCCGGCGTTCTGATCTGACGCAGCAACACAACCCCTTCAGGTATGAAAACGCCGATGGCCAGTGATGGTCATCGGCGTTTTTGTGTGTGCGGGTGAGGGGTTTTTTAAGCTCAGGCTATCCCGGTCTTCAACGCCCGGCGCAACGCCACCAACAATTTCACAATCTCATGCGGATCCAGTCGCTGCGGCACTTTTACGTCCATGTTTTCTTCCTTGTTATGGGGTTCGGCCGAGGGAGTCTGGCCAAAAGCTGTTCGTCCTTGGAGGGCTTTGATGAAAAAAAGATCCGTCCTACAGCGCTGGGGACAATAGCCTTCCTCCTCCTTCCCGGCAAACCCGTCGATTAGTTTTTTGTGTGATATCAATATTCTTTATCGGTATTTAAATTCTTTTTTTTATACCTTTAAAGTCGGTGCCTGCCGGACAGCTATCCGCTGCCCATGGACTGCACCACCGTCGCTTACCGAGCGGCGTCAGGATGTTTCATGAACTTCGATTACGCATTTATCCTCAGCACCCTGCCGGCGTTTCTCAAAGCCGTGGGCGTGACGCTGCAGGTCGGTTTGATCGCCATCGGCACCTCGCTGCTGGTGGCGTTGCTCAATGCGACGATTCTGGTGTTCCGCACGCCTTACCTGCAAAAGCTGGTCGGGCTGTATGTGGAGCTGGCGCGCAACACGCCACTGCTGATCCAGTTGTTCTTCGTCTACTTCGCCTTGCCGGCACTGGGGATCAAGGTTTCCGGTTTCACGGCGGCGATCATCACCATGACTTTTCTCGGCGGCGCCTACCTCACCGAAGTGCTGCGCGCCGGCGTCGATGCGGTGCCTCAGGCGCAACTGGAGTCCGGCCGTTCCATCGGCTTGTCCCACGGTCAGTTGCTGCGCTACGTGATCCTGCCGCAAGCGGGGATCCTCAGCCTGCCGTCGCTGTTCGCCAATTTCATTTTCCTGCTCAAGGAGACCACCGTGGTCTCGGCCGTGGCGGTGCCGGAGATTCTCTACACCACCAAGAGCTACATCGCGCTCTACTACAAAACCTACGAAATGCTCGCCGTGCTGACGCTGATCTGCGTGCTGTTGTTCCTGCCGCTGTCGCTGCTGTTGAGCCGTCTGGAAAGGAGGCTCCAGCATGGCCAGTTCGGGTCTTGAACTGCTCTGGGTGTCGTTGCCGCAATTGGCAAAAGGCGCCGGGCAAACCCTGTCGATCTCGTTCCTCAGCATCGCCATCAGTACCGTCGGCGGCGTGCTCTACGGTGTGCTGCGCACGCTCAACGTGACGTGGCTGAACGCGGTGCTGCGAATTTATCTGGAGCTGTTCCGGGCGATTCCGGTGCTGGTCTGGTTGTACCTGCTGTTTTTTGGCTTGCCGATTTTCTTTGGCCTGAGCCTGCCGAGCTTCTGGTGCGCGGTGCTGGTGCTGTCGCTGTGGGGCGCCAGCGAGGTCGGCGAAGTGGCGCGCGGTGCGCTGCATTCGTTGCCGCGCGGGCAGCGTGAAGCGGGGCTGTCGATCGGTCTGAACGCGGCGCAGCTCTATGGCTACGTGCTGTTGCCCCAGGCGCTGAAACGCATGACGCCACCGACCATCAACGTCTACACGCGGATCATCAAGACCAGTTCGCTGGCGGTGCTGATCGGCGTGGTGGATGTGATCAAGGTTGGCCAGCAGATCATCGAGCGCACCTACGAATCGGTGCTGATCTACGGTGCTCTGTTCCTGTTTTTCTTTTTCATCTGCTACCCGCTGTCGGCCGCTTCGCGTGTGCTGGAGCGGCGCTGGACGCAAGCATGAGCGCATTGATCGAGTTTCAGGGTTTCAACAAATTCTTCGGCGAACAGCAGGTGCTCAAGGGCATCGACCTGCAAGTGAAATCCGGCGAAGTCATCGTCATCCTCGGCCCCAGCGGCTGCGGCAAAAGCACACTGCTGCGTTGCCTGAACGGTCTGGAAACCGCCCACAGCGGTCACTTGAAATTCGCCGGCCGCGAACTGCTGGACAAGGCTACCGACTGGCGTGAAGTGCGCCAGCAGATCGGCATGGTGTTCCAGAGTTATCACCTGTTTCCGCACATGAGCGTGCTCGATAACTTGCTGCTCGGCCCGCTCAAGGTGCAGAAACGCGAACGTCGCGAAGCACGGCAGCAAGCCGAAGCGTTGCTCGAACGCGTTGGTCTGCTGGACAAACGTGATGCCTTCCCGCGCCAGCTCTCCGGCGGCCAGCAGCAACGCATCGCCATCGTCCGCTCGTTGTGCATGAACCCGCGGGTCATGCTCTTCGATGAAGTCACCGCTGCCCTCGACCCGGAGATGGTCAAGGAAGTGCTGGAAGTGATTCAGGGCCTGGCCCGCGAAGGCATGACCCTGTTGATCGTCACCCACGAAATGGCCTTCGCCCGCGCGGTGGCCGATCGCATCGTGTTCATGGATGCCGGGCGCATCCTTGAACAGAACCCGCCCGAGCTTTTCTTTACGAACCCGCAAACCGCACGCGCGCAGCAGTTCCTGGAGAAGTTCTCCTACGTTGAAGCACTGCCCACAACGACTCAAACCAAGGAACTGGAACTGCCATGAAAACTGCCAAAGCTTTATTCGCATTACCGCTGATCAGCCTCGCGTTGCTGGCCGGCTGCAACAAGACCGAAGAACCGGCCAAGCCGAAAGTCGCCAGCGAAAGCACCGCGCCGGCCGGTTATCTGGACAAGATCAAGGCCCGCGACAAACTGATCGTCGGCGTGTTCACCGACAAGCCGCCGTTCGGTTTTGTCAATGAAGCCGGTCGCTATGTTGGCTTCGATACCGACATCGGCCGTCAATTCGCCAAGGATCTGCTGGGCGATGAAAACAAGGTCGAGTTCGTGGCCGTGGAGCCGGCGAGCCGCATTCCGTTCCTGCAAAGCGACAAGGTCGACCTGATCCTCGCCAACATGACCGTGACCCCGGAGCGCAAGGAAGCGGTGGAATTCACCAACCCGAACCTGAAAGTCGCGGTGCAGGCGTTGGTGGCTCAGGGCAGCGAAGTGAAGAAACTGGATGACCTGGCGACCCGCACCACCATCGTCACCACCGGCACCACTGCCGATATCTGGCTGACCAAGAATCACCCGGACTGGAAGCTGCTGAAGTTCGAGAAAAACTCCGAGTCCCTGCAAGCCCTGGCCAACGGCCGTGGCGATGCTTACGCGCAGGACAATCTGGTGCTGTTCAGTTGGGCCAAGCAAAACCCGGGCTACCGCGTGCTGGATGAAAAACTCGGTGCCGAAGCCCCGATTGCACCGGCGGTGAAGAAGGGCAACATCGAATTGCGCGATTGGGTGAACACCGAGCTGGCCAAGCTGGGTGAAGAGAAATACCTGCTCAAGCTGTATGACCAATATGTGCGTAAAGAGCTGAGTGATGACACCAAGCCTGAGAGCGTGATTGTTGAGGGTGGGAAGTGGCAGGGCTAAGCCGATGATCGTTCCCACGCATGCGTGGGAACGATCGATCAACAAGCTAATCCGGCCAGTTCCACGCCGGCTCATCCAGCACCCTCTGCCCGACGATCCCGGTCTGGCCGAGGGTTTTTTCCAGCACGATGCAATTGCATTCCTCATCTTCCTGCAACGCCGAAATCAATCGCCGTGCGTGTGAAACCACCCACACCTGACACTCTTGCGATGCGCGAATGATCAACCGCGCCAACGCCGGCAACAGGTCCGGGTGCAGACTGGTTTCCGGTTCGTTCAGCACCATCAGCGACGGCGGGCGTGGCGTCAGCAGTGCGGCGACCAGCAGCAGATAACGCAGCGTGCCGTCCGACAACTCTGCCGCCGACAGCGGTCGCAACAACCCTTCCTGAAAAAACTCGATGGCAAAGCGTCCGCCCGCCAGCGGCGCGATGTTCAACCGTGCGCCGGGAAACGCATCGCTGATCGCGGCCTGCAGCGCCTCGGGGTCGCCGATTTCGCGGATGGTCTGCAAGGCTGCCGCCAGATCCCGGCCGTCGTGATGCAGCACCGGCGTGCGCGTGCCCAGTTGTGGCTGGCGCACCGGGGCGTCGGCGTCGCTGCGAAAGTGATCATAGAAGCGCCAGCGGCGGATGAACTCGCGCATCTGGAACACTTCCGGAGAGGTGCGCAGGCTGCCGACCTGATCGAACAGGCTGTCGAATGTCGGCGTGTGCTGGGCCATGACATCCCAGGTGCGACCATCACGGGTGCGAATCATTGGCCCGTCGCGGTCCACCAGCAAGCTGGCAGGTCGATAGAGCGGCCCGGCCCAGATGCATTCCCGCTTGATTTGCGGATCAAGGCTGAAGCGCGAAGGGGTCGGTACACGGTCTCCAGGCAGCATGAAATGCCCGTTGGAGTCGGGGAGCCCGAGGCTGATCGAGTAACTGAAATCCTCTCCGGCAAACCCCAGCCGCAGACGTTTCACGCCTTGGCGGACCGTCGATTGAATCGGCACTTCACCATTGCGCATGCGCCGGCTGATGGTTTCCGGCCCGGCCCAGAACGTCGAGTCCAGCCCGCCCTCACGGGCCAGCGCATTGACCACGCCGCCCTGAGCGGTTTCCGCCAGCAGTCGCAGCGCCCGGTAAAGATTGGACTTGCCGCTGCCGTTGGGGCCCGTGATCAGGTTCAGCCGACCCAGCGGGATTACCAATTTATTGATCGAGCGGTAATTGGCTACCGCGAGGGTCTTGAGCATGAAAATCCTTCTTGGGTGCCCCGAATTCCGGGTCAGGATACCTGCTGCACATAAATGCATATATCGCCCGGACGAAGGTTGAACCCTGTTCTAAGCTCACAGTCGTACCGTCACTTGCACGTTCGTACACAGGAAGGAGTCTGCATGGCGAGTCCCGGATTGAAAACAGCGGTGATGCTGAGCCTGCTCGCTTGGCTCGCGGCCTGCAGCGAAAAGAAGCCGCCTCAGGAATACCTGCCACGGGTCTTTGTACAAGAGGTCAAACCCGCGGACTTCGCGGCGTCCGTGACCCTCACCGGTGACGTTCAGGCGCGGGTGCAGACCGAATTGTCGTTCCGGGTCGGCGGCAAGATCATCCAGCGCATGGTCGATGTCGGTGACCGCGTTTCGGCCAAACAAGTGCTGGCCAAACTCGATCCCAAGGACTTGCAGACCAACGTCGACTCCGCCCAGGCCCAGGTGCTGGCCGAGCAGGCGCGGGTCAAACAGAGCGCCGCCGCATTCGTCCGGCAGCAGAAACTGTTGCCCAAGGGTTACACCAGCCAGAGCGAATACGATTCCGCACAAGCCGCATTGCGCAGCAGCCAGAGTGCCTTGAGCGCGGCCCAGGCGCAGTTGGCCAATGCCAGGGATCAACTGAGTTACACCGCGCTGATCGCCGATGCACCCGGCATCATCACCGAGCGTCAGGCCGAAGTCGGCCAGGTGGTTCAGGCCACCGCGCCGATTTTCAGCCTGGCCCGGGACGGCGACCGCGACGCGGTGTTCAACGTTTACGAATCGCTGCTGGCCGAGCGCCCGGCGGAGCGTTCGATTGTCGTCAGCCTGCTCGACAACCCGCAAATCAAGACCACTGGCACTGTTCGTGAAATCACCCCGGCGGTGTCGGCGCAGTCCGGCACGGTGCAGGTCAAAGTTACCCTCGACAGTCTGCCGCAGGGCATGCAGCTCGGTTCGGTGGTCAGCGCCACCGCCAAGGGCAGCGGCAAATCGGCGGTGGAATTGCCGTGGTCGGCCCTGACCAAAAACATCAGCGAACCTGCGGTGTGGATGGTGGACGACAAAGGTGAGGCGCAACTGCACAACGTCACCGTCGGCCGCTACCTGACCGGGCACGTGATCATCAGCGCCGGCCTCACGGGCGGCGAGAAAGTGATCATTGCCGGCGGGCAACTGCTGCATCCGGGGATGAAAGTCGAGATCGCCGAGAACACCTACAAGGATCTGCAATCGGGAGCGCAGCCATGAAGCCTTTGTGGGTGATGTCGATCGGGCTGCTGCTGGGTGCCTGTTCCAAGAACGAGCCACCGCCGGAGCCGGTGCGCCCGGTGCTGTCGATCAAGGTCGAAGCGCTGAGCGAGGAAAACCTCGGCCGTTTCGCCGGCAGCATTCAGGCGCGCTACGAGAGCAACACCGGTTTTCGCGTCGGCGGGCGCATCGCCAGCCGCAACGTCGATGTCGGCGCCGAGGTGCAGAAGGGCACCTTGCTCGCCACCCTCGATCCGTCCGACCAGCAGAACCAGTTGCGTTCGGCCCAGGGCGATCTGGCGAAAGTCGAAGCACAACTGATCAACGCCCAGGCCAACGCTCGGCGGCAGCAGGCGCTGTTTGATCGCGGCGTCGGCGCCCAGGCGCAACTGGACATCGCCACCACTGATCTGAAGACCACCCAGGCGTCCCTCGATCAGGCGCGGGCGGCGGTCAACCAGAGCAAGGATCAGCTCGGCTACACCGAGCTGCGCTCCGACCATAAAGCCGTGGTCACCGCATGGAACGCCGAAGCCGGTCAGGTGGTGACGGCCGGCCAGCAAGTGGTGACGCTGGCGCAACCGGATATCAAGGAAGCGGTGATCGATCTGCCGGACACGCTGGTCGACCAGATTCCCAGCGACGTGGTGTTTCTGGTGGCCGGGCAACTCGATCCGAGCATCAACACCACGGCCGTCATCCGTGAAATCGAGCCTCAGGCACAAAGCGCCACCCGTACCCGCCGCGCGCGTTTGACGCTGGCTTCAACGCCGCCCGGATTCCGCCTCGGTACGGCGATCAGCGTGACCCTCAGTTCGGCGATCAAGCCGCGAATCGAATTGCCCGCGACAGCCTTGCAGGAGGCCGACGGTAAAACCCGGATCTGGGTGATCGACCCGCAAAACAAAACCGTTGCCCCGCGTGACGTCAGCGTGACCAGCCGCACCGACAGCACCGTGGTGCTGGCCGGTGGGGTCAAGTCCGGCGAGCGTGTGGTCAGCGCCGGCGTCAACAGCCTCAAACCCGGACAAGCCGTGAAACTCGACGAGGACAGTCAATGAAAGGGTCTTTCAATCTCTCCGAATGGGCCCTCAAGCATCAGTCGTTCGTCTGGTATCTGATGTTCGTCGGGCTGCTGATGGGGGTGTTCTCGTACATCAATCTGGGGCGCGAGGAAGACCCGTCGTTCACCATCAAGACCATGGTGATCCAGACCAAGTGGCCGGGTGCGACCCAGGAAGAAACGCTCAAGCAGGTCACGGACCGCATCGAGAAAAAACTCGAGGAACTCGATTCCCTCGACTACGTGAAAAGCTACACGCGCCCCGGCGAGTCAACGGTCTACGTCTACCTGCGCGACACCACCAGCGCCAAGGACATTCCGGAAATCTGGTACCAGGTGCGCAAGAAGATCAACGACATTCGCGGCCAGTTTCCCCAGGGCATTCAGGGGCCGGGATTCAACGACGAGTTCGGTGACGTCTTCGGTTCGGTCTATGCGTTCACGGCCGACGGCCTGACGATGCGCCAGTTGCGCGATTACGTGGAACAGGCCCGCGCCGAGATCCGCGGTGTGCCGGGGCTGGGCAAGATCGAAATGATCGGCCAGCAGGACGAAGTGCTGTACCTGAACTTCTCGACCCGCAAACTGGCGGCGCTGGGCATCGACCAGCGTCAGGTGGTGCAGAGCCTGCAATCGCAGAACGCCGTGACCCCGGCAGGTGTGATCGAGGCCGGACCGGAACGCATTTCGGTGCGTACCTCCGGGCAGTTCGCCTCGGAAAAGGATCTGGCCGAGGTCAATCTCAAACTCAATGACCGTTTCTATCGTCTGGCCGACATCGCCGAGATCAGTCGCGGTTATGTCGACCCGGCAACGCCGGAGTTCCGCTTCGACGGCAAGCCGGCCATTGGCCTGGCTATTGCGATGCAGAAGGGTGGCAACGTTCAGGCATTCGGTAAGGCCCTGCACGCGCGTATCGATGAACTCACCGCCGACCTGCCGGTGGGGGTTGGCGTGCACACGGTTTCCGATCAGGCCGTGGTGGTGGAAGAGGCGGTCGGCGGCTTCACCAGTGCGCTGTTCGAAGCGGTGGTCATCGTGCTGGTGGTGAGTTTCATCAGCCTCGGCGTGCGTGCCGGGCTGGTGGTGGCGTGCTCGATCCCGTTGGTGCTGGCGATGGTGTTTGTGTACATGGAGTACAGCGGCATCACCATGCAGCGGATTTCTCTGGGTGCATTGATCATCGCCCTCGGGTTGCTGGTGGACGATGCGATGATCACCGTGGAGATGATGGTGACGCGTCTGGAGATGGGCGAGAGCAAGGAGCAGGCGGCGACGTTCGCCTACACTTCCACAGCGTTTCCGATGCTTACCGGTACGCTGGTGACAGTGGCCGGTTTCGTGCCGATTGGTCTCAACGCCAGCTCCGCCGGTGAGTACACCTACACGCTGTTCGCGGTGATCGCGGTGGCAATGATCGTGTCGTGGGTGGTGGCGGTGTTCTTCGCACCGGTGATCGGCGTGCACATCCTCAGCACCAACGTAAAACCCCATGAAGCCGAACCCGGACGCATCGGGCGGGCGTTCAATGGCGGTCTGCTGTGGTGCATGCGCAATCGCTGGTGGGCGATCGGTATCACGGTGCTGTGTTTTGTCCTTGCAGTGTTCTGCATGCGCTTTGTGCAGAACCAGTTCTTCCCGTCGTCCGATCGTCCGGAAATTCTGGTCGATCTGAACCTGCCGCAAAACGCCTCGATCGATGAAACCCGCAAGGCCGTCGACAAGCTCGAAGCCTCGCTCAAGGGCGACCCGGACATCGTGCGCTGGAGCACTTACATCGGCCAGGGCGCAATCCGTTTCTACCTGCCGCTGGACCAGCAATTGCAGAACCCGTACTACGCGCAACTGGTGATCGTCAGCAAAGACTTCAAGGCCCGCGAAGCCTTGAGCCAGCGCCTGCGTGATCGTCTGCGCAAGGATTTCGTCGGCATTGGCAGTTACGTGCAAGCCCTGGAAATGGGCCCGCCGGTGGGCCGTCCGATCCAGTACCGGGTCAGCGGCAAGGACGTCGATCAGGTGCGCAAGCACGCCATCGACCTGGCCACCGAACTGGACAAGAGCCCGCACATCGGCGAGATCATTTACGACTGGAACGAACCCGGCAAAGTCCTGCGCATCGACATCGCTCAGGACAAGGCGCGTCAGCTCGGCCTGTCATCGGAAGATGTGGCCAACCTGATGAACAGCATTGTCAGTGGCTCGCCGCTGACCCAGGTCGACGACGATATCTACCTGATCAACGTGGTCGGTCGCGCGGTGGATTCCGAACGCGGTACACCGGAAACCCTGCAAAACCTGCAGATCGTCACGCCCAA
Source organism: Pseudomonas sp. GW822-FHT03F08 (assembly GCF_058801265.1). Classification (NCBI taxonomy): domain Bacteria; kingdom Pseudomonadati; phylum Pseudomonadota; class Gammaproteobacteria; order Pseudomonadales; family Pseudomonadaceae; genus Pseudomonas; species Pseudomonas sp. GW822-FHT03F08. The sequence continues at coordinate 532,891 of NZ_JBXANC010000004.1, read as the reverse complement.
CGGCACGTCGATTCCGCTGCTGGCCTTCGCCACGGTGCGATATGAACTGGAGCAGCCGCTGGTGTGGCGTCGCGACCGTTTGCCGACCATCACCATCAAGGCCTCGGTGCGCGATGAAATCCAGCCGACCGATCTGGTGAAAGTCCTCAAGCCCACCATCGATGCCTTCGCGGCCAAACTGCCGGTGGGCTACAAGGTCGCCACTGGCGGTACGGTCGAGGAGAGCGGCAAGGCGCAGGGGCCGATTGCCAAGGTCTTGCCGCTGATGCTGTTCCTGATGGCGACCTTCCTGATGATCCAGTTGCACAGCGTGCAGAAGCTGTTCCTGGTGGCCAGTGTCGCGCCGCTCGGGCTGATCGGCGTGGTGCTGGCGCTGGTGCCGACCGGTACGCCGATGGGCTTCGTGGCGATCCTGGGGATTCTGGCGCTGATCGGCATCATCATCCGCAACTCGGTGATCCTCGTGACGCAGATCGAAGAGTACGAGCAAAAAGGCTACGCGCCCTGGGATGCGGTGGTGGAAGCGACCGAGCACCGGCGCCGGCCGATCCTGCTCACCGCGGCGGCGGCGAGCATGGGCATGATCCCGATCGCCCGGGAAGTGTTCTGGGGGCCGATGGCCTACGCGATGATCGGCGGGATCGTGATTGCGACGTTGCTGACGCTGCTGTTTCTGCCGGCGCTGTATGTGGCCTGGTACAAGATTCGCGAGCCGAAGAAAAATTAGATCAAAAGCTTCCCTCACCCTGGGGTGAGGGGAATCAGATCTTGCGCCAGACACTCGCCAGCCAGGGCTGCTGTTCACGCGGCAGCCCCGCCGGTCGGTAGTAATGCTCAAGTTCCACGAACCCGGCAGCGGTCAGCAATCCGCGCCAGGCTTCAAGATCGTGGTACGAGCCATAACGCGGCCCGTTCCAGCCTTCACGGTTATCCCCACGCGGGTTGGAACTGAACAACACCCCACCCGGCTTCAGTGTCCCGTGTAACTGCTGCAGAACCCGTGGCAATTCCTGCAACGGCACATGAAACAGCACTGCATTGGCGAAGATGCCGTCGAAGCGTTCTGCCGGCAGATCCAGCTTCAGAAAATCCTGGCACCACACCTCGCAGCCGCTGTCTTCCCGGGCCATCTGCGCGAATTTTTCCGCGCCGTCGAGGCCGACGGCGACGTGACCCATGCGCGTGAAGGTCTGCAAATCCCGCCCAGGTCCACAGCCGAAATCGAGGATGGAAAACGGCGCCTCAGCGTGAATGTGCCGCAGCAGTGCATCGATGTTCTGGCTGACATCGTGGTCGCGGGTGCCTTCACGAAAATCCTCGGCCACCGCGTTGTAGTGGCCGAGGGTAGTGGAGGTGATCTGTTCCAGATCGGTGGGGGTCTGCTTCATGGTCGGACTGCGCTGGCAATGGATGTTGCCGACTATACGCCATGCAGTTCAGCGCTTGTTCAACCCTCGTGCCAGACGATCGCCACCCAGCTGAATCACCGCTACCAGCGCCACCAGCAGCACGATCACGGTCAGCATGATCTGGCTATCAAAGCGTTGATAGCCGTAGCGATAAGCGATGTCGCCCAGACCGCCAGCGCCAATCGCCCCGGCCATGGCCGATGAGTTGATCATCGTCACCAGGGTGATGGTGAAACCGCCAACGATCCCCGGTAGCGCTTCAGGCAACAACACGTGCCAGATGATGTGCCAGCGTCGGCACCCCATGGCTTGCGCGGCTTCGATCAAGCCGTGGTCGACTTCGCGCAGGCTCACCTCGGCAATCCGCGCAAAGAACGGCGTGGCCGCGATGGTCAACGGCACTACGGCCGCCCACACTCCGTAGGTGGTGCCGACGATCAGCCGGGTGAACGGGATCAGCGCGACCATCAGGATCAGGAACGGAATCGAGCGAAACAGATTCACGAACGCGCCCAGCGCGCGATTCAGCACCGGCGCTTCGTAGATCCCGCCCTTGTCGCTGGTGACCAGAATCACTGCCATCGGAATACCCGCCAGCAGCGCGATCAGCGATGAAACGCCGACCATCAGAAACGTATCGATGAAACCCTGCAACAAGCGATCAAACCACATAGCCCAGCACCTCCGTGCGTTGTGCCCATTGGCCGGCGCGCTGACGCAATTCCTCGGCGTTCAGCTTCGAGCCTGCCACCGCCAGCAACAGTTGCCCGAGCGCGTGCCCCTGAATCCGTTCCACGCCGCCCTGCAGCAATTTCACCCGACCGCCGAGCGCGGCGAACAGCGCGGCCAGATCCGGTTCGTCCTGCTGGCTGCCGGTGAACTGCAAGCGCAACACCACAGAGGCATCGGACGACGATGGTTGCGCCTGCAAACGGCTTTGCAATTCTTCGGGCAAGGCGTGTTGCAGCGGTGCGAGCAAGGTCTGGCTGACTTCGTGCTGCGGGTTGCCGAACACTTCCCAGACGGGGCCTTGCTCGACAATGCGGCCATGTTCCAGCACGACGACGCGGTCGCAGATTTCCCGGATCACGGCCATCTCGTGAGTGATCAGCACGATGGTCAGGCCCAGGCGTTTGTTGATCTCGCGCAGCAGGCCGAGGATCGACTGAGTGGTTTCCGGATCCAGCGCTGAAGTGGCTTCGTCACACAGCAAAATGTCCGGGTCGTGCACCAGTGCGCGGGCGATGCCGACGCGCTGTTTCTGCCCGCCGGACAGCTGCGCCGGATACGCCTTGTGCTTGGCTTGCAGGCCCACCAGCTCCAGCAGTTCGCGAACCTTTTTTTCCCGTTGCTCCTTCGGGACACCGGCGACTTTCAGCGGCAGTTCGACGTTCTGCCACACCGTTTTTGCCGACATCAGATTGAAGTGCTGGAAGATCATGCCGATCCGCCGACGCAGGGCGACGAGGCGATCCTCGTCGTACTCGCCGATGTCCACCTGATCGATCAGCACTCGGCCCGAGGTCGGTTGTTCGAGGCGGTTGATGGTGCGGATCAGCGACGACTTGCCGGCGCCGCTGCGACCGATGATGCCGAACACTTCACCGCGCTGGATCGCCAGGTCGATGCCTTGCAGGGCTGCGACCGGGCCTTGCTTGCCGTCGTAGGTTTTGCCGAGCCCGACGAAACGCACATGGGCGCGGTTCAGTTCGGGATGCAGCTCGGTGCGCTGTGCCAGCGCGGGTGGCTCTGGAAGATCCAGTCGCCGTTGAATGGCCGCGGTCATCCTCAGCTTTCCCAACCGGCCTGGTACAGCTTGCCGTGGGCTTTATCCAGCGCGGCGCGTACGGCCGGCGAATGCTGGTAGATGTCGACGAACTTGATCAGACGCGGATCGGTCTTGCTCTTCGGCTGGATCACGAACTGGATCACGTATTCCTTGTGGTCGAGGCCGTCGAACAGCAGCGCGGAGCCGGCGTCGAAAGTCTTCGCCAGTCGGATGTAGGCCGGGTAGCCCTGGACCAGATCGGCGTCATCGTAGGCGCGTACCAGTTGCACGGCTTCGACTTGCAGGATCTTGATCTTCTTCGGGTTGGCGACGATGTCGTCTTCGGTGGCCTTGTAGCCGACGCCCGGTTTCAACGTGATCAGACCGGCCTTGGCCAGCAGTTGCAGGCCGCGACCGCTGTTGATCGGGTCGTTGGCGATGGCGACGCTGGCGCCCTCCGGCAGCTCAGCGAAGCTTTTGTATTTCTTCGAGTACAGGCCGACGTTGTTGATGATCCCCGGGGCGAACGGCACCAGGTCGAAACCGGAGGCCGCCTTGGCGTTTTCCAGGAACGGGATGTGCTGGAAGTAGTTCACGTCGATGTCGCCGGCGGCGAGGCTGACGTTCGGCGCGATCCAGTCGGTGAACTCCACGAGCTCGACTTTCAGGCCTTGTTTGGAGGCTTCCTCGACGGCCGCTTCCAGCGGAATCGCGAAGGCTGCGGTGGTGCCGATTTTCAACGGCGCGTCGGCGGCGAAAACCGCCGAGCTGAACAGGCCGAAGGCCAGGGCCAGTGCTTTGACTGGGTGGGACAGGCGTTTCTTGGTCATGGTGGTTTTCCAGTCAGTGCGAGGAGGTGTGTCGGTAGTGGGCACCGGTGTGCTGCTGCGGCAGATGTGCTTCGCCGTGAAACAGTTTTTCCCGCAGGCTGCCGGTGTCGTACGCGGTCTTGTACGAGCCGCGCCGTTGCAGTTCCGGAATCACCAGATCGATGAAATCCACATAGCTTTCCGGGGTGACGATGCGGGTCAGGTTGAAGCCGTCGAGGCCGGTTTCGGCGATCCACGATTCCAGTTCATCCGCCACTTGCTGCGGCGAGCCGACCACGGTGATGTAGCGCCCGCCGAGGGCGTGCTGGTCGAGCAACTTGCGGCGGGTCCAGTCGTTGTTCTGCAGGTTTTTGGTGGCGGACTGGATTGCGTTGCTCTTGACGTACTGGATGGGCTCGTCGATTTCGTACTGGGAAAAATCGATGCCGGTGGACGCCGAAAAATGCGCCACGCCCGCTTCGGCGCTGGCGTAGCTCAGGTATTCGGCATGCTTGGCCCAGGCCGCGTCCTCGGTCTCGCCGACGATCACGTTGAGGCCCATGAACACCTTGATGTCCTCGGGATTGCGACCTGCCTCGACGGCGCTGGCGCGGACCTTGTCCACCTGCACTTTGGTCGACGGTTTGTTCTGACCGCTGATGAACACGCACTCGGCATGACGCCCGGCGAACAGCAGACCGCGCTCCGAACTGCCGGCCTGGAACAGCACCGGCGTGCGCTGCGGCGACGGCTCGCAGAGGTGATAACCCTCGACCTGATAGAACTCGCCCTTGTGCTCGACCTTGTGCACCTTGTTTGGCTGCGCGTAGATCCGCTGCTGCGGATCGTTGAGCACCGCATCGTTTTCCCAGCTGCCTTCCCAGAGTTTGTAGAGGACTTCGAGGTACTCGTCGGCCTGGTCGTAACGCCGGTCATGCTCGACCTGTTCACTGAGGCCCATGGCCTTGGCGGCGCTGTCCAGATAACCGGTGACGATGTTCCAGCCCACCCGTCCACGGCTCAGGTGATCGAGGGTCGACATGCGTCGGGCGAACAGATACGGCGGCTCGTAGGTGAGGTTGGCGGTCAGGCCGAAACCCAGATTTTTGGTCACCGCTGACATGGCCGACACCAGCAGCAGCGGATCGTTGACCGGCAGCTGGATTGACTCTTTCAGCGTGACGTCCACTGAGTTTTGGTAGACGTCGTACACGCCGACGATGTCTGCGATGAACAGACCGTCGAACAGCCCACGCTCCAGCAATTGCGCCAGTTCGGTCCAGTATTCAATGGTCTTGTATTGGGTCGAGGTGTCCCGTGGATGGGTCCACAACCCGTGGTTGATGTGGCCGATGCAGTTCATGTTGAACGCATTGAGCAGGATCTTTTTCTTGCTCATCAGATGGTCCCTCGCAGCGGAGGGTTTTCATCGTTGAGGTAGTAATTGCCGACCGCGTGATACTTCCAGCGCACCGGGTCGTGCAGGGTGTGCACCCGGGCGTTGCGCCAGTGACGGTCGAGGCCGTGCTCGATCAGGGTGGCCTGGCTGCCGGCCAGTTCGAACAACGTGCTGCCGGCGGCCAGAGAAATTTCAGTGCTGATCGCCCGTGCTTCAGCGACGGCAATCGAGGCTGCTGCAACCGTCTCGGCGTTGCTCTCGGCCTGGGCCGCATCGAGGAATTCGCCGGCGCGTTCGAGCAGGGCTTCGGTGGCGTGCAGGCGGATGCTCAAGTGGCCGAAACTCTTGAGGGTCAGTGGGTCTTCGGTGGCTTTGTCGTTGCCCGAGTCGATCCATGGCCGGGTCTTGCTGCGCACGAAGTGCAGCGCATCTTCGTAGGCGGCGCGGGCGATGCCGGTGTCGATGGCGGCGTGAAGAATCTGCGCCAGCGGGCCGACGGTGGTCGGGCGTTCGAAAGCGCTCTGGAACGGAATGACATCTTCGGCGGCGACATACACGTCCTCGAACACCACCGAACCACTGCCGGTGGTGCGCTGGCCGAAGCCGCTCCAGTCGTCGATCACCGTCAGGCCTTTGCTGTCACGCGGGACAAACGCCAGTTGCTGCACTCCGTCTTCATCGACCACTGAGGTCGGGATGCGTTGGGCGTAAATGGCGCCGGTTGCATAAAACTTGCGACCGTTGATGCGATAACCGCTGCCGTCGCGTTTCAGGCTGGTAACCCGATCGTGGGCAGTCTTGGTGCCCAGTTCTGCCAGGGCATTGCCGAAGCGCTGGCCGGCGAGGACTTCGGCGTACAGACGTTGTTTCTGCTCGTGGCTGCCATTCACCCGGAGTACTTCGAGGGCATAGAAATGGTTCTGCGGAATCTGCCCGAGCGAGCCATCGGCCCGGGCGATCAGGGCGATGACGTTGGCCAGGGTCACGTTGGACACGCCGGCGCCGCCGTATTCCTTGGGCACGCTGATGCCCCACAGGCCGGAGCGGGAAAACACGTCGAGTTCCGGCAGCGGCAGGCGGCGTTCGCGGTCGCGCAGGTTGCTGTCGCGCTGGAAGTCTTCGGCCAGGTCGCTGGCGACGATCAGGGCTTGCTCGTCGCTGGTGATGACCGCGACGGGATGAGAAAGAGTCATGTGTTTCTCCAGAGATCTGGTCAAAAGTGTTCTGGTCGTCAGATCCAGGAATGGCGAGCGGGCAACTTGCCGTTGAGGCGATAGGCGCCGACCGCGTGGTACTTCCAGCGCACAGGGTCGTGCAGGGTGTGCACCCGTGCGTTGCGCCAGTGACGGTCGAGGTTGAATTCGGCGAGGGTGGCGCGGCTGCCGGCCAGTTCGAAGAGCTTTTCGCTGGCCAGCAGCGAGATTTCGGTGGTCAGCACCTTGGCTTCGGCCACGGCAATCGAGGCGCGGGCGGCGGACTCTGCGGTGAGTGGCGCGGCGTGCACCTGATCCAGCACCTGACCGGCCTTGCGCAGCAGCGCTTCGGCGGCGTGCAGTTCGATTTTCAGTTTGCCGATGTCGGCGATCACGTAGAGGTCATCACTGGCGCGTTCGACCTTGGCATCGATCCACGGCCGGGCGCGGGTCTTGACGAATTCGATGGCGTCATCGATGGCGCCACGGGCGATGCCGGCGTCGATGGCCGCCTGAATCAGCTGCGACACCGCGCCCTGGGTGTTGGGCTTTTCGTTGATCTTCCAGTTGTCTACCACAAGACCAGCATCGACCCGCACGTTGTTCAGCAGGATTGTGCCGCTGGCCGTGGTGCGCTGGCCGAAACCGGACCAGTCGTCGACGATGCGCAATCCCGGTGTGCCACGACGGACGAAGGCCAGCACTTGCCTGCCGTCATCGTTGAGTGCCTTGACCGCGACCCAGTGGGCGAAGAGGGCGCCGGTGGAATAGAACTTCTGGCCGTTGATCACGTAGTCATCGCCATCGGCGGTGATGCGCGCTTTCAGCTCCAGGGTGTCTTTGGTGCCGCGTTCAGGCCCGGCGTTACCGATGCGCCAGCCTTCGAGCACGCTCTGCAGCAATTGTTTTTTCTGCTCTTCGGTGGCGCTGCCGAGGATCAGGTTGATGATGCCGAACTGGTTCTGCGGGATCTGTCCCAGTGCCGGGTCGGCCGCGGAAATGATCGCGAACACCTCGGCCAGGGTGACGAAGGAAACCTGCGGGCCGCCGTACTCGCGCGGAATCGCGATGCTGCCCAGGCCGCTGCGGGTGAACTGTTCGACTTCCGACCACGGCAGCTTGCGCTGGCGGTCACGTTTGGCGGCCTGCACGCGGGCGACTTGCGCCAGTTCATGTGCAGCCTTGATGGCTTGAGCGTCGTTGCGCAGCACTTGCGCGGGCAACAACAGCGGGGCGATGTCCAGGTCACTCTGGACGTTTGCGTCTGCCAGACTGGACATCAGTGCCACTCCTTGGCTGCACGCAATGCCCTGGCGATTTGCACTGGGGTGATTGTGTTCCGGACCATGTTACCTACCTCACATCTCATGAAAAACGCCGCAAAAGTGCGGCGAACGAAAGAATGTCCGGTGGTCCGGTTCATATACCCTAAGCGCGTATAAATATTAAATAAACTAACTTTTAGGAATATGCATAGAAGATCAAAAGCTCACTCGGCTTTACGCTCCGCGGCCATGGGAATCTGCCTCAAGGGCACTTTCAGATAAGGATTCACGCAACCGATTTTCAGCGTCTGTGATGGTGCCCAACGCGAGTTGTTGCCGACCCGGTCGATGATGCAATAGGTCACATCCAGCCGCAGGTCTTCGCCGGCTTCGACGATGATTGCCGGGGGCACCCAGACCTGAATGCCGTGACCGATATCGGATTGGGTAATAGGCGGCAGATCCATGCGTACATCGCCCCAGCGCAGGGTGATTTCGTCACCCTCGGCCATGTTCAGGTAAGGCTCGATAGTCAGGGGAACGCCGCGCTTGATCTGGTTCGGGTTGATCCCGCGTCGGCGAATGACCTCGGGAAGACTGACCGGCAGCAGGTACTGGTTTTCCTCCGCGCAGTCTGCCGCGAATTGCCCGCCCGGGCAGTCGAGCTTGACCTGGAACCGTGCGCTGGCCGACAGAGCCGGGTTTCTTCCGACCTGCATGACCCGGTAATGCACGCGCGGCGAACCGCTGATGATGAAGCTTTCCGGCACCCGCAGGCTGACCGTGCTTCCGACATCCCCGGCATTCAGCACGCGGGAAGCAACGTAGCAGCCATCCCAGAACAGCTCGATCAGGTCGCCACTGTCCATGTCGTGCCAGGGCCTGATGTCGACCGTCAGGTTGGCGGCCGCCATGAGGTTGATACCGGCCCCGTGGGATTTTTCCAGGGTCGGTGGTGCCAGCAGCGGGGTGTTTGAAATGCAGGTCATCGGTTTCTCTCCTTGAAGCCTTGCAGCGAAGTCCGTTTTCGAAAGAACGAATGGCGTGAATTACCCGGCAATAAAACTTCGGAGTTCCGTACAAGTTTGAAAGTGTCTTGTTGAACTAGTGTGTGCCGGTTGGAGACTAGATAAGAGTTCGCCGGAAGAGGTGTCAAGCGAGTGGATTAGTTAATCCGTGAATTACGGATTAATCAGAAGGTTCCTACATTGTCGCGGCTGTCAGCCTAGGCTTTGTAAGGAAGAGAGCTACAGATTGCTGCGGTTTTCAGCCTGTTTCGCTGTGAGTTCTACCGAAGCGGAAAATCAAGACGCGGCGAATTTTACGCACAGGGAACGTGTTGCAGGACATATATATGTACTGCGCTTTGAAGGGTTTTATTGTTTATTTTTGGAGGGGGATTGTATGGCGGGGAAAACACTACTTCCATCCATGGAAGTGAGTGATAGCACTTGCGAAGTTATCAGCCGTTGTTGCGGAACTTGCTGAGAAACTGTCGTGTGCGTTCTTCTTTCGGATTGGCAAACAGCGCCTTGGCTTCGCCTTGCTCGACGATCACACCCTTGTCGAAAAACACCACGCGGTTGGCCACGTCACGGGCGAACGCCATTTCGTGAGTCACGATAACCATGGTGCGTTTTTCTTCGGCCAAGCCGCGAATGGTCGCCAGTACTTCGCCGACCAGTTCCGGGTCGAGGGCCGATGTAGGCTCGTCGAACAGGATAACTTCCGGCTCCATCGCCAGCGCCCGGGCAATCGCCACGCGCTGTTGCTGACCACCGGACAGGCGCCGTGGGTAGGCGTCTTCCTTGCCCGCCAGGCCGACCTTGGCCAGCAGCTTCTTGCCCAGGGCAATGGCTGCGTCGCGGTGCATCTTCTTGACCACGATCGGGCCTTCGATGACGTTTTCCAGGGCGGTGCGGTGGGGGAACAGGTTGAAGTTCTGGAACACGAAGCCCACATGCTGGCGCAGGTTGCGCACCAGGCTTTGCTGCTGGTTCAGCGGGCGGCTGGTATCGATCTCGATATCGCCGACCTTGATCCGGCCGCTGGTGGGTTGTTCGAGGAAGTTCAGGCAGCGCAGGAACGTGGTCTTGCCCGAACCGCTGGGGCCGATGATTGCCACGACCTCGCCTTCCTTCACTTCAAGATCGATGCCGTTGAGCACGACTTGACCCTTGAACTGCTTTGTCAGTTTTTCCACGACAATCATGGGGTCAGGACTCCTGGTCGTGCCGATTGACCCGCTCTTCCAACTTGTTCTGGAAGTGCGACAGCACTGTGGCCAGAATCCAGTAGATCAGCGCGGCGGCAAGATACATGGTGAAGACTTCGAAAGTCCGGGCGGTAATCAGTTGTGCCTGACGGAACAGCTCCGGCACCTGGATGGTGGCAGCCAGCGCGGTGTCCTTGACCAGTGAAATGAAGCTGTTGCCCAGCGGCGGCAACGCCGTGCGCATCGCTTGCGGCAGGATGGCCCGGCGCAGGGTCTGCGCGCGGGTCATGCCGATGCTCGCAGCCGCTTCCCACTGGCCTCGTTCGATCGAACCGATCGCGGACCGCAGGATTTCACAGGCGTAAGCGGCCATGTTCAGCGAGAAGCCGATCAGGGCCGCCGGCAGCGGATCGAGTTCCAGACCCATTTGCGGCAAGCCGTAATAGATCACGAACAGTTGGACCAGCAATGGCGTGCCGCGAAAGAACGACACGTAGATGCGGGCCAGCCAGCTGACCGATTTGAAACGCGACAGGCGCATCAGCGCCAGGCCAAAGCCCAGCAGCAGGCCGAAGAACATGCCGCCGAGGCTGAGGACTACCGTGTAGTACGCGCCCTTGAGCAGAAAGGGCGCGGAGTCCAGTGCGAGTTGGAAAGCTGCTTCCATTATTTAGTGACGTCAGCTTGGAAGTACTTTTCCGAGATCTTGGCCAGGGTCCCGTCGGCACGCAGCTCGTCGAGGGCCTTGTTCACGGCCGCCAGCAGCTCAGGCTCGCCTTTGCGCAGGGCAATACCGGATTCCTGACGGGAGAACGCCTGACCGGCCGCTACGGTTTTCGGTGCTTTCTTGGCGTATTCGAGCGCGGCCAGACGGTCGATCAGAATCGCGTCGGTACGACCGTTGTTCAGGTCGGCGAACTTGGTCGGATCATCGTCATAGGTGCGCACGTCGGCACCCGGCACGTTGGCGCGAACCCATTGCTCGTAGTTGGTGCCCAGGCCTACGCCGACTTTCTTGCCGGACAGGTCAGCGGCGGACTTGATGTTCAGCGCAGCTTCCTTGTCCTTCAGCACCAGCGCCTGAATCCCGGAGATGGTGTACGGCTCGGAGAAGTCATACTTCTTCTTGCGCTCGTCGGAGATGGTCACTTGGTTGACCACAACGTCCAGACGCTTGGATTCCAGCGCGGCGAGGATGCCGTCCCACTTGGTTGGCTGAATCTTGGCCTTGACGCCCAGCTTCTTGGCCAGGGCTTCGGACAGTTCGACTTCGAAGCCCGACAGCTTGCCGTCGGCATCAACGAAGCTGAACGGTGGATAAGTGCCTTCCAGGCCGACGTTGATAACGCCTTTGTCCTTGATCTGTTGCAGTTGCTCACCGGCAACGGCGCTGCTGATCAGACCGGCGCTCAGTGCCAGGCCCAGCGAACCTACCAGCAGATTTCGACGTAGTGCGGAAAGAATCATGACAAGCCCCTGTGTTTTCTTATGGAAGACGCTTAAGGAAAGTTGGCGAATCCGGGAGTTGAACGACAGCGCTATCCTGCCTTAAAGCAGCTTATGCGTCTCTCGCGAAATTCGCCTGCGGCGAGACTATAAGACGGTTCTTTTAGAATGGAAAATAATGAATTTTCTATTTGTTATGCATTTAATGAATATGCATTCAAGCTGGTGCTGAGCGTTCCCACGCAGGGTGCGGGAACGCGCTTCAGCCTAGAGAAAATCCTTGTAGGCAAACAGCGCCGGGGCTCCGCCGGTGTGCAGGAAAATGATCGGGCCGTCATCGAAACGCCCGCGACCGATGCCGTCGAGCAACCCGGCCATGGCCTTGCCGGTGTAGACCGGATCCAGCAACACGGCGTCCTGACTCGCCAGCAGTTTCACGGCCGCCAGTGTCCCGGCATTTGGCTCGCCATAGCGCGGGCCGAAGTATTCGTCCCACAACTCGACCTTGAAACTCTCCGACAGCGCCACGCCCAAAAGATCGGCAGTGCGCTCGGCCAGGCCCTGCACTTTCGGGCGCTGATCTTCTTCGCTGCGCGATACCGTCACGCCGATCACCGACAGTTGCGGCAGCGCTTCGCTCAAGGCCAGTGCCAGGCCGCTGTGCGTGCCGGCGCTGCCCGAGGCGAGCACCACGGCGGAAAATTGCAGGCCGGTGTCCTTGATCTGTTCCGCCAGCTCCAGGCCGGCGCGTACGTAACCCAGTGCGCCGAGGGCGTTGGAGCCACCGATCGGCACCAGATATGGCTTCTTGCCGTTGCTGCGCAGGCGCACGGCGAGGGCGGCCAGTTGTTCGTCGGCGTTGTCGAGGTTGTCGACCAGTTCGACCTTGGTGTCGAACAGATCCAGCAGCAGGCGGTTGCCGTTGCCGGTGTAGTTGCTGTCTTCGGTGCCCAGCGGATTTTCCAGCAGCGCCACGCAGCCCAGGCCGAGTTTCGCGGCCAGTGCGGCGGTCTGGCGAACGTGGTTCGATTGCAGTGCGCCGGCGGTGATCAGGGTGTCCGCGCCTTGGGCGAGGGCATCGGCGGCGAGGTATTCGAGCTTGCGCAGCTTGTTGCCGCCCATGGCCAGCGGCGTCAGGTCATCGCGCTTGATGTAGACATCGCGGCCGAGCCAGGTGGACAGGCGCTCGAGCTTTTCCAGTGGGGTCGGTTGGCCGAGCAGGTCGAGGCGGTTGAAGCGGTCCAGCTGTTGTTTGATCATGAGTCCGTACTGATGCAAGGAGATGTCAGGACTATAGGCACGCCGATTTACCGGGGCAACCGCCAATCGCTTATAGCCAAATGTGCTTAGGCCAGCACTATCGGTTCTTAATTCGCCTCCTAGGCGTTGCCGTAAAGTAGTGGCCGTTGACGCGGCCAGACAGTCCGGCCGCCCGTGAGGAGTCTTTACCGTGAGCGAGCGTTCCAGCCATTGGCAATTGCAGACCATCGTCAGCCAACTGCGTACCGCCCGGGATCAGTGGCGCACACAAAATGGCCGCGCCAGCGGCGAACAGGGCGGGCGCGAATTGCCGTCCCGTGATGCGATGGCGCAGATTCTCGAAGCCTTGTGCGGCGCGTTGTTCCCGATGCGTCTGGGGCCGGTTGATCTACGAGAAGAAAGCGAAGATTTTTACGTCGGTCACACCCTCGACGTTGCGTTGAATGCATTGCTGGCGCAGGCGCGACTCGAACTGCGTTACGTCGCCCGCCACAGCGCCCGGGCCGACACCGAAGTCGAGGCGCAGGCGATCAGGATCATCCAGGACTTCGCCCTCGCATTGCCGGGCCTGCGCAGCCTGCTCGACACCGACGTGCTGGCCGCCTATCACGGCGATCCGGCGGCGCGCAGCGTCGATGAAGTGCTGCTGTGCTATCCGGGGATTCTGGCGGTGATCCACCATCGTCTGGCGCACCATTTGTATCGTGCGGGTCTGCCGTTGCTGGCGCGGATCAGTTCGGAAATCGCCCACTCGGCGACCGGTATCGATATCCATCCGGGCGCGCAGATCGGCCGCAGTTTCTTCATCGACCACGGGACCGGCGTGGTGATCGGCGAGACCGCGATCATCGGCGAGCGCGTCAGGATCTATCAGGCAGTGACCCTCGGCGCCAAACGCTTCCCGGCGGACGAGGACGGCCAGTTGCAGAAGGGCCATCCTAGGCATCCGATTGTCGAGGACGACGTGGTGATTTACGCCGGGGCGACGATTCTCGGGCGCATCACCATCGGCCAGGGTTCGACCATCGGCGGCAACGTATGGCTGACCCGCAGCGTGCCGGCCGGGTGCAACCTGACCCAGGCCAACCTGCAGCATGATGACGGGACGCAGAAGTAATTTTCCTGTCCGTTCGTTCCCGCGCGAGGTGGGAACGAACGCCCTCGCCACAGCGTCATACCCCTCCTTGAGCTAGCGTACGAAAGCGACCGCTGAGCCCTGCGATTAGTCCTTAGCGTGCTATCCATGTTTAACTTGAACGTTCATTCAAGTTAAACCGGTAGCTCGCTGCCCGCTCACAACAGGAGGCTTGCCTTTGCTGAGTCCGATCATTTCAGCCATTTTCCAATCCCTTGAGGTGCACCGTTCATGAGTGCATCGTCCACCCCTGCCAGCGGCCTGGTACGCATGAATCCGCCGGTGTTCTGGTTCGCCGCGACAGTGATTCTGCTGTTTGGCCTGGTTGTCATCGCCATGCCGGAACAGGCCGGTGCCTGGCTCCTTGAAGCGCAAAACTGGGCGGCCAATACGGTCGGCTGGTACTACATGCTCGCGATGACCCTGTATCTGGTCTTCGTGGTGGTCACCGCGTTATCGGGCTACGGCAAGATCAAACTCGGTGCCGACCACGACGAACCCGAATTCAGTTACCTGTCCTGGGCCGGCATGCTGTTCGCCGCCGGGATCAGCATCACGCTGTTTTTCTTCTGTGTGTCCGAACCGCTGACCCACATGCTCCAGCCGCCCCAAGGCGAGGCCGGCACGGCCGATGCGGCGCGTCAGGCGATGCAGATTCTGTTTCTGCACTGGGGCCTGCACGGCTGGGGCGTGTTCGCTTTCGTCGGCATGGCGCTGGCGTATTTCGCCTATCGGCACAACCTGCCACTGGCCCTGCGTTCGGCGCTGTACCCGCTGATCGGCAAACGCATCAACGGCCCCATCGGCTACGCGGTGGACGGCTTCGGCATCATCGCCACGGTGTTCGGTCTCGGTGCGGACATGGGCTTCGGCGTGTTGCACCTCAATTCCGGTCTGGACTACCTGTTCGGCATCGCCCACACCCAGTGGATTCAGGTCGGCCTGATCACGCTGATGATGGGCGCGGCGATCATCGTCGCCGTTTCCGGAGTGGATAAAGGCGTGCGGGTCATGTCCGACATCAACATGCTGCTGGCCTGTGCGCTGCTGCTGTTCGTGTTGTTCGCCGGTCCCACCCAGCATTTGCTCAACACCTTGATCCAGAACCTCGGCGACTACCTCGGCGCGTTGCCGATGAAGAGTTTCGACCTCTACGCCTACGACAAACCGAGCGACTGGCTCGGTGGCTGGACGGTGTTCTACTGGGCCTGGTGGATTGCGTGGTCGCCGTTCGTGGGCCTGTTCATCGCGCGGATTTCCCGTGGCCGGACCATCCGCGAATTCGTCTTCGGCGTGTTGTTGATCCCGCTCGGTTTCACCCTGGCGTGGATGTCGATCTTCGGCAACAGCGCTATCGATCAGGTGCTCAATCACGGGATGTCGGCTCTTGGCATGTCGGCCCTCGACAACCCGTCGATGACCCTGTACCTGCTGCTGGAAACCTACCCGTGGAGCAAAACTGTCATCGCGGTGACGGTGTTCATCAGCTTCGTGTTCTTCGTCACGTCCGCCGACTCCGGCACGGTGGTGCTCTCGACGCTGTCGGCCAAGGGCGGCAACCCGGATGAAGACGGGCCGAAATGGCTGCGGGTGTTCTGGGGCGCGATGACCGCACTGATCACCAGTGCGCTGCTGTTCTCCGGCAGCATCGATGCGCTGAAGTCAGCGGTGGTGCTGACCTCGCTGCCGTTCTCGCTGATTCTGCTGCTGATGATGTGGGGGCTGCACAAGGCGTTCTATCTGGAATCGCAGAAGCAGATCGCGCAACTGCATTCGCTGGCGCCTGTGTCCGGTTCACGACGTGGCAAGGGTGGCTGGCGCCAGCGCCTGAGTCAGGCCGTGCACTTCCCGTCGCGGGACGAGGTGTACCGCTTCATGGACACCACGGTAAAACCGGCCATCGAAGAAGTGACGGCGGTGTTCGTCGAAAAAGGTCTGAACGTGGTCACCCAACCGGACCCGGCCCATGACAGCGTCAGCCTGGAAATCGGCCATGGTGAGTTGCACCCGTTCATCTACCAGGTGCAAATGCGTGGCTACTTCACGCCATCGTTCGCTCGTGGTGGCATGGGTTCCAAGCAGCTTAACAACCGCCGCTACTACCGCGCCGAAGTGCACCTGAGCGAGGGCAGCCAGGACTACGATCTGGTCGGTTACACGAAAGAACAGATCATCAACGACATCCTCGACCAGTACGAACGGCACATGCAGTTCCTGCATCTGGTGCGTTGATCGGGGCAGGGCGCCGGGACGGATTCAGGTCTCGGCGCTCAGCACCATGAACAAAACCATCGCGGCGATCGGCACGCCGAACACGGCGCTGCCAATCGCGATCTCCGACCCCAGCGGCTGCCCGGCGTGCACCACGCCGACCGCGCCATTGATCACCGTCAACGCCAGCCACAACGCCGCGAAGCCGTAGGCCAGCGTCTGCCGGCTGAAGCCGATGCGCTCGCCGATATAGAACATCAGCGCCAGCAGGATCAGGCCGAAGAAGATGATGATTGCGGTGTGCATGGTCGCCCCTGCGGGATGTGCGGTATCACCTAGAGCATAGCCAACTCAGCCCACGCTGTGCTCATCAGGTACTTTCCCGCTCAATGACCGTGCATTGCAGCAGATTCAACCGCTGCACCTCATCGCTCGGCAGCACGCCCAGACTTTCCAGTACTCGCGTCGCCGCCAGTACGCCGATCTCCAGCGCCGGCGGTTTGATCGTGCTCAGGCTCGGCAGCAGCATCTCGGCGAACGGGTAGTCGCCGAAGCCGAGGACGGCGCAGTCTTCGGGGATTCTGAGGCCGGCCCGTTGCCCGGCGAGCAGGCCGCCGGCGGCGAGGTTGTCGTTGGCGAAGATGATGGCGTCCGGGCGCGGTGAGGTGTTCATCAGCGCTTCCATCGCTTGCTTGCCGGCCTCGAACGGGGCGCGATCGGCATCTGGTGCGAATACCCAGGGTTCCAGGCCCAGCTCGCGGACGGTCGCTGCGTAACCGTCGCGGCGTTCTAGTGCGCTGAAGTCGCCTGGTGCGCTGTTCTGCACGAAGGCGATTCGCCGATAGCCTTTGCCGTGCAGATAACGAGCGGCGCTGACACCCACCTCGAAGTGCGAAAAACCGATCTGCATCGGCTCGCGATCCGGCTGGTAATCCCAGGTTTCGATCACCGGGATATCCGCTTCGGCGAGCATCTTTTCCGTGCCCGCGCTGTGAAAGTGACTGGTGACCACCAGCGCCGCCGGCGACCAGCCGAGGAAGGCCCGTACCGCGTTTTCTTCCTGCTCGGCGCTGAAGTAACTCGAGGCCAGCAGCAACTGATAACCGTGGCGGCTGAGGGTGTCGCTGAAGCCTTGAATGGTGTTGGCGAAGATCGGCCCGGAGATGTTCGGGATCACCATGCCGACGATTTTTCCCCGCGCTGAGGCGAGCCCGCCGGCCACCAGATTCGGCACATAACCCAGCTCGGCGACCACCGCCGCGATCCGCTCGCGGCGTTCGGGCGAGACCTGTTCCGGCTGGTTGAAATAGCGCGACACGGTGATTGCCGAAACACCGGCCTGGCGCGCCACCGCGTTGAGGGTCACGCGACCGGCGCCACGGCGTTTTCGGGGCTTTTCTTCGCTCAAGGCTCGATCCTTCTTAAAAACCAAAACGCATATAAAAGTAATTTTTCAGTATTTGACGGTCTATGTCCGGCTTGCCAATACTGGCGATGTTAGCGCTAACAAAGCGCGTTGTCTGCTACTCGCTCGAGCGAATGCCCAAGACACCGAGACAGGCGCTGTCGTCGCAGAACGACAGCGGTTCAGGGCAACTTTTCGAGCGGGCAAACATGCACAACATTCCTGGGGCGACACACAAACTGGCGCAATCGATCCGCGCTGCGGGCTGGCTACTCACCGGGCTGGCCGCGCTGCCGCTGCCCGCCGCGTTCGCCGCCGACAGCACCGATCAGGAGCCGACACTCAAGTCCGTCACGGTCACCGCCACCCGCCGCGAAGAGTCGCTGCAAAAGGTCCCGGTGGCGGTGTCGGTGATCGACGGCGAGCAACTGGAGCGCGACAACCGCAACAGCGTGGCGAGCATCGTCCAGCAAGTGCCGTCGCTGAATTTCCGCACTGGCGCGTCGAACAAGGACACCTCGTTGTTCGTGCGTGGCGTGGGGACGATTTCCACCTCGCCGGGCGTCGAACCGACGGTGGCCACGGTGATTGACGGCGTGGTCTACGCCCGTCCTGGCCAGTCGACTCTGGATCTGCTGGATCTGGAGCGCGTCGAGGTTCTGCGTGGCCCGCAAGGCACGCTGTTCGGCAAGAACGCGTCGGCCGGCGTGCTGAACATCACCAGCAAGGCGCCGACCGCCGAGACCCACGGTTACATCGATCAGTCGTACTACAGCGGCAACGAAAGCCGCACCCGTTTCGGCATTGGCGGCAGCCTGATTCCGGACACGCTCAAGGGTTCGATCAGCACCTTGTTCGGCACTTACGACGGCAACGTCGATAACAAGCACAATGGCCAGGAGGTCAACGGTTACAACCATCGCGGCGTACGCGGCAAACTGGAATTCACCCCGAACGACGACGTCACCTTCACCCTGATCGCCGACTACATGCAGTCCCACGATGACGGCCCCAACGGCGTCGTCACCAAGTCGTTGACCCCGGCCTTCGCCAACGCGCTCAGTCCGGTCAGCGCCACCAGCCACAACCGCGACATCAACACCGACACCCGCACCCACGTCGAAGACACCAACAAGGGCCTGTCCGGCCAGCTCGACTGGCAACTGGGCGACTACACCCTGACGTCGATCACCGCGTGGCGTGGCTGGGACAACACCCAGTATCAGGATGGCGACCGCCTCGGCACGGTGACGGCCGCGTTCCCCGGCACGGCGGACAAGGGCGACCTGGCCTTCGACCAGTACTCGCAGGAGTTGCGTCTGGCCTCGCCGAAAGGTGAGTTCCTCGAATACGTCGGCGGCCTGTTCTATATGCACGGCAAGGATGAAGAGACCTATCAGCGCACGCTGACCACCACCACGCGCACCGATCGCGGCGTCGCTGACTACAGCACCACCAGCGACAGCTACGCGGTGTTCGGCGAGAGCACGCTGAATTTCACCTCGGATTTCCGTGGCATCGCCGGCCTGCGCTATACCCACGACGATCTGGAATACGATCACCGTCGCGTTTCCACTTCTGCAACCACGGTCAGCGGCATTCAACCGGCGACCAGCAGCTCTGGCTCGGTGGACGAGGACGGCTGGTCCGGTCGGCTCGGTTTGCAGTACGACCTGAGCGATACCGTCACCACTTATCTGACCTACTCGCGCGGCTACAAAGGCCCGGCCTACAACGTGTTCTTCAACATGCAGCCGCGCGATACCGAAGCACTGAAACCGGAAACCTCCAACACCTGGGAGGCGGGGATCAAAGCTTCGTCGTGGAGCAATCGCCTGACCACCAACCTCGCGGTTTTCCACAGCGACTACGACAACTATCAGGCGAACTTTTTCGACACCGTCGCCGGGCAAGTGGTAACGCGCCTGATCAACGCCGGCAGCGTCAGCACCGAAGGCGTGGAACTCGATTACGCCTTGCTGGCAACCCAGCAATTGAAGTTCTCCGGCGCGCTGGCTTACACCCGCGCCCGCATCGACCAGTTCGCCTGCCCGGCGGGTGCGGCGGCGTCGTGCAACGTCAATGGCAAGCCGCTGCCGTTCAGCCCGGACTGGAAAAGCTACGTGCGCGCCGACTACACCATCCCGCTGGAAAACGGCCTGGATATCGAACTCGGCACCGATTACAGCTGGCAGAGCGAAGTGCAGTACGACATCAGCCAGAACGCCGACACCAAGCAGGGCGCCTACGGACTCTGGAATGCCAGCGTGGCCCTGGCCGATTACACCAACGGCTGGCGCGTGGCATTGCTGGGCAAGAACCTCACCGACAAGTCGTATTCGCCGTTGCTCGCCAGCGGTGGCAATTACATCTACCGCGCCGTGCCTCGCGACGACGAGCGCTACTTCGGCGTGCAACTGCGCAAGGACTTCTGAGATGAGCAGACAGCTGAAACTCGGCGCGTTTCTCATGGCCACCGGGCACCACGTCGCCGCGTGGCGTCATCCGGATGTGCCGGCCAACGCCGGGCTGGATTTCGCCCATTACAAACGTCTGGCGCAGATTGCCGAGGCGGCGAAGTTCGATGCGTTGTTCGTCGCCGACAGCGTCGCTGCGCCGACCCAGGATATCGCCAGCCGGATGGCCCGTTCGGATCACTTCGAGCCGCTGACGTTGCTCTCGGCCTTGAGCGCGGTGACCGAACACATCGGCCTGATCGCCACCGCCACCACCAGCTACAACGAGCCGTATCACGTGGCGCGTAAATTCGCTTCGCTCGATCACCTCTCGGGCGGGCGAGCGGGGTGGAATCTGGTGACCTCGGACAACGCCGCCGAAGCGCAGAATTTCGGCCGCGACGAACACATCGGCCATGCAGAACGCTACAGCCGCGCCCGAGAATTTCATCAGGTGGTGACCGGGCTCTGGGACAGTTGGCAGGACGACGCCTTCCTCCGCGACAAGGCCAGCGGAGCGTATTACGACCCGGAAAAATTGCATGTGCTGGATCACTTCGGTGAGCACTTCCGGGTCAAGGGCCCGCTGAACGTCGCACGTTCGCCACAGGGTCAGCCGGTGATCGTGCAGGCCGGCTCGTCGGAAACCGGGCGTGAACTGGCGGCGCAGACGGCCGAAGTGGTGTTCACCGCGCAGACCTCACTGGCCAGCGCCCAGGCGTTTTACGCCGACCTCAAGGGCCGCTTGCCGAAGTACGGACGCAGCGCCGATTCACTGAAAATCATGCCCGGCGTGTTTGTTGTGGTGGGGCAGACAGAAGCAGAAGCGCAGGAAAAATATGAAACGTTTCAGCAATTGGTCGAACCCGAGGTTGGCGTCGCCCTGCTTGGGCGTATGCTGGGCAACTTCGACCTGTCGAAGTACCCGCTGGACGGGCCGCTGCCGGAATTGCCGCTGACTGAAAGCGGCCAGCAGAGCCGGCAGAAACTGCTGACAGAACTGGCCGGTCGCGAGCATCTGACCCTGGCCGAACTGGGCCGCAGAATCGCCGGCGGCCGCGGGCATTACAGCGTCGTCGGCACGCCGGCGCAGATTGCCGACCGCTTGCAGGAGTGGTTCGAGCAGGGCGCGGCGGACGGCTTCAACGTGCTGGTGCCGCACCTGCCCGGTGGGCTCGAAGACTTCGCCAATGGCGTGGTCCCGGAACTGCAACGGCGCGGACTGTTCAGAACCGAATACGAGGGCCGGACCTTGCGCCAGAACCTTGGCCTCGCCCGGCCTGGCAACCGATTTGCGTAGCAATCGACACCCAATTCAAGACCGACAAGAGAGGATTCGATGACTTACACCGCTGCCGAAAACCGTTATGACTCCATCCCTTACCGCCGCGTCGGACGCAGCGGTCTGGTGCTGCCGGCGCTGTCCCTGGGCCTGTGGCACAACTTCGGCGACAGCACGCCGATCGACACCCAGCGCGCCTTGCTGCGCACCGCGTTCGATCTGGGGATCAACCACTTCGACCTGGCGAACAACTACGGCCCGCCCTACGGCAGCGCCGAGACCAATTTCGGCCGCTTGCTGCGCGAAGACTTCAAGCAGTATCGCGACGAACTGATCATCTCCAGCAAGGCCGGTTGGGACATGTGGCCCGGCCCTTACGGTCAGGGCGGCGGTTCGCGCAAGTACGTGCTGGCCAGCCTCGACCAGAGCCTGCAACGCCTGGGCCTGGACTATGTGGATATCTTTTATTCGCACCGCTTCGACCCGGACACCCCGCTGGAAGAAACCGCCAGCGCCCTCGCCACTGCGGTGCAGCAGGGCAAGGCGCTGTACATCGGTATCTCGTCGTACTCCGGGGTGAAAACCCGCGAGATCGCCACGCTGCTCAAAGAGTGGAAAGTGCCGTTGTTGATTCACCAGCCGGCCTACAACCTGCTCAACCGCTGGGTGGAAAAGGACCTGCTCGACACCACCGACGAACTCGGCACCGGCGTGATTGCGTTCACCCCGCTGGCGCAAGGTCTGCTGACTGACAAATACCTCAACGGCGTGCCGGCGGATGCGCGAGTCAATCGTCCGGGGGGTGGTTCGTTGCAGGCTTCACATTTGTCCGAGGCCAACATCGCTCATGTGCGGGCGTTGAACGAGATCGCCAAGCGTCGTGGCCAGAGCCTGGCGCAACTGGCATTGGCGTGGACGTTGCGGGATCCGCGAGTGACCTCGGCCCTGATCGGCGCGAGCCGGCCGGAGCAGATTGTCGAGAACGTCGGCGCGTTGAAGAACCTGAGTTTCAGTGCGGAAGAGTTGGCGGAGATCGACCGGTTTGCCCAGGAGGGCGGGATCAATCTTTGGGAGAAGCCTTCGACGGCGGAATAGGTGGTTTCGAAGACTTGAAGCGTCATTACGGAGAAACCTCACTGGACGAGGTTTCTCCGTGATTTTCTGTAGTTTTACTTTTTGCTCGGGAACCCGAGTACTTCTGCGGCCTCGCTGAAAAAGGAATCTCTTGCGGTTCGTTTTCTCAGTTGCATGTCGATCACCTGTGACTGATCTGGCAGGGTGAAGTAACCCTTGTCCAAACTGCATAGGCTTTCCAGTGTAGGTAGCGGTAGTCCGAGCAACTGTCTGAGTTGAGATCGAGAAAGGACTTTATTTTCCACGAGCATTTTTACCCCTCGTGCAATCAACTGAGGCCTTTCAAAGTCGAAGTCAGCGTCCATCGGCTCACCTTTGACCCATCCTCTTGCTGACCTGGCCTTCCACAGTCTCGTTGTAGTGGTTTCGTTGATTATTTCCAGATCCTGGCATCTACGAACCATCGCTGCTACAGAGACCTTCCAGCGTGGTTTCAGCGCTAGCAAAGTATCCAAGGTAGGCCATCGAATTTCTCTCAGGAAGCTCTCTGCTGGCATCAGGAATGCGCTGGCGAATCGATGAGCCTGCGACTCAAGTAGATCGTAATTCGATTCGTACTGCTCCTTCGAAACATGACGATGTAGAACGATATGCCCCAATTCATGTGCAGCATCGAATCGGTTTCGTATGCCGTTTGCCTTGTCTGCTACAAGGAGGACATAAGGCCGCTGATCCAACTCGTACCAATTTGAAACACCGTCCATTTTCAAATGACCCAGTGTGGTCCGAGTGCAGACGATACCTGCGTTTTCGAGGGTCTGAATGACATTGGGGATGGGAGCAGTCCCAAGTCCCCAGGCTCGGCGGCATTCGCTGGCCATTCTCTCGATTTCTTCGTCCGAAATCAGCAAGCAGTTACTTTCTTCCAGATGAGGAACATTTACTGCCACGAATTCCAGGCTTTCTTGAAGCTTGTAGGAAACGTCTTGAAGCCATTCCAAGCGTACTTCCGCTATTTCCCTGGCGTTTGCCGTGGCGCTTACCTGAGATCGAAAAAAGAACGGTGTACGCTCACTCGTTACGATTTGTTCTTCAAGCAGCCAATTCTCACTGACGCCGAAGACCTCACATAGTCGTTGGAAAGCATCGGCTTCAGGAACCTGAACCCCGTTCTCCCATTTAGAGATGTTTCCAGAGGCGCGCCCAACCATTTCAGCCAAAGCGGTCTGGGTAATACCAAACGTGAGCCGTAACTGCTTGAGACGCGCTGATTGGAAGCCTGCGACTCCAGTTCTCATGCTTCACCTCTCGGACTTCTGCTCATCATCAATTTGGTCTTCAGTTTTTTCTGCGCGGCGCATCTTATCTCGCAATGTCACCAGTTCAACTCGTTTTTGATCAGTGGCCGGATTATCAGAGTAGCTCTGAAGAAGGTCTTCGAGTGTGCAATCCATATGGAAGCCTCTCCCACTGAAATATGGCACTGCCATTGTGATTGCCAAAGGCTCTGATTGATCCTGTGAGCGCGGCGGGGGGGCATGGACTACGACAAGCGCATGAATCAACTGTTCGTTAACAGTTTGAGTGAGGCCGTCAATCCAATCCATCTGGGGGGAAGCTAAAGACTCGTTGAGCGTTTTCAGTTCAGTTCGATGTTTTGCTGTACGAATTTCTTTCTGCCAAGGCAGCACGACTGAGGTGATGCGCAGACTCCCCATCTCAAGCAGGACATAGTTGTGCCCCTTGGGATCGGTCGATTTGATGAGTGGGCTCCAACGCTTCATTCCTGCCAAGGCCTCTTGAACCAGTGAATGGCGCAAGTGACCTCGCAGGTCTTCATGAGGAGTATGGATTAGGAGATCTTCGACCTCCTTTAACGCTTTTTGAAAGGTTTGAGGAATCAAAACCCCAAGCTCATCAAAAAACTCTTTGTCCACTTGTGCACGAATGAAACTTTGAATTTCTTCTTTTGTGACCATGCGTTTCACCACTAACTAATCGGTAAGCGGATTTTTACGCCGTTTTTATTCGTTATGGAAGCAATGACTGTTGTTTTATACAGCTAAACTGATGAGTGGTAGCTTCTGTAGTGTTCAGCGAAAAAACGGCACATCCCCCAACACCGTAGCCCGCTGCATCACCCGCTGCGCCGGCCGGTAATCATCCACCGCGTAATGCTGCGTCACGCGGTTATCCCAGAACGCAATGTCATCCTTCTGCCAGCGCCAGCGAATGGTGAACTCCGGCCGCGTCGCGTGGGCGAACAGAAACTTCAGCACCGCTTCGCTCTCAGTTTCCGACAGCTCATTGATCTTCGACGTGAAGCCTTCGTTGACGAACAACGAACGCCGCCCGCTCACCGGGTGCGTGCGAATCACCGGATGCGACAGCGGTGGATTCTTGCGCCGCGCCTCTTCCCACTGCGCCAGTGCTTCCGGCGTGTTGCCATAGCGCTCCAGCGGAAACGAGCGGGTGAAGTCGTGAGTCGCGGTCAGCCCTTCGAGCAGCGCTTTCATCGGCGCAGAAAGTGCCTCATACGCGGCAATCCCGCTGGCCCACAACGTATCGCCGCCGAACTCCGGCAACAGCTTGGCGCTGAGCACCGCGCCCATGGCCGGGGTTGGCAGGAAGGTGACGTCGGTGTGCCAGATCGCGTTGTCGCGCACGTCGGTGACGGCGGTGTCGAGGATCAGCACTTCCGGTTGCTCAGGCACATTCGGGTAGATCGGGTGAATGTGCAGGTCGCCGAAATAGTGGGCGAAACGTGCCTGTTGCGACGGCTCGATCGGCTGATTGCGGAAGAACAGCACCTGGTATTTGAGCAGCGCCTGCTCGATGGCGTCGCGCTGTTCCAGGTTCAGCGGCTGGCTGATGTCGACGCCGCTGATCTGTGCGCCGAGGGCCGAGCTTAACGGGGTGATGTTCAGGCTGCTCATGGTGGTTCTCTTCAATTCCGGGGCCCCGAAACTGTCGGGGTAGTCAGTGCTGAAAAATCAGTGGGCCTGGCCGTGCCACGGCACCAGTTTGCGTTGCAGGGCGCGCAGGCCCATTTCCATGGCGAAGGCGATCAGGGCGATGACCAGAATCCCCAGCACCACCACATCGGTGACCAGGAACTGCGCGGCCGACTGCACCATGAAGCCCAGGCCGCTGGTGGCCGCGATCAGTTCGGCGGCGACCAGAGTCGACCAGCCGACACCCAGACCGATGCGCACACCGGTCAGAATGTCTGGCAGCGCGCTCGGCAAAATCACGTGGCGAATCAGTTGTGCGCGAGTCGCCCCCAGCGATTGCGCAGCGCGCAGTTTGGCCGGGTCGACGGTGCGCACGCCGGTGGCGGTAGCAATCGCGATCGGAGCGAAAATCGCCAGGTAGATCAGCAGCACTTTCGACAACTCGCCGATACCGCACCAGATCACGATCAGCGGCAGATAGGCGAGTGGCGGAATAGGGCGGTAGAACTCGATCAGCGGATCCAGCACACCTCGGGCGATGCGGTTGGCGCCGATGGCAATGCCCACCGGCACCGCGGTCAGAATCGCAAAACCCAGGCCCAGACCGATGCGGCTCAGGCTCGCGCCCAGGTGCTGCCACAACGTCGAATCCATGTAACCCGTGGTCGCCAGTAACCAGCCTTTTTGCAGCACGGCGGACGGTGTCGGCAGGAACAGCGGTTCGATCAGGCCGGTGGCCGTGACGGCCCACCAGATCACCAGCAACGCGAACAAGGTCAGCAGGCTGATCCAGCGCGTGCTGAGGCTGCGACGCACAGGAATCACCACCGACGTGGCGGCGGGTTTCACTGCGGTGGCGGAAACGTCGTAACTGCTCATGCGCGCTCCTGCCGCTGAACGGCGCTGCGTTGCGAGAACACTTTGGCGAGCACGTGCTCGCGGGTTTCGATGAAGCGCGGATCGGACTTGATCGCTCGCGCCGATTCGCCGGCGGCGTAGCGCTGGCCGAAGTCGAGGTGCAGGCGCTCGACGATCTGTCCCGGATTCGGCGCCAGCAGAATCAGGTCGGTGGCGAGGAACACCGCCTCTTCAATGTCGTGGGTAATCAGGAACACCGGTTTGGCGGTGCGTTGCCAGACTTGCAGCAACAGTTCCTGCATCTGTTCGCGGGTGAAGGCGTCGAGGGCACCGAAGGGTTCGTCCATCAGCAGCACGCGCGGGTCGGCCGCGAGGGCGCGGGCCAGGCCGACACGTTGCTTCTGGCCACCGGAGAGTTGCCAGATGCGACGGTTTTCAAACCCGGAGAGATCGACCAGCGCGAGCATTTCCCGGGCGCGCTGTTCGCGTTTGTCCTTGGCCACACCGGCCAGCTCAAGGCCGAAGGCGACGTTGGCCAGCACGTCCTGCCAGGGCAGCAGGGCGTCGTCCTGGAACACCACGCCGCGCTCGGCGCTCGGGCCTTTGACCGGCACACCGTCGAGGGTGATACGCCCGGCGCTCGGTTCGACGAAACCGGCAATCAGGTTCAACAGCGAAGTCTTGCCACTGCCGGACGGGCCGAGGGCGACCAGCAATTGCTGGGGCCCCAGGGTCAGAGAGATATCCGCCAGTACCGGTTCCGGGCTGCCGGGATACTGTGCGCTGATGCGCTCCAGCTGTAGCAAGGCCATCGTAATTAACTCCCGATCAGTTGGTGATGTACTTGGCGCTGACGTACGGCGCGTAGTCCGGCAGTACCGCTTCGACCTTGCCTTGCTCCTTGAGGAACGCAGCGGTGTCGGTGATGGCTTTGGTGGTCGGCGCGCCGAGGTCACTGACCTGATCCGCCGCCAGCGGGTAGACGTTGCCTTGCAGCAGCAATGGAATGTCGCTGGCCTTGGCGCCGGACAGTTTCACCAGCTTGTCGACGTTGCTCTGATTGGCGATCCAGGCTTTTGGATCCTTGCGGTAGTCGGCGTAGGCGTCGAGGGTGACCTTGGCGAATGCGGTAACGATTTCCGGGTGCTTCTCGGCGAAGTCTTTGCGCACGATCCAGGCGTCGAAAGTTGGCGCGCCGAACTTGGCCAGTTCGCCGGAAGTGATCAGCACTTTGCCGTTTTCCTTGGCCACACCCAGCGCCGGATCCCAAACGTAGGTGGCATCGATGTCACCGCGCTTCCACGCGGCAATGATCGCTGGCGGGGC
This sequence comes from Pseudomonas sp. GW822-FHT03F08, assembly GCF_058801265.1. Taxonomy (NCBI): domain Bacteria; kingdom Pseudomonadati; phylum Pseudomonadota; class Gammaproteobacteria; order Pseudomonadales; family Pseudomonadaceae; genus Pseudomonas; species Pseudomonas sp. GW822-FHT03F08. The sequence goes on along the minus strand of NZ_JBXANC010000004.1, from coordinate 505,426 downwards.
GAGGTTGAGGACGGTGACTTTCGAAGGGTCGATGTTCCAGTGCTTCAGCGCGGCCAGCAGGCTGTAGTGACCGGTGGACACGAATGGCACGGCGATTTTCTTGCCGACCAGATCCTGCGGCGTCTTGATGCCGGAGCCGTCGCGGGCGACCAGCGCTTCGGCAGCGCCGATCTGGGTGGCGATGAGGAAGGTTTCCACTGGGACTTTGCGGGTGATCGCAGCGGTCAGCGGGCTGGAACCGAGGTAACCGATCTGCACGTCGCCGGAAGCGATGGCGGTGATGACGTCCGCGCCGTTGTCGAATTTGCGCCAGCTGATGTCGGCCTTGGTGGCTTTTTCATAGGCGCCGTCGGCCTGGGCGACTTTCGCCGGGTCGACTGTGGTCTGGTAGGCGACGGTGAGGTCGGCGGCCTGAGCCAGGAAACTCGCGGCAGCCAGAGAGGCCACGGCCAGCAGGCGAAGCGGGACATTCAGTTTCATTGAAGAGCTCCATATCAGGCGACCGAGCGTCGGCGTGAAAGGAGACTAAATGATCTAAGAATCTAGAAATAAATAACTTTTTAGACTTAGCTTATGAGCGGAAAAATCTAAGGGAAGGCAGAGCAGATTGTTCCCACGCTCTGCGTGGGAACGCCTCAATGGACGCTCTGCGTCCCGGTGACAGTGACGTGGAGCGTCAGGACCTGCATTCCCACGCGGAGCGTGGGAATGATCGGAGAAGGAAGTGTCAGTTGCTGATCGCCAGAATACTCGCCTGATACGACCCGACAAACACGTCGAAATCGCCCACCTCGTTCTGCTCCAGCTCAGCCTGTTGCGCCAGCGACGACCGCGCCAGTTCTTCAAACTTCGCCTGTTCCTCAGCCGCCAACGGCTCGCTGCGGAAGAGCTCGGCGTGAGCCTGGCTCTGGCGCAGGGAGAATTGCGCGAAGCTTTCCTTGTGCTCGGCCATCGCCGCCAGCACCTGGGCCGAAGGCGTCAGGGACGAATCCTTGACCTTGGCCAGTTGTGCGTCGAGTGCCTTGCTGTGGGCATCGCCGCCATGGCTTTGATCCAGCAGCGCCGCCAGTGGAGCAATTTTTTCCAGCAGTTCGGCGGCCCATTCCTTCAGTTCGACCGGTTGGCCGTCACGCTGCAATTGCAGGCCCGGACGACGACCTTCCTTGACCACGCTGAGGAAGTTCGACGTGGCGTTGCCGCAGCTGATGTTGGTCAGCAGCGGGCTGTCGTTCAGTGCGCAGTACAGCAGGAACGCGTCGAGGAAGCGCGATTCGGTGAGGTCGATGCCCATCGGCAGGAATGGGTTGATGTCCAGGCAACGCACTTCGACGTACTGGATGCCACGGGCGACCAGCGCCTGGATCGGCCGCTCGCCGGTGTAGGTCACGCGTTTCGGGCGGATGTTGGAGTAGTACTCGTTTTCGATCTGCAGGATGTTGGTGTTCAGTTGCACCCACTCGCCATCCTGGTGCGTGCCGACTTCTACGTACGGCGCGTATGGCGTGGCCACCGCCTTGCGCAGACTGTCGGTGTAGCTTGCCAGGTCGTTGTAGCAAGGGGTCAGGCCAGCCTGGGCGTTGCTCTGGTAACCGAGGTCACTCATGCGCAGGCTGGTGGCGTAAGGCAGGTACAGAGTGTCCGGGTCCAACTGTTCCAGCTGATGCGAACGGCCGCGCAGGAACCCCGCGTCCAGCGCCGGCGAAGCACCGAACAGGTACATCAGCAGCCAGCTGTAGCGACGGAAGTTGCGGATCAGCGCGATATAGGACGACGACTGGAAATCCCGGTCGGTGCCGACGAAGCCTTCGGCTTCTTTCAGCAGCGGCCAGAGTTTTTCCGGCAGGGAGAAGTTGTAGTGAATCCCGGCAATGCACTGCATGGTCTTGCCGTAACGCAGGGCCAGGCCCTTGCGGTAGACGTACTTGAGCTGACCGATGTTGGAGGTGCCGTAATAGGCGATCGGGATATCTTCCTCGGCCGGCAACGGGCACGGCATCGATGGACTCCACAGGTACTCGTTGCCGAGCTTGCTGTAGGCGAAGCGATGAATCTTGTCCAGGCTGGCCAGGGTCTCGGCCGGGTCTGGCAGGGCAGGCGTGATGAATTCCAGCAGCGACTCGGAATAGTCGGTGGTGATCTGTTCGTTGGTCAGCGCGGAACCCAGGCTTTCAGGGTGCGGCGTTTGCGCCAGACGTCCCTCGCCGGTCACGCGCAGGCATTCACGTTCGATACCGTGCAGGCACTGCTCGAGCAGAGAGAGGTTGGCGCGCTCACCGAGCAGAGCCAGGCGGCGGTTGAGAAGTTCGCTCAATTTGGATTCCTTCACGCGTCAGTCGCCCCAATATGGGGGTGGGCAGGACGGTCTACAAGGGTGAAGTTGAAACTGGCGTTTTCGCCTGGTTTTCGGGCCATGAAAGCCCCATTGGAAACGCCAACTTCAGTCCCTGAATCTGGCAGACGCGGGCGAGGAAAACTCCGACGCTGCGATCACAGCGCCGAAATTAACTCAAAATGATGAACAACATCTACAGGACAGCGAACGTGCCTTGCGCTTTTGCGACCAGTTTGTCGCCCTGCATCACGTCGGCTTCGACCACCAGCGTGCGCCGGCCCGGGTGGATCACCCGCGCCGTGCACATCACCTCGCCCTCGGAGACGGCGCGGATGTAGTTGATCTTGCACTCGATGGTCGCGCTTTGCTGGTCAAAGCCGTGGGTGCTGGAGCAGGCCAGCCCCATGGCGATATCGACCAGACTGAACAGCGCGCCGCCGTGCAGCTTGCCGCCGCGGTTGCGCAGTTCGGGTTCCAGCACCAGGGCGACTTGCGCCACCCCGGTTTCCAGGCTGTGCAGGCGGCAGCCCAACAGCTTGAAAAACGCGCTCTCGACGAGCCCGGCCGGAATCTCCATCAGCGTTTCTTCAACTGCTTGGCGTTGGCGAACAGCGACGCCATGGCGTTGTTCGCCGGAGCCGCCGGGGTGCTTTCCTTGCGCGGCGCCGAACCCTGCGACTGGCGTGGCGCCGAGCCTGGACGCGCGCCACGGGCACCGTCGATTTTCTCGCCCGGGGTGTCGCTCATGCGCATCGACAGGCCGACGCGTTTGCGCGGGATGTCGACTTCCATGACCTTCACTTTCACCACGTCACCGGCCTTCACCGCTTCGCGTGGATCCTTGATGAACTTCTCCGACAGCGCCGAGATGTGCACCAGACCATCCTGATGCACGCCGATGTCGACGAACGCGCCGAACGCGGTCACGTTGGTCACCACGCCTTCGAGGATCATCCCCAGTTGCAGGTCTTTCAGGTCCTCGACGCCTTCCTGGAACTCGGCGGTCTTGAACTCCGGACGCGGGTCGCGGCCCGGTTTTTCCAGTTCCTGCAGGATGTCGGTGACGGTTGGCAGACCGAAGGTCTCGTCGGTGAATTTCTTCGGATCCAGACGCTTGAGGAACCCGGCGTCGCCGATCAGCGAGCGGATGTCGCGGTCGGTTTCAGCGGCGATGCGTTGCACCAGCGGATAGGCTTCCGGGTGAACCGCCGAGGAATCCAGCGGGTTGTCGCCGTTCATCACGCGCAGGAAGCCGGCGGCCTGTTCGAAGGTTTTTTCGCCCAGACGCGCGACTTTCTTCAGTGCAGCGCGAGTCTTGAACGCGCCGTGTTCGTCACGGTGAGTCACGATGTTCTGTGCCAGGGTCGCGTTGAGGCCGGAGATCCGCGCCAACAGCGCCACGGAGGCGGTGTTCACGTCCACGCCCACGGCGTTCACGCAGTCCTCGACCACGGCGTCCAGGCCGCGCGCCAGTTTCAGCTGCGACACGTCGTGCTGGTACTGGCCGACACCGATGGATTTCGGATCGATCTTCACCAGTTCGGCCAGTGGATCTTGCAGGCGACGGGCAATCGATACCGCGCCGCGAATCGACACGTCCAGATCCGGGAATTCCTTGGCTGCCAGTTCCGATGCCGAGTACACCGATGCGCCGGCTTCGGAGACCATGACCTTGGTCATTTTCATCGCTGGATATTTTTTGATCAGCTCGATGGCCAGTTTGTCGGTTTCACGACTGGCGGTGCCGTTGCCGATGGCGATCAGGTCGACCGAGTGCTTGGCGCACAGAGCGGCCAGGATCGCGATGGTCTGATCCCATTTGTTGTGCGGCACGTGCGGGTAAACCGTGGCGTGATCCAGCAGCTTGCCGGTGGAGTCGACCACCGCGACCTTGCAGCCGGTGCGCAGGCCCGGGTCGAGACCCAGGGTGGCGCGCGGGCCGGCCGGGGCAGCCAGCAACAGGTCGTGCAGGTTGTGGGCGAACACGTTGATCGCTTCGGTTTCGGCGCCGTCGCGCAGCTCGCCGAGCAGGTCGGTTTCCAGGTGGGTGTAGAGCTTGACCTTCCAGGTCCAGCGCACCACTTCACCCAGCCATTTGTCGGCCGGACGGTTCTGGTTCTGGATGCCGACTTGCTGGCCGATCATGCCTTCGCACGGATGCATGGTGCCCGGCAGTTCATCGCCGACCTTCAGCGCGGAGCTTAGGATGCCTTCATTGCGGCCACGGAAAATCGCCAGCGCGCGGTGCGACGGCATGCTTTTCAGCGGTTCGTCGTGTTCGAAGTAATCGCGGAACTTGGCGCCTTCCTCTTCCTTGCCGGCGATCACGCGGGCACTGAGGGTGGCTTCCTGCTTCAGGTAAGTGCGCAGTTTTTCCAGCAGGTTGGCGTCTTCGGCGAAGCGCTCCATGAGGATGTACTTGGCGCCTTCCAGCGCAGCCTTGACGTCGGCCACACCTTTTTCGGCGTCGATGAAGCGTACGGCTTCGGCTTCCGGGGCCAGGCTCGGGTCGTTGAACAGACCGTCGGCCAGCTCGCCGAGGCCGGCTTCCAGGGCGATCTGGCCCTTGGTGCGGCGCTTCTGCTTGTACGGCAGGTACAAGTCTTCGAGGCGGGTCTTGGTGTCGGCGAGTTTGATTTCGCGCTCCAGTTCAGGGGTGAGTTTGCCCTGCTCCTGGATGCTGGAAAGAATGCTGATGCGCCGTTCGTCGAGTTCTCGCAGGTAGCGCAGACGCTCTTCCAGATGACGCAGTTGAGTGTCATCGAGGCTGCCGGTCACTTCTTTCCGGTAACGGGCGATGAAGGGAACGGTAGAGCCTTCATCGAGTAGCGCGACGGCCGCTTCGACCTGTTGTGGGCGTACGCCGAGTTCCTCGGCGATGCGGCTGTTGATGCTGTCCATAAAACCACCTGACAAATTGTGAAAGCAGGCTCGCAGGCACGTAAATAAAGGCCCGGAGTCTGGTTGGGCGGCCTGACGCTTGCCGCTGCCTGGGTCAAAAGGCATCCCATTGACCCGTGAAATCGAACAATTACTGCGACGGCCCGGAAAATAAGAGACGGCCACCTGCGGTAACGATTCAGACGTTGCCTGACACAAAAGGCCGCGCATTATAACCAGCGTTCTGTCATTCGGGGGCGACACAGTCTGTAGGCTCAAGCCCCGGTTTTCTGGCAGTGAAGGAAAAATCTGCTAACAATGCACACGGTGCGTATAACGGCAGCTACGCCATAATGCGCGCCGAGCTAAAAGGAGCATCCAATGAGCAGCACTGCACAAACTGCTGAAGGCGAAAAAATTCTTATTGTTGATGACGATCCGGGGCTGAGCAGCCTGCTGGAACGCTTCTTCGTCAGCAAGGGCTACCGCGCCCGAGCCGTACCGAATACCGAGCAGATGGATCGTCTGCTGTCGCGTGAAGTGTTCAACCTGGTCGTCCTCGACCTGATGCTGCCGGGCGAAGACGGCCTGACCGCTTGCCGTCGCCTGCGTGGCGCGAACAATCAGATCCCGATCATCATGCTCACCGCCAAGGGCGACGAGTTGAGCCGTATCAAGGGCCTGGAACTGGGCGCCGACGACTACCTGGCCAAGCCGTTCAACCCGGACGAGTTGATGGCCCGCGTCAAAGCCGTGCTGCGCCGTCAGGCCGCACCGGTGCCGGGCGCGCCGGGCAGCGAAGAAGAGAACGTCACGTTCGGTGACTACGTGCTGTCCCTGGCCACCCGCGAACTCAAGCGCGGCGACGAAGTGCACATGCTCACCACCGGTGAGTTCGCGGTACTCAAGGCCCTGGTGATGAACGCCCGTCAGCCGCTGACCCGCGACAAACTGATGAACCTGGCCCGTGGCCGGGAGTGGGATGCCCTGGAGCGTTCCATCGATGTGCAGATTTCCCGTCTGCGCCGGATGATCGAACCCGATCCGTCCAAACCGCGCTACATCCAGACTGTCTGGGGCGTGGGTTATGTGTTCGTGCCGGATGGCAACTCCACCAAGTGACGGGTGATTTGTAGGAGCGGGTCTGTGTAGAACGGTCAAAAATGCCGCCTCCGCAGACTCGTTATCCGCAATATGCGAGCATTGCTCGCTCCTGCAAGTGCGTAGCGGTTATCCATGAAAACCCCTGTCTGGTTCCCCCAAAGTTTCTTCTCCCGCACCCTCTGGCTGGTGCTCATCGTCGTATTGTTTTCCAAGGCACTGACCCTGGTTTATCTGCTGATGAACGAGGACGTGCTGGTGGACCGTCAATACAGCCACGGCGTCGCCCTGACGCTGCGTGCCTATTGGGCTGCCGATGAAGAAAACCGCGCGAAGATCGCTGATGCCGCGACCCTGATCCGGGTGGTCGGTGCCGGTGTGCCGGAAGGCGAGCAGCACTGGCCGTACAGCGAAATCTACCAGCGGCAGATGCAGGCGGAACTGGGTGCCGACACCGAGGTTCGCTTGCGCATGCATTCGCCGCCGGCGTTGTGGGTGCGTGCGCCGAGCCTGGGTGATGGCTGGCTGAAAGTGCCGTTGTACCCGCATCCATTGCGCGGCCAGAAAATCTGGAACGTACTCGGCTGGTTCCTCGCCATCGGGTTGCTCTCGACCGCGTCGGCATGGATCTTCGTCAGCCAGCTCAATCAGCCTTTGAAGCGTCTCGTGTATGCCGCACGGCAACTCGGCCAGGGCCGCAGCGTGCGCCTGCCGATCAGTGACACACCGAGCGAAATGACCGAGGTTTATCGCGCCTTCAACCAGATGGCCGAGGACGTCGAACAGGCCGGCCGTGAACGTGAACTGATGCTCGCCGGGGTTTCCCACGACCTGCGCACGCCGCTGACCCGTCTACGGCTGTCGCTGGAACTGATGGGTGACCGCACCGACCTGACCGACGACATGGTGCGCGACATCGAAGACATGGACGCGATTCTCGACCAGTTCCTCGCGTTCATTCGCGATGGTCGGGACGAGTCGGTGGAAGAGGTGGATCTGAGCGATCTGGTGCGCGAAGTCGCGGCGCCGTACAACCAGAGCGAAGAGAAGGTGCGCTTGCGTCTGGAGCCGATCCAGCCGTTTCCGCTACGCCGGGTATCGATGAAGCGTTTGCTGAACAACCTGATTGGCAATGCGTTGAATCATGCCGGCAGCGGCGTCGAAGTTGCGGCTTACGTGTCCGGCGATACCAGTGCGCCGTACGTGGTGCTGAGCGTGATGGACCGTGGCGCGGGGATTGATCCGTCGGAGCTAGAGGCGATCTTCAATCCGTTCACCCGTGGCGACCGTGCGCGGGGCGGAAAGGGTACCGGGTTGGGGCTGGCGATCGTGAAGCGGATTGCTTCGATGCATGGCGGCAATGTCGAGCTGCGCAACCGCTCCGGTGGCGGGCTGGAGGCGCGGGTGCGCTTGCCGCTGGGGTTGATGCTGCCGCGGGACGCGGTTTAAGTTTCAGGCGGCCTTGCGGCCGCCTGATTCAAGGTTCAACCCTTGCCTTTGGTACGGGTCATGTTCGGCCCGCCATTTTTCTCAAGGTGTTCGATGATGATCCCCGCCACGTTCTTGCCGGTGGTGGTCTCGATCCCTTCCAGGCCCGGCGACGAGTTCACTTCCATCACCAGCGGCCCGTGATTCGAACGCAGGATATCCACACCCGCCACCGCCAGGCCCATGACCTTGGCGGCGCGCAACGCGGTCATGCGCTCTTCCGGGGTGATCTTGATCAGGCTGGCGCTGCCGCCACGGTGCAGGTTGGAGCGGAATTCCCCGGGCTTGGCCTGACGCTTCATCGCCGCGATTACCTTGTCGCCGACCACGAAGCAGCGGATGTCCGCGCCGCCGGCCTCCTTGATGTATTCCTGCACCATGATGTTCTGCTTGAGACCCATGAACGCCTCGATCACCGACTCCGCCGCCGTCGCGGTTTCGCACAGCACCACGCCGATGCCCTGAGTACCTTCCAGCACCTTGATCACCAGCGGCGCGCCGTTGACCATGTCGATCAGGTCGGGAATGTCGTCCGGTGAGTGGGCGAAGCCGGTCACCGGCAAACCGATGCCCCGGCGCGACAGCAATTGCAGCGAACGCAGCTTGTCCCGGGAACGGGCGATGGCCACCGATTCGTTGAGCGGAAACACCCCCATCATTTCAAACTGACGCAACACTGCGCAGCCATAAAACGTCACCGACGCGCCGATCCGTGGAATCACTGCGTCGAACCCTTCCAGCGGCTTGCCGCGATAGTGGATCTGCGGCTTGTGGCTGGCGATGTTCATGTAGGCGCGCAAGGTGTCGATCACCACCATTTCATGCCCGCGTTCGGTGCCGGCTTCGACCAGACGACGGGTGGAATACAGACGCGGATTCCGCGACAGCACAGCGATCTTCATGCAACACCTGTGGAGGAGGTAGATACCGGGAACACCGGCTTGTCTTGTACATACTTGATACCCGGATTGACCACCAACTGGCCGTCGATCAGGGCTTTGGAACCGAGCAACAGGCGATAGCGCATGGACTTGCGGCAGGCGAGGGTGAACTCGACCGGCCAGACCCGATCACCGAGGGCCAGGGTGGTGCTGATCACATAGCGCACCTGGGCCTGGCCGTTGGAACTCTTGATGGTCTTGCGGGTGACCAGCGGTGCTTCGCAACGCCGGTGGCGCAATTGCACCACCGTGCCCAGGTGCGCGGTGAAACGCACCCACTTCTCGCCGTCCCGCTCGAACGGTTCGATGTCGGTGGCGTGCAGGCTGGAGGTACTGGCACCGGTGTCGATTTTCGCCCGAAGGCCTGCGACTCCCAAACCTGGGAGCGCCACCCACTCGCGCAGACCGACAACGGTCAAATGGTCAAATGTCTTCAAAAAAATGCTCAACCGGTGAAAACCGATCAGCCCGCAGGGGGCCGGATTTGCGGTATTCACGCAGAATAGTGGTTAAAAGGCGACAGATATCTACGGCCCGGATTTGCGCGCTCTCAAGCACGCCCCGGAATGTGTGCATTGTAATCCGGGACAGCACAATTCATGGCACGACAGAAACGGTAGTACAGTTCATCAATATTTCAGAATGAGGAAATTCCATGGCACAAAAAAGCGAAGAGGACGACAAGGTCCGTCTCGACAAATGGCTGTGGGCTGCACGTTTTTTTAAAACCCGCGCCTTGGCCAAAGCCGCCATCGAAAGTGGCAAGGTGCATTGTCGGGGAGAGCGCTGCAAGCCTGGCAAAGAGCCACGCATCGGCGATGAATTCGAGATTCGTACCGGCTTCGATGAAAAGACTGTCGTGGTCCAGGCTCTGTCGATCGTGCGCCGTGGCGCGCCGGAAGCGCAGACGCTGTATGCGGAAACCGAAGCCAGTATCGCCAAGCGCGAGGCGGCCGCGGCGATGCGCAAGGCGGGCGCGTTGGGCGTGACCACCGACGGCAAACCGAGCAAGAAACAGCGTCGGGACTTGTTTAAATTTCGTGGGAACAGTAGCGGCGAATAAAAAATCGCAGCCTGCATGCGCTCCCTGAGGAGCTGCCGGAGGCTGCGATCTTTTCAGGCGCATCGAATTAGCGGAGCGCCACCACACTCATCCGCGAAACCACCGGCAACTTGCCCACCAGCCTGAAAATCGGCGCTGTGATCTTCAGCCAGAAGTTCGCTGCGTGATAGGCAAACGGTGTGTAGTAACCCCAGCCCAACGCCCACACCGCCAACAGCAGGCCACCGATGTAATCGTCCTGGCCCCAGTGCGCGCCGGCCACCAGACGCGGCAGCATGAACAGCAGCGCCAGACCCCAGATCGTCAGGAACTGGCCGGCGGAGCGACTGAAAACGCCCATGAACAGCGCCCAGATCAACAGCACCGAAGCATGGTCACCGGGGAAGCTCTGGCTCGAACGGTCCTTCAGCTCAAAGGTCTTCTCGAGATGCGGGAAGTAGTCGCTCATATGAACGGCGCCCTGGAGCACCATGGATGGGCTATTGTGCTGCCAGCCCATGTGGTCGGCGAATTTGGAAAACAGCGCGCGGATCACCACCATCAGCAGCAGGATCGAGAAAAATCCGAAGAAGGCGCGACGCACGTCAATCGCCTTGAACACCCAGTCGCCCTTGATCAGCAGGGTCAGCAGGATCAGTCCGACGACAACGTCGAACGGGCGCAGACTTGCAATTGCCCAGATGTGGAGCCATATGGGGTTGCTGGCCAGCGGTGCATTGAGTGAGCGGAACAGCCACTCGTCGAAAATCACACACAGCATCTGACCCGTAGGCCATAACCAGAAAGCCAGTAGTGCCAAAGGCACTGCATTGCACAGAACCAGCCGGCCGAGGTTCCACCTTGATTGGAACAAACCCGGATTGTTCATAAAATGCCTCCCGTGGCTGAACATAGGCATCAAAATGGATGCCAGAAGCGCGGGATTTTCATTCTTTGTAACCTTTTTGTCATTAAAATCAGATACCTAGACCTATGACCGATTTCCTCGATACCGATTACACCCAACGCTTCATCTTCGATGACAGCGACACGCGCGGCGAACTGGTGTCGCTGGAACGCAGCTACGCCGAAGTGCTCGCCAAGCACCCGTATCCGGAGCCGGTTGCGCAATTGCTGGGCGAACTGATGGCTGCTGCGTCGTTGCTGGTAGGCACCCTGAAATTCGATGGCTTGCTGATTCTTCAGGCGCGCTCCGAAGGCCCGATCCCGCTGCTGATGATCGAGTGCTCCAGTGACCGCGAAATTCGTGGCCTGGCCCGTTATGAAGCCGACTTGATCGCCGCTGATGCGACCCTCTCCGACCTGATGCCCAACGGCGTGTTGGCGTTGACTGTCGATCCGACGGTGGGCCAGCGCTACCAGGGCATCGTCGACCTCGACGGCGAAACCCTGTCCGACTGCTTCACCAACTACTTCGTCATGTCCCAGCAGGTTGGCACCCGCTTCAAGCTGTGCGCCGATGGCCGTCGCGCCCGTGGCCTGCTGCTGCAGCAACTGCCTGCCGATCGCCTGAAAGATGAAGAAGAACGCGCCGCCAGCTGGCAGCACATCACCGCGCTGGGCAACACCCTGACCGCTGATGAACTGTTGAGCCTGGACAACGAAACGGTTCTGCATCGCCTCTACCATGAAGAACAGGTCCGTCTGTTCGATGTGCAGAAACTGCGCTTCCATTGCAGCTGCTCCCGCGAACGCTCGGGCAACGCACTGGTCAGCCTGGGTCTGGAAGATGCGCAGCAATTGGTGGCCGAGCAGGGTGGCAGCGTCGAGATCGATTGCCAGTTCTGCAACCAGCGCTACCTGTTCGACGCGGCGGATATCGCTCAATTGTTCGCTGGTGCGGGTGTCGAGACGCCGTCAGATACCCGGCACTAAAACGGTTCAGCGCAGGTAAATTCACTGCTCAACGACGGAATAACGCCGTTACGACGGGAGGGCCCTACTCTTTTTGGGCTTTTCTGGCATAATCCGGCCCACTTTTTTCGCGGTAGTAGTGCACGACTTTCTACTACAAAACGTTTGGAGCACACTCGGCCACTGGCCGACGGGGAACCTCATGACGCAAGCCAATAACGCCGTGTACACCGATCTGAGTGTTGATGATCTGGTAAAAGAAGCCCTGAAACGCGGTGAAGGCGAGCTTGCCGATACCGGCGCTCTGGTAGTTCGCACCGGTCACCGCACCGGCCGTTCGCCAGTCGACCGTTTCATCGTTGAAGAGCCTTCCACCCAGGACGCAATCGCCTGGGGCCCGATCAACCGCAAGTTCCCGGCCGACAAGTTCGACGCGCTGTGGGCTCGTGTCGAGGCGTTCAACAACGCGCAAGAGCATTTCGTTTCCCACGTGCATGTAGGCGCGGCCGAAGATCACTACCTGGCCGTGAAGATGACCACTCAGACTGCCTGGCAGAACCTGTTCGGTCGTTGCCTGTTCATCAACCCGGCTCAGTACAACCCGGCCGGTCGTGACGAGTGGCAAGTGTTGAACGTAGCCAATTTCGAGTGCGTGCCTGAGCGTGACGGCACCAACTCCGACGGTTGCGTGATCCTCAACTTCGCCCAGAAAAAAGTGCTGATCGCCGGCATGCGTTACGCCGGTGAAATGAAGAAAGCCATGTTCTCGGTGCAGAACTTCCTGCTGCCGGCCGCTGACGTGCTGCCAATGCACTGCGCTGCCAACATCGGCGAAGAGGGCGACGTGACCCTGTTCTTCGGTCTGTCCGGCACTGGCAAGACCACCCTGTCCGCCGACGAAAGCCGTTACCTGATCGGTGACGACGAACACGGCTGGGGTGAAGGCGTTGTCTTCAACATCGAAGGCGGCTGCTACGCCAAGTGCATCGACTTGTCCGAGAAGAACGAGCCGGTCATCTGGAAAGCCATCAAGCACGGCGCTGTGCTGGAAAACGTCGTGATCGACGATGCCAAGCACGCCGACTACGCCGATGTCAGCCTGACCCAGAACAGCCGCGCGGCCTACCCGCTGGAGCACGTTGCCAAGCGTTCCGAGAAGAACCTGGGCGGCGAGCCGAACGCTGTAATCTTCCTGACTTGCGACCTGACCGGCGTACTGCCGCCAGTGTCGATCCTGAACAACGAGCAAGCGGCTTACCACTTCCTGTCCGGCTACACCGCACTGGTGGGCTCGACTGAAATGGGTTCGGGCAGCGGCATCAAGTCGACCTTCTCCACCTGCTTCGGCGCACCGTTCTTCCCGCGTCCGGCTGGCGAATACGCTGAACTGCTGATCAAGCGCATCAAGGGCTTCGGCTCCAAGGTCTACCTGGTCAACACCGGCTGGACCGGCGGTGGCTACGGCGTCGGCAAACGCTTCAACATCCCGACCACCCGCGCCGTGATCGCAGCGATCCAGAGCGGTGCACTGATCGGTGCCGAAACCGAACACCTGGACACCATCAACCTGGACGTGCCACTGGCCGTACCGGGCGTCGAAACCAACCTGCTCAACCCACGCAACACCTGGGCTGACAAGGCTGCGTACGACGAAGCTGCCAAAGCACTGGCCGGTCTGTTCATCGAGAACTTCAAGAAGTTCGAAGTGAGCGACGCGATCAAGGCTGCCGGGCCTAAGTTGTAAGACTGGGTTCTGGTGAATGAAAAAGCCGCCTCTTGTGGGCGGCTTTTTTGTGGGCGTTCAGTTCTCGAGTAAGTACCATTATTCCCGCACGATACGGTGTGAACTGCCAGAATTCTGCTACTTAAGATGCAAGCTTTTCGCCAATGCAGCGATCAAAAATTGCCTCAAGGCCCCGGTAATCGCATGCCACAGCATCGATGTTTGCCGGAATCCAGGCCTCATCCTTGATCAACCACCAATCTACTGCAAAACCAGCATTGATGATTATGTGCTCAAAAAGAATGCGTTGGGCACGACCATTGCCTTCACGAAAAGGATGAATGACGTTCAGATCGCCGTAGGCTTCAGCAACTTTTACTACAAGATCTGACCTTTCCAGCCCCTCGAACCATGCGGAGCGTTCCATAGAGAGAAAAATTTTGTCAGCTTCCGGGAGGATCCTCTCCGCAGTGCAAAAAAATGTTTCGCCTTTTTGGATGTTAACGGTACGCAGCAGTCCAGCCCAATCATAGACGTCGCAAAAAAGAACTTCATGGACGTGCTGCAAGCGGCTGAGGTCATAAGGAGGGGGGAGAAGATGAAATCGGCTGATTGCGATTTCAGAGAGCTCTCGCTCTGCTTTTTGAAGTTGTTCTTCACAATGGATGTTGAGCAAATTACGCAAAACATCGGTGCCAGGGTAACAATAAGGGTCTTGCCCAACCCCGTACTTGTCCACCATTAACGGCCGTTTTGACGATATTTTTCGATAACCGATTCCCGCGAAGGAAGTGGTTTTTCAGCGTCGGCACGGGTGGTGTCAAAGCCTTCAAGCCGCAGACTCGCCAGATAGTTGGACCGGCGGACCTTGTCGTAATAAGCCTGCTTTTGCTGGAACGTCAACTCGCTCATGTCATATGCCTCTTTGTGCTGGATTCCAGTGTAGCGCAATCGTGTTCCCGGATCGGTCGGGATTTTCGATGCTTACATATGCGTTGCCTATCATTGGGCTGATGGGGTTCTTTGGGAAATCCATCGAAACTCGATTGGCAGTCGGCTCGGTGCTCACGACGAAAGATTTCGTCTGCCTGTTTAACGCTTTCCATCAGCTCATCAAAAAATTTGCTCACCGGAATCTCCATTGTTCGATTGCTGTTTTTTAGATCGCTCTCAGGTAATGCGTGAGAGCGATTCGATCACTCAGCCTCAGGCCGGCGCTTTCCAGTTAAGCATTCGCTGCTGGGCGACCTGGAGCAGGTCATAGCCGTCTTTGGTCAGCAGGTAGAGGGCGTGGGTCATGTGCGGGATATCTTCGACGTCGGCGTGTTTGAAGCAGAGGCAGTAGAGGGTTTGCAGCAGGTCACTGGAGGCGCGCAGGCGCTGGACGGCGCATTCGAGGATGTCTTGCGGGTTGGCCTCGGTGTCGATGACCAAGGGCTTGGTGTCGGTGAGGTTGGAGTCGAGTGGACGGTAGCGATCGGAGTGGAGCTCGTTCCATGATTTCATTTTTTAGATCCTCAATTGCTTCGAATGAAGCCACCACATCGTGACCAAGCGACTGGAGGCGACTGTGTTCGGGTTGGTCAACCGGTGAGGATCATGCACATACCCGGCACGCTCGAAAGCGTCCCAAACACAGCCACCATAACGCTGCTGGCAATTAAGTGCCGGCAGCATACAGCGGACGCGAATGCATGATCCATTCGGGTGACCAAGCCCGAGCCGCTGAATTGGCAGCGACAGTCACAACTATAGGTTTTGGCCCACCGGCGCCGATAGAAGACAAGGCGCCGCTGCCTATAGGAACAGGATGCAAATCTGGGCAGGCCGTTCCTACAGATCAATCACGGTTTTCAACGAATCGCCCGATACGCCTCAACATCCAGCACACTCGTCGTCAGCCCGCTCGCCGGTGTGTAGATCGTGCCTTTCACCGTCGAGAACGGGACGCCTTTGCTGCCCAGTGAAACGTAGCGTTCACCCTGATCCAGTTCGGTGAACCAGGTGTAGGAGCACTTCTCCATGGCCTTGTATTTCGCTGCCGCGTTGACGATGGCGGCGGTGTGGTTTCGCAGGTCGGCGTCGGTGAGGTTGAGGTTCTTGTCGAGCACGGTGCCCCAGCGTTTCAGGCAGACCTCGGCAAAGTGGCGGACGATGAGACCGGGTTCGGCCAGCACTTTTGGTCCACTGTTGCCATCGGCGGAGGCGTTGCCGACCAGGGTGGCGTGACGGCCGGGCATGGGGAAGATGCTGGTTTTGGTGCCGGTCGCGGTTTGCGGGATGACGCAGCTGAAACCCTTGGAGCGTTCGTCCCGTGCATAGAAACCCACGTACTCTTTTACGTTGTAATTGAGCTTCACCCGGTGTTCCTGAAAGTTACCGATACCGGGCACGGGATCAATAGCGAAGATATTCACCGGTATATTTTTCAGCGCACTGTCGTTGAACATGGAATTGGCCAGCATGTGGCAACTAATGCCGCCACGGCTCCAGCCCACCAGATTAACCTTTGTTGGAATAACGCCGTCCTTGCGGAACGTTTTAATGATTTGCTCTTGTAACTTCTGTTGCGTGACGCTGCGATCACCATAGTTGTATTTGCGCCACAGCCAGGAGCCCTCGACTTTTACATCTTCAATGGGGATGCCGGCGGCTTTGAGGCGGTTGTACTCTGCTTCGGTCAGTTGCTCGCGCTGCCAGTCGCATTGGCCTTTGATGATGTTCATCGCGTGCTGGACGTTTTCCTCCCAGCCCTTGCCGAACAGGGTTCCGCTGAGGCCATAGTCCTTGGATTTGGTGAACAGGTCATCGGCCTGCAGGTTGCTGGTGCCGGGGCCATCGACCACGATCCATTCGGCAAACTCGCGACCGGTATGATGGGAGGCGAGTGTTGAAACCAGCTCGCCATCCCAATAGTTTTCATGGGCATTATCAAACTTTGTCGAACCTGTACCGCAAAAGAAAATAGTCAGCGTAGTCATGTTGTTGCTCTTGGTTGATGTAAGAGCAAACAGGCTAGTTCTGAACTTTGCAGTAATGGAAGCGATGGGTTGTTGCGAACTTTGTAAGTTTGGCTGGTGGCGTTAATTATTTATTCGTTGTCTGGCAACTTCCAGCAAGTCACAGCCGTCCTGCGTCAACAAATACAGCGCATTGACGATGTTGGGGATGTCTTTCACGTCGGCCTGTTTGAAACACAGGCAGTAAAGAGTTTCCAGCAGATCGCTGGCGGCACGGAGGCGTTGATCGGCAGCATTGAGCAGATCCCCAGGTTTGGCTTCGGTGTCGATGACCATGACCGGGATGTCGCCGTCGCAGGTTTTGAGAGGGCGAAAACGAGTATTCAGCGGTTTGAACATGTTCATGATTGAGGCGTGTCCTTTACGAAGTCGCGTCGGTGGGCCGACACAGTGTTTTCAGCCGCGCCGGCCACTATAGAAGGGCGCCATCGAGTGGGACAAGACAGCCACAATGGACAGGATTCGTAGGGGTTTTTCCGGGGTTCGGGCATTTGCCCTACGCGGTTTTGCGGCGTTTTCACAGCCAAACCCTGAGGAGAGAAATTTCCCACGTGTTTGTCGGGCGATTCCCGGTAAACCTCTGTATGGTGCGCGCCAGAATCCGTAGGGCGTTTCCAGACGTCCGACACACGCTTAAAGGGAATTAGGTATGCAGTGGCTACGAATGGCCTCGATCATTTTGCTGTGGGCCAGTGGTTGTCGTTTGACGGTGGCCTCCGACACGGGCAATGGGTTGGCGCTTGCCAACCTGGAGCGCAGCGGTTGGCCCGATGCACTCACCACTCAGGCCAGCATCGACACAGCCTCCCGCGCTGAGGTGCTGATCTTCGGCAAGGCTCTGTTGGCGAGCGAAGCGCTGGACGAAACAGGACTCAAGCAACGACTGGGCGTGCAGCAAATGCAGCTCAAGTCGATCAGGCAAGTGCGCGACGGTCTGTGGGATCGCTTGCTCAACACCTACCGCAACGCCAGCCAGAATTGCGACGAGCAAGCGTTTTGCCCACGGGTGCGCAGCGTCGCCGACTTGCGTCAGTTGGCGGCGGCATTCACTGGCGGCATCAGCCCGGCCCATGCACTGTGGGCGAGCAAGAGCCTGGATGTGCATGAGCGGGTACTGGATGAGCAATTGCGGGTAGCCGTATTGCGGCCATAGCAGCGCGCTTGCGGCTGCTAAGTCGACGAGGCTTCATCCGCTGTCACGGCGATCGCCAAGGGCGGTGGGAAGCCATCGGGAACTGGCGTGCATGCGCCCAGCAACAGGGATGCAAAGACCAGGGCGACAGGCAGTTTCAGGTTGTTCGACATGTTCACTCCTTGATAAAAATCCATGCGCCTCGGCCGTCCTGGCTCGAGGCGTGACGGACATTACCCTCGGGTCGATTCACGCGGCGATGAACAAAGTGTTTCATTTGTTTGATCCCGTGGCGGAGCTGCCGACGCTGTATCATCCCGTATCGATTTGCCCCCCGACCTTTTCTCGACTCGCTGCGATCGCCCGCTAGGCTGTTGGCATCACAGCGGTCAACGGAGTGACAGCGAATGCACAACACCCTGGAACAGGTTTTCGGTTATCCACAATTTCGACCCGGTCAGGAAGCGGCAATCAGCGCCGTGCTGGCCGGGCGCTCGGCGGCGGCGATCTTTCCCACGGGCTCCGGAAAATCCCTTTGCTACCAGGTGCCGGCTCTCCTGCTGCCGCACCTGACGCTGGTGGTCTCGCCGTTGCTCGCGCTGATGCAGGATCAGTTGGCGCTTCTGCAGCGACATGGCATTTCGGCAGGCAGCATCGATTCGGCGCAGAGTCGTGAAGACGCCAATGATGTGATGGCTCGTGCCCGATCGGGCGAACTGAAGATCCTGATGATTTCCGTGGAGCGCCTGAAGAACGAGCGCTTCCGCAATTTTTTGCAGCAGGTGCCGATCTCGCTGCTGGTGGTGGATGAGGCGCACTGCATCTCCGAATGGGGCCACAACTTCCGGCCTGATTACCTCAAGCTGCCGGACTACCAGCGTCAGTTCAACATCCCGCAAACCTTGCTGCTGACCGCCACGGCAACACCGAAAGTCATCGCCGACATGCAGGCGAAATTCGCCATCGCTGCCGAAGACGTTGTGACCACGGGTTTCTATCGGCCCAATCTCAATCTGCTGGTGGAGCCGGTGCGCGGTGAGGACAAGCGTCGACGGCTGGTGCAGTGGATGGCCGAGCGGGCGGGTCAACCGAGCATCGTCTACGTCACCCTGCAGAAAACCGCCGAGCACATCGCCGAGCATCTGGGGCGCAATGGCATTCAGGCCGAGGCTTACCACGCCGGGCTGCCCCACGAGCAACGGGAAGCGATTCAGAAACGCTTCATGGGTGGGCAGTCCAATTGCATCGTCGCCACCATCGCGTTCGGCATGGGCATCGACAAGAGTGACATCCGCAACGTGGTGCATTTCGACCTGCCCAAATCCATCGAAAACTACAGCCAGGAAATCGGCCGCGCCGGGCGTGACGGGCAACCGTCCGACTGTCTGGTGCTGGCCAACCGCGACAGCCTCAATGTGCTGGAAAACTTTGTCTACGGCGACACGCCGGAGCGCGATGGCATTCGCCATGTGCTGGACGAGTTGCAGGCCGCTGCGCCTGAAGGTCAGTGGGAGTTTTTGCTCGGGCCGCTGGCGGATCAGAGCAACATTCGTGCGCTGCCATTGAAGACGTTGCTGGTGCAACTGGAGCTGCGAGGGCTGATTGCCCCGCGCTACGCGTACTACGCCGAATACCGTTTCAAATACCTGCTGGAACCCGAGGCGCTGCTAGAGCGTTTCGAGGGCGAGCGCAGGGATTTCGTTGCGGCGATCATCCAGACCTCGAATCGCGCGCGGACCTGGGCCACGGTGAATTTCGAGGCGATGTACACGCAGTATTCGGCTGAGCGCAATCGTGTGGTGAAGGCGCTGGATTACTTCCAGGAGAAAGGCTGGGTCGAGCTGGAAAGCAAGCAGATGACCGAAGTCTACAACGTGCTGCACAGCGCCTTCGACAGCCAGGTCTTGAGTGGCGAGCTACATGATTATTTCTCTCGCCACGAACAGACCGAAGTGGCGCGGATTCACGCCATGCTCGAATTGTTCGCCACCGAGCGGTGCCTGGGCTATCGACTGGCGGAGTACTTCGGTGATCACAACGCCCCCGAGCAGTGCGGGCATTGCTCGGTGTGCCACGGGCAGGTTGCCCGGCTCCCGGCGCCTCCGGAATTGCTGGCGCTTGTGGATAAAAGTTTCTCGGCGTTGTGCGGCGATTTTATCCACAGGCATGAGCAGCAGACAGGCAGTGCGCCTTCAGCGGAGCGGCTGACGCGCTTTCTGTGCGGGATCAGTGTGCCGCTGTTCACCAAGCTCAAGGCACGGACCATTTCCGGGTATGCGGCGCTGGAGGCGTATCCCTACGCGGACGTGCGGGCTTGGGCTCAGGCGCATCTCTGAAGCAACGAATCCATTTGCTGAATGTCGATCATCACAGCAATAAACTTCAAAAATACCCGTTGGCTGACTATGGTGAAGGCTGTCTTTGGATCTCCAACAAGAGAACAACAATGAGCCAGACATCCTTCGAAATTCGGCAGGCCGCCGTGATCGGCGCCGGCACCATGGGCCGTGGCATTGTCATGTGCCTGGCCAACGCCGGCGTGTCAGTGCAATGGGTCGATAACAATCCACAGATGCTTGAGCAGGCGCTGAAGACGGTGGCCGATACCTATGCGCACAACGTGCGTCAGGGTCGGATCGATCAGGCCGAGGCCGATGCGCGAATCGCCCGGATCAGTGCGGCGGCGGATTATGTTGCGATCCGCAATGTCGACCTGGTGATCGAAGCGGTGTACGAGAATCTCGAACTCAAGCAGAAGATCTTCCGTGAGCTCGATGGCTTGCTGAAACCCGAAGCCCTGCTGGCGAGCAACACCTCGGCACTGGACATCGATGCGATTGCCGCCGCGACACGACGACCGACGCAAGTGCTGGGTCTGCATTTCTTCAGCCCGGCGCATATAATGAAACTGCTGGAAATAGTCCGTGGTGCACAGACCTCGCCAGCCGTGCTTGAGGCTGCACTCGAGCTGGGCAAGCGTATGGGCAAGGTCAGTGTGGTGTCGGGCAACTGCCACGGATTCATCGGCAATCGCATGCTCCATCCTTACGTGCTCGAGGCGCGCAAGATGCTGCTTGAGGGGGCCTGGCCGCAGCAGATCGACGCGATATTGCAGGGCTTCGGTTTTGCCATGGGGCCGTTTCGCATGTACGACGTGGTCGGCATCGATCTTGAGTGGCGTGCTCGTGAGCTGGCCGGCAAGGGCCAGGATGCGCCAGAGGTTCAGGTGGATAACCGCTTGTGCGAGTTGGGTCGGTTCGGGCAGAAGTCTGGCAATGGTTACTACCACTACGAACCGGGCAGTCGTCAGGCCGAACATGATCCTGAGGTGGATGCACTGGTGTTGAGTGTCAGTGAAGGTCTGGGGTTTCATCGCCGTGAGATCGGATCTGAGGAGATCCTTGAGCGCTGTCTTCTGGCGTTGGTCAATGAGGGCGCAAAGATTCTGCAGGAAGGGATTGCCGAGTCGGCGCATGACATCGATCAGGTTTACCTGAACGGCTATGGCTTCCCGGCTGAGAGAGGCGGGCCGATGGCCTGGGCGGACGATCAGGGGCTGGCAGACATTCATAAACGACTGCTGGCGCTGGAAACACGACAGGGTGATCAATGGCGGCCGGCGCAACTGATTGGCGAGCTGGCGGCACGAGGCAAAGGTTTTTACCTTTAGACTGGGCCGATCACTCAAGGAATCGACACTGATGTCCAACCCGATGCCGCAACGCGCCGATTACCCACATTTCCAGCCGATCACCACGCGCTGGCATGACAACGATGCCTACGGCCACGTCAACAACGTCACCTACTACAGCTTTTTCGATACGGCCGTGAACACCTACCTGATTCAGGTCGGTGGCCTGGATATCCACGATGGGGAGGTGGTGGGGTTTGTGGTGAGTTCGTCTTGCGATTACTTCGCCTCGATTGCGTTCCCGGACTTGATCGAAGTTGGTTTGCGGGTCGGCAAACTGGGCAACAGTTCAGTGCAATACGAGCTGGCCGTGTTCAAGGCTGGCGAGCATGAAGCCTGTGCGGCGGGGCGTTTCGTGCATGTGTTCGTTGATCGTGCATCGAATCAGCCGGTGGCGATCCCTGCGGGGTTACGCGGAGCGCTGGAACGGCTGGCGGTTTGACAGGCAAAAAAAATCGCAGCTCGGGGGAGCTGCGATCTGGCTGTACCGGCAACGAGGTCAAGCCTCAGTCGCGGTAGTAGCGGTGATGCTTGCGATGGCCGTAGGCGTGGCCACGACCACGGTGGTCGTCGCGGTAGTAGCGACCACGGTCACGGCCGCGATCGTAATTGCGGTCTTCGCGATTACTCTCGTTGCCCATGTAGTTACCCAGCGCGCCACCGGCGCCGCCACCTGCTGCGGCGCCGATCAGGCTGCCGGTGGTGCCGCCCATGCTGCGGCCAACCACGTTACCGCCGGCTGCGCCCAACGCACCGCCAATGGCCGCTTCGCCACGGCTGTGTTTGTTGGCGCCCACCGCGCTACCACCCGCGCCGCCCAGGGCCGCGCCAATGGTTGAACCTGTGCTGCCGCCTAAAGACTGACCGACGACCGAGCCAAGAACCCCGCCCAATGCGCCGCCCACACCTGCTTCGGTGGTGCCTCCGGCAGAAGCGAAGCCACTGACCAGGCCAAGGGACAACAAGAGAATCTGGGAGAACTTCATAGAGGAGCCTCAAAGGGATGACGGCGCGATCCTGAGGCTGTGTAACAAGGCTGACAATCGAAATCCGACGAATAACACGACTTGTATACAATTATGCAAGTTACTGATTTTTGGGTGGAACTTAACCGATTTTCACCGGTCTTTAACTGCTTCGGACAGGCCGCTTTTATACAAAAGCGGCCTTTTTTGTGGGCGCTGAAAAGTTTGGTGTCAGGCCGACCTGGCCATGATCAGCCCTGTCTCGCTCGCCGCTTCCAACCGGATCGCAATGAACTTCGACGTCGGCGTATGGCTGCCGTCCCCGGTGCTTTCCAGCGGCACCAACGGGTTCACCTCAGGGTAGTAAGCCGCCGCTTGCCCCGCCGGAATATCGAACGCCAGCAGTGTGAAGCCTTTCACGCGACGCTCACGGCCATCGTCCCACAGCGACACGATGTCAGCCTTCTGCCCAGGCTTGAAGCCCAGACGGATGATGTCCGCCTCGTTGGCGAACAGCACGTCACGCTGTCCCTTCACCCCGCGATAACGATCGTCGAGACCATAAATCGTGGTGTTGTACTGATCGTGAGAGCGCATCGATTGCAAGATCAGATCCGGCAGTTGACCGGTGGCGCGAGTGCGTTCGTGGATCAGGTCTTTGGGCAGCATGTTCGGTTTGAAGTTGGCCCGGCCCGACGTGGTGTTCCACTTGCGCGCGCCGGCACTGTTGCCGAGGTAGAAACCGCCCGGGTTCTTGACCTTCTCGTTGAAGTCCTTGAAGCCCGGGATGGTGTCGGCGATCAGTTCGCGGATGCGCCGGTAGTCGGCCACCAGCCAGTTCCAGTCCACCGGTTTGCTGCCCAGGGTCGCGGCGGCGATGCCGGCAATGATCGACGGCTCCGAGCGCATCTGGTTCGACAGCGGCTGCAACTGGCCGTTGGAGGCGTGCACCATGCTGAACGAGTCTTCCACGGTGACGGCCTGCGGGCCTTCGGTCTGGATGTCGATGTCGGTACGACCCAGGCACGGCAGGATCAATGCGTCTTTGCCGTGGGCCAGGTGGCTGCGATTGAGCTTGGTGCTGATCTGCACGGTCAGGTCGCAGTTGCGCAGGGCCTGGAAGGTGCGTGGGCTGTCCGGCGTGGCCTGGGCGAAGTTGCCGCCCAGACCGATAAACACTTTGGCGCGGCCTTCAGCCATCGCGTGAATCGCTTCGACCACGTTGTGCCCGTTGTGGCGCGGCACCTTGAACTGGAAGCGACGCTCCAAGGAATCGAGAAACGCCACCGGCGGACGCTCGTTGATGCCCATGGTGCGGTCGCCCTGCACGTTACTGTGACCGCGCACCGGGCACAGACCGGCGCCGGGTTTGCCGATGTTGCCGCGCAGCAGCATCAGGTTGGCGATTTCCTGGATGGTCGGCACCGAATGGCGGTGTTGGGTGATGCCCATCGCCCAGCACATGATCACGTTCTTGCCTTTGGCGTACATGCGCGCCGCTTGCTCGATTTCAACCAGCGTCAGGCCGGACTGCGCAACGATCTGCTCCCACGGCGTGTCATCAACGACGCCGAGGTATTCCAGCACGTTGACGCTGTGTTCATTGAGGAAGTCGTGATCGAACACCGCCGGCGCACCGGCCTTCTGCGCATCGCGTTCCCATTGCAGCAGGAACTTGGCCATGCCGCGTAGCACTGCCATGTCACCGCCCAGTGCCGGGCGGAAATACGCGGTGTTGGTCGGCTTGTCGCCGTTGGTGAGCATTTCGATCGGGTGCTGCGGATGCTGGAAGCGTTCCAGACCGCGTTCTTTCAGCGGGTTGATGCAGACCACCTGAGCGCCGCGCTTCACCGCTTCACGCAGCGGTTCGAGCATGCGTGGGTGGTTGGTGCCGGGGTTCTGGCCCCAGACAAAAATCGCATCGGCGTGTTCGAAATCGTCGAAGGTCACGGTGCCTTTGCCGACACCGACGCTTTGCGCGAGCGCCACGCCGCTGGCCTCGTGGCACATGTTCGAGCAGTCGGGGAAATTGTTGGTGCCGTAGGCGCGCACGAACAGTTGATACAAATAGGCGGCTTCGTTGCTGGCACGACCCGAGGTGTAGAACTCGGCCAGGTCCGGACTCGGCAGGGCTTGCAGGTGCTTGCCGATCAGCGCGTAGGCATCGTCCCAACTGATCGGCTTGTAGCGGTCGGTTTCGGCGTCATACACCACCGGTTCGGTCAGACGGCCCTGATATTCGAGCCAGTAGTCGCTCTGCTCCAGCAACGAGGTGACGCTGTGTTTGGCGAAGAACTTGCCGTCCACCCGACGTTTGGTCGCTTCCCAGTTCACCGCTTTGGCGCCGTTCTCGCAGAACTTGACCATGCCGCTTTCCGGCGAGTCACCCCAGGCGCAACCCGGGCAGTCGAAGCCGCCGTTCTGGTTGGTCTTGAGCATCATGCGCAGGTTCTTCAGCGCGTTGTCGCTGGTCAACCAGGCCTGGGCCACGCTGATCAGTGCGCCCCAGCCGCCGGCTGCGCCCTTGTAGGGCTTGTAGCGCGGGACGGGTTTCTGGTCGGCTTGATGGTGTTGGCTCACGAGTGTTTCTCCATTTCTGGGCTATACACCCGCGGCGCGTTCTTCTGCGGCAGGTGGATGAGATTGAGGTTGTGGCGGCGGGCCCATTGCACGGCGAGGCCGGTGGGCGCGGACAGACTGACGAGGGTCTGGATCCCGGCGCGCAGGACTTTCTGGATCAATTCGAGGCTGCAACGGCTGGTGACAATCGCCAGGCCGCCGGTGGTGGAGATCTTTTGCCGGATCAGGCCACCGATCAGTTTGTCGAGGGCGTTGTGTCGGCCGATGTCTTCGCGGCCCAGCAGCAATTCACCGCTGGCGTTCATGAACACCGCCGCGTGCACCGCGCCGCAATGCTGGCCCAGCGGCTGGAACGCACCGATGCGCTGGCGCAAACCGTCGAGCCATTCAATCGGCGGCAAAGGGGCGCCGGGCAAGACCTTGAGATCGGGTAACGCCTGTTCCACCGCCTCCACGCCGCACAAACCGCAACCGCTGGTGCCGGCCAGTTGCCGACGCTGCTGCTTGAGATTCCAGAAGGCGCGGTTGGCGATGGTCACCTGGGCGTATTGCGCCGAGCCTGAACCGGTCAGTTGCAGGTCATAGATGTCCGAGGCGTCTTCGATGATGCCGCTGCCCAGGCTGAAGCCGACGATGAAGTCTTCGAGGTCGGTTGGCGTCACCAGCATCACGGCCTGGCTGATGCCGTTGTAGGCAATCGCCAGTGCGACTTCCTCGGCCAGCGCGGTGCTGGCCGACTCCGCCAGGGGCAGGTCGCTGTAGCTGTAGGTCTGACTGGCGGCGGGCGCGGGCGTTTCGAGTGCAGGCGCCGCGCAGGCCGGGCGCTTGGCGTTCATGGCATCACCGACGGATTGATCAACGTTAAGACTAGGCGCGGCAACTTGTCGCGTCTAATCGCTAGTGTCGATCTATCGATAGATGCCGTCGATCAAGCGGCCGCTGGCGATTTCTGATACAGCGCGAAACAGGCCTCGGCCAGTGCCGAACGCGGGGCGCCGCGGCGCATGATCAGGCCCAGCCGGGCGAGGGTCTGGGCGTTTTCGATCGGTTGCAGGCGCAGGTGATCGGTGAGGCTTTCGAGGCCGCCGTCCAGCGGCATGATCGCGCAGCAGAATCCGCCGTGCACAGCTTGTAACAATTGATGCACGGCGTCGGTCTGCAACAACGGCTGCGGTGTCAGGCCCCGGCTGTGGAAGTTGTGGTCGATGGACTGGCGAAAGTGCATACCGCTGGTGAGCATGCCCAGCGGCAGTTCGATCAGCGCCTGCCAGCTCAATGGCGCCTCGCCGAAGCTGAAGGAACGCTGATCGTAGAGCAGGCCCATGCGGGTTTCGTCGAACGCCAGGGATTCGAAACGCTCGTTGTCGAGACGATCCAGGTAGGACACGCCGATGTCGATCCGGTTGTCCGCCAGTTGTTCGAGGATCTGTTCCGAACTCAGTGCCGACAATTCGAAGCGCAGTTCCGGGTGTGCAGCGTGCAGGCGTTGCATCAACGGCAGCGGATCAAAACTCGACAGCGGCACCACTCCCAGGCGCAAGGTACCGATCAGGTTGCCGCGACAGGCCGCCGCTTCCGCCTGCAAGCCGTCATAAGCCGCCAGCACCGTACGGGCCCAGGCCAGCACTCGCTCGCCTGGCGCGGTGAAACCTTCGAAGCGCTGGCCGCGATTGACCAGCGGCAGATCGAGTTCTTCTTCGAGGCTGCGCAGGCGCATTGATAGAGTCGGCTGGGTGATGTGGCACCGGGCGGCGGCCTGGCCGAAATGGCGGGTTTCGTCGAGGGCGATGAGGAATTTCAGCTGCTTGATGTCCATCTTCGCTCCGGGGCGCTGGCAAGGGTGGGCGATTCTACCGTTTGCGCGGCGACAGGGTCATTGGTCGGTCTGGAACCGGGTTAGTTTGTGGTGGTCTAGGCTTGGGCGTCTGGAACTTAAATCAAGGAGTGTGCGCTATGAGTCTTTTGAGCTTTGTAAAAGAGGCCGGTGAGAAGCTGATCGACCTGTTGACCCCTGGCAACGCCAATGCCAGCGAGCAATTGAAGGAACACATCAGCAAGGTCGGGTTGGGTAACCCGAATGTTCAGGCGACGGTGGATGGCGACAAGGTGACGGTCACCGGCGAGGTGGCGAGCCAGGAAGAGAAAGAAAAGATTCTGCTGGCGGTGGGCAATATCGAAGGCGTCGGCAGTGTCGATGACCAGATCACGGTCACTGGGCCGGTAGTGGCTGCCGCACGTTTCGTGGTGGTGAAAAAGGGCGACACCCTCAGCGCGATTTCCCTGGCGGTGTATGGCAATGCCAACCAGTACAACAAGATTTTCGAGGCCAACAAGCCGCTGCTCAAGGACGTGAACAAGATCTATCCGGGGCAGACGCTGCGTATTCCTGAGTAACAACAGACTTGCAGGAGCCGCCTCTGGCAGCTCCTGCAACGTTCAGAGTCCTGCTATCAAGTCCCGATAATCTTCGACGGCCACAAACTCCGCCGTGTCCTTCGGCCCCTTGCGACTGTCCGGCTCCTTTACGGCCAACAGATGTGCCACACCAAAGTCCCGTGCACTGCGCAGGATCGGCAGGGTGTCGTCGATGAACAGGCTGCGCGCCGGGTCAAAACCGATATCGGCCTGCAAGGCATCCCAGAACTGCGGGTTCTCCTTGGGAAAACCGTAATCGTGGGAGCTGATCAGCCGCTCGAAGTACGGCGCCAGTTCAACCCGTTCCAGTTTCAGCGACAGCGAATCGCGGTGCGCGTTGGTGATCATCACCACGCGTTTACCGGCCCGCTTGATCGCGGCCAGAAAAGTGTCGGCGTCCGGGCGCAGGGCAATCAGGTGGGCAGTTTCCAGCTTCAGCTCGCGCACCGACAGCTTCAATTCCGCGCTCCAGAAGTCCAGGCAATACCACTGCAATTGACCGGCATGACGTTCGAACAACGGCTGCAATTCCATTTCCGCCATGGCCCGGCTCACGCCATGCAGTTCGGCGTAGCGCTGCGGCAAGTGCTCCAGCCAGAAGTGGTTGTCGAAGTGCAGATCCAGCAACGTGCCGTCCATGTCGAGCAGAACGGTATCGATGTCGGACCACGGTAATGAAGGCATGGCAACGTCTCGAACGGTAGAAAGATATCCGACGCAAACAATCGGAAAAGCCGCGTTATAGTAGCGCGTTCACGCCAAGGAGCTTTGCATGCGCCAGAAACCAACCGTACTTGCCCGCGAAATCGTCGCCACCAGTCGTCTGTTCTGCGTGGAAGAGCTGAAACTGCGCTTTTCCAACGGCGTGGAGCGCACCTACGAGCGGCTGGTGGGCAAGGGCGCCGGTTACGGCGCGGTGATGATTGTGGCCATGCTCGATGCCGAGCACGCGGTGCTGGTCGAGGAATACTGCGGCGGTACCGACGAGTACGAATTGTCCCTGCCCAAAGGCTTGATCGAGCCGGGCGAGGATGTGCTGGCGGCGGCCGAGCGTGAGCTCAAGGAAGAGGCGGGCTTTGGTGCCCGGCAATTGGAACACCTGACCGAGTTGTCGTTGTCCCCCGGCTACATGAGCCAGAAAATCCAGGTGGTGCTTGCCAGCGATCTGTACGAGGAGCGACTGGAAGGCGACGAGCCGGAGCCGATGCGGGTGGACAAGATCAACCTGCGGGATCTCTCTTCATTGGCGCAAAATCCGCAGTTTTCCGAAGGTCGTGCCTTGGCGGCGTTGTACCTGGCCCGCGATCTGCTGACCCAGCGCGGTTTTTTCCAGTCATGAGTGAGATGTCTATGAGTTTTTCCCATCCGTTGATGGCGCCGGTGGTTGAACTGGCGCTGCGGGCCGGCGAGGCGATTCTGCCGTTCTGGCGCGCCGATGTGGCGGTGACCGCCAAGTCCGATGATTCGCCGGTGACCGCTGCGGATATCGCTGCGCACCATGTGATCGTCGCCGGCCTGACCGCCCTGGATCCGAGCATCCCGGTGTTGTCCGAAGAGGACGCCAACATCCCGCAAAGCGTGCGTGCCGGCTGGCAGCGCTGGTGGCTGGTGGATCCGCTGGATGGCACCAAGGAGTTCATCAGCGGCAGCGAAGAGTTCACCGTCAACATTGCCCTGATCGAAAATGGCCGGGTGGTCTTTGGCGTGGTATCGATGCCGACCAATGGGCGTTACTACGTTGGCGGTGCCGGGCTCGGTGCCTGGCGTGGCGACACGGGCGGCACGCCGGTGGCGATTCAGGTTCGTGACGTGCCGGGGCCTGGCGAAGCCTTCACTGTGGTTGCCAGCCGTCGGCATTCGAGCCCGGAACAGGAACGCTTGCTGGCCGGTTTGAGCGCAAGCCTTGGCGAGTTGCAATTGGCCAATATCGGCAGTTCGCTGAAGTTCTGTCTGGTGGCCGAAGGTGCGGCGGATTGTTATCCGCGACTGGCGCCGACGTCCCAGTGGGACACGGCGGCGGCTCAGGGTGTGCTGGAAGGTGCCGGTGGCGAGGTGCTGGATTTGAACGGTGATGCGTTCTGTTATCCACCGCGGGAATCGTTGCGCAACGCGTTCTTTCTGGCGCTGCCGGCGAAAGCGGCGTGGCGTTCGAAGTTGCTGGAACTGGCCCGTTCGTAAGCGCGTTCCCGGACTCGGGAACGCTCAGCCTTCAGCGGTGCAGAACGTACTGCCCGCTGAAGGTCACCGCATCCTCATCGCTCCCCGCATTGACGACTCGCGTATGCAGCGTCAATCGCGCCCGCCCGTAGCGCTGATACATCGTCAGAAACTTCTTCCACACGGCCGCATTCGGCGCCGCACAGATGGCGTTGGCATCGCCGGTTACCGGCAGCGGATAACTGATCTGTCCTTCCTGGATCACGATGTGTCCGTCGGTGATGCCTTCTTCTTTCAAACGCAAGTGCAGCCAGCCCCAGCCGGCCAGCACCGCGCCGCAATACAGACTGCCGCCGAACATGGTGCTCTTGTGGTTGACGTTGGCTTCCAGCGGCAAATGCAGGCGTAGTTGCTGTTCCTGCCAGTCGAGCACCTTAAGGCCCATCTCCCGGGTCAGCGGAATGTCGTGATGGAGGACGGATTCCAGATAGCGGCTGTCGCGATTCATTCGGATTCGTCTCCATGGCTGCTGCTGTCGGCGAAATTCAGACCGTGCTTGCGCAGTTTGTCGTGCAGAGTCTTGCGCGGAATGCCCAAGGCTTCGGCGAGACTGCGTACCGAGCTGTGCGAGCGGGCCAGCTCGGCGGCGATCAATGACTTCTCGAAATTCTCCACCTGTTCACTGAGGCCACCGCTGGTGACCTCGATGGCGGTGCTGCTGCCGTCAGGCTGAGTGTTGTCCAGCGCCAGCTCCAGGCCAAGGGCGAAACGCTCTGCCGCGTTCTGCAATTCCCGCACATTGCCCGGCCATGAGTGACGCAGCAGCAATGCCCGTTGCGCCGGTTGCAGTTCATGAGGCGGTAAACCGTGGCGGGCGCTGGCTTCGTCGGCATAGTGCTGGAACAGCACCAGCGCGTCTTCGCCCCGTTCGCGCAATGGCGGGATACGTAGTGGCGCTACATTGAGGCGGTAATACAAGTCGGCCCGGAACCGCCCTTGATCGGCGGCCTGACGCAGGTCTTCCTTGGTGGCGGCGATGACGCGGATGTCCAGCGGGATCAACTGATTGCCGCCCAGCCGTTCGACGACTCGCTCCTGCAGCATGCGCAGCAGTTTGACCTGCACGTCCATGCTCATGCTCTCGATTTCATCGAGGAACAGCGTGCCGCCATTGGCGAATTCGAACTTGCCGATCCGGCGCTTTTGCGCACCAGTGAACGCGCCGGGCTCATGGCCGAACAGTTCGCTTTCCACTACCGATTCGGCCAGCGCCCCGGCATTGATCGCCACGAACGGGCCGTTGCGCCGGCTCGACAGGTCGTGCAATGCGCGGGCGACAACTTCTTTGCCGGCACCGGTTTCGCCGAGGATCAAGACGTCGGCCTTGGTCGCGGCCAGTGCGCCGATCTGCTCGCGCAGGCGCGCCATCGGCGCCGACTGGCCGACCAGTCGCGCGCTCAGTTCGTTGCGGTCGCTCAGGGCCATGCGCAGGCTGCGGTTGTCCAGCACCAGACGCCGCAGGGCCAATGCGCGGCGCACACTGTCGAGCAGGGCGTCACTGGCGAACGGTTTTTCGAGGAAGTCGTAGGCGCCGGCGCGCATGGCCTGCACGGCCAGCGGCACGTCACCATGGCCGGTGATCAGCAGCACGGGCAGCTCAGGGTCCTGAGCGTGCAGTTCGCTCAATAACTCAAGACCGTCCATGCCGGGCATGCGGATGTCACTGACCACCACACCCGGCCAGTCACGCTCCAGTTGGGCGGCCAGGCCCTTGGCTTCGGACAGCGGGAGGATTTTCAGGCCGGCCAGATCCAGCGTCTGGCCCAGGGCCTGACGCAGGTGCGGATCGTCGTCGATCAGCACCACCTGAATGCGGTTGTCGATGGTCATGCACTTCGATCCTCGGACGGTTGCAGGCTGACCCCGGGCGCGCCGGCGCGCAGCCGCAGGGTGATCAAGGCGCCACCTTGCTTGTGGTTGGCGAACGACAGTTCACCGCCGAAGGCGCGCATCAGGGTTTCGCAGATGGCCAACCCCAAGCCAAGCCCCTGAGTGCGGGTCTTGGTGGTGTAAAACGGTTCGCTGGCGCGGCCCAGCGCTTCCATGCAAAAACCCGGGCCATTGTCGCGAATGTACAGATTGACGCCCTCGCCGGTGGATTCGGCACTCAGCCACAATTTGCGCGGCGGGCCTTTCTCGGTCAGGGCATCGAGGGCGTTGGCCAGCAGGTTGCCGAGGACCTGGCGCAGACGGGTTTCCCCGGCTTCAACCCACAAGGTTGCGGCGGGCAGGTCGCGGATCAGCTCGACGTCCATGCTCCGGCGACGTTTGGCCAGCAGCGCCAATGCATCGTCCAGTGCCGGTTGCAGGGCCACGCTTTCCGGGGCGTGGCGATCGCGGCGGGCGAAGGCGCGCAGGTGAGCGATGATCGACGCCATGCGCCCGGTCAGTTCGCTGATCAACTTGAGGTTGCCACGAGCGTCGTCGGTGCGCTGATGGTCAAGCAGCACCTCGGCGTTTTCCGCGTAACTGCGGATCGCCGCCAGCGGCTGGTTGAGTTCGTGGCTGATGCTCGCCGACATCGTCCCGAGCGCTGACAGTTTGCCGGCCTGCACCAGGTCGTCCTGGGCCCGGACCAGTTCCTGCTGGGCCTGTTCACGCTCCAGCACTTCCTGTTTCAGGCGCCGGTTGAGCCCCTCCAGATCGCTGGTGCGCTCGGCGACCCGGCCTTCGAGTTCCCGTCTTGCCTTGGCTTCGAAAGCGATCCGTTCCAGGTAATGGCGGCGGCGCTGCATCATCAGCCCGAGCAACAGCATGACCACCAGCAACGTGGCGCCGCCGACGGCCACCACGGTGCGCACCGGACGGTCGATCAGGGTGCGCGGCGCAAGAATGCTGACGCTCCAGCCGGTTTCTTCGATGTCCCGGGTCTGGGTCAGCCAGGCGGTCGGGCTGAGGTTCAATGGCCGCGGCTCGCGAGTCGGGTACGGCTGGATCGCGGTGATTGCTGAGCGTTCGTCGTTACTCAATGGACGGGTGGAGCGGAAGCGCCATTCCGGGCGCGAGGTGAGAATGACCACGCCGTTGTGATCGGTCACCAGCAGTTGTTCCGGGGTTTTGCCCCACAGGCTTTCGGTGTGGTCGAGGTCGACCTTGATCACCAGCACACCGATGATTTTCTCGCCATTGCGCACGGCCGCTGCGAAGAAATAGCCGCGTTTGGCGGAGGTGGTGCCAAGGCCGAAGAAGCGGCCCAGGCGTCCGGCCATGGCTTCGCTGAAGTAGGGCCGGAACGAGAAATTGCGCCCGACGAAACTGTCGTGCTTGTCCCAGTTCGACGCCGCCAGCGTTCGGCCAGTGGTGTCCATCAGGTACATGACTTCGGCGCCGGTCTGGGAAGCGATGTTCTTCAGCAGGCGGTTGGCATTGCCCTGAGTGACACCGTCGTCCGGCGCGCCGACGACCGCGCGCAGGGCCGGCAGATCGCCGAGGATCTGTGGCAGCACTTCGTAACGATGCAGAGTGCCCAGCAGGTTGGCGACGTAGAGGTCGAGGGTCTGGCGGTTCTGGCCAGCCAGCTCACTGCGGTAGTAACGCTCGGCGAGATGCTCCAGCGGCCACAGCAGCGGGGCCAGGCACAGGGCCAGCAGGGCGAGGCTGCGCCAGCGGGGGCGGCGGGGAAGGGTCGGAGTCATGAGCATCGAGCGCCTGTGGATACAGGCGCATTATGCCTAGGCTTGCAGTCGCAGTCTGCGCACCCGTTGTCGGGTGCACAGCAGCGCTGAAGTTTCACACAGGCATTCAGGAAAAGACGTCGGCGTCCTTGAGGAGTGCACCCGCCTGATCCTTGGCCGACAGTTTCGGTTCTTCGTCCAACTGCCAGTCGATGCCCAGATCCGGGTCGTTCCAGCGAATGCTGCGCTCCGCGGACGGGGTGTAGTAGTTGGTGGTCTTGTAGAGGAACTCGGCGAATTCGCTCAACACCACGAAGCCATGGGCGAAGCCTTCCGGTACCCAGAGTTGGCGGTGGTTTTCGGCCGACAGCCGTACAGCAACCCATTTGCCGAAGTTCGGCGAGCTGCGGCGGATATCTACCGCCACGTCGAGCACTTCACCAACGGTGACACGGACCAGTTTGCCCTGAGTGTTTTCCAGTTGGTAATGCAGGCCGCGCAGCACGCCTTTCTGCGAGCGCGAATGGTTGTCCTGGACGAATTGCGTATCCAGACCGGTCGCTTCCTGAAAAGCCTTGGCATTAAAGCTTTCGTAAAAGAAACCACGCTCGTCACCAAACACCTTGGGTTCGATGATCAGAACGCCGGGCAGATCGGTAGCGATTACATTCATGAGTTTTTTCCAGTGAGAGGTGTGAATGGTCGACATTCTTGCGCAAAGTGCCGGTGGGCGCGAGTGGTCTGAAACATTTCGCCCGAACTTGCGATCCCGTCCGACGGAGCAGGGGTTGCGAATCGTCCAAAGCAATGGCGATATAGGCGCCTAATAAAATTTCAGGGGTCGTTCCATGTCGTTCGCCACGTTGATTCATCGCGCCAGTCTGCCAGGCCCACAGGTCACTGCGGAGCAGGCGTTGCAGGTTCTGGCGCAGCATTACGGGCTGAACGGCACGTTGCAGGCACTGGGTAGCCAGCAGGACCTCAACTATCGCGTGGACAGCGAGCGCGGGCGATTCGTGCTGAAAATCTGCCGGGGCGACTATTCGCTGGTGGAGTTGCAGGCCCAGCACGCTGGCCTGAAATATTTGGCCGAACACTGCGATGTCCATGTTCCCCGGGTCATCCCGGCCAATGACGGCCAGGACCTGTTGTCGCTGGAGATCGGCGGTGAAGCGGTGCATGTGCGGTTGCTCGATTACATCGAAGGCCAGCCGCTGACGGCGCTCGATCATCTTGGCCACGAAGTCGTCGCCGGATTCGGCCGGCTCTGCGGTGAAATGGACCTGGCCCTGGCCGGGTTCGACCATCCGGGGCTCGCGCGCACGTTGCAATGGGATGCGCGCCACGCCAGTGCCCTGATCGAGCACCTGCTGCCGGTGATCGAGGATCAGCGCCAGCGCGCACTGATCGCCGAGGCCGCCGAACAGGCTGGTCGCCGTCTGCAACCGTTGCTGGAAAAGCTGCCGGTGCAGGCGATCCACATGGATATCACCGACGACAACGTGGTCTGGCAGCGTGATGCCCGGCGACACTGGCAGTTACAGGGCGTCATCGATTTCGGTGATCTGGTGCGCACCTGGCGTATCACCGATCTGTCGGTCACCTGTGCGGCGTTGCTGCATCACGCCGGGGGCGATCCGTTCGTGATCCTGCCGGCAGTGCAGGCCTACCACGCGGTCAATCCGTTGCAACACGAAGAATTGCAGGCGCTGTGGCCGCTGATCGTGGCGCGCGCGGCGGTGCTGGTGCTCAGTGGCGAGCAACAGGTCAGCATTGATCCGGGCAACACCTACAGTCGCGACAACCTCACCCATGAATGGGAAATCTTTCGGGTCGCCACCTCGGTGCCGCTGGCGCTGATGGAGGCGGCGATCCTCTCGGCGGTCGGGCGGACGTTGCCGGCCATCGACAGTGAAGGCTTCGCGCCGTTGTTGCCCGGTCTGGTCGGGCGCGAGTTCGCGCTGATTGATCTGGGTGTGTTGAGTGCGCACTTCGAGGCGGGCAATTGGGAGCAATCGGGCATTGATCAACGTCTGTTGAACGAGGCCGCCGCCATCCACGGTCTGGCCGCCAGTCGATACGGGCAATACCGTTTGTCCCGCACCCGGCCTGACAGCGCCGAGGAGCCAGAAACATTCCCGCTGCACGTTGAGTTGCGCGTACCTCAGGGTACGACGGTGGAAGCGCCGTTTGCGGGCGTTCTGCATCTGTCGGCTGACGGCGCGCTGCGACTCGACGGCCCGCAACTGAGCGTGCGCCTGTGGGGTGTGACGCCGTCGCTGCACAGCGGCGCGGCGCTGGTCAAAGGCCAGGTGCTGGGTTCGGTGGAGGGCCCGTTGATCGTGCAACTGGTTCGCGATGCGCACCTGGAGGCACCGCTGTTCTGCACGCCGACCCGCGCGCCGGCGTGGCAGGCGCTGTCGCCATCGCCAGCGGCGCTACTGGGCCTGGCCTGCGACGCTGAGCCGGAACTGGATGCGCAAACCCTGCTGGCGCGCCGTGATGCCAGTTTCGCCCGCACCCAGAAACATTATTACGTCGACCCGCCGCGCATCGAACGCGGCTGGCGCAATCACCTGATCGACATGCAGGGCCGTTCCTACCTCGACATGCTCAATAACGTCGCGGTGCTCGGGCACGGTCATCCGCGCATGGCCGCGGTTGCGAGCCGGCAGTGGTCGTTGCTCAACACGAACTCGCGGTTCAACTATGCGGCGGTCGCCGAGTTTTCCGAACGCTTGCTGAAACTGGCGCCGGAAGGCATGGACCGGGTGTTTTTGGTCAACAGCGGCAGCGAGGCCAATGATCTGGCGATCCGTCTGGCCTGGGCCTACAGCGGCGGGCGCGACATGCTCAGTGTGCTGGAGGCCTATCACGGCTGGACGGTCGGCGCGGATGCAGTGTCGACCTCGATTGCCGACAACCCGCAGGCCCTGAGCAGTCGTCCGGACTGGGTGCACCCGGTGACTGCGCCGAATATCTATCGCGGCGAATTCCGTGGGCTTGATTCGGCGTCTGACTACGTGCGCAGCGTCGAACACAACCTGGCCAAAATCGACGAGCAGAAACGCCAACTGGCCGGGTTCATCTGCGAGCCGGTCTACGGCAATGCGGGCGGGATCTCGCTGCCGCCGGGCTATCTGAAAAAAGTCTATGAATTGGTGCGCGCCCGGGGCGGTGTGTGCATCGCCGACGAGGTGCAGGTCGGTTACGGGCGCATGGGCCACTTCTTCTGGGGCTTCGAAGAGCAAGGCGTGGTGCCGGACATCATCACCATGGCCAAGGGCATGGGCAACGGCCAGCCACTGGGCGCCGTGATCACCCGCCGGGAAATCGCCGAAGCGCTGGAAGCCGAGGGTTACTTCTTCTCGTCCGCGGGCGGCAGTCCGGTGAGTTGCCAGATCGGCATGGCCGTGCTCGATGTGATGGAAGAAGAAAAACTCTGGGAAAACGCCCAGGTGGTCGGCGGGCACTTCAAGCAGCGGCTGGAGGCATTGATCGATAAACATCCGCTGGTCGGCGCGGTGCATGGCTCGGGGTTCTATCTGGGGGTCGAACTGATCCGCAATCGGCAGACCCTGGAGCCGGCAACCGAAGAAACCACGTTGCTGTGCGATCGCCTGCGAGAGCTGGGCATCTTCATGCAGCCGACCGGCGATGACCTGAATATCCTCAAGATCAAACCGCCGATGGTCACTTCGCGTCAGAGCGTGGATTTCTTTGTCGACATGCTGTCGAAGGTGCTGGAAGAAGGCCTCTGAGCCTGTGATAGGCCGATTAATGCCGATTTGTATCGGCATTAATCGGTAGATTCAAAAGCGATCATTTGTTTTTAGCTTTTAAAGTCGATATTTATCGTTTATAAAGTCGCCATAGTCCGTCGTCCAAACCTGTTCGGCGCGTTGAACACCCTCGACCGTTCCCTGGAGTCCTGATCGACATGACCACCTTGAAAAGTACCCCACGCGCCGATGGCTTCCACATGCCGGCCGAATGGGCGCCGCAAACCCAGACCTGGATGATCTGGCCCGAGCGTCCGGACAACTGGCGTCTGGGCGGCAAGCCCGCGCAGGCCGCTCACGCCGCCGTGGCCAAGGCCATCGCGCGTTTCGAACCGGTGACCGTGGCGGTGTCCGCCGGCCAGTACGAAAACGCTCGCGCTCGCCTCGACGTGCCGAATATCCGCGTGGTCGAGATGTCCAGCGATGACGCCTGGGTCCGCGACAGCGGCCCGACCTTCGTGATCAACAACAGCGGCGAAGTGCGCGGTGTGAACTGGGACTTCAACGCCTGGGGCGGCTTTGACGGCGGCCTGTATTCGCCGTGGAACCGTGATTCTCAGGTCGGCGGCAAGATCCTCGAGATCGAACGCAGCCCACGCTACCGCACTGAAGGTTTCGTGCTTGAAGGCGGCTCGATTCACGTCGACGGCGAAGGCACCCTGATCACCACCGAAGAATGCCTGCTCAACCGCAATCGCAACCCGCACCTGGGCCGCGACGAAATCGAAGCGGTGCTCAGCGAAAACCTGTCGGTGGACAAGATCATCTGGCTGCCGGATGGCCTGTTCAACGACGAAACCGACGGCCATGTGGATAACTTCTGCTGCTACGTGCGTCCGGGCGAAGTGCTGCTGGCGTGGACCGACGATCCGCAGGATCCGAACTACCCGCGATGCCAGGCTGCGATGAAAGTGCTGGAAAGCAGCACCGACGCCAAGGGCCGCCCGTTCACGGTGCACAAGATGCCGATTCCGGGGCCGCTGTTTGCCACCGAAGAAGAATGCGCGGGCGTGGACCCGGTGGACGGCACTCAGGAGCGCAACCCGAGCGTGCGTTTGGCCGGGTCCTACGTGAACTTCCTGATCGTCAACGGCGGCATCATCGCACCGAGTTTCGACGATCCAATGGACGCCCCGGCCCGCGAAATCCTGCAGAACCTGTTCCCGCAACACGAAGTGGTGATGGTGCCGGGTCGTGAACTGTTACTGGGTGGCGGCAACATTCACTGCCTTACCCAACAGCAACCCGCGCCGCACAAAGAGTGAGTGCGGATGTAACAGCTTGAGTTGATTGAAAAATCGACCGGGCAGTCATTTGTTGCCCACGCTTGAAGAGAAACCCGCAGCCCGTCAGGACTGCGGGTTTCTTTATATCCGCCTGTCGGTATTTTCAACACATTGGCATAGCTCTTGTATCGCTCATGACGCACTAGGGAGGGGGGAGAACTTCAACAGTTCTGTCATAAACCTTGGATAACGTAGCCGCTCACGAACGGGGAGAGAGCGCTGAAATGAACGCCGAAGTGAACGTAATCAGCGAGCGGACGTTGCATCCCATGGCTGTAAATAGTGAGTCGCTCCAGATTGTCGCGCACTGGTTGAAATCCAATGGAACGCGTCAGATCAGGGAACCTGATCCGCGCCGGATGATGATCGAGCGTTACCCCGCTGGCCTGTTCAGCGAGGCCGAACTGGACGCATTGTGGGATGTGATGGAAGGATAAGAAGAACAGACAAGGATTGTAAAAAGCGCTGCCGGGATGGCAGCGCTTTTTTTATGGGCGTGAATCAGAAGCTGTAGGTGCCGGTCATGACCAGGCTGCGTGGTGCGCCTGGCTGGATCTGGAAGGCGCTGGTGGCCGACGAGTAATATTCGCGGTCGGTGATGTTGTTCAGCGCTGCGCGCAAGTCCCAGTCCTTGTGGCGGTAGCCGACCAGGGCGTCCCAGCGACCGTAGCCCGGCAATACGGTGGTGTTGGCGTTGTCGGCGTAACGCTGACCGACCATGGTCAGACCGGTTTCGCCGTACCAGCCCATCTCCGGTTTCCAGGTCAGGAACAGGCTGCCGTTGTGCTTGGCGACGTTGTTGACGCGTTTGCCTTCCAGGCCGTTGTTGTCCTTCTCGATGGTCGCGTCCTGCACACCAACGCCACCGCGCACGTACCAGTTGCCGACGATCTTGCCAGTACCGGTCAGTTCGATCCCGCGCGAGCGCTGCAAACCGCTCATCACGGTCAGCGTCGGATCGACCGGGTCGGTAGTGCGGCGGTTGTAGAGTTCCAGCTCGTAGACGGCGAGGGTGGTGCTCAGGCGATCGTCGAGCCAGTCGCTCTTGACCCCGATTTCCTTTTGCTTGGTCAGCTCCGGACTCAGGTCGTTGGTGTTGCCGGCCGCACCGGGGGTGATACCGATCAGACCGCCGCCAACCGGTGAAAACGTCTTGGTCCATGAAGCGTAGAACGAGTGATTCTGCAGCGGCGTCCAGACCACGCCGAAACGCGGACTGGTGCTGTGGCTGTCGCGGTCCTCGGAGATGTTGCGCAGTTTGTTGGTCGACTCGATATCGAAAGTGTCGTAGCGCAGACCGGCCAGCAGTTGCCATTCATCGTTCAGGCGCAGTTGATCCTGAACATAGATCGCGCGGCTTTCGACTTCGGTGTGGCTGCTGCTCGACACCTGCATGCGCCCGGTGTGGCGCTGGCTGCGATCCGGGTTGTACAGATCCAGCGACGGCACCGGTTGGGTGCCACGGCCAGTGGCCGCGTTGTACAGCGTCGGGTCGCGGCGCTGGCTGCCGGTTTCGATTCCGGTCAGCAGTCGATGTTCGAGGCCGAAGGTATCGAAGCCGCCTTCCAGTTCGACGTTGTTGAACACGTTGCGGGTGGTCAGGTCCTGTTGCCAGTGCTGGCGGGTGACCTTGTTGGTCTTCGCGTCGAAGCCGGTGAGGTAGGTGTTGTCGAAATCGCTGTCGAGCTTGAACACACCGAGCGTGTGGCGCAGTTGCCAGTTGTCGTTGATTTCATAGCTCAGTTTCGAGCGCAGGGACTGCGTCTTGTCGTCGATGAAGTCGTGATCGTTGCCGTAGGTCGTGTCCCGGCCAACATCCGCCGGACGTCCACCGACCCCGGGAATGCCGCGATCCGGCGTGCGGTTGTAGCGGCTGTATTCGTATTGCACCAGCCAGTTCAGGTCAGGCGTGAGCTGCCAGCTCATCGACGGCGCAAACAGTTTGCGGTTGCCGCTGACACCGTCGCGGAAGCTGTTCTCGTCCATGTTGCCCATGTTCAGGCGCAGGCTGATGTTCTCGCTCGGGTCGGCGCTGAGGTCGGCGTACAGGCTGCGCAGATCCTCGCTGCCGCCCTGGGCCTCAATGGTCGAGCGGCGGCCGAACTCGGGCGCCTTGCTCACACGGTTGACGATCCCGCCCTGGCTGCCACGGCCGTACAGCACGGCGGCGGGGCCCTTGAGCACTTCGACGCGTTCGATGTTGTGCAGATCGCGCTTGTACTGGCTGTCGTCGCGGATGCCGTCCAGATAGAAGTCGTTGCTGGCGTCGAAACCACGGATGCGCAGGCTGTCGAAGCGCGTGTCGCCTCCGCCGCTGACGTTGGGAATCCCGCTCAGGGCATCTTCGATGTCATTGACGCCGTAATCCGCGACGTTGGCGGTCTTGATCGAATCGATCGCCTGCGGCACGTAGCGCACGGGGGTGGACGTGCGGGTTGCGGTGTTGCTGACCTTTACGCGCGGGTCGTCGGCCTGCGCTTCAGCACTGATCGAAGTGGCGGGAAGTTCGGTCGCGGAGTAAGCGAAACCAGAGGACAAAAAGGCAGAAAGCCCAAGCGTGACGGGCGTGAGACGGAACGGGGCAGGCATTGAAAAGCGCATCCGGAAGGGTGGAAGAATTCGAGTGCGCGAATGGTAATGCTTTGCATTTACTTCCGTTAATTATTCCTGAAAGGTTCCGTTGTTTGATTGTTTCATTTTGTTTCAGGTCTTTTTCAAGACTGTTACAAGAATGACAACGACCCCATTCGACCGATTGCCGAAACAGACTGAAAGCCATTCCGGCGTTTTTCCGCAACGACCAGAGGATTAAGGTGGCGACATCGTTTTTCCCACCTTCTTGCCGGAGCTTTCCGATGACGCTTCATTACATCTACGACCCTCTGTGCGGCTGGTGCTATGGCGCCAAACCGCTGGTACAAGCCGCACAACAAGTGCTGCCGGTGATCGCCCACGCGGGCGGCATGATGACCGGTGCCAACCGCCAGAGTGTTTCACCGCAACTGCGCAATTACGTGATGCCTCACGACCGACGCATCGCCGAATACACCGGACAGCCGTTCGGAGAAGCCTATTTCGAAGGTCTGTTGCGCGATCACACGGCGGTTTTTGATTCCGCGCCACCGATTGCTGCTGTCATGGCAGCAGAAAGCATCGATGAGCGTGGCCTGGAACTGCTTGGCCGTTTGCAAACCGCACACTATGTAGAAGGCCGGCGAATTGCCGATGAAGCCGTGCTCGTGGAGTGCGCGGCAGAGATGGGCTACGAGGCGGATACGTTCCTCAAAA
This sequence comes from Pseudomonas sp. GW822-FHT03F08, assembly GCF_058801265.1. Taxonomy (NCBI): domain Bacteria; kingdom Pseudomonadati; phylum Pseudomonadota; class Gammaproteobacteria; order Pseudomonadales; family Pseudomonadaceae; genus Pseudomonas; species Pseudomonas sp. GW822-FHT03F08. Next base: position 464,054 of record NZ_JBXANC010000004.1, on the reverse strand, counting down.
CCCTCAAAGCGACTGACACCGATCAACACATAAAGAACAGCCGCGCACTGCTGGCGAAACTCGGCGGCCAAGGCTTTCCCACCTTCGCGCTGGAGCAGGACGGCAAGTTCACCCTGATCGATATCGGTCCGTGGCTCGGCAAACCGCAGGCCTTTGCAGAATGGTTGAGCGAGTCGATTCCGTCGGCACCATCGGCGCAAACCTTGCCGGTTTGCGGCCTCGACGGTTGCGCGTGAGACGGCATCAAAATCCCTGATTACAGGCGTTTCCCTGCACGCAGCCATCGAAAAATTTACTTTTTTTAGACGATTTTTGCCTATTTAAAGACGATTCTTGAAATTGACACATTGTTCAGGGCGCGGCTACGATTCGGCCCAACGCCTGTGGCCAACCGCCATGACTCAAAAATAATAAGAAGGCCCGCCACGACTTTGTCGTGGGCGGGCCTTTTTGTTTCGGGGTGAAAAAAGAGTGCATTAGCGCCGTTTCAGCCGTTCGACACAGCGCGTTTCAACCCGTAATAAGGAAAACAAAATGTTGAACAAGCGGATCAGTCTGATCGCATTGGGGATGTTGAGCGCCACTCAGGCCATGGCTAACGACCAGGCCGAGTCCAAGGGTTTTGTTGAAGACAGCAGCCTCAAAGTGCTGCTGCGCAATGCCTACATCAATCGTGACTACAAAGACGGCAACAAGGACAAATCCGAGTGGGGCCAAGCGGCCATCGGTACGTTCTCGTCCGGTTTCACCCAAGGTACTGTCGGTGTCGGCGTTGACGCATTCGGTCTGTACGCCCTGAACCTGGAGCGCAGCGAAGATCGCAGCGGCGCCCAGGGTATCGACTTCTTCAAGAAGGGCGACAGCGGCCACCCGGCCAACGACCTGTCCAAGGGCGGCGCAGCGGTGAAATTCCGCCTGTCCAACACCACCCTGACTTACGGTGACCAGATGCCGGCCCTGCCGGTGCTGAACTACGACAACTCGCGCCTGCTGCCGGAAAGCTACACCGGTACCTTGATCACTTCCAAAGAGATCAAAGGTCTGCAACTGGATGCCGGTCGTTTCACTGCCGAATCGCGCAAAAGCGCTGAAGGCCGTGACAGCGGTGGTCTGAAGTCGATCAACGTGTTGGGCGGTAGCTACCAGTTCACTGAACAGTTCAAGGCTGCGCTGTACGCTTCCGACGTCGAAGACGTGCTGAAGAAGCAATACGTGAACGCCAACTACGTGTTCCCGATCGACAAGGATCAGTCCCTGACCCTGGACTTCAACGGTTACCGCACCAAGCTGGACAACTCCTATGTCCGCGAAAACGGTGTGACCGGCGACGACAACAAGATCTGGAGCCTGGCAGCGACCTTCGCCACCGGTCCGCACTCGTTCACCGTGGCGCACCAGCGTTCCACCGGCGACAGCAACCTGGGTTACGCCTATGGCGGCTACCAGAAAGGTCAAGGTCGCGTGGGTGACGGTGGCAACACCATCTACCTGGCCAACTCCTACTGGTCGGACTTCAACGCTGAAGACGAGCGCAGCTGGCAGTTGGGCTACGGCCTGGACTTCGGCGCATTCGGCGTACCGGGTCTGAGCTACAACTTCGCTTATGTGCGTGGCGACAACATCACCACGTCCACCAGCGAAGGCGGCACCGAGCGCGAAATCTTCAACCAGTTCAAGTACGTCGTGCAAAGTGGCCCGGCCAAAGACCTGAGCGTGAAACTGCGCAGCTCGATCCTGCGTGTTTCGCAGAAGTCCAGCGAATACAACGTCAGCGGCAACGAGCTGCGTGTGTTCGTGGATTACCCGATCAACATCTTCTGATGATCGGTTAAGGCTGCGAAACGCCATAAAAAACCCCGACTGGTTCGGGGTTTTTTTTTGACGTTTTTTGAAAAAAAAGCATAAAAACCCGTGTTTTTGTCATTTGAAACGCACTTTGAAGGCGTTTCAAATCGCGTTTCAAACAGGGCTTTAAATGCCTGAAATTCTTTCTCATGGACGCAAATTCTCCACCTAATAGATTAGGCCGCTCAATGCAGCGGAGAATTTGGTAATGATCGTTTTAACCAGAGAAGTGGGCGAATCGCTACGGCGTGACAAGTACGCCAATGTGCAGGGTGCTGACTTCAATCTCTACGGTCATTTCGCCGACTTCGTCAGACTGACCAAAAGTTGGGAAAACATGGAGCCTGACAGTTACTACGGTCAGGCCGAAGCCGGCATGCGTTACCGTCGTTACAGCGACTTTGAGTACAACCCCAAGACACGCGAACTGAAGCAACTGGAACATCGCGCGTACGTGCAGTCCAAGGAAAACAATGCTTACGTGGGCGGCGTTGTACGGCACTTCCAGGACTTCTCTGATGAAGTCATCAGTTCGCCGGTGATGCGCAGCCTGATCGACACCGATTTCGAAGTGTACAAAAGCGTGTTGCCGGAAGAGCTGCACGATGAAATCTGGCAATGCCAGATCCATCAGATCCGCATCGAGATCAAACCCGGCAAACAACTGGAAATCACGCCGGAAGGCATTCATTGCGACGGTTACCCGTTCAGCGGTGTGCACTTCTGGGGCCGCAACAATGTCGAGGGCGCCGAAAGTCGTTTGTACGACATTCACGAGCAGCAACTGGCGTCGACCACTTACCTGGAAATCCTCGACACCACTTACTTCCTCGACCGCGACATGCGCCACTACGTAACACCGGCACGCAATACCCACTCCCATGCCATGGCGTACCGGCAGATTCTGGCGATTTCCTTCTCGCGGCCCGGGACCGCTTTCGACATTGTTCGCTAATCAGATCACTCAAATTGACGGCGTCGAATGCTCGACGCCGGTGGTGCTGCGGCGCGCGACGGCCAAGGATGCGCAGCGCATGGAGCGCTTCTTCCGCCAGTTCGACGAAGTGTCATTCTGCGAATGGCAGGACGCCAAATGCCTGCGCGGTGTGCTGATCCAGAAAACCACCACGGCGTATCTGGCCTTCGATGTCGAAGGCGAGATCGTCGGCGCGGTGCTGGGTGGCATGCTGGGCAGTCGCGGCACGATCAACCATCTGGCGGTCAGCGCGCGCTATCGCAGCCAAGGCGTCGGCCAGCGGCTGGTGGAAGCGGCGTCGGCCGACATGAAACGGGTCGGTGTGCTGCGGATGTTCCTGTTCGTCGATGATGCTAACCTCGCGGGCAAGCGTTTCTGGACTGCCCAGGGTTTTTGCGAACCACACGGCGAGCGGACATTTGAGAGGGATCTATGAATGAAACATCCGGCAGTGCGCCGCTGATGGTCGACCGTCAGCCGTCGCGCACTTTTGCCGAAGCCAGCCCGGTGGTGGCCGGTTATTTCACCGTGTCGTTCGTGTTCGGGCTGATGGCGGTCAACGCCGGGTTGCCGCTGTGGCTGCCGGTGGCCATGTGTCTGTTCGTGTATGCCGGGGCTTCGCAATTCGCGGCGCTGGCGCTGATCAGCAGCGGGGCGTCACTGACCACCATCGTGCTGACCACATTTCTGATCAATGCGCGGCACATGCTGATGTCGGTTTACATGGCGAAGGCCCTGCGGGCGCTGGGCCTGAGCCGCATGGAGCGCTGGTGCTACGCCGGCGGCCTGACCGATGAATCGTTCGCCTTCCACAGCGTCAAGCTCGGCACCGGGGTGCCGGTGAACATCCGTTATCTGATCGGCTTCAACCTGTTCTGCCACACCTCCTGGGTGATCGGCGGATTGCTCGGCGCCCTGTGCGCGCAGTACGCGTCGCATCTGATCAAATACCAGCTCGACTATGCGCTGACCGCGATGATGCTCTACGTGCTGGTCTCGCTGTGCAACACCCGCAACAAACTCATCGCCGCACTGGCCGCTGTGGTCTGCATGGGCGCACTGAGCCTGGTCGGCAGCTCGCCATTCAACGTTTTCATCGCCACGTTTGTGGGCTGCGGAGTGGGTGTATGCCTGACCAAACGTTCCTGATTCTGGTGGTCGCGCTGATGATGGCCGTGACCTTCCTGCCGCGTGCCTTGCCGCTGCAGGTCAACACCGAGCACTGGCCGCCCTTCATCGCCCGGGCGCTGGAATACCTGCCGGTGGCGATCGTCGCTGCGATCAGCCTGACTCCCTTGTTGATCAAGGATCAGCACATACAGCTCGATCGCCCGGAATTCTATGCAGCGATTCCGACGCTGTTATGTGCGTATTTCAGCAAAAACCTCTTTCTCAGTGTGGCGGTTGGGACGGCTGCGTACATTGCGCTCGGCTCGTTCATGTAGCGGCAGATCGACCACATCGTTCAACGCCTGGCCGGACAGATCCGGGTTGTTCACCGCCAGGCGCACTTCGAGGAAATCCTCGAACCCGGGGAAAATCGTCAGGCCGTTCTTCTGTGCGGCCTCGCGGGAGACCATGCCGACCGCGTCCATCTGCGTGATGAGCGACAGGGTCAGCGTTTCGCTGCAGGAATAAATCGTCCGTTGGCTGTTCTCGTGATTGCCCAGCCCGGCGTCGAGAAAACGCAAAAAGCTGTGGGAATACGGACAATCCTCTGCCGGACGCACCTGAAACTTGTTGCCGAGCAACGTCAGCGGATCGTTTTCCTGACCGCAATGCGCGCCGACCACTTGCACCTGCACTTCAGGCAGGACAATGCTCGGCAAACCCGGACGCTGCGGGCCGATCAACACCGCGAGGTCGAAGTCCTCGTTCTTCAGCTTGCTGAGGTTTTCCATCGACTCGGCGTAGCTGAATTCCATCTGGTAGTCGGGAAACACGTCGATCAGGCGTCCGATCAATCGTCGGTTGAAATCCGGGTCCAGCGTGGTGTTCAGCGCCACTTTCAACGTGCGCTGTCCCGGCACCTTCAACGCCTCGACTTTCTCTTCCATCTGCCGCGTGGCTATCAGCACTCGGTCCATATAGGGCGTCAGCTCCGTGCCTTGCGGCGTCAGCGTCAGCCCTTTGTTGGAACGGCGAAACAAGCGGAAACCGAACTGTTCTTCGACCTTGTTCAACTGCGCGGCCAGGGCCTGCACAGTCAGGCACGAATGCTCGGCTGCGGCCGACAACGAGCCGGTCTGCACGATGCGCATGAGGTTGCGTAAGGTTCTGCTATCCATGGGTAATGCCCTCTGAAGTGGGCTGGGTATTGTTGTGTACGTGACGGCCTGAACGGCTCCATTTGCCGGCTATATTCCTGCACCTGAGCATAGTTGTCGCGCAATTAGTAGCGAATTGATGTCCCTGCCGATGGCTGGAGGCTGACACAGGATCGGGGTTTTTGGTGACGCGGGGGTGATTGGGGTCAAAAAAAGTGCCCGACTCGAAGGAGGCGGGCACTTTTTTTGTGCGGTTGGGTTACAGCGGCTGGGACTATTTCGTACAGCTATCTCGCGCTGTTCAGCGTTGATGCCGGAAGCGTCCTATTGAAAGACAAGAACGGGCTGATTTATTACCGCAGCACAAGTAGCTGAAATATCAGGTAGTTAATTTCGGGACTTTTTCAGTCCGAGGCCATTGGATATCCAGGCAATGCCGGCATCCGCGAAGCTAGCGAGAAGATGCCAATGAGTGTGCCTGGGAGCAGGGCGTTACCTGAACAAAAGAACTGGAAGGATCTTGATTTACCAGACATTCGGGACATTGATCCCGAGTTGCTGACTTCTGCGATCAGAGAGCGTCCGGGCGCCGAGAGTCTGGAGGCTGCATGGGAGCAAGTTGCCGAAGGCTTCGGACTTCAGGACGGCCTCAATTCAAAAGTGATTGAGACACCCATTTGCCCAGTTCTGGTGAGGCGCGAGCACTTGTTGCACATTGTGGAAAAACGTCCGAATGCTCGGGAGCGCTTCACAGACTTCGCGCAGGACACCCTGAAAAAGCCGTTAGAAATCTGGAAGATTTCCTACGATGACGACTCTTTCCGGCTCTCATATATCGGGGCCTACAACACGAAATACCAGATGCTGGTCGTGATCCATGTCGATCATGGCAACGTACTCTGGAACTTCATGAACTGTGACAAAAAGGGACTGAACAAGCATCGGCATGGAGAGCTGCTGTTTCAACGTTACCGATGACCCAAACAAAAAGGGCAGCCTTAACAGGCTGCCCTTCACGAAAAAGTTGCTTGATATTGTGCTCCCTCAAGCCGGGGAGAAGAGGTCTCACCCGAACGCTGATTTTCAGGTCATCAACGGGGTTCCTAACGCCGACTATAGCCACCTGATGACAGTCGGTTTCGCGCTCTTGGGGCCGATTCTCGGCCACTGAATTCGATGTGTCAACCCAAGACTTCAGGGGGTAAGTGGGAGCGACGTAGGTGTTTCAATTCATTACACCGCATCACAAATGAAGTACCCCACCCCTACTTTTTCCCCTCTCTGCACACGCCTAAATTGAGCTCCAACACCTGACCATCATCCCGAGGGCAGGTCACTGGAGTCGTCGTCATGCCATTTGTCAGCGTACGCATCACCCGCGACGGTGTTACCCGCGAGCAGAAAGCTCAGGTGATCGCCGAAATCACTGAAACCCTGGAACGCGTCCTCAACAAGCGCCCGGACCTGACCCACATCGTGATCGAAGAAGTCGACACCGATAACTGGGGTTACGCTGGCATCACCACCACCGAATACCGCCGACAACTGGCGGAACGGGGCCAGTCATGACCCCGACCGTGACCATCGATTTCGTCTCCGACGTGGTGTGCCCCTGGTGCGCACTCGGGGCGACAGCGCTGGAGCAGGCGATCGGCAATCTGGCCGGCGAGGTTTCGGTGGAGCTGACCTACAAGCCCTTCGAACTGAACCCGGACATGCCCGCCGAAGGCGAACCGGCAGTGCAGCACCTGATGCGCAAATACGGCCGTACAGCCGAAGACGTCACCGCCGGCAAGAAGATGCAAATCGAACGCGGCAAGGCCATCGGTTTCGAGTTCGACCTGGAGAAACGCACGCACTTCCATAACACCTTCGACGCCCATCGCTTGCTGATGTGGGCGGCGCAGGAAGGGCGGCAGATCGCGCTGAAGAAGATCCTGCTGCGGGCTTATTTCCGCGACGGCGACAACCCCAACGATCACTCGACGCTGATACGTCTGGCGAGCGAAGCAGGGCTGGATACGGCGAGGGCCCGCAAGGTGTTGGCCAGCGACGAATTCGCCAGCGAAGTGCGGCAACTGCAGGCGTTCTACCGGCAGCACGGGATCAATTCGGTGCCCGCGCTGATCCTGAACGGCAAGCACCTGGTGTCCGGTTCGCAATCGGTCGAGTACTACGAACAAATGCTTAAACAACTGGCTGCGGCCTGATTCAACACCTACTTATTGATTGAGGATTTCATCATGAGCCACTCGAAAAAAACCGTCGTCATCACTGGCGCCTCCCAAGGTCTGGGCGAAGGCATGGTCAAGGCCTTCCGTGAGCTGGGCTACAACATCGTCGCCACTTCGCGCACGATCAAACCGTCGAGCGACCCGCAGATCCTCACCATCGCCGGCGACATCGGCGACCCGGCCACCGCTCAACGCGTGATCAGCGAAGGCGTGGCCCGCTTCGGCCGCATCGACACCCTGGTCAACAACGCCGGCATCTTCGTCGCCAAACCGTTCACCGCCTACACCCCGGAAGACTACGCCGCAGTGCTGTCGGTCAACCTCAACGGCTTCTTCTACATCACCCAACTGGCCATCGCCGAAATGGAAAAACAGGGCAAGGGCCACGTGGTCAACATCACCACCAGCCTGACCGACCACGCGGTCGACGGCGTGCCCTCGGTCCTCGCCTCACTGACCAAGGGCGGTCTCAACGCCGCCACCAAATCCCTGGCCATCGAATACGCTAAACGCGGGATCCGGGTGAACGCGGTTTCGCCTGGCATCATCAAGACGCCGATGCATGGCGAGGAAACCCACGCGGCACTGGGGGCTTTGCACCCGGTTGGGCACATGGGCGAGGTCGACGATATCGCGCAGGCCGTGGTGTATCTGGATAACGCGGCGTTTGTGACCGGTGAGATTCTGCATGTGGATGGCGGGCAGAGCGCCGGGCACTGACCGTTGGTGTGTCGATCGGGTGCAGTTGATTGACCTGATGCGGCTGGCCGAGGCTTCGGTCAGCTGCATCCATACAGAATCGTGAGCGATAGGATCAAGCCGCAGAGGGGCTTGTTTTGCTTTTAGCCTGTCAATGAAACCAGGATTGCAGAATCAATTTGATACCGAACGGATCGCTGAAATTCGGCTCAATCATTTTGATCCTTTTTGTTGATCAGCTTGGTTCCTCGTCCCACTCGCAGCACTTTCGAGACCACATTACGAAGGCTGTTGTCCACAATACCCAGCAGGCGACGACCTGTTTCCTCCGGGCGGCCACTGAACGACGTTACGTGAAAGTACTCGTGATCATCCGGCGAAGTTGCCGAGAAGTAATAGTTCGAAACGCAGCACCGAGGCATTTCGGCGCGAACACCGCTCACCGAGTGCCAGGAGTGTTTGTTGGTTTCCATCACCACCAGGCGATTGCACTTGGACACGATCGTTTTCTGCTGCTTGACCTTCGGATCCCACAGCTCAAAGTTGCCGCCATTTTCAAGCGCCCAGTCGGGTGACACGTAATAGAGCAGATTCAGGCGGCGGTACAGGTTGCGTGTGCCGTCGTGGCTGTTGTCGATGTGAGGGTTCAGAAAGTCGCCTTGGAACATCATCGACAGACCGCCGGCGTACAGGCTTGGGTCCGGCACGACATCATCCATCCCGACCAGTTGTGCAACCTTGGCCACAACAGATTCGTGCTGCATTGCGTAGGTCACGGCGCTCAGGATCTGCGGATAGTCGGAGAGATTGGTCAGCGTTTTTTTCTTCTCCCGGAACGACTGGCGGTCAAAGAACCCATCAGCATTACGCGGGAACGCCTCATAAATCGCCTCGGCCATTTCGTCCGTGAGCAGGTCGTCAACGAAGAAGTGGCGAGTGTGGGTGCCCTCGGGATTGTTCCACTGTCTCTGAATGTCAGTGCCCATTTCGTCAAGCCGATTGACGATAAGCGCAGCGATTTGTGTGACTTCCATTTGAGATCCTTGGCCTGGTGGCATTTGAGCGACCAACATTCTCCCCGAAACGGATCATCGTATTCAAACGGAAGCAGCGGGTTGCATTTGCGACCACGCTGGGATTGCCGGATAAGAGCACCCATCAATGCACTCGATGCCGAGCAGTACAAGCGCCGTTATGGCCATTCGGCAAGCGTGACATCCATGAAGGTGCTCAGGAATCTGCAACCGGCTTGAAGTGATCAGTCTATGGATTGTTCCGATTAAAACTGGCAACACGATTACTGATGATCGGAGATGTAGACGAAATTTGGACACTCCAGAAACAACAAAGCCCCTGCATTTCTGCAGGGGCTTCGTTTTGTATGGTGCCGGCACCAGGAATCGAACCCGGGACCTACTGATTACAAGTCAGTTGCTCTACCATCTGAGCTATACCGGCGTGTGGGCGACGATTATAGCGACTCGGTTGCTTCTGTAAACCCCTGAATTCAGACTATTTTTGCGCGGGCTCCGATCAAGCCCGACGCAGGACGTTGCGCAGTTTCTGGATCGCTCGCCAGGCGCGGTTGTTCTGGATGGCGCGCAGTTGGGCTTCGGCGTGTTCGGCGCGTTGCAGAGCGGCGCTGATTTGCGCCAAGGCGTCGGCTTCGCCGGGGCTGACGGGGTGGGCGAAGGGGTGGCCGAGGCATAGCTGGAAGTTGTCGAGTTGGCAGGGCGCCATGTCAAAGGCCGGTTTCAGATTCAGGTGTTCGTCGGCCAGGAAATAGCTGTTGAGGCCGTCGAAGCAAACGTTGGTGTAGCCGGCGTCGGTGACCAGGTGTTCCCAGGTGTGGTCGCGTTCGAACGGGGTTTCGATGAGGATGATCCATGGACGGAAGCGGCTGAAGTCCATGCCGCGCAGCACGGTTTCCTCGTGGCCTTCGACGTCGATTTTCAGGAAATGGATTTCGCGGCCGCTGGCGTGTTCTTCGCAAATCGAGGTCAGGGTCCGGGCCTGGACAGTGAGGCTGCGCACATCGAGGCCGAGATCGCGGCGCTCCTGGGCGGTGACGGGGTCGGCGGTGGACAGGCCGGTCCCGGGAATGCCGTAGAAGGTCACTTCACCGGGCTTATCACTGGCGATGCATTGCAAGGTCGTGTCGCGCGGGCGTTGTTCGCACAGGGCGTCGTGGAAGTTCTGCATCGGCTCGACGTTGATGCCGCTCCAGCCGCGATCGTAGAACGCCTTGGTCACCGAATCGTGAGTCGGGTCGTTGGCACCGACATCGATGTAGAAGCCGTTTTCAAAGAACTTGAGGGCGCGCCACAGGCGGATGTCTTCGAAATTCTGTGCGTAAGAGATGAACGTCACGGTCGCTCCCTGTCGGTCAGGTTCTTCTTGTTCGTGCGTGCGCTGCCGGCACGGTGTGAGCCTGTATAGCAAGGGTGGTGGGCAGGCGCAATTTTCGGTTGCCGGCGTCCGTGATTCGGCGGTTATGTCCTTTTGCTTGAGGGCTTATGCACAACAGGCGTTTAATTCGACAGGCTCAGGCGGGATTTTGTGGACGGGTTCTCATTTGAATCGCAAATCCCTGTTTTACCGGTTTTTTATTCATATGAACAAAAAATGACCAGGGCTGTTAATGGCTTGAAACAGCCGTGGATATTGGATCCACGAGAAATCCATCAACAGAGTTATCCACAGGCTGTAAAGAATTAGGCGCGTTCGGCCAGCAGCAGGAAATTGCGGGGTGTGAGCGACGCTTCGCAGAAGGTGCCGAGACGTACGAAGTATCCCTGTTCGGTGAGGAAAAGTGCCCGATCAAGATTCAGCCAAAGCTCCAGCGGGCGTCGGAACAGTCCACGCATTAATTCCAGGTTGCGAACTTCGGCCAATCGCTGCCAACCGGCGGCTTCCAGTGCCGGCCAGTCTTGCTCGCCGATTGTGGATAACTCTTTCAACGCCGCCAGATCGCGGCAGAAATCGGCGAACGGCTTGTCCAGCCAGGCGCTCGGCAGGGAAGGCGTCGGGAGGTACTCGTCGATGCCCCGCACTTGCCGTTGCAGCAGATCGAAGGCCAACCGACGGGCCATGGAGGTATCACGTTGACGTCGGACGCGGGCCCCGGCAGTGACGGTTTCGCTCATCGGTAGGGACAGATCTTCCAGCGAGAGCTGTAGGTCTGATCGCGAACCAGCGGAGGACAATGCCTGATATTCAGTACGACTGATCCGGTTGTAGCAGCACGGTGCGATCGCCAATTGTCGGCAGCCAGCGTCGGAAGCCAGTTGCATCAGCCGCACATGCAGGTCGCCGCAAGCGTGCAGGGCGACGGGTGTGTGCTCGGCGTTCAGTAATAAAGCGGTGTTCGCCGCGAGCACATCCTGTTCGACATGCAGCGCATGCAGGCGATGACGCTGACTCAATGCCTGACCGCTGGCGACCAGCGCCGGGTCATATTCAAGGCATGTGAGTTGCTGGTCAGCCCCAAGCAGACGCCGGCCCAAATGACCTTTGCCCGAACACCAATCCAGCCAGTGCTTCGGTTGTGAGGCAAACGACAAACGGCTGGCGAAGGCCTCGATCTGCTGCCATTTGCGCCCCGGCACATCGACATTCAGTCGATGGCTGGAAGCTTCCAGCTCCTGTGCAGGTAATTCACCCACCGAGCTCAACTCAAGCGACAACGCCGCCAATGAAGCAAACGGCTCCGGCGCATTCAAAAGCTCGGCAGGTTGGTTATGGGCGTTTTCCGCATCTTCCAGCGACCGTCCACGTAGCCACAAGGCCAGCTCCGGGTAGAACGATTCCCAGGGCAGTTGCAGATGAGTGAACGGGCGGGGTTTCCACAGCGCCTGATGCGCCGTGAGAAATGTATCCAGTGCCGTGAAGCGGGCGAGCAGGTCCTCGCCCGTCAGCACGTAAGAAGAATCAGCGTCCCTGGCAGGCATCGACGCGCAGCCAGCGTTCCAGCAGCTTGAAACCGCGAACCAGCACGTAGGCCATTACCAGATAGAACACGCCGGCCGCGAAGAAGATCTCCACCGGCAAGTAAGTGCGGGCGATGATCGTGCGGGCCATGCCGGTCAGTTCCAGCAAAGTCACGGTACTGGCCAGGGCACTGGCCTTGAGCATCAGGATCACTTCGTTGCTGTAGGCCGGCAAGCCGATGCGCGCAGCACGCGGCAGGATGATGTAGAACAGCGCTTTCGGCCGGGACATGCCCAGCGCCCGCGCCGCTTCGATTTCACCCGGGGGAATCGCCTGGATCGCGCCGCGCAGGATCTCGGCGATGTACGCCGCGGTGTGCAGTGTCATGGTCGCGGTAGCGCACCAGAACGGATCGCGCAGGTACGGCCACATCGAGCTGTTACGCACCGCGTCGAACTGCGCCAGGCCGTAATAGACCAGGAACAACTGAACCAGCAACGGCGTGCCACGGAAAAAGAAGATGTAGGCGTAGGGCAATGCGCGCACGTACCACAGCTTCGAAGAACGGGCGATGCCCAGCGGGATTGCCAGCAGCAATCCGGCGATCACGGCGATGGCCACCAGTTCCAGGGTCAGGGTCGCGCCCTGAGCCAGTTTCGGCAGCCACTTGATGATGACTTCCCAGTTCATTGAGCGCTCCTCGCGAAGCCGCGTGCGGCGCGTTTTTCCAGGAAGTGCATGCCGGTCATGGCCAGTACGGTCAGGCCCAGGTACATGAAGGCGGCGACCATATAAAAGGTGAACGGCTGTTTGGATACGGTCACGCCGATCTGCGCGTGACGCATGATTTCTTCCAGACCGATCACCGACACCAGTGCGGTGTCCTTCATCAGGATCATGAACAGGTTGCCCAGACCGGGCAGGGCGATGCGCCACATCTGCGGCATGATCAGCCGGGTGAAGATCCGCCATTTCGACAGGCCCAGGGCCACGCCGGCCTCACGGTGGCCTTTGGGAATGGCGAGGATCGCGCCGCGGAACACTTCCGTGGCGTAGGCGCCGAAGCACAGGCCCAGCGCAATGACGCCGGCGGCGAAGGCGCTGAGTTCCAGATCGGGATTGCCGAAGAACTCACCGAGGGCGCGCATGGCGTTGACCGTACCGAAGTAGATCAACAGCACCCAGAGCAATTCCGGGACGCCGCGCACCAGGGTCGAATAAGTGCCGCCAAGCCATTGCAGCGGCTTGTACGGGGAAGTCTTGGCCAAGGCGCCGAGCAGACCGAGCACCAGCCCGAGGCACAGGGCCGAGAGTGCCAGTTTGACGGTCATCAGCGCGCCGGCGGCGAGCGCCGGGCCGAATCCGTAGAGGTCGATAATCATGGATTTCTTTTCAAATCGCGGCAGGCAAGGCCGGGGATCGGCGCCACTCTGTAGCGGCGTCGATCCGGCAGGTCAGGATCAGTAGATGCTGAACGGGAAGTACTTGTCGTTGATCTTCTTGTAGGTGCCGTCGGCAACGATTTCCTTCAGCGCGACGTTCAGCTTCTCGCGGATGGCGTCGCCTTTACGTACAGCGATACCGATCTTGTCGCTTTCTTCCACCGGGTCGCCCTTGAATTCGTAGGCTTTGCCGGCGTCGCTTTTCAGCCACTCGTAGTTGACGTATTTGTCGGCGAGGATGCCGTCCAGGCGACCGGAAGTCAGGTCGAGGTAGGCGTTTTCCTGGGTGTCGTAGAGCTTGACGGTGATGTCGTCACCGAAGTGATCTTCCAGGAAGGTGCCGGCCAGGGTCGCGCGCTGGGCGCCGATCACTTTGCCCTTCAGTGCAGCCTTGTCGGTTTTGAAGTCGACGTTTTTCGGCGCGATGAATTGCAGCTTGTTGGAGTAGTACGGGTCGGTGAAGTCCACCGCTTGCTTGCGCTCGTCGGTGATCGACATCGAAGAGATCAGGAAGTCGAACTTCTTGGCGTTCAGGGCCGGGATGATGCCGTCCCAGTCGGAAGTGACCACGGAGCACTCGACTTTCATCTTGGCGCACAGGGCATCGCCGATGTCTTTGTCGAAGCCGACGACGTTACCGCTGGCATCTTTGTTGTTGAACGGCGGGTAAGCCGCTTCGATGCCCATCTTCAGGGTCTCGGCCATGGCGCCGGCGCTGAACGCCAGGGAGACGGCGGCGGCCAGGAAGACCTTTTTGTAGTTCTGCATGCGGGTAGCTCCGTTAGCGGTTGCTGGACATGAATTGTTTGCAGCGCGCCGAAAGCGGGTTTTCAAACACCTGCTGTGGCGATCCTTGCTCTTCGACCAGGCCCTGGTGGAGGAATACCACTTCACTGGAAACCTGACGGGCGAACCCCATTTCGTGGGTCACGAGCAGCATGGTGCGGCCTTCTTCGGCCAATGCGCGGATGACATTAAGTACTTCCTGGACCATTTCCGGGTCAAGGGCGGAGGTGGGCTCGTCGAACAGGATCACCTTGGGCTGCATCGCCAGCGTGCGGGCAATCGCCGCGCGTTGTTGCTGGCCACCGGACAGTTGCGCCGGGTAGGCGTGGCGCTTGTCGGCGATGCCGACCTTGGCCAGCAGGGCTTCGGCGACTTCGATGGCTTCGGCCTTGCTCTGGCCGAGCACGCGGCGCGGGGCTTCGATGATGTTGTCGAGCACGCTCATGTGTGGCCACAGATTAAAGTTTTGAAACACAAAACCAATCTCGGAGCGCAGGCGATTGATCTGCTTGCCGTCGGCGGCAACCAGCTCGCCATTCTTGGCGGCCTTGAGCTTGAGTTCTTCCCCGGCCACCAGGATCTGGCCCTGATGCGGGTTTTCCAACAGGTTGATGCAACGCAGGAACGTGGACTTGCCGGAACCGGAGGAACCCAGGATCGAGATCACATCGCCGTCGCGGGCGGTCAGCGAGATGCCTTTGAGCACCTCAAGCTGTCCGTAGCGTTTGTGCAAGTTGCGGATTTCAAGCGCGGGCGTGGCCTCAGCCATGTGCGTTCCTCATATATGTTGCGCTCCTGCTGTTGGTTGGCCTTCCTGGCGAGGCGGCCAAGCTAGCATAGCGTTTCAATGGCAGCCAACAGCGCTTCGGGCGGTAAACGGATGGCGTGTGGCAGGTTGTCGCATCGGCGCAGCAGACTGTCGCCCCATCAACAACCGAACGGGTGTTTGAACGTTGATTCCCGTGGGTGCCGCGTAAAAAAAGGCGCGATGTTGCCACCTTTGGCGGGGTGTTGGAAGCGCTAACCGGCCGAACGTTCCTCATTCGCCCTTTTATTGTGCATCCCACACTTTTTCAGTGTGTTTCTGGTGCGCTGATTCGTTTAAAAAGTGAGTCGCAGGGTAACGCTTTGGCGAAAGGCCAGTATTCTCAAGGACTTGCGATGACTGTCCGGTCGCGCTGAAAACCGCAGGCCAGAAGAGTTTGAAACATTTTGGCGCAATTATTGCGTGCAGAATCCGGAACGCCCCGTTGGATTCTTTTTACGAGAAAGAACGCCAGACGGGACGGACTGAATCGCTTTCCTCGCAAAGGTAGTTTCAATGAGCAGTACCCAAAGCTCCAATGGCCTCGAACAGGGGCTCAAACCGCGTCATGTGACCATGCTGTCGATCGCCGGGGTGATCGGTGCAGGTCTGTTCGTAGGCTCCGGCCACGCCATCGCCGCCGCTGGTCCCGCTGTTCTGCTGGCGTACGCCGCTGCTGGCGCGCTGGTTGTGCTGGTGATGCGCATGCTCGGCGAAATGGCTGTTGCTTCGCCTGACACCGGCTCGTTCTCGACTTACGCCGACCGCGCCATCGGCCATTGGGCCGGTTTCACCATCGGCTGGCTGTACTGGTGGTTCTGGGTACTGGTGATCCCGCTGGAGGCCAACGCCGCCGCGACCATCCTGCACGCCTGGTTCCCGAGCGTGGAAATCTGGGCCTTCGCGCTGATCATCACCATGCTGCTGACGGTGACCAACCTGTTCAGCGTGAAAAACTACGGTGAGTTCGAATTCTGGTTCGCCCTGCTCAAAGTCGTGGCGATCATCGGTTTCATCATCCTCGGTATCGCGGCCATTTTCGGCTTCCTGCCGAACAGCCAGGTCAGCGGCGTTTCGCACATCTTCGACACCCAGGGCTTCCTGCCAAACGGCATGGGCGCGGTGTTGGGCGCGATCCTGACCACCATGTTCTCCTTCATGGGTACCGAGATCGTGACCATCGCGGCCGCGGAATCGAAGAACCCTGGCAAGCAGATCTCCAAGGCCACCAACTCGGTGATCTGGCGGATCGGCCTGTTCTACCTCGTATCGATCTTCATCGTTGTGGCCCTGGTGCCATGGAACGACCCGGTTCTGGCGAGCCTCGGCTCCTACCAGACTGTGCTTGAGCGCATGGGCATCCCGAACGCCAAGATGATCGTCGACATCGTGGTACTGGTCGCGGTGACCAGCTGCCTGAACTCGGCGCTGTACACCTCGTCGCGCATGCTGTTCTCCCTCGGCAAGCGTGGCGATGCTCCTGCCATGGCAACCCGCACCAACAAAAGCGGCACCCCTTACTGGGCGGTGATGCTGTCCACTGGCGCGGCGTTCCTGTGCACCTTCGCCAACTACGTGGCCCCGGCTGCGGTGTTCGAGTTCCTGCTGGCCAGCTCCGGCGCCATCGCGCTGCTGGTGTACCTGGTGATCGCGATTTCGCAACTGCGCATGCGTAAACAACGCATGGCTCGCGGCGAAAAAATCGTCTTCAGCATGTGGCTGTTCCCGGGCCTGACCTACGCGGTGATCGCCTTCATCGTGGCAGCCCTGACCATCATGCTGTTCCAGGACGCCCACCGTGTGGAAATCCTCGCGACCGGCCTGCTGAGTCTGGTCGTTGTGGCGACCGGTCTGTTGGTCGCTCGCCGTCGCAAGGCGGAAAACCGTGGTGCGGCGGTTCTGAACTGATCCGTATCGCGTAATGCAAAACGGCCGCTGTCAGTGATGACAAGCGGCCGTTTTTGTTACTGAGCGGGGTTTATTCGCTCTTCTCTTCCGGTGCATCAACCGACTGACCGTAGCTATCCAGCGCAATCCCGAAGTCGGTGATGAACTGCGGTTCGCTCAGCCAGGCCTGGGCGGTCTCGCGGTCCATGCCGTCGGCCCACATGCGGTAGTCGATCAGCATGTCGGCGGCCAGGTGGGTGGCGGCCATGCCTTCGTTGTCGGCGTTTTCCATGTCCAGCAGTTCAGGATGATCAACGATGATGAACGCCAGCTCCCGCAGCAGCGTCAGCAGCATGTCGTTGCGGCTGACGGCTTCGGCGTCGCGCATCTTGCTGAACATCGCCAGGGTGTATTCCGGGATCGGCTCGGCCAGGTGACCGAGGTCATCGTCCTGGGCCAGAGGTTTGCGGCCGACCATGCGGATCTGCTTGGCTTTGGCCTTGGCGCGTTTGGCGCGTTTCTGCTGCTTGTTAAGGGATGCCATGGGGACTCAGTTTTTCTGTTGGGTTTGTGCGGCGATTGCGTCGGACGCGGCCACATAGTCTTTCTGGAAGGCAGGCGATTCAATCCACGCCAAGGCGCCGGCCTCGTCGGTCTCGGTGGACCACTGGCGGTACTCGATCAGTGCGGCGAGGATGAAGTCCATCGCGCCTTCTTCGCCTTCCTGTTCGTACACCAGTTCCAGCAACGGGTCTTCGAGGAACGCAGCGCACATGGCCTGCTGGCTGATCTTCTCGGCGTCGATCATTTTCTTGAACAGCTCGGTCAGGTCCACCGATTCGAAATCGATGCGGTCGTCGTTCGGGTCCAGCTCGACCGGCGCTTCCGCACGTTTGGTGCGGTTCTGCTTGGCCTTGGTCTTGGCCCGGGCGGCGCGTTTTTGCTGCTTGTTGGCGGAAGCCATGGTGTGTGTTCCGTGGTGCGTTGGAGGGGTTCAGCTGCGCGGTACTTGCCGCCCCGGTGTGTCGGGGGCCAGTGCGCCGGTTTGCAGCCAGGTCAGAGCGATGGGCCATAGTGTGGCTTGGTATGCGCTGCGAAAAAAGGCGAAATGTCCGACTTCTTGTTCGCCAATGTCCTGGGGTTCGATTCGCAGGTGGATCTTTCGGGCGTTGTGGAAGTAATCGAGCAGGCGTTCGGTTGCCGGAATGGTCCCGTAAGGATCGTCGCCGATACTGATTGCCAGGGTGTTTGCGTGGACATTGGAGAAGGGCAGGCGGCCGTTTTTCGCCAGCATCGCCCGACCGCTCGGACGCTGCTCATAACGTGCGCCAGGCGTGCTCCAGTCGCGCACTACGCCCGCGGGCGTGTCTTCCAGCCAGCCGAGGCGTTTGCCCGGAAAGTAGCCACAGAGCAGCGTGACCAGTGGCATCAGCAGATGCCATTTGCCGAACATCCGCCAGCGATGCTCGGGCGCGTAATCGCGCCAGTAAGCGAATTGCGCGCCGACCATAACCAATCGTCGGATTACCTGCCCGGAGGCCCCCAGACCTGCTGCGCAGCCACCGAAGCTGTGCCCGACCACATCGATCGGCTGACCGGGAAACTCCCGCTGCGCGCGTTTGAGCATCGCTTCGAAATCCAGCGCGCCCCAGTCCGTCCACGAGGCCTGCAAATGCCTCATCGACTTCGGGCGCGACTCGCCAATTCCCCGGTAGTCATAAATGATCACGTCGAAGCCGTTGGCGAACAGATACGTCGCGAAGCGCGAGTAGTGACGGCAGCGCACGGAAGTGGCGGCGTTGATGATCACCACCGGGCGCTGTGGGGCGGGCGAAGCGTGGCGCCAGGTGAAACCACCAAGGCGATAGCCATCGGCGGCGGGCTCCTGAAAGGGTGCGTCCTGAACATCGCTTGCGAGCGCGGTTCTGTTCCGGGCATCTTCCAGTGCGTGCGTCTCTTGAAAACCCATGGCTCTCGACCTTCGCGGAGTAGCTGCCAACGATAGTCTCAGGCGGCTCGGTGAACAATCCGTCGTCGGTTAATCATCCGGCTGATCAATCAAGCGTTCTTCCAGCAGTGTGTGTTCCCGGTTTAGCTCCGCTCGTAATTCCTCTTCGCTCGGCAGCACCAGTTTGTAGCTGCTGGCGAACAGTTGTTCATTGCCCTTGAGGATTGTGTAGCGCGCAACCGATTCATTTTGTTGTGCACAGAGAATGATCCCCACCGTAGGCCCGTCGCCCTCACTGCGTTTCAGGTCGTCGTACATGCGTATGTACATGTCCATCTGTCCCACGTCCCGAGCGCTGAGTTTGCCGCGCTTCAGATCCAGGATGACGAAGCATTTGAGCAGATAGTTGTAGAACACCAGATCGATGTAAAAATCATCGTCTCCAGCGCTGATGCGTTGCTGACGGCCGACAAAAGCGAAGCCCTTGCCCAGTTCGAGGAGAAAACCCTGGAGCTGATCGATCAAGGCCTGTTCCAGTTCTGATTCCTGAAGCTTGCCCGGTGATGGCAGGCCGAGAAACTCCAGAAGGACGGGGTCGCGGATGAATTCCCGGGGATTGCTTTTCATCGCGGCAATGTTGGTCGCTGCCTCTGCATAGACGTCGGTTCTGTCTCGGCTCATCAACAGACGTTCGTAGTAGAGCGTGTTGATCTGGCGATCCAGGGCGCGGCTTGACCAGTTTTGCGTGGCGGCTTCGTTCATGTACCACTGGCGGGCTGATTCGCTTTCTATCCCCAATAGCTTGCGATAGTGGGTCCAGCTCAATTCGTGACGCAGTGCGTCACGAATTGGAAATGCCTGATAAAACAAACGCATGTAGCGAAGGTTTGAAGAATCGAAGCCTTTCCCAAAGTCCGCAGTCAGTTCTTTTGCCAACGTAGCCAGAAGTTGTTTTCCATACCCCGCCCGTCGGGCTCCCTGTTGTTCGAACTCGACAATATGTCGCCCGATCTGCCAGCAGGTCTGGACCTGAATCGTGTCGACCGTTCGCAACACTTTCTGCCGCGCCTGGCGTATCAGGTCACCCAGATCGCCCAACAGCGAATCGAGTTTTGGATCTTGCGTATCAGCAGGTTCAAGTTGGCTCATCAGGTCTTCCGGCTCAGGAGAAACAGAAGCAAGAGCATGCCAATAATTCACGGACTGGCGATGCCGGCCGTGTCTGGCTCTACCGAAGGAAGAGGGGGCGGGTTTTGCAGGATGCGACCGACGAAGATAGCGATTGGGGAATACAACGCGTAGTCCTTTTCGCATTCAAGACAACTCCCAATCAATCTAAAACCAGCCTTGCATCGCAAAATCTAAACAGGAGTAACGATTGGGTTCTGCGAGAACCCGGGAGTACTCATCATGAAACGCGTCATTTCATTCATGCTGCCGGTCGCTGCAGTGGCTGTTCTGATGTTCCCGCTCATGGCGCAGGCGAGCAGCGCCGAGCCGATCGACAGTGCCGGTGTGCAAGTCCAGCAACAACAGCAAAACGGTATCAATTACCTGTCCGGAGGGATTGGCCTGGACGAGTCGCGAGCCATTCAGCAAGCCGCCGGCTACAACCTGCACATGACCTTCTCCGTCGGCGCACAAAATCTGTACACCTCGGACGTCGACCTGGTTGTCCAGAAAGCGACAGGACAACCGGTGCTGAACCTGAGTCAGATCGGGCCGCTGGTCTATGCGCAACTGCCGCCAGGCAAATACACCGTGGTTGCCACGCGCAATGGTGAGGTGCGGCGGGACGTTGCCAATGTTGGCAGCGGCGGGGCAAGTAACCTGGTGTTCCATTGGGATTGGCATCAATAGCGTCGACCGGGACGGGGTTCGGGCTGAATCCCGTCCGTTACGATCACTTGCGTACCTTCAGGTAGATCCGTAACCCGAACAGCGCAACGCTCACCAGCAACAGGGGGACGAGGCTTTGCCACACGACTTCGAACCAGTACCTGTGCGGTTGCAGATCCCGGAGGTAAGTCATGCGCGGGCCGCGATTGGTTGTGGTGATCGAGCCACTGATCAGGCTGTCGATGATCATGTAGATCGACGCGCCAATGGCGAACGTTAACAAAAGTCCAACAAGAAGCGTCAGCCAGAACGAAGTCCGGCTCTGGCGATAGGGTGGTGGATGGGGCAGGGGGATGCGGGTTCTTTTCTGGTTCATCGACTGGATGACCCTCTTCCGTAAGGGCTGGGAAAAATATCGCGAATTCCGGCCTGCAAGAAGCGCGGGATCCAGCCTCCATCAAATCGCGGGCATAAAAAAACCCTGAATCTTGCGATTCAGGGTTTTCGGTATTTGGTGCCAGAGACGGAATCGAACGACTGTCTACTTGGCATGATTTTAAAGGGTTTTCCTTTGTTTGGTATGTAAATCTACTCACGAATCTACTTTCTTTTTCAAATGCTGCTCTGTTTTGAACCTGTCGGTGGCGACCAAAGCCATGCTGATTTCCTCTGTCGATGCCCGACGAGCGGTAGCCCCATCTTGATAAACCCGGCGCCGGTGCAAAGGCGTAGCTATATTTTTGCGGAGATGGTGGCGCTGTTTGATGCTTCCATACTCAGGTGCCTAGTCAGCACTACCCCGAATCAGGGGAGCGGATATTCCTGTCAATCGCCCGAGGTGTTTCTTTCGTTGCAAGACCGGCAAGTTCGACGGTATCGCTTGATTAATGGACAAGACAGGCGTCACTGAATTAGGTCTTGCCGTTTTATGACGCACGCAGATGATGCCGGTCTGGTTTGTAGATCCATTCGCGGATTACTAGATATCAATCCATTTCGTAAACATTTCTGACCGCAGGGATTTGAAGTTTTCCAAGTCTGAGGCGGGGAAGGCGAATCGTTCACTTGGCGACGACACGGTCTTGCGAGCAGAGCTGAGCATCTCTCTCGTCTGCTCTGTCGAGAAAAGTCACCGACCAGTGGAACGGCGCATTGCCGCTCCGCTGCGGTGGGATGGTGTTTCACGCAGGGCCATTAAGCGAAGTCTTCGTAACCAGCTGCGC
The DNA here is from genome assembly GCF_058801265.1 of Pseudomonas sp. GW822-FHT03F08. NCBI lineage: Bacteria > Pseudomonadati > Pseudomonadota > Gammaproteobacteria > Pseudomonadales > Pseudomonadaceae > Pseudomonas > Pseudomonas sp. GW822-FHT03F08. Next base: position 442,173 of record NZ_JBXANC010000004.1, on the reverse strand, counting down.
TTCGTGGAAAGCCTTATCAAGAGCAAATCTTACTGATAAGGCCAAGGTGATGCTGTTGTCGGGGTTATACAGCGGGCCGTTCAGGACCGACGGAGCCCATGGAGTAGGAACAAAGTTCCGGTATCCCGGAGATACCCAATAGTCCTGAGCCGCCCGGAGTAGGCCATCTTCATCGAGGCTAAGCTCGGTTGCCAATACTGCCCATTGATGCTGGCGCAGGAGTTGCGAATAGCGCTCGGCTGCGGCCATGACGGTTGATGGTTGTACCTGGAAGCTCAAGCATACGCGAGCGAACGTCTCAAACTGGAGGGGGCTCTTACCTGCCTCCACCTTGGTCCATGCGCTGGGTGATTTCCCAATCCAGTCAGCGACTTGGGCTTGATGAATTCCTCGCTCGATGCGCAGTTCTCTGAGAAGAATCACGCAGATGCTGGTGTAGGTAGTGATTTTGGGGTAGTCGGTCATTACGGTTCTCATTGGTTGGCGATTAACGAAGAAATCCTATCATGGCGACGTCTCTATGGGAATTGCAGTGTTCCTATATTGTGTACTTAATAGAATGTTCATATTCCTGACGGGAACATTAAGCTATGAAAAACAAGGCCGCTTGACGTCAAGGGCGCGTAAAAATTGGGAGGTTAAGTAAGGAAAAAATCCAGTACCATGCACAGGAAGCCATGTATGGAAAGTCTGTTCTGGTTTTAGGTTTCTGGGGCACCTTGGTAGCTGACCGCTACAGACGGGCATGGGTCATCATCTCGGTTCGTTCCCGCTGGAGTGCGCGCAGGAGAGAGGCTCAGGAGCTTGGTGGGTTGGTCAGATGCGAAAGTCCGTCTAGAGCCTGTCTAGTATTGCCTGGCGCGCTAAGGATTTATCTGGCTCGGTATTTCACCACCCCATCCCGACAGCGTGGACCTGGCAAATGATAGAGCAGTTACCTTGACGGTAACCTCTAGGATTTTTGACGAGGCTGGTGCTGGCCAAGCTACGTGAATGCCAGCAAAGTCATGAACTACGTGGCTTTCAGCGTTCAAACTAGTGGTGGCGCCGGAGAAATCCGTCAAGACCTGTCAAAAAATCCGTCAAGGCTGGTCAAGGATAATGGCGGAGTATTTTGGGGGTGGCCGTGCGACTTTGCCCCGTAAGGGCCCGTCGCGGCCCCTACGTGTTTCTGGACAAGTAGCTATCCGGCCACCCATCCGATCTGCCGCTAGCCCGTGCTGGTTTTGACTCTTGGGCCGAGGTGCATGATTTGAGACCTCTTCGGCTGTCTAGAGCCTGTCCAGAATTCATCCGGGCGCGAATCTGCTCTTCACATAATTCTTACCCGGGCAAAGCTAAGATGCTCTCCGGTATGTAATGAGCCTGATAGGGCGGCCCCATTATGAATTTGAGTGTTCTCTACGCGTTAGTTGCAGCGGCGTTGTTCGGCGCAAGCACACCGCTCGCCAAGCTATTGGGTGTGGATACTCCGCCCATCCTGCTGGCAGGGCTGCTCTATCTGGGCAGTGGCCTCGGTCTGACCATTGTCCGCTTTGCTCGCGATCACGGCTGGCAGCGGCCCGGGCTTCCCGCTGGAGAATGGCCTTGGTTGATTGGTGCCATAGTCTTTGGGGGAGTGCTTGCTCCTGTGGCTCTCATGTTCGGCCTCACCCGCACAGCGGGGGCAACCGCGTCGTTGATGCTCAATCTCGAATCAGTCCTCACGGCGGTGCTGGCGTGGGTGGTGTTCAAGGAAAACGCTGATCGCCGGATCGTAATCGGCATGATCGCTATTGTTTTGGGCGGTATCGTTCTGTCATGGCCGCAAGAGACTGCGACCGCTCATGATTGGATTGGGCCGCTGGCGGTGGCGTTTGCCTGTCTTTGCTGGGCTATCGATAACAACTTGACCCGCAAAGTCTCTGCCTCAGATTCGCTTTTTATAGCAGGCAGCAAAGGCCTGGTGGCGGGCGTAGTCAACTGCTGCTTGGCATTGGCCATCGGTTCACAACTGCCACCCATGACCACGTTGGGGCCAATTATGTTGGTTGGGTTTCTCGGGTATGGAGTCAGTTTAGTGTTGTTTGTACTTGCCCTTCGCGGGCTAGGAAGCGCGCGCACCGGGGCGTATTTTTCCACGGCTCCTTTCCTGGGAGCGGTTATCTCGATCCTGATCCTAGGCGAGTCGGCATCGCTCATGTTCTTGCTCGCTGCCGCATTAATGGCCATCGGTGTCTGGATTCACTTGATGGAAAATCATGCTCACGAGCACCAGCATGATCCCCTCAAACACGGCCATCGCCATACGCACGACGAGCACCATCAGCATGAGCATGGCTTTGAGTGGGATGGCACCGAGCCACACAGCCACCCGCATGAGCACGCGCCGATCCGACACAGTCACGCGCATTTTCCCGACATTCATCATCGCCACAAACACTGATTGGGCTTGATTGAGTCGGTGATCCCGAAGACTGCCGGCGACGGTCAGCTCAGCGATACCCTCACGAATGAACACCTGGTTCTCGTCGAGCGTTTCGAGTGCCCCGCGCACGTTGCTGGCGATATCCGCCGATCCACGCTGTTCGACCCAGTTGGAAAGCTCCTCGATCGCGGCGCCGAGCGCGATCTGGTTATGGTTCAAGCGATCAAAAAGGCTGGCGATTAAGTTGGTGTCCGTCATGGTGTGCTCCGAGTTTTGAGGAAGCCTAGCACTGACGCCTCGATCATTGTCTTGGGCCTGACAGGGGTATGAGACGACCAAGCCCGCCTGTTTGACGGCTCCCGCATGGATAAAGCCTCAAACGCCGACTAGGCGCGGGTTTCGTCTCATGCCTGTCTCACATTCCGTCAAAGCGTGGTCAAAGTGTTTTGGTCCGGCGTTGATGCGCCTAGCTCTCGTCTTAAACTCACAAGAAGGCAGCTCTCGTTGGCTGAGACCATTTAACTGAAAAGCCCGGCGCTTGGCCGGGCTAAAATTTATTTCTTTGCCACCTTCGAAGTGCTGTCTGGCTTGGCTTGCTTGGAGGAATCGCTATATATTTCTTGGTCTGTTATTTCTGTTACTTTTTCAATTTGCGCGTTTACAATTTTGCCGTGATTGTTTTTTGTTAGCACCTTCATTAATACAACTTTGTTATTCCATTCCGCGTCTTGCAATACATCAAGTATTTGATCTGTAACCATTGCGCCATCTTTTGGAAGAGTCGCAGAAAACTCCTCGCCGCGAAGCACGTCGCGCAGTTTGAATTTGTAATGCGCGTCAACGCTGTGATCTACGCCTAAAATCTTGTATACGCCCGTTACAACATCGCCAATAGAGGCTTGGCGCTTACTGCTGCTAATTTCATTAACCGCAGCGCCTGGTAGCTTTCTACCTTGGATATTAACGGAGTCAGCATCCTTGGTTCCTGATAGAAGCTTGTCGTAAGCTTGGGCTACGTATCCTTCCATGGACTTAACTTCTGGATATTGCTCGACAGCTTTGGAATAAACTACATCCGCTCTTTCGGATTCCGGAGAGCTCTGTTTCGCTACTAGACGTAGTGTTTCAAGGCGTTCGTTGCGATCTGCCTCGTGGGTGATAGCTTGAACATCCAGCGTGCGGAGTTCCACCTTGTTATTAAGGTAAGAGTTATAGGATATTCCTCCAAGAACGAATAAGCCGATAATTAGTATCGTTTTTACTTTGTCTTTGGATTCCATTTGCATGAAAGCATCACCAATTTTATCAATTTGCTCGATGAGTTTAGCAAAGAATTCGGAGCTACCATCTTTTACTTGCAAAATAAGCTGAAGCTCTTCTCTGTCTGCATCTTTTAGATTTCGACTTGATGCGGAGTATCTTGCAAGCGCATAAGACTTGTTAATTGCTGTTTGGAGTTCAAGAAATCCTTTCATTAAATCTGGGGTGATCGTTGACTTATAGATTTCCCCCTCCACTTTCATCTCAAATCGCGGCCAGTTTTTAAATTCAACCTCTGGCAGCTTTGCTTCTCCGTCGAGAATTCTTTCAAGCAGATCTAGTGCTTCGCTGTCATTTGAGATTACTAGTGGCTTCATTGTCAGTCCTTTGCGTTTTCAGATTTTGTAAGTTGAGTAACAGCGTCAGGCTGAATTTCGTCAAGCCCAGATGGTTCTTAGCCCTAATCACCTTACAGCTTGAGCTCTGCGAAAGTCGACACCTCATAAAAAAGGATCGTTCTATCGTTTTTGCGCTATCTCGAAGCATTGCGTCGAGCAATGCGGGCGGCATTGTAGATTACTGCCCGGTGAAGTGTGCCACCACTCATCCAGCGACTGTTACTCAGTGGCGAAGGCAATGAGCAACGTGCCTTGCGTGCGTATTCACCACTTTTTGTGGAAACCGTAGAGGAAACCACTGATGGAAACCCTTTGAAATGGTGATTTTTGGCGTTAACCAGCGTGGTAACTACTTGCGGGGTTCGCATTAGCCTCGCGTAGGAGGGTGCGAACCAGAAGTGCGAACCTGGTGCTGATACGCACCGGAGGACGCGTACCTATCGTGCGTACCTGGATGCGCACCAACGCCAAACAGTTCGCTCCCACAGGCGTTTCCAGCTTCCCGCGTGCGTGAAGACACTGCGTGAATCTTGCTGGGGGCACAACTTCGCGAATCGGGCATCCTGATGGTTGTGACCGGCCCAAAGTGGCCAATGAAGGCGGTCACTGCGTCTGGTCACCGCCCGGGCATCAACCATGATCAACTCCAAACCGTGTGTACCGGAGCGGATACCGAGCAGCAATGTCCTAGAAGCCTGGCGCATGCTGCTTGGGGCCCTTCCATATAAATGCGTTGAGTACTTCCGAGAGCAGTTCTTGAAGGGCGCTCATCGAATCTGGAGACACATCGACCTCACCGTAATGCCCATCGGCCATAGTAGATCCATAATTTGAACCGTTTAGGCAGTTGAGCATGAGCACGCCGCCTCTTGGGGCGCTCACCATCCCATTGTTTATTGGCTTAAGGTCGAGGGGCTTGCCACCGACTCCCAGCGACCGGACGCGATCTTCCTGATGCTGTGCCGAGTTCCGAACTCCACGAAGGTTTGGAAAAGCTTTGGCCATTCGTTGGTGGATATCAGTTACTTGAGGTGGGACGTTTTCAGTTTTCGCCAGAACTCTTAAAAACTTGTCGAACCCGTCGAGGGCGTACAAAAAAGCCCGCGCATAAAGGAACGAGGTGTTGTACTCGAACTCTCTGGGAATAGCCCCCCCGGCCCACTGCTCCCGCTTAAAACGCACATCGGTTTCAAATCGTACTTCTTCCCAGTTTTCATGAGAGTTCATGCTTCCCTTTTCCATTTCAACGACTTGTTGAATTTCGCTACGACGCTGGGTGTCGCGTTCCCATTTCTCTTGATTCATGGTGGGAAAGGGTCGGCCCTGTTGCGAGCTCGAAAATAGGTTGAGCGCTAAATTAGCTTCAAAAAACTGCGACTGGAGATTGCGTAGCAGCCCTTCGACGCTCCAGGACCAGTCCCGATCCTCGTAATCCAACCAGGTGCCAGGAACCACGAGCTCGTAAATATACATAGACATCTCCGTATGCTTAGCGAATGTGTCGCAGTGTAGTCGGGACTTGCCCTTAGCTTTCATGGGTTGTTTCGGCAAAGGGGATTCGATGCGTCAGTGACTAGGAGGGGCGGTCACCAACGGTGGTCACCGCGCATGGTCACCACCGAGCGAACGGTCTGAGCTCATAGAAAAGGGCGGCGACCATCTCAGTTACGCGTCGAATTTCCAGCCCTCACAACTGCACGCAGTTGGAATGCATTCTTCCTGCTGACTCGATATGTTACCTCCTGGCGCCGAACATTCAGGGAGGCGCAACCGTTCAATTTCAAGGATTTCGCTACATGCAGATGGGTTTTCGATTCGCTGCGTTTTTTGCATTCGCACTGATTGCTGGCTGTGCTGGGGGGAAGCCTGTCGCGAGGGATGCGGCAGTTGTCACCGTTTCCGCGTACGGGCCGGATCTGTTCGGTAAGCACGCGCATGGTGTAGGAGGACGTTTAGATGTGCGTGAGGGAGTGGCCTCCCAGCTCAGCTTTCCACCCATGGATGTGCGCAGTTGCAACCAATCTAATACAAGCTGCTCGTTGGGTATTGGTGTCGTTGATGGGAACGCTGAAATCATCTCGGCGAGCGCAACCGGCGCAACAGTGGCAATCAACCTGAATTACCGGGTAGGTCGTAGCTACTCAGCTGACTCCAACGGTCAGCGCTTCAAGTTGGAGATACCTTCTGATGTCCATGCATTGCAAGCCAACCATGTGATCTCGAAGACAATCAATGTCGCCTACGGCGAGATCGTACATCTGCCGCTTCCATTCGGAGTGGATGTTGCAGTTTGTGCGCAGAATCAAATTGCCGGGGAAATCATCCCCGATCGGAACGTTTGTTCAATTTATTGAGAGCATATTTCCCGTCGTAGGGTGGCAACAGTGACGGTTCAATGTCACGCACTGCCACTCTCCGAGGTGTTTGCTTAAATTGGATAACAGGCCACCGGGCTGTAGGGGCAGCCTGGTGAGTTCCGCGCAGTTCGATCATAAGCGTTGGATCGGATTATTCATGCGGCCGTGAGTCGCTCCATTTTTTCAAAGTGAGCTAGGATGAATATCCGTTCCGTTTGGGGTACCGGACACTCTGAACTTCTGCACTTCCCCCACGCTCAGGTCGCCTGAAGTCTCCTTCACTGGTTGGCCGATCTGTAGAGCGCATACACCGTTGCCGTCGTCATCACCTGCTATGCCGATGATGTGACGACCCGGCTTGAGCTTGAAACTCACCGTTTCGCCTGTGTCGATTCGAGCCGCTTTCCTGCCGTCGACCAGTACCATCGCATAGCACCCGCCTGATGCCAAAAATCCCTTGTCTCGACTAACCACCAACTTCGCACCGCCCGGCACGTCAGCCTGAAAAGCGAATGTTCGCGATGCGGGTACCTGCTTCGCCGAAGCCTGGTTCACCGGTGTACTGGAGCAGCCAGCCAGTTCGCGCTGCCGTTGAAGCGGTATCGATAGCGCCACAGCTTAGAGCCGGTCGGGGTCACTTCTAGGCATAGGCCATTGGCGTCAGTCAGCCGGTATAGCTTGTCCTTCGGCTTGGCAGTACGGATGGTGGTATCTGAGAGTGGCACGCAGCCTCCTTGCAGGCCGCACCAGGCGGGCATCTTGCCGCTACGGTGTAAGTAGATTTCTAGACCGAACTGGATCTACTCACGAATCTACTCACATATGTTTGGGCTTACAAGGGAACGGTTGGGAACCGTAGAAAGCAAAAAGCCCGCACTAGGCGGGCTTCTTGTGTGCTTTCTGGTGTGCTTGGCATCACCTGAAAACGAAAGGTGGTGCCCAGAGACGGAATCGAACCGCCGACACGGGGATTTTCAATCCCCTGCTCTACCGACTGAGCTATCTGGGCAACGGGGCGCATTAAAAGGGTTTTTCGGATTTACGTCAAACACTTTTTTAAAATTTCTTAAATTAATTCCGTCGCTTACGATCCGACCCCCGATTTTCGGGGGTTATTCCGCTGGCGGCACGTAGCCTTCCGCCTGGGCGTATTCCTCGCCGGAGAAGTACTTGTCCATTTCGCCCTGCAGAAATTTGCGATCTTCGGCGTTCATCATGTTCAGGCGTTTTTCGTTGATCAGCAGGGTCTGGTGTTTCTGCCAGTCGGCCCAGGCCTTGGCCGAGACGTGTTCGAAGATGTCCTGGCCCTTGGCGCCCGGGTACGGTGGGCGCTCCAGACCTTCGAGTTGTTCTTTGTACTTGCGGCACATTACGGTGCGGGTCATGTCGACTCTCCTGCATTCAAGACGGCGGCCGCGCGTTCGAGCAAGGTTTTGACCGGGGCGGCGAGGCCCAGGCGCGGCGGGGTGGCGAGGTTATACCAGAGCCAGTCGGCCTCGGCCACGTGACCGCCGGCTTCCTGCACCTGAACCAGCCAGGGTTCGATGGACAGCTGGAAGTGACTGAAGGTGTGGACAAGGCTTGGCAGCGCCTGCTGCTCGCCCAGTTCCAGCGAGTGCTGCGCGGCGAGGTGTTGCAGGTCGTCGAGGTCGTCGAGTTCCGGCAGGCTCCACAAACCGCCCCACAATCCGCTGGAGGGGCGGCGATAAAGCAGAATCGCGCCCTCCTCGTTGGCCAGCAGCGGCATCAGCGTGCGTTTCTGCGGGATGGCTTTACGCGGTTTGGGAATCGGGTAGCGCGTCTCCAGGCCGAGCATATGCGCTTCGCAGCCCTTCTCCAGCGGACACAGCAGGCAGCTCGGCTTGCTGCGGGTGCAGAGCGTTGCGCCCAGATCCATCATCGCCTGAGTGTAGGCGTTGACTCGGTCCTGCGGCGTGAAGCGTTCTGCGTTGGCCCACAGCTGTTTGGCCACCTTCGGCTCGCCGGGGTAGCCCTCCTGCGCGGTAAAGCGCGCCAGCACCCGTTTGACGTTGCCGTCGAGGATCGGTGCGCGCAGGCCCATGCTGATGCTGGCAATCGCGCCAGCGGTGGACAGGCCGATGCCCGGCAAGTCCGTGAGTTTCTCGACATCGCGGGGAAACTCGCCGCCGTACTGGCTGACGACGATCTTCGCGGTCTTCTGCAAATTGCGCGCGCGGGTGTAGTAACCCAGGCCCGTCCACAGGTGCAGCACTTCGTCCTCCGGCGCTTCGGCCAGGGCTTCGACCGTCGGCAACGCGGCCATGAACCGGTCGAAGTAATTGAGCACGGTGCTGACCTGGGTTTGCTGCAACATGATCTCGGACACCCACACCCGGTATGGGTTGATGTCCTGTTGCCAAGGCAAATCATGGCGGCCGTGGCGGTCGAACCATTCCAGCACCGCCGTGGAAAACTGCTCCGCTCTCATCGCTTGAACAGCCCCTTCAATGCGTTTTTCAGTTCAGGGCTGACTTTGTCGCCCAGTTTCTCTTCGATTTTTTCGCTGAGTTTGTCGCCGGCCATTTTGGTCGCGACCTGGCCGAGCCGCTCGTTATCCACACGGCAAGCCTTGGCACCGAGCTCCAGCGGGCCACGGCAGCGCAGCGGCCACTCGATGCCGACGAATTTGTCGCCGACCTGACAGGCCGGGTCCGGCATGGCGCTGGTGTCGCCCTCGACGATGATGCCGACGCGATAGTCCATGCCCAGCACTTTCAGGTCGATGTCGCCGTCACCGTTGACGGTCATGCCCGGGATCCGCACTTTCAGGTCCGGGTTGCTGGCGACGCCGTTGCGGAAGGTCAGGTTGCCCTTGAGCTCCTGAAACGGCGTGTCCTTGCCGCGTGGCTCGCCGCTCAGGGATTTGCGGTTGAGCGTGGCGATGCCTTTGCACAGTTGCTGTTCAAGGTTGGCATTGAGCAGCACGCCGTTGTTGATCACGAAACTGGCGTTGCCGTTGAGGGTGTCGATCAGCGCCTGTTGGCTGTTGCCGCTACCGGTGACAGTGCTGGTGAGGTTCACCAGACCTTTGACCGGTGGATTCTTGCCCTGGCTTTCGAGGATTTTTTCCACCGGCACGCGGTTGATCCGGGTTTGCAGATTCAGCACTGGCGCGGTCTGGCGTACATCCAGCGTGCCCTTGGCTTCGAAGTCGCCGTTGTACAGCTCGCCGCGCAGATTCTCCAGGGTCAACAGGCCGCCCTGGCCGGTGGCTTTCAGTGCAGCGTTCTGGATCGGCAGCTTGTCGAGGGTCAACTGGCCGAAGGTCAGATCAGCGTTCACGTCGAGTTTGCTCAGGCGCTCAACAGGGAACAGTCGCTCGGTGCTCCAGGCACTTTTGCTCGGTTTGTCCGGCAGCGGGGTGCTGCCGGCGCCGGCCATGGCATCGGCTTCGGTGCTGGCGACTTCGGTCTGACGTGCCTGGGTGGCGCTGGTGGCTTTTTCCGATTTTGGCGGCAGGTAGCGGTCGATGTTGAAGGTGTCAGCCTTGAGGATCGCCCGCAGCGATTGCTTGGCGAAATCTTCGACGGCGATGCGGCCGCTGAAGCTGCTGTCGTCGAGTTTCAGGTTGATGTTGTCCAGCGCCACGCTGGTGGGCGTGGCAGACACGCGACTGACCAGCTCGACCTTGCTCAGGCTGCCTTCGGCCATGGCCGGCAGGGTCTGGCCGATGCTGTCGACAAATTTCGCCAGATCGAACTGGGCGATGGAAATCCCGCCGGTGATCTGCGGGGTCTTGTCGAGATCGTTGGCCTTCAGCTCACCCAAGGCGCGCAACTGGTTAGCGGAGATCTTGATCCCGGTCCATTCGGCGACGTTCGCAGCCTTGTCCAGCAGCATTTGCCCCTGGGCGGAGAACGTCATGGCCTTGCCTTGCAGTGGATCGCCGGTCAGTTCGCCGGACAGCTTCAAGTCTTCGAACTTGTAGCGTTGCAGGGCGCGCTCGATGCGCAACTCGCCATTGAGCTCGGTGCGTACTCGCAACACGGGCTGATTGGTGCTGAGGAACGCCGTGGCTTTCAGCGGAATGTTGGTTGAATCGTGTACAGCGCCGGTGCTCAGCTGGATGCTTTCGGCACTGAACTGCTTGCCGGTCTGCTCGTCGTTGTATTCAACGCGGGCGTTGTTGACGGTCAGGCTGTCGATGTCGAGGCGGATCGGCTGCGGCGGTTTTTCCGGCTGGGCAGGCGTTTCAGCAACCGGTTCGCCAGCGGCAACCGGCGGGGTGCTGCCCGGCGCAGGCGCTGCGGCAGGCAGCTTGCCGATGTCTTCCCAGTTGCCGTGACCGTTCTTGTCACGGTTCAGGCGCAGGTTCAGGCCTTCGACACGCACATCGCTCATCTGCACTTCGCGGCGCAACAGCGGCAGCACGCGCACGGACAGACCGAGCATCTGCAGATCGGCAAACGGTTCGGCAGGCTTGATCAGGGTGGCGACGCTGGCCTCGTGCAATTCCAGGCCGAGCCACGGGAACAGGCTCCAGCCGATATCGCCATTGAGCGTCAGCTCGATGTGGGCCTTGTCGCGGGCTATCTGGCGGATCTCGTCTTTGTAGTCGTTGGGATCGAAGAGGTGGGTCAGGGCGAAGCCCGCCGCCACAATGATCAGCAACAGCCCGAGAAGTACCAGACCCAGGATTTTGCCGAACGCTTTCATGGGCGAGTCCTTGTAGTTAGTCGAATTCGTAATTTAGCCGGGGAGTATAGCGCTGCATAACCCCGCGCTGGTGCGGCGTCCTGAGGAACCTGTTGATCCGCGACGTGCAGCGCTTCGACAACGGTCGGCAGGAGGGTTCCCCGGTCACAGGAGATCAGATGACTCAAAAAAGGTGATATCAGTTTGGTTTTTCTGTCACGTGCAGATGGTAACCTTCGCCCGTTCGTCCGCCCTTCTGCGACTTTTGGTCGCGCCTCAAGGAGCTTCACCCACCAACACGGTCATGCCTGCGTGCATAAAGGCCGGGGGTGAGCAGTGGCTGGCGAACCATACTAATAATTGGGGGATACACAATGAGCACGAGCATTACGGCGGACGGCCTCAGCGCCGCCCAGCCTGCGTTCCTGTCCAAGGAACGCATCATCGCCAAGCCCGGTTTCAACCGCTGGCTGGTACCACCGGCCGCTCTGGCCATTCACCTGTGCATCGGCATGGCCTACGGTTTTTCCGTGTTCTGGCTGCCGTTGTCCAAGGCGCTGGGCATCACCGCTCCGGTGGCTTGCGCGCCGGACATGAGCTTCATCGCACAAGTCTTCTCGTCGCAATGCGACTGGCCGATCTCCATGCTCGGCTGGATCTACACCCTGTTCTTCATCTTCCTCGGCTGCTCGGCAGCGATCTGGGGTGGCTGGCTCGAACACGCCGGCCCGCGCAAGGCCGGTGTGGTCTCGGCACTGTGCTGGTGTGGCGGTCTGCTGATCTCGGCGTTGGGTATTTATACCCATCAGATCTGGCTGATGTGGATCGGCTCCGGCGTGATCGGCGGTATCGGTCTGGGCCTGGGCTACATCTCGCCGGTGTCGACCCTGATCAAATGGTTCCCGGACAAGCGCGGCATGGCCACCGGCATGGCGATCATGGGCTTCGGTGGTGGTGCGATGGTCGGTGCGCCACTGGCGACCGCTCTGATGAGCCATTTCGCTTCGCCGGCTGGCGTGGGTGTGTGGCAGAGCTTTGTGGCCATGGCCGCGATCTACTTCGTGTTCATGATCGGTGGTGCGCTGTCGTACCGCGTCCCGCCGACCGGCTGGAAGCCTGAAGGCTGGACCGCGCCAGCGAAGAAAGCGTCGAATGCGATGATCACCCACCGTCACGTACACGTGAATGTGGCGTGGAAAACCCCGCAATTCCGTCTGGTGTGGCTGGTGCTGTGCCTGAACGTGTCCGCCGGTATCGGCATCCTCGGCATGGCTTCGCCACTGTTGCAGGAAGTGTTCGGCGGCAAGCTGCTGGGCAATGATCTGCCGTTCGGTCAGCTGGATGCCGGGCAACTGGCGTCGATCGCAGCGATTGCGGCCGGTTTCACTGGTCTGCTGAGCCTGTTCAACATCGGCGGCCGGTTCTTCTGGGCGTCGTTCTCGGACTACCTGGGTCGCAAGAACACCTACTTCGTGTTCTTCGCGCTGGGCTTTGCGCTGTACGCGCTGATTCCGAACCTCGGCCATCTGGGCAACGTTGCGCTGTTCGTGGCGGCGTTCTGCATCATCCTGTCGATGTACGGCGGTGGCTTCGCAACCGTTCCGGCATATCTGGCCGACCTGTTCGGCACGCAGATGGTCGGCGCGATCCACGGTCGTCTGCTGACGGCATGGGCTGCTGCTGGCGTGCTGGGTCCGGTGCTGGTGAACTACCTGCGTGAGTATCAACTGAGCATCGGCGTTGAACGCGCGGCGGCTTACGACATCACCCTGTACATCCTCGCCGGCCTGCTGGTGCTGGGTTTTCTGTGCAACCTGCTGGTGCGTCCGGTGGCAGACAAGTACTTCATGACCGACGCCGAACTGGCTGCCGAGCAGGCGCTGGGCCACGACAAGGGTGCTGACAGCAGTACCGTGCTTGAGTGGAAAGCCGCGCCGGGCAGCAAGCCGTTGGCGGTTGCTGCGTGGCTGGCGGTCGGGATTCCGTTGGCGTGGGGTGTGTGGGTGACCCTGCAGAAGACGGCGGTGCTGTTCCACTAAGTAAAACGTCGTAACCCTGTGGGAGCGAGCCTGCTCGCGATAGCGGTCTGACAGTCGACAGTGATGTTGAATGTGTGGCCCTCATCGCGAGCAAGCACGCTCCCACAGTTGTTTTGGGCTGTCCGAAATGGCTTGTATGGACATGTCTATCCCCGACAGTACGGGCTTCTATCCGTCTGCCATATCACGTCTCGTGTTTCTGTTTCGGCCCCACGCCCCTATAATGGCTGCCTTTTTCGCCCAATGATTTTGCGGAGCTGGTGATGGCCGAACGTAAGGCGTCTGTCGAGCGCGACACTCTGGAAACCCAGATCAAAGCCTCGATCAACCTTGATGGCACCGGAAAGGCCCGATTCGATATCGGTGTTCCTTTTCTTGAGCACATGCTGGATCAGATCGCCCGTCACGGGTTGATCGACCTGGATATCCAATGCAAGGGCGATCTGCATATCGACGACCACCATACCGTGGAAGACGTCGGTATCACTCTCGGCCAGGCCTTCGCGCAAGCCATCGGCGACAAGAAAGGCATCCGTCGCTACGGCCATGCCTACGTGCCGCTCGATGAAGCGCTGTCGCGCGTAGTGATCGACTTCTCCGGCCGTCCGGGCCTGCAGATGCACGTGCCGTACACCCGCGCCACCGTCGGCGGCTTCGACGTCGACCTGTTCCAGGAATTCTTCCAGGGCTTCGTCAACCACGCGCTGGTCAGCCTGCACATCGACAACCTGCGTGGCACCAACACTCACCACCAGATCGAAACCGTGTTCAAGGCTTTCGGCCGCGCGCTGCGCATGGCCGTCGAGCTGGACGACCGCATGGCCGGCCAGATGCCTTCGACCAAGGGCGTGCTGTAATGCAGACGGTTGCGGTAATCGACTACGGCATGGGCAACCTGCACTCGGTGGCCAAGGCCCTCGAGCACGTTGGCGCCGGCAAAGTGCTGATCACCAGCGATGCGGACGTGATCCGCGAAGCCGACCGCGTGGTTTTTCCCGGTGTCGGCGCGATTCGCGATTGCATGGCGGAGATCCGTCGCCTCGGTTTCGACTCGCTGGTACGTGAAGTCAGCCAGGATCGCCCGTTCCTCGGCATCTGCGTCGGCATGCAAGCCTTGCTCGACACCAGCGAAGAGAACGACGGTGTCGACTGCATCGGTCTGTTCCCGGGCGCGGTGAAGTTCTTCGGCAAAGACCTGCATGAAGACGGCGAGCACCTGAAAGTCCCGCACATGGGCTGGAACGAAGTGAAACAGTCGGTGGATCACCCGCTGTGGCACAACATTCCGGACCTGGCGCGTTTCTACTTCGTGCACAGCTACTACATCGCCGCCGGTAACCCGCGGCAGGTGGTCGGCAGCGGTCATTACGGTGTCGATTTCGCCGCGGCGCTGGCCGAGGGTTCGCGTTTCGCCGTGCAGTTCCACCCGGAGAAGAGCCATACCCATGGCCTGCAATTGCTGCAGAACTTCGCTGCGTGGGATGGTCGCTGGTAAATGGCCGTCAAGAAATCCAAGCCGCCGATCCTGACCCTCACGCCCGAGCAGGAAAGCGACGCCAATCGCAAGATCCAGCGGTTCATGGAGGATCGTTTCGAACTGGACCTGGGTTCGTTCGAGGCGGCGGAAATTCTTGAGCTGTTTACCCGCGAAATTGCTCCGCACTATTACAACAGGGCGATTTTCGATGTGCAGACCCACCTCAAGGAGCGGTTTGAAAGCATCGAAAGCGACCTGTGGGCGCTCGAGAAAAACTGATTTCCGAGCCAAGCTGAACATTCAAATTTGAAGGTTTGCCAGATGCTGATTATTCCCGCTATCGATCTCAAAGACGGTGCCTGCGTACGTCTGCGCCAGGGCCGCATGGAAGATTCCACAGTGTTCTCCGATGACCCGGTGAGCATGGCTGCCAAGTGGGTGGAGGGCGGTTGCCGTCGTCTGCATCTGGTCGACCTGAACGGCGCTTTCGAAGGCCAACCGGTCAACGGCGAAGTGGTGACCGCCATCGCCAAGCGCTACCCGACTTTGCCGATCCAGATCGGCGGCGGCATCCGTTCGCTGGAAACCATCGAACACTACGTCAAGGCCGGCGTGAGCTACGTGATCATCGGCACCAAAGCGGTGAAGGATCCGGCGTTCGTCGCGGAAGCCTGCCGTGCGTTCCCGGGCAAGATCATCGTCGGTCTGGATGCCAAAGACGGTTTTGTCGCCACCGATGGCTGGGCTGAAATCAGCACCGTGCAGGTCATCGACCTGGCCAAACAGTTTGAAGCCGACGGCGTGTCCTCGATCGTTTATACCGACATCGCCAAAGACGGCATGATGCAGGGCTGCAACGTACCGTTCACCGCTGCGCTGGCTGCTGCCACTAAGATCCCGGTGATCGCGTCCGGCGGCATTCACAACCTGGGTGACATCAAGTCGCTGCTCGACGCCAAGGCGCCAGGCATCATCGGCGCCATCACCGGCCGGGCGATCTACGAAGGCACTCTCGACGTCGCCGAAGCGCAAGCTTTCTGCGACTCGTACCAAGGCTGAGGACTGACCATGGCGCTGGCCAAACGCATCATCCCTTGCCTGGACGTGGACAACGGCCGGGTCGTCAAAGGTGTGAAATTCGAGAACATCCGTGACGCCGGCGATCCGGTGGAAATCGCCCGTCGCTACGACGAGCAGGGTGCCGACGAGATTACCTTTCTCGACATCACCGCCAGTGTCGATGGTCGCGACACCACGCTGCATACCGTCGAGCGCATGGCCAGCCAGGTGTTCATTCCGCTGACCGTCGGCGGCGGCGTGCGGACCGTGCAGGACATTCGCAATCTGCTCAATGCCGGTGCGGACAAGGTGTCGATCAACACCGCTGCCGTGTTCAACCCGGAATTCGTCGGCGAAGCGGCGCAGCATTTCGGCTCGCAATGCATCGTCGTCGCCATCGACGCGAAGAAGGTTTCGGGCCCGGGCGAAACCCCGCGCTGGGAAATCTTCACCCACGGCGGTCGCAAGCCGACCGGCCTCGACGCGGTCGAGTGGGCGAAGAAAATGGAAGGCTTGGGTGCCGGTGAAATCCTCCTGACCAGCATGGATCAGGACGGCATGAAAAACGGTTTCGACCTGGGTGTGACCCGCGCCATCAGCGATGCGCTGGGGATCCCGGTGATCGCTTCCGGTGGCGTCGGCAACCTGCAGCATCTGGCCGATGGCATCCTCGAAGGCCACGCCAGTGCCGTACTGGCGGCGAGTATTTTCCACTTCGGCGAATACACGGTTCAGGAAGCCAAGGCTTACATGGCTCACCGCGGCATCGTAATGCGTTAAACATCCATACAGGCCAGTGGACAGCATGGCGTACCCAAGGCACTCTTGGGCACGCCATGGATTTCGGTAGCCCGACATGATCAAACGCCTGCTTCTCGCTCTCGCCAGTGCCTCCGTGTTGTTGATCAACACTGGCCACGCCGAAGAAAGTCCCGACACCGATCTGGTGCTCCTCACCGAAAACTTCCCGCCGTACAACATGGCGAAGAACGGCAAGAATTTCGCTCAAGACGAAAACATCAACGGCATCGCCACAGACATTGTGCGCGAGATGTTCAAGCGTGCCGGCATCACTTACAGTCTGACCCTGCGCTTCCCCTGGGAACGGGTCTACAAGCTCGCGCTGGAGAACCCCGGTTACGGTGCTTTCGTCATGGCACGCCTGCCGGATCGCGAGACGCTGTTCAAGTGGGTCGGCCCCATCGGCCCGGATGACTGGGTCATGCTGGCCAAAGCCGACAGCAAGATCACCCTCGAAACCCTGAACGATGCGCGCAAGTACAAGATCGGCGCTTACAAAGGCGATGCGATTGCCGAGACCCTAGCCAAGCAGGGCCTGAAACCGGTGGTGGTGTTGCGCGATCAGGACAACGCCAAAAAGCTCGTCAGCGGTCAGATCGACCTGTGGGCTACCGGCGATCCCGCCGGCCGTTATCTGGCGCGGCAGGATGGCGTGACCGGGTTGAAAACCGTACTTCGCTTCAACAGCGCCGAACTGTATCTGGCGCTGAACAAGGAAGTGCCGGACGAAGCCGTTGCCAAGCTTCAGGCAGCGCTTGATCAGATGCGCAAGGACGGCGTGGTCGACGAGATCATGGGGCGGTATCTGTAACTGTTGCTGATTCTTTCGTTGATTGCGGACCTGCCACGGGCTCCGCAGCCGGCAGCTTTTCAGGTTCCTTCTCTGGCTCGATGGCAGTCGGTTTCTCAAGTTCTTTCTTCGTATCCTTTGACGGTTCCGGCTCGGCCGGGTAGTCAGTCAGATGCAGGCTATTCATATCGGTATAGCTGAGATGGCCTTCCACTTGTGAACCGTCTTCGCGCAGCAATCGGTAGTCGCTCTGCATAAGATAAATCGCTGCGAACCGGTTTTTCGCAACCAGCGCAATAACTTCTGCCTGTTCGGAGTTCACCCATTCATAGGGTGCCGATTCGGTGTTGCAGAAACTGTCGCCCAACCTGGCTGAGCAGGTGATGGCCGACTCAGGCGCAGACAATGCCGACGGCCATTGGCTGCCGATGTCGATTCCGGTTTTGCGCGTGAACGTGCGCACCATTTCGAAGGATTGGGCTCGGCCGGCTCTCCACCTGAAAGGGCGATGCATGTCTGTGCTGTTCTGGTCTTGGCCGACGAGCAAGTAGCGATCAGTTCTTTCCATACGATAAAACGGTGAAGTGCGTAGCTGTACAAGGCTTGTCATCGCCGGGTCGCTGACCGTGAACCACGGCAATCGGACGACCTGTGTAATCTTGGGTGGCGTCAGGATGGCGGAGGCATCATGCCCGGTCAGTACAGGGGCCGCCGGAGGCGTATCGACCTGAAGCGCAATAGGCATCCGTAAGGCATAGGCCGTGATGGATGCAGCAGGTTTGCTGTAGCCGTTGGCACCGATAAACGTGCCGGGTGCAAAGAATATCTCCCCGGCAGGTGCGGTCGGAGGCTTGACGCTCCAGGTGCTGAAATCGCGGTCGGCTCCGCTACCCTTGTCGCTCCAGATCAGTGCGTTGGCGCTTGCGGCGACCACCAGATCTGCACGTACACAACGAACGGCGTTGAAGGACGGCTTGTTGCGGTCGTTGGAACATACCATTCCGACTGCCACATAGCCTTCGGGAGGAATCGGCCGCCATACGGAGCAGTCACCGTTGGCGCGCGAACCTGAATCGCTCCATACCCGTTGGTAATCATCAGGCCTGCTCAGTGCCGGCCCCTTGCCGGCTTCGGCATTCTGCGGATCGCCCTCGCGGACAACCGCCATCACCTGCCTGTCGTTGATATTGTCCCGTCCGGAGACAACGAGATCGCCCAAGGAAAAATAGCCGGGCAGCAGGTCGGGAGCCGGTGTCGGGCGCCAGAAGCTGCCGGGTTTTGAATTCGAGCCTGTGTTGTCCCAGATCCGGTGAAACTCGGTGGTGAAATTGATCAGCAGGTTTTCAACTGCAATGGGCTCCATCTGCCGAACAGATGAGTTGAGAGAAGTTTGGGTGTTCATGATTGATCCCGAATAAAGAAAGCGGCTTGGTGTCGCCGCGACGGGTCTCAATATCCGGGTATGGAGGGGGCTGGCTGCGGTATCTATCTATTGCTTCGTGACAGCTTGTTACCGGTAGACGCCGTCTTTGCCATGAGCGGCCGTGGCGCGATTGCTGCGCACGCTGATCATCTGCTTGATGTCGATCCAGTCGATGCCTTGGGCTTTCAGCTTCGGCAGTTCCCGTTCCAGCACAGCCAGAGTCTGTGGATAAGGATGGCCGATCATCACCGCCGAACCCTGCTTGCGAGCCAGGCTGATCGCCGTCTGCAACTGGGTGAAAATCGCCGCTTCAGTGCGCTCGTCATCGAGAAACACATCCCGCGAGACGCTCGCCAGATCGATCTTCTGTGCCTGTTGAGCAGCGACCGTTTGCGCGCTGGTGCGGCTGTCGACGAAGAACTTGTGACGGCGCTGCAACTCACCCATCAACCAGGCCATCGCCACTGGTTGTGCGGTCATGCGACTGCCCATGTGGTTGTTGATGCCGGCGGTGTAGGGGACCCTCTTGAATGCGGCGTCGAGGCGTTTCTCAAGTTCTTCGATGGGCAGTTCAGGATGCCAGGCAAACGGGCCGGTGGCCGGGTCCATCGGCATGTGCAGGATCACGATCTTGCCGGCGCGATGGGCTTCGCGGGCAAATTCGGTGGCGTGCGGGGTGTCGGGCATGATTGCCGTGGTGACGGGCCCGGGGAGGGCCAGCACGCGGCGATCCCGGGGCAGGTTCTGCCCCAGGTCGTCGATGATCAGTGTCAGGTAGGCTTTTTGTGGTGTCGGTCTGGCAGGCTCTGCGTGAGCAGCACCCGCCAGACAGCACAGCAGGACAAAGACAAGACGCAAAGACATCCTCAACGGCCGGACGTGATGCTCAGGCCTTTGAGCAGGCTCAGGGCCTGGGCCAACTGGTAATCGTCATCCTGCGGCATGGCTTTCGGTTTCGCGCCGGAGCCGGTCGGTTTGTCTGCGCCGCCGTTGCCGTTGCCCAGGTGACCCTGCAGGTCGGCTTCCTTGAAGTATTCGCCGTCCGCTTCGTTGGTGATCTTGGCCTTGCGCACTTCGATGTCCGGGACGATGCCCTGGGCCTGGATCGAGCGGCCGTTCGGCGTGAAGTACAGCGCGGTGGTGATCTTCAACGCACGGTCGTTGTTCAGCGGCAGCACGGTTTGCACCGAGCCTTTGCCGAAACTGGTGGTGCCCATGACCACGGCGCGTTTCTGGTCTTGCAGGGCGCCGGCGACGATTTCCGAGGCCGAGGCACTGCCACCGTTGATCAGCACGACCATTGGCACGGCTTCGCTTTCGTCCTTGCCGGTGGCGGAGAAGCGCAGTTCGGAGTTGGCGATCCGGCCTTTGGTGTAGACGATCAGGCCTTTGGTGATGAAGTGGTCGACCACTTCCACCGCTGCCTGCAGCACGCCGCCCGGGTTGTTGCGCAGGTCAAGGATGATGCCGTTGAGCTTCTTGCCGTTGTCCTTGCGCAGCTTGGCCAGGGCCTTGGAGACTTCCTCGCCGGTCTTGACCTGGAACTGGGTGATGCGGATCAGGCCGTAACCCGATTCCAGCAGTTGCGCCTTGACGCTCTTCACCTGGATCACCGCACGGGCCAGGGTCACGTCGAACGGCGTACCGCCGTCGCGGACCAGGGTCAGGGTGATTTTCTGGCCGATCTTGCCGCGCATCTTGTCCACGGCTTCGGTCATGGTCTGGCCACGGGTCGGCGCGCCGTTGATCTTGACGATGAAGTCACCGGCCTGAATGCCGGCCTTCGACGCTGGCGTATCGTCGATTGGCGACACAACCTTGATGAAACCGTCTTCCGAGCCGACTTCGATGCCCAAGCCGCCGAACTCACCGCTGGTGCTTTCCTGCAGCTCGGTGAAATCTTCCGGGCCGAGGTAGGCCGAGTGCGGGTCGAGGTTGCTGAGCATGCCCTTGATGGCGTTTTCCAGCAGGGTCTTGTCGTCCACCGGTTCGACATAAGCGGCCTTGATCCGGTCCATGACCTCGGCAAAGGTGCGCAACTCTTCCAGCGGCAGCGGGGCCTTGGAAGTCGCGGCAGTGCCTGCCGGAGCGACAGCCGGAGCCGGTTGAGCGGCGAACGCCAGAGGCGCGCCGATCACCAGGGCGATCGTCAGGGCCAGCGAGGTAAGACGGGACAAATGCAGCATGTCGAACGAACTCCTAAAGTTGGTGACTCAACGCCTATCCTTGCGCGCGGCACCATTGCGCCGGATCACTCGGGTGACCCTGCTGACGAATTGCGAAATACAGCGCTGGTGTGTCCTGCCCGCCACTGCTACCGACAGTGGAGATGGACTCACCGGCTTTTACCACGTCACCAGCCGACTTCAGCAGCGTCTGGTTATGACCGTAAAGGCTCAGAAAACCGTTGCCGTGATCAAGGATCACCAGCAGCCCGGCACCGCGCAACCAGTCGGCAAACACCACGCGCCCGCCGTGTACGGCGTGCACCTGGCTGCCGGCGGAGGCGCTGATCATCACGCCATCCCACTTGGTGCGGGCATCGTCGCCACGGGTTTCACCGAAGCGTGCCAGCAGTCGACCATCAACCGGCCATGGAAGTTTTCCCCGGGTGGCGGCAAAAGGGCCGCCGAATGTCTCGCCGCTGCTGGAAACCAGCGCGCCAGGTGTGGGTCTGGCTTGTTTTCGCGGGGCGTCGCTGGTGTCCGAGTCCGCGTCGGCGCGGGCCTGGGCCTCACGCAAACGCTTTTTTTCGGCTTCCTGCTGGGCGATGAGCGCTTTCTGTCGCGCTTCTTCTGCCTCACGGGCCTGGCGGGCCAGGGTTTCTTCAATGGTTTTAAGGACTTTAGACAGGTCTGCCTGATCCTGCTCGCGGGAGGCCAGTTTCTGATCGCGCGCCTTCACGTCGTCGTTGAGCTTGGCCAGCACCTGCTGGCGCTCCTTGCGAACCTTGTCGAGTGCGTCGCGCTGGGTATCCAGGTCGCTTTTCTGCACCAGCAACTGGGCTTGCTGCGTGGAAATGTCTTTTTCGACATTGGCCAGCTGGCGCAGGGTTTCGTTGAAATTCTTCAGCTGCTCCAGGCGGGCCTGGCTCAGGTAGTCGTAATAGGTGAGGGTGCGGGCGAATTTCTCGGGATTCTGCTGGTTGAGCAGCAGCTTGAGGTATTCCTGCCGGCCGTTCTGATAGGCCGCGCGGGCCTGGATGGCGATCAGTCGTTGCTGTTCAGTGCGCGCGCTCTGGAGTTTTTTTTTCTCCGCATCGAGCCGCTGCAGCTCGGATTCGCTCTTTTTCAGCTCTTTTTGCAGGGCGTCGACCTGTTTCTCGAGATTGCCCATCTCGGTTTCAGTGCCCTTGAGCTCTTTCTGAACGCCGGATTTTTCTTCCTGGAGCTTGCCCAGCAGCTTTTTCAGCTCGGCGATATCCTGACGCGTGGCGTCCAACTGTTGTTGGGTTTGCGCGCGCTCGTCAGCGAAGGCCGGTTGGAGCAGGCATGTCAGAGCGAGGGCGATCAGGACGCGAAGCATAGAGGCGGGCGGCACCAGGGTAAGGGACGGCCTAGTATGCCCGCCCCACGCGGCAAAAAAAACGCCTCAAAGCCAACTGCTTTGAGGCGTTCGTCATAAAAAGCCGTTTCAGGCTGATTACAGGGCGTTTTTGATATCAGACCAGAATCGAAGTGCCAGTCATTTCCGCTGGTTTTTCCAGCCCCAGCAGTTTGAGCATGGTCGGCGCCACGTCCGCCAGCACGCCGCCTTCACGGACCTTGAGGTCGCGTTTGCCGACATAGATGAACGGCACCGGTTCGGTGGTGTGAGCGGTGTGCGCCTGGCCGGTGGCTTCGTCGGCCATTTGTTCGACGTTACCGTGGTCGGCGGTGATCAGCGCTTCGCCGCCGACCTTTTCCAGCGCCTCGACGATGCGGCCGACGCAGGTGTCCAGGCATTCCACGGCTTTTACCGCCGCCTCGAACACACCGCTGTGGCCGACCATGTCGCCGTTGGCGTAGTTGACCACGATCACGTCGTAGCGCTGATTCTCGATGGCATCGACGATGCGGTCGGTGACTTCCGGTGCGCTCATTTCCGGCTGAAGGTCATAAGTGGCGACTTTCGGCGACGGGATCAGGATGCGCTCTTCGCCCGGGAACGGTTCTTCGCGACCGCCGGAGAAGAAGAAGGTCACGTGGGCGTACTTTTCGGTTTCGGCGATGCGCAGCTGGGTCTTGCCGTTTTTCGCCAGATAGTCGCCGAGAACATTTTCCAGGCTGCCCGGCGCAAAGGCTGCGGGGGCCGGGATGCTGGCGGCGTATTGGGTCAGGCCCACGTACTGCACTTTTGGCTGGCGGGTGCGTTCGAATTCCTTGAAACCGTCTTCGACAAACACGCGGCTCAGCTCGCGGGCACGGTCGGCGCGGAAGTTCATGAACACCACGGCGTCGCCGTCTTCGACTTGCACGGGCTCACCGATGCTGGTGGCCTTGACGAATTCGTCGCTCTCGCCACGGGCGTAAGCGGCTTCCAGGCCTTCCTGAGCGGTGGCGGCATTGAATTCGCCCTTGCCGTCGACGATCAGGTTGTAGGCCTGGGAAACGCGATCCCAGCGGTTGTCGCGGTCCATGGCGAAGTAGCGGCCGATGATGCTGGCGATGCGGCCCTTACCCAGTGCCTGAAAGGTCGCGTCGAGCAGCTCGATCGACGAAGCGGCGCTTTTCGGCGGCGTGTCACGGCCATCGAGGAAGGCGTGCAGGTAGATTTTTTCGGCGCCACGCTTGAAGGCCAGTTCGGCCATGGCGATCAGATGATCCTGGTGACTGTGAACGCCGCCGTCCGACAGCAGACCCATGAAATGCACGGCCTTGCCGGCGGCCACGGCTTTGTCCACGGCGGCGCAGATGGTCGGGTTCTCGAAGAACTCGCCGTCGCGGATCGCTTTGGTCACGCGCGTGAAGTCCTGATACACCACGCGGCCGGCGCCGAGGTTCATGTGGCCGACTTCGGAGTTGCCCATTTGGCCGTCCGGCAGGCCGACGTCCATGCCGCTGCCCGAGATCAGGCCGTTCGGCACGGTGGCCCACAGGCGATCCAGCACAGGCTTTTTGGCCGCGAAGACGGCGTTGGATTCGGGGCTGTCGCTGTGACCGAAGCCGTCGAGAATCATCAGGACCAAAGGTTTAGGCGTGGTAGTCATGGAATCCACTCGTGGCTAATAAAGAAGAGGGCGATGGAAAAGGGAGTTGGAGTTTAAAGCGAAGTTCCGACCGCGTCACCGCCGGACGGGGTTTGGCCCACCATAGTGGCTGTGTATACTGGCCGACATTTTAACGCCCTGGAACCTCCTTCGATGGTTGCTCACCTGATTGAATTTGCCACTAACCACTACATTCTTGTCGGTATCTTCGTCGTACTGCTGGCATTGCTGCTGGCGCACACAGTGCAGGGCGGCGGTAAAAGCCTGAGCACGGGCGAGCTGACCGCACTGGTCAACAAGGAAGCCGGCGTGGTGGTGGACATCCGTCCGAGCAAGGATTACGCCGCCGGTCACATCGTTGGCGCGGTGAACATTCCCCAGGACAAACTGGCCGCCCGTATCGGCGAGCTGGAAAAACACAAGGCCAAGACCATCATTCTGGTCGACGCCCTGGGCCAGACGGCCGGCACCCACGCCCGCGAGCTGATGAAATCCGGCTTCACCGCTGCCAAGCTGTCCGGCGGGATTTCCAGCTGGAAAGGCGACAACCTGCCGCTGGTGAAGTGACATGAGCGAAGTCATCGTCTACTCCAGCGATTACTGCCCTTACTGCTCGCGCGCCAAGTACCTGCTCGCGAACAAAGGCGTGGCCTTCGAAGAGATCAAGGTCGATGGCAAGCCGCAAGTGCGCGCCGCCATGGCCCAGAAGGCCGGACGCACGTCCGTGCCGCAGATCTGGATCGGCGACACCCACGTCGGCGGATGTGACGATTTGTTTGCCCTGGAGCGCGCCGGCAAGCTCGACGCGCTGCTCAAGGCCTGAACTGCTGCACCTGCAAACCAAGAACCCTAAAAGACCCAAGATCAGAAAGGATCTGAGATGACTGACCAACAGAACACTGCAGCCAGCGAAGAAGAAACCGCACCGCAATTCTCCTTGCAGCGCATCTACGTACGCGACCTGTCCTTCGAAGCCCCGAAAAGCCCGGCGATCTTCCGCCAGCAGTGGGACCCGGCGGTCGGTCTGGATCTGAACACCCGTCAGAAGGCGCTGGAAGGCGATTTCTACGAAGTCGTACTGACCCTGTCCGTCACCGTGAAAAACGGTGAAGAAGTCGCCTTCATCGCTGAAGTGCAACAGGCCGGTATCTTCCTGATCAAGAACCTGGACGCGGCTTCGATGAGCCACACCCTGGGTGCGTTCTGCCCGAACATTCTGTTCCCGTACGCTCGCGAAACCCTGGACAGCCTGGTGACCCGCGGTTCGTTCCCGGCCCTGATGCTGGCCCCGGTGAACTTCGACGCCCTGTACGCGCAAGAGCTGCAGCGCATGCAGGAAGCCGGCGAGACCCCGACCGTTCAGTAAGCGGTCGATGCAACAACGAAAAAAGCGCCGTTACAGGCGCTTTTTTCTTGGGCGATCGTATGGTGTTACTTGAAGTCGTTCTGCCGCCACGCTTCGTACACGGCCACTGCCACGGTGTTCGACAGATTCAGGCTGCGGCAACCTTCACGCATTGGCAGGCGCAGGCGCTGTTCGGCGGGCAGGGCATCCAGCACTTCCGGCGGCAGGCCACGGCTTTCCGGGCCGAAGATGAAGGCATCGCCGGGGACGAACGCCGCATCGTGAAACGGTCGCGAACCCTTGGTGGTGAAGGCGAACAACCGAGGGTTATCGAGGCTTTCCAGGCAACTGGCCAGGTCGGCATGGCGCTGCAGAGTGGCATACTCGTGGTAGTCGAGACCGGCGCGACGCAGGCGCTTGTCGTCCATCTCGAAGCCCAGCGGTTCGATCAAATGCAGGTGGCAGCCGCTGTTGGCGCACAGCCTGATAACGTTACCGGTGTTCGGTGGAATTTCCGGTTGAAAAAGGATGACGTGAAACATGCACGGCTCCGAAGGTAAAGATGACGCGCATTCTACGCCGCAAGCCGACCCGCGTTCGAAACTATTCCCGCGGGTGATGGCGTCGCTGGCGATCGTCGGTGTGATGGTCGGGATGATGATCGGCCGTTTGACCACGCCTGACCCGAGCGTCTTGCAACAGGTCGAGGTGGCTGATGGCGGTCTGACGGTCTGGTTCAACAACGAGCCGAAGCTGCACGGCGAGATCGTCGATGGCAGCGTTGCGCTGTTGTTCGAGGCCGAAGGCAAGGCGCAGAAGGGCCAGCTCAAGCTCAACGGCAAGGACGTGAACTGGCGGACGCGATTGAGTGATGGGGGCCTGTTGCTGACGTTGGTAGCAGCGCGACCGCTGCAAGGGGAGTGGGCCGGCAGCAAGGTCGATGACCGCTGGCGGCTGGAGATCCATCTCCGGGAGCAATAAAAGAGGGAATCCCCGGCCTGCCTGTACCAAGGTTCCCGAAACGGGCGGGCTCATCGCATTGCGTACTGAGCCGGTGTAAAGAAGGAACCCCTGACCTGCCTGTATCAAGGGCCTCAAAAGGGTGGACTCGATGAGTCCGGTGTAAAGAGGGGAATCCCCGGCCTGCCTGTACCAAGGCCCCCGAAAGGGTTGGTGAAACGAATCACCTGATTGGGTTATTGCAGGGGGCGTGCCAGTTTTTATCGTTTTGAAACAAAAAAGCCCGATACAACGACGAAGGCCCCGTAATACGGGGCCTTCGTCTTTTCACCGGATGGTTTTTTCAGCGGGTTGCGGTGCAGGAATGAGCCAGCGGCCGTGCCCGATTACGGGTCACGGTGCCTTGCGGCGGTGCAGGCGGGCGCTGAAGGTCAGCCTTCTTCGCCTTCGTCGTCATCCCCGCCATCGACCTTCATTCCCAGTTCCTTGATCTTGCGGGTCAAGGTGTTCCGGCCCCAGCCCAGCAACACGGCAGCGTCACGACGACGCCCGGCGGTGTGCTTCAGCGCCGTCTCGATCATGATCCGCTCGAACGCCGGTACCGCGCTGTCGAGCAGGCTCGACTGGCCACGCGCCAACGCCTGATCGGCCCACTGACGCAGCGCCTGTTCCCAATTGGTCACCGGTGCCGAGTCTTGCGGCAGGCTCAGCAGTTCCGGTGGCAGGTCGCTGATGTGCACCTCGCGCCCGGACGCCATCACCGTGATCCAGCGGCAGGTGTTTTCCAGCTGACGCACGTTGCCCGGCCATGGCAGGTTTTTCAGGTATTCCTCGGTCTCGCTTTTCAGCAGTTTTGGCTCTACCGCCAGTTCTTGTGCTGCGCGGCTGAGGAAGTGCTTGGCCAGGGTCGGGATGTCTTCGCGACGGTCCGACAGGCGCGGAATGTGGATGCGGATCACGTTGAGGCGGTGGAACAAGTCCTCACGGAATTTCCCGGCGTGAACCAGGGTTTCCAGATTCTGGTGAGTCGCGGCGATGATTCGTACATCGACCTTGACCGGCACGTGCCCGCCGACGCGGTAGAACTCGCCGTCGGCCAGTACCCGCAGCAGTCGGGTCTGGGTGTCCGCCGGCATGTCGCCGATTTCATCGAGGAACAGCGTGCCGCCGTCAGCCTGCTCGAAACGCCCGCGACGCAGGTTGGCCGCGCCGGTGAAGGCGCCTTTCTCGTGGCCGAACAGCTCGGACTCCATCAGATCCTTCGGGATCGCCGCCATGTTCAGCGCGATGAACGGCGAGGCCGCACGCGGGCTGTGGCGGTGCAGGGCGTGAGCCACCAGTTCTTTACCGGTGCCCGACTCGCCGTTGATCAGCACGGTGATGTTGGAGTGGCTCAAGCGCCCGATGGCGCGAAACACTTCCTGCATCGCCGGCGCTTCGCCGATGATTTCCGGGGTGCGGGTCAGGGTCGGCGCGACTTCCAGGCCCTGTTGTTCCTGGGCGTGCTGATTGGCGCGTTTGACCAGAGACACCGCTTCGTCGACATCGAACGGTTTGGGCAGGTACTCGAAGGCACCGCCCTGATAGGAGGCGACAGCGCTGTCCAGATCGGAGTGAGCGGTCATGATGATGACCGGCAGTCGTGGGTGTTGCTCGCGAATCCGCGCCAGAAGGTCCAGACCGCTGGCACCCGGCATGCGGATGTCGGAGATGATCACGTCCGGCTGCTGGCGCGCCAGGCGACTCATCACGCCATCGGCACTGTCGAAGCTCTGGGTGGTCATGCCT
Source organism: Pseudomonas sp. GW822-FHT03F08 (assembly GCF_058801265.1). Classification (NCBI taxonomy): domain Bacteria; kingdom Pseudomonadati; phylum Pseudomonadota; class Gammaproteobacteria; order Pseudomonadales; family Pseudomonadaceae; genus Pseudomonas; species Pseudomonas sp. GW822-FHT03F08. The sequence continues at coordinate 414,225 of NZ_JBXANC010000004.1, read as the reverse complement.
TCCTGTTGCAGGGCTTTTTCCAGGACCCAACGGATAGAACGGTCGTCATCGACGATCCACACGGTTTCACTACGGCTCATGTCGATGTGGCTCCTTGTTCCAGTGGCAGAAAGATCGAGAACGTGGTGTGGCCTGGATGGCTGTCACACTCGATCAGGCCCTGGTGCTGGCTGATGATGTTCTGGGTGATGGCCAGGCCCAGCCCGGTACCGTCCGGACGGCCGCTGACCATGGGAAAGAAAATGGTTTCCTGGAGTTCCGCCGGGATCCCCGGACCGTTGTCGATGATCTCGATCTTGGTCACCAGGCGATGGCGGATGTGGCCAATGGTGAACTGGCGCATGGCGCGGGTGCGCAGGCTGATGCGGCCCAGGCGCAACTCGTTCTGGCTGCTGATCGCCTGCATCGCGTTGCGCACGATGTTCAGCACGGCCTGAATCATTTGCTCGCGGTCGATCAATACGTCGGGAATGCTCGGGTCGTAATCGCGCACCAGCGTGATGCAGCCCTGGCTTTCGGCCTCGACCAACTGGCAAACGCGCTCCAGCACTTCGTGGACGTTGCACAGGGCCAGCGACGGCAGTTTGTTCGAGCCGAGCATGCGGTCGACCAGATTGCGCAGGCGGTCGGCCTCTTCAATGATCACGTTGGTGTAGTCGCGCAGGCTGTCTTCCGGCAGTTCCCGGGCCAGCAGTTGCGCGGCGCCACGGATGCCGCCCAGCGGGTTCTTGATCTCGTGGGCGAGGCCGCGCACCAGCATCTTGCTGGTTTCCTGCTTCGACAGTTGCGCCTCTTCCTTGGTGATCCGCAGCAAGCGGTCGCGAGGGTGAACCTCCAGCAACAGCAGGGTCGCGCCGTTGCTGAGGATCGGCGTCACCGCGTAGTCCACGGTCAGGGTCTGGCCGGTGAGGGCTGTGAGCATTGCTTCGCGCTTGGTGAACGGGTGCGCCTGTTCAACCGCCTGGCGCAACGAATTGAGCGCCTCGGTGGACTCGGTGAACAGCTCACTGATGAACTGGCCATGGCTGCGCTGACCGCTGATGGCCAGCAGCATCTCCGCCGCCGGGTTCATGTACTCGAGGCGCAATTCGGCATCGAGCAGGATGGTGGCGGTGGTCAGGTTGTCGAGCAGCAAACGGTGGAGTGCGTCGCTTATGGTCATCAGGACCTCTTTTGGAGCAAGGCGTGCGCAAGGAACCAAGCGCCGATATCAGGAAAATGCAAAAACCAAACCAAGGCTCCGAAAAGAAGCGTTCGACCCCTGAAACGGGCGTTTGACGCTCGTTTGCGTGGCGATCGGCCGGCCCTGGCGGGTACTTTCGAACCAAAATGGGTTGCAATGTGGGTACGGTGCAGACTGTTGCACCAATATAGTGCGCAAAGCTGAACGGCGTTAGAAGAAACGCAGGAAGGGATTTTTCGGTTCGGCGGGTTTGTCTTTCAGCGGGCATTCCGGGCGAACGCCGTAGTCTTCGGTGGTGCAGGGTTTGACCTGGCGTTTCTGCGCCAGCGAGATGCGCTGCATATGGAATGGCTGATTGGCGGTGCGCTCGACGATGCGATCCTGCGCGTCGAGAATCTCCACCGACAGGTTATGGCTGCCGCGATCGATATTGCTCAGCGGGAACACCGGGCTAAGGCCGGGCTCGCCGGTGGCCTGGCCGTCCAGCAGCAGGCGATAGCGATGACCTTTTTGCAGGCCCGGTTCACTGGTGATGCTGACGATCAATTCGCCGGCGCTGCTGCGAATGGTCGCGTCCGGTTCGGGAACCAGCACCCGCAGCATGTCGTAGCGGAACAGCGGTTGCTCCGGTGATTTTTTAGCTTTGGTAATGGGCGCCGCCCCGGTCGGGTTGGAGGCCATGCGATTGCTGGTGGCCAGCGGCACACGCTTGGCATTGCCGCGCGGTTGATCGGTGTAGACCCGATTGCCTTGCGAATCGACATACGTGAAGACCTCGGCGGATGCGCCAAGCGCGAACAGAACCAGACACACGGCAATCAATCCGCGAGTCATGGCTTGTGCACCCGCTGCACAGTGAAGACCACTGCCGGACTCTGCTGAATGATCGCCTCGCCATTGATCACCTGAACCGCCAGCCGATGCTCGCCCCGGTCAATGTTCACCAGCTGCAGGATCGGCACGTTGCTCGGCTGGCCATAAGGCGCGTCGTCCAGCAGCAGGCGCAATTGATGTGGCGGTTGCAGGCGCGGCTTGATCAGCACGCTGACGGTGAACGTGCCGTTGTTGGCGCGCAGGGCCTCTTCGGTGGGCAGGCCGGTCAGTTCCAGCACGTCATAGGCATTGCGCGCAGACGCCCGGCTGGTCGTGTCCGACGACGGCGCGCTCGGTGCCTGAGGCTGGACGCTGTTGAGCGGCGGCAACTCCACCGGCTGCGCCTTCACGCCGTCCGGCGCATGATCGCTGTACACCGTGTTGCCGCTGGCGTCGGTGTATTTGTAGATCTGCGCCGTCACTGGAAATGCGAAAGTCAGCATCAAAAACAACAAAAATGGCCGCATCAAGCCCCCCCCGGTGAGCAGCAAGGATGGCTCCGACAATGGAATTCCCTGGCTGCCAGCATAGAACACTCTCCGGTTTACGCAGCCTCAATATCAGTGGAGGAATTTCTGCATGCGTCGTTCCATTTCCGGTGTCAATGGAGCACAGCGTTGCGGGATTTCCTTGCCCGACTCGTCGTAATCGATCACGCAGCCGAGATAGCCACGGTCAAAATAGTAGCGATTGCGGACAACACCGCTCGGGTAATAACACAGCTGTTCACCATACAGTTTTGCACCGTCGTAATTTTTGACGGGCTGCTGGTTGATGGTCATCAGCGTGAAGCCTTTTTTCGACTGTTTGCAGGAAAGAGTGCCATCAGGGCCATAGCCATTGACGGTCACCTGATCGTCCTCGCCGATAATCGTTTCCTTGGTTTTTTTCCCCGTCTGGACGTTGTATTCCACATTGGTTTGTTCCCGGCCATAGAGATAGTCGCTTTCGGTTCTCAGTTTTCCATTCTCGAAAACACGGTATTTTCCGCAGCGGTCTACCTTTGGGCCGTTTTCATCGAAGCTGCACCAGCGGGTTTCTATCAGCAGGGGGCTTTTGGGGTTTTGGTCAATCCAGAGGCCAATAAACTTGCCGTTTTCGTAGACGCCGTCGCTGGCGAGCCTGCCATCATCGAAGAAATCGCGATAAGGCCCATCGACCACACCGGCGCGCCAGTTGAAGTCCTTGAGCAAACGTTCCCCATTGGCACTGAAATGCTGGGCGTGCCCGTCGAGTTTTCCGTCGGTGTAGTTTTCCACGAAGGTAAGCTTGCCGTTTGGCGCGTAGCCTTCACGACTGCCTGACAGGACGCCTGCCTTGTAATGCTCGATGAATATCAGTACGCCATTGGCGTCGGTGTCGCGCAATTCCCCGTCCTTTTTGCCGGCGACGAAGTTCACCGCTTGGCGATGACCGTCGCCGGCCTTGAGTGTCCACGGACCGCTTTGCAGGCCATCGGTGTAGTTGCCGCTGCCTGAATCGGTCACCCATGGGCCCTGGCGTTTATCGTCGAGATAGTTGCCATGTTCGGTGGTGCTGCCGACGGTCAGTTCGCTGGGGCCGTTGAGTTGGCCGTGGGCATAGGTCTGGAACCCGGTAGCGATCCACCCCATTTCAGCTTCGTTGGAAAACACCCAGCGACCTTCGCGCAAGTCATTGCGGTATTCGCCGCTCTTGCCTTGCGCATCGTCATCTTCGGTCCATTGCCCCTCGCGTTTGCCGTTGACGTATTCACCGGACTCCGACTGTTTTTCGTCGTTGGAAAGCATCCACGTACCGCTACGCAAGCCGTGCTGGTAAGCACCCTGGGCCGAGACATTGCCGAAGTAGTAGGACGCCGATTGACCGTCTTCACTGCCCGTGAACTGCGCCGGCGCGGTCTCCCAGGCGATGCGTCTGACCTGGTAGTTGTAGAGCGTGTGTTGGCCTTCACCGACGGTAGTATCGGCGGCGCGCCAGAAGGTGACGGTCAGGAAGCGCCCGTCCTTTTCCTGATAGGTCTTTTTAAAGAAGTACGGTTCGTCATCCGGCGTCGGGTTGTGCAGAGGGTCGTGGTATTGGCCGTAATAGCTCACCAGTGTTCCCTGAGTCAGGTCGAGTTGGTCGAACTCGTCGATGCCGGAGGTCTGGTAGCGGATGCCGTAGTTGATGGGCGTGAGCTGGGCCAGGGCTTTCTTGATGGTGAGGGCGTCGAGGCGTTTCTGGCCTTCGGTAATACGGTCAAGGGCTTTTTGCAGCCCCTGGAGGCGACTGTAGCGTTCTTGGCTGGGGTCGTATTTGTAGGCATAAACCCGGTACTTCGCCTGCTGTTTGAAGAGAACGAGGCGGATAGGACCTTCGCTGTCGAGTTGGGTGAGGAACACCGACTCGATGTTCGCCTGACCAAAGTCATCCAGCAACTGAGGGCTTCCCTCGGACGTGTTGCAAAGGCAGTAGTAGCCTTTGACGCCACCTGGCTCTTTTATGAACGCCAGGGTCGCCGAGCTTTCCTGTAACCCTTCGATCAGCGGGTGAGCCAGCGGCTTGTCTTCATAGAACTCGGCAGCGCCGGCTGTCGAGCAGGCGAGGCCCGCCATCAGGGCGATAGCCCGTAACCACTTCATGCGAATCCCTTCGTCAAGGCGCCGGTCATGGCGCGAAAGCGGCGGATTATCCATGGATGAGCGGGCACAAAAAAGGCCTCCCGAAGGAGGCCTCTCTTTTGTCACGCCGCGTAGTGCAGCGCTACCGGATCAGCAGCTGTAGTACAGCTCATATTCCAGTGGGTGTACGAAGGTGCGAACCTTGATTTCTTCTTCGGATTTCAGCGCGATGTAGGCGTCGATGAAGTCGTCGGAGAACACGCCGCCCTTGGTCAGGAACGCGCGGCCCTTGTCCAGCTCTTCCAGGGCTTCTTTCAGGCTGCCGCAAACTTGCGGGATCTCTTTCGCCTCTTCAGGCGGCAGGTCGTACAGGTTTTTGTCAGCCGCATCGCCTGGGTGGATCTTGTTCTGGATACCGTCCAGACCGGCCATCAGCAGTGCTGCGAAAGCCAGGTACGGGTTGGCAGCCGGATCCGGGAAACGTGCTTCGATACGACGGCCACGTGGGCTGTTGACGTAAGGAATACGGATCGAGGCGGAACGGTTGCGAGCCGAGTAGGCCAGCATCACCGGAGCTTCGAAACCTGGCACCAGACGCTTGTAGGAGTTGGTGGCCGGGTTGGTGAAGCCGTTCAGGGCCTTACCGTGCTTGATGATACCGCCGATGAAGTACAGGGCGGTTTCGGACAGGCCGGCATAGCCTTCGCCAGCGAAGGTGTTCTTGCCATCTTTGGCGATGGACATGTGAACGTGCATACCCGAACCGTTATCGCCGTACAGAGGCTTCGGCATGAAGGTCGCGGTGCGGCCATAGGCATCGGCCACGTTGTGTACAACGTATTTCAGAGTCTGAACTTCGTCAGCTTTCTTCACCAGGGTGTTGAACTTGACACCAATTTCGTTTTGACCGGCAGTTGCCACTTCGTGGTGGTGAACTTCAACGGTCTGACCCATCTCTTCCAGTGCGTTGCACATGGCGGTACGGATTTCGTGGTCGTGGTCGAACGGCGGAACCGGGAAGTAGCCGCCTTTCACGCCTGGACGGTGGCCTTTGTTGCCGCCTTCCACGTCCTGGTCGGACATCCACGAGCCTTGCTCGGAGTAGATCTTGAACATCGAGCCGGAGATGTCGGACTTGAACTTCACTTCGTCGAAGATGAAGAACTCAGGCTCTGGACCGGCGAAAACGGTGTCACCGATACCGGTGGTCTTCAGATATTCCTCGGCACGGTGGGCGATGGCGCGCGGGTCGCGATCGTAGCCTTGCATGGTCGACGGTTCGATGATGTCGCAGACCAGGATCAGGGTCGGCTCTTCGGTGAACGGGTCGAGAACGGCGGTTTCGTCGTCCGGCAGCAGGATCATGTCGGAGGCTTCGATGCCTTTCCAGCCAGCGATGGAGGAACCGTCGAACATCTTGCCAACTTCGAAGAAGTCGTCTTCCAGCGCATCGCGAGCCGGCATGGTCACGTGGTGCTGAGTGCCTTTGGTGTCCGTGAAGCGCAGATCAATCCACTTGACGTCATGATCTTTGATGAGTTGAACCGACTTCGACATAGTGTCCTCCGGGTGGCTTAGGGCTGGTAGTGGATGCCCTTAAATGTTGGTGATGCCGGCGCGAATACTCTGCCAAGGCAACCTGCCTCACAAGGGAGCAAATTGCATGCCAGTGCCCCAGCATGGGTTTTTTGCCCCAAATTCACGCTTATAAAGGTGCGAAGTGCATAAAGGGTGAAAATCTCGCCCTTTAATGTAGCGCTTTAAGTCGAAAATGACCCGTTTTGGTGCATGCAAAACCTTCTGCACATTAACTGGTTAAACCTTGAGCAATTTCCGCTATAATCCGCGCCCCCCTTTTTCGGCTGGCCCTGCGCGCGCTGTTTTCATGAAACTAATCGTAAAAGTCTTCCCCGAGATCACCATCAAAAGCCGACCTGTCCGGACGAAATTCATCCGCCAGCTGGCCAAGAACATCCGCACCGTGCTCCGCGACCTGGACCCGGCCGTGGTGGTGAACGGTGTGTGGGACAATCTCGAGCTGGAAACCCGCGTTACCGACCCCAAGGCCCTGAAAGAGATGGGCGAGCGCCTGACCTGCATGCCGGGTATCGCGCACTTTCTGCAGATCGACGAGTACCCGCTGGGCGACTTCGACGACATCACCGAGAAGTGCAAAGAGCACTACGGCGATGCACTGGCCGGGAAGATTTTCTCGGTGCGCTGCAAACGTGCGGGCAAGCATGCGTTCAGCTCGATGGACGTCGAAAAATACGTCGGCAGCAAGCTGCGCCGTGAGTGCGGTGCTGCCGGAATCGACTTGAAACAGCCGGAAATCGAAGTCCGCATCGAAGTTCGCGACAAACGGTTGTTCGTGATCCACAGCCAGCACAATGGCATCGGCGGCTACCCGCTCGGTGCGCTGGAGCAGACGCTGGTATTGATGTCCGGCGGCTTTGACTCGACGGTTGCCGCCTACCAGATCATGCGTCGCGGCCTGATGGCGCACTTCTGCTTCTTCAATCTGGGCGGTCGTGCCCACGAATTGGGCGTGATGGAAGTCGCGCATTTCATCTGGAAGAAGTACGGCAGCTCGCAACGCGTGCTATTTGTCAGTGTTCCGTTCGAAGAAGTGTTGGGCGAAATTCTCGGCAAAGTCGATAACAGTCATATGGGCGTCGTATTGAAGCGTATGATGTTGCGCGCGTCCTCGGCCATCGCCGAGCGTCTGCACATTGATGCGCTGGTCACCGGCGAGGCGATCTCCCAGGTGTCGAGCCAGACGCTGCCGAACCTGTCGGTGATCGATTGCGTGACCGACAAACTGGTCCTGCGTCCGCTGATCGTCGCCCACAAGCAGGACATCATCGACACGGCCAACGAGATCGGCACCGCCGATTTCGCCCGGCACATGCCGGAGTACTGCGGGGTCATTTCGGTCAATCCGAAGACCGCCGCCAAGCGTGGTCGCGTTGAGCACGAAGAGCAGGAATTCGACATGGCGGTGCTTGAGCGTGCGCTCGCAAACGCCAGACTGGTGCCGATCGATCGGGTGATCGACGAATTGGGCCAGGATTTGCAAATCGAAGAAGTCAGCGAAGCACTGGCCGGCCAGATCGTCATCGACATCCGTCACCCGGATGCCGCCGAGGATGAGCCGCTGGAGCTCGAGGGCATAGAAGTACAGACGATGCCGTTCTACGCAGTGAACGCTCGTTTCAAGGAGCTGGATCCGACTCGCCAGTACCTGCTGTATTGCGACAAAGGCGTGATGAGTCGCCTGCATGCTCACCATTTGCTCAGTGAGGGGCATGCCAATGTGCGCGTTTATCGACCGAGCTAAGTGCCCGGGGCTGTTTGCCTGTGGCCTGCGTCACCGGCCCCCCGACACCGCCGTCAAGCTGTAACGGCCATGCCGGACACTACTGCTAATCGCTGCCAAGACTTGTCAGCAAACCGAATCCTCTGATCGAGATACACAAGTGATCGAAAATCTACGCAACATCGCCATCATTGCCCACGTTGACCATGGTAAAACCACCCTGGTAGACAAACTCCTGCGTCAATCCGGCACTCTGGAGCGCAACGAGCTCAACGACGAGCGCGTGATGGACTCCAACGACCAGGAAAAAGAGCGCGGCATTACCATTCTGGCGAAAAACACCGCCATCAACTGGAACGGCTACCACATCAACATCGTGGACACCCCGGGCCACGCCGACTTCGGCGGCGAAGTTGAGCGCGTAATGTCCATGGTTGACTCCGTGCTGCTGCTGGTCGACGCTCAAGACGGCCCTATGCCGCAAACCCGTTTCGTGACCAAGAAGGCTTTCGAAGCCGGCCTGCGTCCAATCGTGGTTATCAACAAGGTTGACCGTCCGGGCGCGCGTCCTGATTGGGTTCTGGACCAGATCTTCGATCTGTTCGACAACCTGGGCGCAACCGAAGAACAACTGGACTTCCAGGTTGTTTACGCTTCGGCCCTGAACGGCATCGCCGGTCTGGACCACACCGCCATGGCGGAAGACATGACCCCGCTGTACCAAGCGGTTGTCGACCACGTTCCAGCGCCTGCTGTTGACCGTGACGGCCCGTTCCAGATGCAGATCTCCGCTCTGGACTACAACAGCTTCCTGGGTGTTATCGGTGTTGGCCGTATCGCTCGTGGTCGCGTCAAGCCGAACACTCCGGTTGTCGCTATCGACGCCAACGGCAAGCGCCGCAACGGCCGTATCCTGAAGCTGATGGGTCACCACGGTCTGCACCGCATCGACGTTGAAGAAGCAGCGGCCGGCGACATCGTCTGCATCAGCGGTTTCGACGAGCTGTTCATCTCCGACACCCTGTGTGACATCAACACCGTCGAGGCGATGAAGCCTCTGACCGTTGACGAGCCAACCGTTTCCATGACCTTCCAGGTAAACGACTCGCCTTTCTGCGGTAAAGAAGGCAAGTTCGTGACCTCCCGTAACATCAAGGATCGTCTGGACAAAGAGCTGCTGTACAACGTTGCACTGCGCGTTGAAGAAGGCGACTCGGCTGACAAGTTCAAGGTTTCCGGCCGTGGTGAGCTGCACCTCTCGGTACTGATCGAAACCATGCGTCGCGAAGGCTTCGAGCTGGCCCTGGGCCGTCCTGAAGTGATCATCCGTGAAGTTGACGGCGTGAAGCAGGAACCGTTCGAAAACGTAACCATCGACATCCCTGAAGAATCCCAGGGCAAGGTCATGGAAGAGATGGGTCTGCGTAAAGGCGACCTGAGCAACATGGTGCCGGATGGCAAGGGCCGTGTTCGTCTGGAATACAACATCCCTGCTCGCGGTCTGATCGGTTTCCGTAACCAGTTCCTGACCCTGACCAACGGTGCTGGCATCCTGACCTCGATCTTCGATCGTTACGCTCCAGTGAAGTCGGGCCACATGTCCGGCCGTCAGAACGGCGTTCTGGTTTCGGTTGAAACCGGCAAGGCGCTGACCTACTCCCTGGAAACCCTGCAGGCTCGTGGCAAGCTGTTCGTAGAACACGGCCAGGAGATCTACAACGGTCAGATCGTTGGTCAGAACTCCCGCGACAACGACCTGGGTGTAAACCCAACCAAAGGCAAGAAGCTCGACAACATGCGTGCTTCGGGTAAAGACGAAACCATCGCTCTGGTTCCACCTGTTCGCTTCACCCTGGAACAGGCTCTGGAATACATCCAGGAAGACGAGCTGTGCGAAGTTACTCCTAAGTCCATCCGTCTTCGCAAGAAGATCCTGGACGAAAGCGAGCGTACCCGCGCTGCCAAGAAAGCCAAGGCGTAATTTAGCCCAGGCTTAAAAAAACGCCCCCGGTCGAGAGACCGGGGGCGTTTTTGTTTGTCCGGGTTTTTTTGATGTCTCGTTCCCACGCAAGGCGTGGGAATGATCAAGGGCAGATCAGAACTTCTCGATCGCCCGGAAATTCTGCACCCGCTCCACTTCCTTCGGCTTGTACGCGCAATACCCCGGACGCGGGCCGATTTTCGGGTGGTTGCGGCAGGTGTCCGGGCGCTTGTCATAAATGGTGCACAGCCGGCTCTTACGATCCAGGTAGTAGCAATCGTTGTTGCTCATGCGTTGCAGGGTGAAGATCCCCGACTTCTGGTTGAAGCGTTCCACCAGGCCTTCCTTTTGCAGGCGCTTGGCGATGTTCTTCGGCGGGTCGCCCAGTTCGAATTCGTCGACCACACCGATGCGCACCAGATCCTTGATCTTGACCTCGACCGGCAGCGTGCAGCAGCTGGACATGCACGAACCGCACATCGGGGCCGAATATTTGGCCCAGGTATCGAGACGGTCGATCTCGGCTGCGGCGATCAGGTTGGGCTTCATCATCGGGGTTTACCAGGCATGTGCATCAGGGCGCGCGATCATACCGGGACTGGTGGATTTTTGAACAACCTTTCGCCAGATTTTTTATTCATGCCGCGACCAAGGTCGGCAATTCGGCACGGCCCCTGCATTCATTCAGGCATTCGCCAGGGTAGTGCCGGACGAACGCTCACTCTCAGGAAAAACTGCCGAACCAGAGCCAACACCGTCGGTCAGACCGTCTAGGCTCTGACAATTCCCCGCTCGCTCGAGGTCCTATCGATGACTCAAGAACCACTAGTTCGCGAAGCAGAGGTGGCCGCATTCCGCGACTCCGTCCTGACCAAACTCACCTACGCGGTGGGCAAAGACCCGGATCACGCCTTTGACCATGACTGGTTCGAAGCCATCGCCCTGGCGGCGCGCGATCACATGGTCGAGCACTGGATGGACCACACCCGGCAGATCTACCGCAAAGGTCAGAAGCGGGTGTATTACCTCTCGCTGGAATTCCTCATCGGTCGTTTGCTGTACGACAGCCTGAGCAACCTCGGCCTGCTCGACGTCGCCCGTGAAGCATTGACCGAACTGGGCGTGGATCTGGAGCGCATCCGCCTGCTGGAGCCTGACGCGGCACTGGGCAACGGTGGCCTCGGACGGCTGGCAGCGTGCTTCATGGAAAGCATGTCGACCCTCGGCATCGCCGGTCATGGTTACGGTATCCGATACGAACACGGGTTGTTCCGTCAGGCGATAGTCGATGGCTGGCAGCAGGAACAGACCGAGCACTGGCTGGATTTCGGCAACCCGTGGGAATTCGAACGGCCGGAGGTTGTGTATTCCATCGGGTTTGGCGGCAGTGTCGAGACCGTCACTGATGTCAGCGGCAAGAGCAAACAGGTCTGGCACCCGGCGGAAACTGTCCGGGCGATTGCCTACGACACCCCGGTGGTCGGCTGGCGCGGGGCGAGCGTCAACACCTTGCGCCTGTGGCGGGCCCGGGCCATGGAAGATTTGCACCTGGAGCGCTTCAACGCGGGTGACCACCTGGGCGCCGTCGCCGAAGTGGCCCGGGCCGAAAGCATCTCCCGCGTCCTTTATCCGGCGGACAGCACTGAGGCCGGCCAGGAATTGCGCCTGCGTCAGGAATACTTCTTCGTCGCCGCCTCGCTTCAGGATCTGCTGCGCCGTCATCGCAACATGCACACCTCGGTGCTGACCCTGGGCGATCACGCGGCGATCCAGCTCAACGACACTCACCCCTCGATCGCCGTCGCCGAACTGATGCGCCAACTGGTCGACGTCTACGACGTGGCCTGGGATGCGGCATGGCAAGTCACCGTCGATACGCTGTCGTACACCAACCACACGCTACTGCCCGAAGCGCTGGAAACCTGGCCGGTGGGGCTGATGGAGCGCATGTTGCCCCGGCACATGCAGATCATTTACCTGATCAATGCCCAGCACATCGATTCGCTGCGGGCCAAGGGCATCCACGATTTCGACGTGCTGCGCGCGGTGTCGCTGATCGAAGAAGACAATGGCCGCCGGGTGCGCATGGGCAACCTTGCGTTCCTCGGCTCGCACAGTGTCAATGGCGTATCCGGGCTGCACACGCAACTGATGCGCAAGACCGTGTTCGCCGAACTGCACAAGCTCTACCCGGAGCGGATCAACAACAAGACCAACGGCATCACCTTCCGCCGCTGGCTGTACCAGGCCAACCCGGAGCTGACATCGATGCTGGTCGATTCCCTCGGCCCGGACGTTCTGGATAACCCCGAACAGCGTCTGCTCGATCTTGAGCCTTTCGCCGAGAAACCCGCCTTCCGCAAAGCCTTCGCCGAGCAACGGCTGCACAGCAAAAAGGCCCTCGCTTATCTGATCCACGAGCGGCTGGGGATCGCCGTCAACCCGGCGGCGATGTTCGACGTGCAGGTCAAGCGGATCCACGAATACAAACGCCAGTTGCTCAACCTGATGCACACCGTCGCGCTGTATCAGGCGATCCGCGCCGAGCCGGAAATCGACTGGGTGCCGCGGGTGAAAATCTTCGCCGGCAAAGCGGCGGCGAGTTATCACCAGGCCAAGCTGATCATCAAGTTGACCAACGACATCGCCCGCGTGGTGAACAACGACCCGACCGTGCGGGGCCTGCTGAAAGTGGTGTTCCTGCCCAACTACAACGTCAGCCTGGCGGAAAGCATCATTCCGGCTGCGGACTTGTCGGAGCAGATCTCCACCGCCGGTTTCGAAGCCTCGGGCACCAGCAACATGAAGTTCGGCCTCAACGGCGCGCTGACCATCGGCACGCTCGACGGCGCCAACGTGGAAATGTGCGAGCGCATCGGCGCCGAACACATGTTCATCTTCGGCCTGAGTGCCCAGCAGGTCGAAGCGCGCAAGCAGAACCACGAGTTCAGCGCGGTGCCGGATATCGCCGCCTCCCATCGTTTGAACGATGTATTGCAGGCGATTCGCGGCGGTGTGTTCTCGCCGGATGACACGTCGCGCTACACCGGGCTGATCGATTCGCTGGTGGATTACGACCGCTTCCTGGTCTGCGCCGATTTTGACTCCTACTGGGAGGCGCAAATGCGCGTCGATGCGCTCTGGCACGATTCCAACAAGTGGTGGCGCTCGGCGGTGTTGAACACGTCGCGGATGGGCTGGTTCTCCTCCGACCGGACGATTCGCGAGTACGCCACGGATATCTGGAAGGCACTGGAGTAACTTTTAGCGACAAATGTGCGCCCGGCCCCCACGCTTGTTGGGCCGGGCCGATATACTGAGCCCTGGTTCGGCCCCGCTTCGGGGCTGCTCAGGGATATCGACCATGCAATGGATGTTCATGTTGATCGGGCTGCTGCTCGGTTGGCTGCTCGACGAATCGTTCAGTTCTGCGCTATTGGGCGCGTTGCTGGGCCTGGCAATCGGGCAGACTATCCGCATCATGCGGCTCGGCTCGCAGGTGGCGGAGCAACAGCAGCAACTTGAACAGGCGAAGGTGGCTTTGCAGGGTGTCGCGCAGCGTCTGTATCTGCTGGAGGGTTCGCCTTCTCACGCGGTGCCGGCGCCAGGCGTAGAGTCGGCCCCCGAGCCTTTGGTCGAGCCCGTCGATGTCGTCGAAGAAGCGCCGGCCCCCGACCTGGTCTGGGAGCTGCCGCCCGAACTCGAACCTCTCTCTGCCGTCGCCAGCGAAGCTAGTCAGCCGCTGCCGGCCGATGTCTGGCGTCTCGACGCCGTTACTGCCGACCTTCCCGAACCGCAGCAACCCGCGGAACCCCGTGGCCCGAACCTTATCGAGCGCGGCATCAGCGCTGCGCGCAACTGGCTGTTCGGTGGCAACACCGTGTTGCGGGTCGGCGTGGTGCTGTTGTTTTTCGGTCTGGCCTTCCTGCTGCGCTACGCCACCGAAGGCATGGTGGTGCCGATCGAAATGCGCTATGCCGGAGTCGCCGCAGCGGCGCTGGGGTTGCTGGCGCTGGGCTGGTGGCTGCGCCATCGCAACAGCAGCTACGCCTTGATGCTGCAAGGCACCGGGATTGCGGTGTTGTACCTGACGGTGTTCGCGGCGATGCGTCTGCACCCGTTGCTCGATCCGTCTGCTGCACTGGGGTTGCTGGTAGCGGTGACGGTGTTCTCGGCCATTCTGGCCATCACCCAGGACTCCCTCGCCCTGGCCTGCGTTGCGGCCTTGGGCGGTTTTGCCGCGCCGATCCTGACCTCCACCGGCGCCGGCAATCATGTCGCGTTGTTCAGTTATTTCGCGCTGCTCAACGCCGGCATCCTGGCCATCGCCTGGTTCAAGGCCTGGCGCCTGCTCAACCTGATCGGTTTCGCCGGCACCTTCGGCATCGGTTTCGCCTGGGGTGTGCGTTCGTATGCGCCGGAACTGCTGTGGAGCACCGAGCCGTTCCTGATTCTGTTCTTCATGATGTACCTGGCCATCGGTCTGCTGTTCGCCCGACGCAAGTTGCTGGACATGCCGGACGCCCCGGCGGAGAACGATCGCGAGGCGCTGCTGAATTGGTCGGCGCGCAAGGGTGACTACGTCGATGGCACGATGCTGTTCGGCCCGCCGCTGGTAGGTTTCGGTCTGCAATTCGCGCTGGTGCAGCATCTGGAGTTCGCCGCCGCGTTCAGTGCGTTGGCACTGGGCATGATTTACATGACGCTCGCTCGGGTGCTGATGGGCGGCCGGGCGTTGTTGCTGGGCGAGACTTGCCTGGCGCTGGGGGTGATTTTCGCCAGCCTGGCGATTCCACTGGGGCTGGATGCGCGCTGGACATCTGCTGCCTGGGCAGTGGAGGGCGCGGGGATTTTCTGGCTCGGCCTGCGTCAGCACCGGCCGTTTGCCCGGGCCTTCGCATTGCTGCTGCAACTCGGTTCGGCGCTGGCGTTTCTCAGCCAGTTGCGCGTTGGCGAAAGCAGCCTGCTCGACGGTGCACCGCTGGGCGCGCTGATGCTCGGCATCGCGCTGCTGTTCAGTTTCTATCAGTTGCGCAAAGCCCCGGCGGAATACACCTCGGCTTGGGAACGGCAGGGCTTGCCGGTATTGGCGAGTCTCGGTCTGACGTTCCTCTATCTGCTGGCACCGCTGTTTTTCTTCACCCACGGCACGGCGATCAGTTGGGCGCTGGCCGGTCTGGTGACCTTGTTCGTCGGCTTGCGCCTGCAATCGCGCACGTTCCTGTTCACCGCGTTTGCCGTGCAGTTGCTGGGTGGTGCGTTGTTCCTGTTGCGCCTGCAAGGGGCGGGCGAGGATTCGGCGGCCGTGTTCAGCGCCGGCTGGAGCGGTTTACTCAGCGCCTCGCTGATCGGTCTGGCGTTGATCGCCGGCATGCTGCTGGCGGCGCGTGACGAGATGGTGCGCAACGATGTTCGTCTGTTGCGCGGTTTGTCGGTGGTGCTGCTGGCGGGGTTGGTGCTGATCAATCTGGCGGTGTTGTTCGTCCTGCCGTGGCAAACCGCGAGCGCCGTGTGGGCGGCCAGTGGATTGCTGATTATCTGGCTCAGTCTGTACCTCAAGCAGCGCGTGAGTTTTGTCTTCGGTCTGCTGTTGCAACTGATCGGCGGCGCGGCGTTTTTGCTGGCCGGTCCCGAGCTGCTCGGGCCGCTGTCCAGCGAAGGTCTGCGACCGCTGGCCCATGGCGGGTTCTGGACGCCGCTGGTGCTGGGTCTGGCGGCGATGATCGGGGCGTGGCGCCTGCAACTGGGCAATCACGCTTCGGCGTTCGATGTGCTGAGTTTGCAGCGATTGTCCGAAGTGTTGCTGGTGTGGGGCGCCGGTTGGTGGGCGCTGGCGTGGGTCAGCGAAGTGCTGCGCTTTGCGCCGCTGAATCTGCAGGCAACGCTGTTGCTGCTGGTTGCCGCGTTGAGCATCGCATTGTGGGCGCTGTTGGCATTGCGTCTGAAATGGCCTTCGCTTGGTTTGCTCTGCACCTTGCTGATACCGGCAGCCGGGCTGGTGTTGCTCGCTGCGTGGCACTCGCGTTATCACCCGGCGGCCAACTTCGGCTGGCTGGCGTGGGCAGCAGTGTTTGCGGTGCATTTCTTCAGCCTGCGGCGTCTGGCGCCGATGTTGCCGGCGCGGGCCTTGAGCACGGCGCATGTGCTCGGCTGCTGGCTGCTGATCGGCGTGCTGGCGCTGGAGCTGCGCTACGGCCTGCTGCTGTTGTCCGAGCAATACAACGCCTGGCGCTGGCTGGGCTGGGCGATTCTGCCGAGCGTGTATCTGTTGCTGATGGCTGCGCCGCACAACTGGCCGTGGCCGGTGGCGGCGTTCCCTCGTGAGTACCGCTTGTACGCGGCGGCGCCGCTGGCGGTGTTGATGCTTGTCTGGTTCTGGCTGGCGAATGGAGTGAGTGACGGCAACGCCGAACCGCTGCCTTACGTGCCGCTGATCAACCCATTGGAGCTGGGCCTGTTGATCGCGTTGTTCAGCGTCTATGTCTGGTCACGCAGCGCGGTCACCGAGCTGTCGATCCGCAAGGATTACGCCGCTCACGCTTCGCAACTGATCGCCGGTGTTTCGCTGTTCGCGTTCTGCACCGCGATGGTGACCCGCGCCGCGCACCATTGGGCGGGGATTCCGTTCGAGCTGGACCTGTTGCTTGAGTCGATGCTGGTGCAGGCCGGGTTGTCCATCGTCTGGACGCTGATGGCGCTCGGGCTGATGATCGGCGGGCATCTGCGTCATCGCCGCGAAGTGTGGCTGATCGGTGCGGCGCTGATTGCGCTGGTGGTGGCCAAATTGATTTTTGTCGAACTGAGCAACCGTGGCGGGCTGGCCCGGATCGTCTCGTTTATCGGCGTCGGCGTGTTGCTGCTGGTGGTGGGCTACTTCGCGCCGCTGCCGCCCAAACGCGTCGAAGCTGCACCGGAGGCGGACAAACCGGCCCCGGAAACCGAAGGAGTGTCGTCTTGAGTCGCAAGCTTAATCTGGGGTGGCTGTTGCTGGGCGTGGCCATGACGGCCGGCGCCCAGGAAAAACCGGCGGACTTCGCCGCACAGGTGCCGTTGTCGGTCAGTGGCGCAGGCCCGTGGTATCGCCTCGAACTGCCGCTGAGCGTGCAGTTGCAGGCGCGTCAGACCGATCTCAGCGACCTGCGGGTGTTCAACGCCGCCGGAGAGCCCCAGGCGTATGCGCTGGCCCGGGAATCAGCGCAGACCCGCGACGACGGCCAGTTGAACACGGTGAAGTGGTTCCCGCTGTACAACTCGGCGGATGCCACCGAGCGCGCGCCGAGCGTGCGGGTGCAGTCCACGACTACCGGCACGCTGGTGGAAGTGCAGCCATCCAGCCAACTGGAAGCGGGGGAAGAGGTGCTGCGCGGCTGGCTGCTGGATGCCAGTGCGATCAAGGCACCGTTGCAGCAACTGATCCTCGACTGGACCAGCGAGCGCGACGGCTTCCAGCGTTTCAGCATCGAGGCCAGCGACGACTTGCAGCACTGGCAAGCCTGGGGCGAAGGCCAGGTCGCGCGCCTGACCTTTTCCGATGAGCGCATCGAGCAGCATGAAGTCGCGTTGCCGGGACAATCGGCGCGTTATCTGCGCCTGTTGTGGGATTCGCCGAATGCGGCCCCGACCCTGACGTCGGCGCAGTTGAAAAGCAGCGACCCGCAAAACCTGCCGCTGCCGCTCGTCTGGTCGCCAGCGCTGGCCGGCAGCAGCACCAAGGCCGGGGAGTACACCTGGCAGTTGCCGATGGGGCTGAATATCGAGCGGGTCCAGGTTGAGCTGAAGCAACCCAACAGCCTGGCGCCGGTGACGCTGTCGGGACGCCGCGAAACCAGTCTGCCGTGGCAGCCGTTGAGCAGCGGCTTGCTCTATCGCCTGACCCAGAATGGCCAGGACGTGGTGCAGAACGAATTGCAGCTTTACGGGCAGACCGTCCAGCAGTTGAAACTGACGGTCGACGAACGCGGCGGCGGTCTCGGCGAGCAGGCGCCGAGCGTCAAGTACGCGGTGCGCGCCACCCAGGTGATCTTCCTCGCACGCGGCGACGGGCCCTACAGCCTGGCGCTGGGCAATCCGACGGTGAGAACGGCGAACCTGCCGCTGACCACGCTGATCCCCGACTTCAAACCGGAGAAACTGGCCGCATTGGGAAAGGCTACGGTGCAGGGTGAAGCGGTAGCGACCCAGACGTCGACAGCCACCTCGACGGCCACAACCGACACCAACTGGAAGAAATTCGGCCTGTGGGCGGTGTTGCTGCTCAGTGTGCTGTTTCTGGCCGCGATGGCCTTCAGTCTGCTGCGCAAGCCGCCGGCCAAGTCCTGAATATGACGGGTGTGGCCTCTACACCCGTCGGGTTTCCAACTACGCTGAATCCGGTGCCTGAACTCTCTCGGTTCGATCACGTCTGATAGCAGGAATTGCACCCGACGCACGTTACCGGGCGTCATTGCTCGCTACGGTTTCAGACTCCCTGTAAACTGCGCGGGTTTTTAGCCCCCCATTCCACCGGAGCCGTCCATGTCCCGCGTTACCCTGAGTCGCTATTTGATTGAGCAGACCCGCAGCAACAACACTCCTGCCGATCTGCGCTTCCTGATCGAAGTGGTGGCGCGTGCCTGCAAGGAGATCAGCCACGCCGTGTCCAAAGGCGCCCTGGGCGGCGTTCTGGGCAGCATGGGCACTGAAAACGTGCAAGGTGAAGTGCAGAAGAAGCTCGACGTGCTGTCGAACGAAATTCTGCTCGAAGCCAACGAATGGGGCGGTCACCTGGCCGGCATGGCGTCCGAGGAAATGGACAACGCCTACCAGATCCCGGGCAAATACCCGAAAGGCGCCTACCTGCTGGTATTCGACCCACTGGACGGTTCGTCGAACATCGACATCAACGCACCAGTCGGCACCATCTTCTCGGTACTGCGTTGCCCGAACGAATACCTGAGCCAGAACGAGCCTCTGAATGAGAAGGCCTTCCTGCAGCCAGGCACCCAGCAAGTTGCCGCCGGTTATGCCATCTACGGCCCGCAAACCATGCTGGTGCTGACCCTGGGCCACGGCGTCAAAGGCTTCACCCTGGACCGCGAAATGGGCAGCTTCGTCCTGACCCACGAAGACATCACCATTCCTGAAAGCACCCAGGAATTCGCCATCAACATGTCCAACCAGCGTCACTGGGAAGCCCCGGTACAGCGCTACGTTTCGGAACTGCTGGCCGGTGAAGAAGGCCCGCTGAAAAAGAACTACAACATGCGCTGGGTCGCGGCGATGGTTGCCGACGTGCACCGCATCCTGACCCGTGGCGGTCTGTTCATGTACCCGCGCGACAGCCGCGAGCCGTCCAAACCGGGCAAACTGCGCCTGATGTACGAAGCCAACCCGATGTCGTTCCTGGTGGAACAGGCGGGCGGCGCTTCCACCGACGGTCACCAGCGCATCCTCGACATTCAGCCTGAAGGCCTGCACCAGCGCGTAGCGGTGTTCCTCGGCTCGAAAGAAGAAGTCGCTCGCGCCACGGCTTACCACAAGGAATAAACCATGATCGCGCCCTGGCAGCCGTTGCTCGATTGGTGGTTCGGTCATTCCGAATCGGCCACTGAAGTGACGGCGCAACAGGGCAAGTTGTGGTTCGGCAAGAAAGACAGCCAGGACCTCGAAGCGCGTGAGCGTTTCGGGGTCTTTGTCGATCAGGCCCTCGCTGGCGGATTGACCGAATGGACGCAACGTCCCGATGGTTGGCTGGCGGTGGTGCTGCTGCTCGATCAACTCCCGCGAATGATCTTTCGCGATACACCCAAGGCTTTCTCTGGTGATCTACGGGCACAGAAGCTGGTTGCCCAAGGCATCGCGGCGGATTTCGATCGGCAGTTGAAGCCGATCCAGCGACTCTTCATCTACCTCGTCTTCGAACACTGCGAAAACCTCGCGGTGCAGAATGAAGCGGTCTCGCGATTCATCGAACTGGTGGCTGAACAGCCGGAGGCGGAGCGCGGGGTGTTTGCCGACAACCTGGATTATGCCGAGCGGCATCAGCGGGTGATTGCGCGGTTTGGGCGGTTTCCGCATCGCAATGCGGTATTGGGGCGGGAGTCTACGGCTGAGGAGCTGGCGTTTCTTTCGCAGCCGGGGTCGAGTTTCTGAAGCTGCATCAGACTCAGGGATTGCCTTGAAGCAAACGCTTCATCAAGAGTGCAGGCAGGTTTTTTCTCGTATCGGCGATGATGTGGATATAGATGGTCTGCTCTCGAACTTCATAAATAATGCGATTCAAGCCAGAGATGACTTGTCGATATTGACCAAGGTTCAGCCTTTCTATTTCTTCGGGAATGGAACCTGAATAGGGTAAGGATGCGAGACTGCGAATAGCGACCTTCAAGCTGGCATAAGTGCTATGCCAGGTTTGAGGTGAGAACTGTTTGATGAGGTAGGTGCGAAGATCTTTGAGATCTGTTTCGGCGGACTGAAGAATAACGACCTTCAAACTCATTGGGGGTCGATCCTGTCCAGCTCTGCGAAAACGTCTTCAACGTCCCTGTACTTGCCTTCCTCAATTTCTCGATTACCCATGGCAAGCAGTTTGAGCAGAGCCATTGTTTCTTCCTGCTCTTCAAAACTTTTGACGTCCATGACTACAAGCTTCGCTTCGCCGTTCTGGGTAATCACCAGCGGCTCACGGCTTTCGCTAATCGTTTTGACGATTTCGGCGGTATGGCTTTTCAGGTAACTGATGGGTTTGATCTGGGATGAAAGCTTCACGGGCTGCGCCTCGCTCGGTGGACTAGGACTGAGTTTAGTCTTAATTCAGTCCTGAGTCAGGCCGAGGTGACAAGCGTGTCGAATGTTGTTCCGTCTTCGCGGGTTCAAGCGCGAAGACGGCTTCGGACGCCTTATATCCTGAAGCTGCCTACCAACTGCTTCAACCGCGCAGCCTGCTGCTCAAGATCCGCACAAGCGCGCAAAGTCGCCTGCAAGTTCTCCACACCTTCCTGGTTCAGCGTGTTGATCTCGTTGATGTCGACGTTGATCGATTCGACCACGGCCGTCTGCTCTTCCGTTGCCGTCGCCACCGACTGGTTCATGCCGTCGATTTCGCCGATGCGCTGGGTCACGCTGCCCAGGCGTTCGCCGGCCTGGTTGGCGATGCCGACGCTGCTTTCGCTCTCGCGTTGGCTCTCGGTCATGATGCCGACCGCCTGACGCGCGCCGACCTGCAGCTCTTCGATCATTTTCTGCACTTGCTGTGCCGAATCCTGGGTGCGGTGCGCCAGGTTGCGGACTTCGTCGGCCACCACGGCGAAACCACGACCGGCCTCACCGGCACGGGCTGCTTCGATGGCGGCGTTGAGGGCCAGCAGGTTGGTCTGTTGGGAGATGCTGGTGATCACTTCCAGAATCTGCCCTATGTTCACGGTGTTGCTGTTCAGCGTTTCGATGTTGCCGCAGGAATCGCTGATCTTCGCCGACAGTTGCTGCATCGCGTGGATGGTTTTATCCACAACCTGCTGGCCGTCTTCGGCCAGGCTGCGCGCGTCGCTGGAGTGTTGCGAGGCGAGGGCGGCGTTCTGGGCGATTTCCTGGGCGGCGGCGCCGAGTTGATTGATCGCGGCGGCCACGCTGTTGGTACGCGAGGCTTGCTGGTCCGAGTTGTACATCGACGAGTTGGACGCCGCGACCACGCGCAGGGCAACTTCGTTGACCTGGCCAGTGGCCGAGGACACTTCGCGGATCGAGGTATGGATACGTTCGACGAAGCGGTTGAACGACAAGCCCAGCGCGCCGAATTCGTCGTGGCCGTGGATGGTCAGGCGTTTGGTCAGGTCGCCTTCGCCTTCGGCGATGTCATGCATGGCGCGGCCCATGGTCAGCAGCGGTTGCATCAGGACGCGGATCAGCATGCCGAGCAGGGCGATGATGATCACCACGGCAATGATCATGGCGATCAGCGCCGAGGTGCGGAACTCGCTGAGCATCGAGAACGCGGTGTCCTTGTCCAGCACCAGGCCCACGTACCAGTCGGCCGACGGTACGCCGTTGACGCGGGTGAAGGAGATCAGTTGGGTCTTGCCGTCGAACTCGACTTCCTTCAGGCCCGGGCTGACTTTTGGTGCGCCGTTGGGATAGGCCTCGGCCAGGGTCTTGAGTACCAGTTTGCTGTCCGGGTGGATCAGGATCTTGCCGTCGGCACTGACGATGAACGCGTGGCCATGGCCGCCGAAGTTCAGCGAGTTGATGATTGCGCTGACACTCGACAGATCGATGTCGGCACCGGCCACACCGATCATCTGGCCCTGGCGCTGCACCGGGGTGGCAACGGTTATCACCAGTTTGCCCGACGAGGCGGCAATGTACGGTTCGGTGACGATGGTCTGCTGGGCGCTGTTCGCGGCCTTGTACCAGCCACGGGCGCGCGGGTCGTAATCCGGTGCGCGGTTGCCGGCCGGGACCGAGAACATCACGCCGTCGGCACCGCCGAAATAGCTGAGCTGGAAATTGCCGGTGTAGGCGGGCAGGTCGATGATGCGTTTCAGGCTCGCCGGGGCGTTGCCGTCGGCGACAACCTGCTGCGACATCGATTGCAGCAATTGAATGCGGCTTTCCAGCCAGGTCTGGATGTTGCTGGTGGTCAGGCTGCCCAGTTCCTGCATTGACGCTTCGGTGCTGGTTTGCAGGGCTTCGCGTTGTCGATAGTCGTTGAACAAAATGAAACAGGCGAACGCAACGGCCACCACGAGGGCGGCAGCCAACAAGATCTTGTGGCTGAATTTCATGTTTCTGGTCATTAAGTGAGCTACCGCGAAGGGGCTGGTCAAGAAAGGGCGGCAATTTGCCACACTATCGGGCTTTGCGCTGCTCTTATTTCGACCGCTGCGCGCCAAAGATTAGGCAGCTTTTGCTAAAGGCGACGAAATGCTCAATAGCCCTACAAAGTGTCTGATTTACCGATGAATGCCGGACGAGCGGGCTAACAAATAGCCAGTGCTCCAGGGAACCAGACAGGGGTTTTCTCTTCTAAGCTTCTGGTTGGCGCCATGCCATCCCCCTTCCGTTCCAGGAGTTACACCATGTCGCTGCGATCTATCGCCCTTCTGTCGTTTTGCGTGCTGTTGGCCGCATGCAGCAAGGTCAATCAGGAAAACTACTCGAAGCTCTCGGCCGGGATGGCCAAGGCCGAAGTGGAGACGCTGCTCGGCAAGCCCACCGATTGCTCGGGCGCGCTCGGCATGTCCAGTTGCACCTGGGGCGACAAGAACAGCTTTATCAGCGTGCAGTACGCCGGTGACAAAGTGTTGATGTTTTCCGGCCAAGGCCTGAAGTAAACCGGGGCTACGCGCCCACGGGAGAAAAACAATGAAGCGGTTATTGCTTGTCCTTTTTGCCGGCCTGGTATTGGCCGGCTGCGCCACGACCGGTGAAGATCCGCTGGCGCCCAAGACAGTCCACAGCGTCAATCTCAAGCGTTACCAGGGCACCTGGTACGAGTTGGCGCGGCTGCCGATGTATTTCCAGCGCAATTGCGCTCAATCCGAAGCCCGCTACAGCCTCCAGCCTGACGGCAACCTCGGCGTGTTCAACCGTTGCCTGACCAAGGACTGGCAGTGGGAAGAGGTCAAGGGCAAGGCTTATCCACAGGTGCCGGGCAAGACCGACAAATTGTGGGTCGAGTTCGATACCTGGTTCTCGCGGCTGATTCCGGGTTCGGCGAAGGGTCAATACTGGGTGCTGTACGTCAGTGACGACTACAAGACCGCCATTGTTGGCGACCCGAGCCGACGTTACCTGTGGCTGTTGTCCCGCACGCCGACCGTCAACGGTGTGGTGCGCGAAGAACTGCTGAGCAAGGCGCGTCAGCAGGGTTATGACACCACGCGGTTGATCTGGCGCGCATCGGATCAGCAGATGGCCAAGACGTCCAACTGACGCGCAACAAAAAACCTGTGGAGGTTGCCCTCCACAGGTTTTTTTGTGTCAGCCCAAAAGGTCTCGCAGGACTTGGGTGAAGGCGTGATTGCTGTCCTCCTCCCCGGCATGTCGCCCGTCACGAACGACCCACTGACCGTTGACCAGCACGTCACGCACCTGACGGTCGCCACCGGCAAACAGCCAGCGGTTGAGGATCCCGTCACCGCTGGCCGTCGCCAGATACGGGTCGCTGCCATCGAGCACAATCCAGTCGGCGCGTTTGCCGACTTCCAGTGCACCGATCGGCTGGCCCAGCGCCTGAGCACCACCGTCCAGTGCCGCGTCGTACAGCGTGCGGCCGACCATCGGCTGATCCGCGCTGTACAAACGGTTGCGTCGTTGATCGCGAAGACGCTGGCCGTATTCCAGCCAACGCAATTCTTCCACCACGCTCAACGACACATGGCTGTCGGAGCCGATACCCATGCGTCCGCCCTGAGCCAGGAAATCCACCGCCGGGAAGATCCCGTCGCCGAGGTTGGCTTCGGTGGTCAGGCACAGGCCGGCGATGGCGCGACTCTTGGCCATCAGCGTGACTTCTTCCGGATTGGCGTGGGTCGCGTGCACCAGGCACCAGCGCTGATCGACTTCGGTGTTCTCGTACAACCATTGCAGCGGACGGCGACCGCTCCAGCTCAGGCAGTCGTCGACTTCCTTTTGCTGTTCGGCGATGTGGATGTGCACCGGGCATTGCTTGTCGCTGGCCGCCAGCACTTCGCTGATCTGCTGTGGGGTGACTGCGCGCAACGAGTGGAAACACAATCCCAGCGACTGAGCCTTTTCCTGAGCCAGCAGCGGTTGCAGGCGTGATTGCAGTTTCAGGTAGTTTTCGGTGCTGTTGATGAAGCGGCGCTGGCCTTCGTTCGGTGTCTGGCCACCGAAACCGCTGTGGCTGTAGAGCACCGGCAACAGTGTCAGGCCGATGCCGGCGGAGCTCGCGGCCTGGCTGATACGCAACGCCAGCTCGGCCGGATCGGCATACGGCTGACCGTTGTGATCGTGGTGGACGTAATGGAATTCGGCGACCGAGGTGTAACCGGCCTTGAGCATTTCGATGTACAGCTGACGGGCGATCACGCCGAGCTGGTCCGGGCTGATTTTTCCGACGAGCCGATACATCAGATCGCGCCAGGTCCAGAAACTGTCATTGGGATTGCCGGCCACTTCTGCCAGCCCGGCCATCGCTCGCTGGAACGCGTGAGAGTGCAGATTCGGCATCCCCGGCAGCAGCGGACCGCTCAGCCGTTCGGCGCCTTCTGCGGTGGAATCGGCCTGGATTCGGGTCAATACGCCTTCGGCGCTGACCTCGAGACGTACATTGTTGGCCCATCCGTTAGGCAGCAGCGCGCGTTCGGCAAAGAAGGCGGACATGGTTCAGCACCCCATCGTGTGTTATTTGTATATACATATACAGACGTTTGCCTGCCCGGTAAACTCCGGCAAGCTAGCAACCTTATCCAATGAACAGGGATCCACCGTGCCGACTCCGCCTCCAGTCTCTCCGTTGGCCGCGAACATGGGCGACAGTCCGGCGCCCTTGTACGCCCGCGTCAAACAGATGATCACCCAGCAGATCGACAGTGGTAACTGGCCGCCGCATTACCGCGTGCCGTCGGAAAGCGAGCTGGTCAGCCAGTTGGGCTTCAGCCGCATGACCATCAACCGCGCGCTGCGGGAAATGACCGCCGACGGTCTGCTCGTGCGCATGCAGGGCGTCGGCACGTTCGTCGCCGAGCCGAAGAGCCAGTCCGCGCTGTTCGAGGTGCACAACATCGCCGACGAAATCGCCTCCCGTGGCCATCGCCACACCTGCCAGGTGATCACCCTGGAAGAAGAGGCCGCCGGTTCCGAGCGCGCCCTGGCGCTGGACATGCGCGAAGGGCAAAAGGTGTTCCACTCGCTGATCGTGCATTACGAAAACGACATTCCGGTGCAGATCGAAGACCGTTTCGTCAACGCGCTGGTCGCCCCGGAATACCTCAAGCAGGACTTCACTCTGCAAACGCCTTACGCCTACCTCAACCAGGTTGCGCCGCTGACCGAAGGCGAGCATGTGGTCGAAGCGATCCTCGCCGAGCCGACCGAATGCAAATTGCTGCAGATTGAAAAGGGCGAGCCGTGCCTGCTGATCCGCCGTCGCACCTGGTCGGGCCGTCAGCCGGTGACGGCAGCGCGCCTGATCCACCCCGGTTCCCGTCATCGTCTGGAAGGTCGGTTTCATAAATAAAAAGCATAAATAGAGAGCATAAATGAGCGAGTTGAAGGTTCTACGCGCCGAAGGCTACCCGCGCATGCCGTGGAAAAACGGCGGCGGCAGCACCGAGGAAATCACCCGTGACGCCGGTGCCGGTCTCGACGGTTTCGGCTGGCGTCTGTCGATTGCCGACATCGCCGAATCCGGCGGCTTCTCGACGTTCACCGGTTATCAGCGGGTGATCACGGTGTTGCAGGGCGACGGCATGACCTTGTGTGTCGACGGTGACGACACTCGGCCGCTGTTACCCCTCGACCCGTTTGCCTTCAGCGGCGAAAGCCAGGTGTCCTGCACCTTGCTCGGCGGCGCGATCCGCGATTTCAACCTGATCTACGCACCGCAGCGTTACAGCGCGCGTTTGCAGTGGCTGGATGGCGAGCAACGGTTCTTCAGCTCCGCCGGCACTGTTCTCGTCTTCAGCGTCAGCGAGTTGCTGGAAGTGACGGTCGGTGACAGCGCTTCGCAACTCGGCCGGCATGATTGCCTGCAACTGGACGGTAACACCGGTCTGGTGGAAATCGCCGTCAACGCGGGCTGCTGTGTGATCGAACTGACTGCACACTGATCCGATCCTTGAAAAACCGCCGCTTTGAACAGTGCCCGTAAGGGCTGTTGAAAACGGCGGTTTTTTTCATCCCGACGTTCCCGAACGCGCACCAACTTGTTACCGAACGCCCCAGCGTGGCGCAAAACCACGCTCATGAACCAGCCTCCCGCTTGCTCAAACCAACCCCGCGAAAAAATTCATACACGCCACAACCCTTGATTCAGGCGTCCTCCAGCCGTGCCCGGCATTTTTGTTGAACAGCCCTCCAACAAGTTGGCCGCTCGATTGCATATGCTTGTATGTACAAGTAAAGACGTATGCGTATGAGTCGTTAGAGGTTCTCCGCAGCGTCCCTGATTCGCTTGTCGCGCATTGAAGCGCACAAGCCGCTTGCCCATCGCCAGGGTTGGTTTGAATTGATCGCTGAGGAGTCTTTTTCGTGACTGACAATAAGCCTACAAAATTCCGCAATGTTGAGATCCGCGCCGCACGCGGCAACAAGCTGACCGCCAAGAGCTGGCTGACCGAAGCGCCGCTGCGCATGCTGATGAACAACCTTGACCCGGAAGTGGCCGAGAATCCGAAAGAACTGGTGGTTTACGGTGGCATCGGCCGCGCTGCGCGCAACTGGGAGTGCTACGACAAGATCGTCGAAAGCCTGACCAACCTGAACGACGACGAGACCCTGCTGGTGCAATCCGGCAAGCCGGTCGGTGTGTTCAAGACCCACAGCAATGCGCCGCGCGTACTGATCGCCAACTCCAACCTGGTGCCGCACTGGGCGACCTGGGAACACTTCAACGAACTGGACGCCAAGGGCCTGGCCATGTACGGCCAGATGACCGCCGGCAGCTGGATCTACATCGGCAGCCAGGGCATCGTCCAGGGGACTTACGAAACCTTCGTCGAAGCCGGTCGCCAGCATTACAACTCCAACCTCAAGGGCCGCTGGGTCCTGACCGCCGGCCTCGGCGGCATGGGTGGCGCCCAGCCACTGGCTGCAACATTGGCCGGTGCCTGCTCGCTGAACATTGAATGCCAGCAGGTGAGCATCGATTTCCGCCTGAAAAGCCGTTACGTCGACGAGCAAGCCAAAGACCTCGACGACGCCCTGGCGCGCATCACCAAGTACACGAAAGAAGGCAAGGCGATCTCCATCGCGCTGCTGGGCAACGCTGCGGAAATCCTCCCGGAACTGGTCCGTCGCGGCGTGCGTCCGGACATGGTCACCGACCAGACCAGCGCCCACGACCCATTGAACGGTTACCTGCCGGCCGGCTGGACCTGGGACGAATACCGCGCCCGCGCCAAGACCGAACCGGCCGCTGTGATCAAGGCCGCCAAGCAGTCGATGGCGGTGCACGTCAAGGCGATGCTCGACTTCCAGAAGCAAGGCATCCCGACCTTCGACTACGGCAACAACATCCGCCAGATGGCTCAGGAAGAGGGCGTGGAAAACGCCTTCGACTTCCCGGGTTTCGTCCCGGCCTACATCCGTCCGCTGTTCTGCCGTGGCATCGGCCCGTTCCGCTGGGCGGCGCTGTCGGGTGATCCGCAGGACATCTACAAGACCGACGCCAAGGTCAAGGAACTGATCCCGGACGACGCGCACCTGCACAACTGGCTGGACATGGCCCGCGAGCGCATCAGCTTCCAGGGTCTGCCGGCGCGGATCTGCTGGGTCGGCCTAGGCCAGCGCGCCAAGCTCGGCCTGGCGTTCAACGAAATGGTCCGTCGCGGCGAGCTGTCGGCACCGATCGTGATCGGTCGCGACCACCTCGACTCCGGCTCGGTATCGAGCCCGAACCGCGAAACCGAATCGATGCAGGACGGCTCGGATGCAGTGTCCGACTGGCCACTGCTCAACGCCCTGCTGAACACCGCGAGCGGCGCGACCTGGGTTTCGCTGCACCACGGTGGTGGCGTCGGCATGGGCTTCTCGCAGCACTCGGGCATGGTGATCGTCTGCGACGGCACGGATGAAGCGGCCGAGCGTATCGCTCGCGTGCTGCACAACGACCCGGGCACCGGTGTGATGCGCCATGCCGACGCCGGTTACCAGATCGCCATCGACTGCGCCAAGGAGCAAGGGCTGAACCTGCCGATGATCACCGGTAAATAAAAAACCGGCGGGAGCGAGCATGCTCGCTCCCGCTCAAGCCAATACAACAACAAAATCCAGAACAATCCACAGAGGTTGAATCATGGCTGGCAACACCGATCGTGCAAGCAACAAACCGTTGATCGAAAAGCGTTCGATCGACTACATCCCGGAAGCGGAAAGACACGGTCGTCTATTCAGTCAGTTCACCCTGTGGATGGGTGCCAACCTGCAAATCACCGCAATCGTCACCGGGGCCTTGGCCGTGGTGCTGGGCGGTGATGTGTTCTGGTCGCTGATCGGTCTGTTGATCGGTCAACTGCTGGGCGGCGGTGTCATGGCGCTGCACGCGGCACAAGGTCCGAAGCTGGGCCTGCCGCAGATGATCTCCAGCCGTGTGCAGTTCGGGGTTTATGGCGCGGCGATTCCGATCGTGCTGGTGTGCCTGATGTACCTGGGCTTCACCGCGACCGGCACCGTGCTGTCGGGCCAGGCGCTGGGCCAGTTGTTTGGTGTCAGTGACACTGTCGGCATCCTTCTTTTCGCCAGCGTCATCGTCGTGGTCACGGTGCTCGGCTATCGGGTGATCCACTGGATCGGCCGTATTGCCAGTGCCATTGGCGTGATTGCTTTCGTTTATCTGTTCAGCCGTCTGATGAGTCAGGTGGATGTCGGCGCACTCTTGCAAATCCGTCACTTCAGCTGGAGCAGTTTCCTGCTGGCGGTGTCGCTGGCAGCGTCCTGGCAGATCGCCTTCGGCCCTTACGTGGCGGACTACTCGCGCTACCTGCCGAGCAAGGTTTCCTCGGTGAAAACCTTTTTCGCTGCCGGTGCCGGTTCGGTGATTGGCGCGCAGGTGGCGATGATCCTCGGCGTGTTCGCGGCGGCTTCGGCCAACGGCCAGTTCGCCGGTCATGAAGTGGCTTACATCGTCGGCCTGGGCGGGACCGGTGCCACCGCTGCGCTGCTGTATTTCAGCATCGCGTTCGGCAAGGTGACCATCTCCACCCTGAACTCCTACGGCAGCTTCATGTGCATCGCGACCATCATCAGCGGTTTCCGTGGTGACCTGAAAGTAACGCGCCTGCAGCGTCTGGTGTTCGTGCTGGTCATCGTGGGTGCGGCGACGCTGATGGCGCTGCTCGGCCAGCACTCGTTCCTCGGGGCGTTCAAGTCTTTCATCCTGTTCCTGCTGGCGTTCTTCACGCCGTGGAGCGCGATCAATCTGGTGGACTACTACTGCATCACCCGCGAGCGCTATGACGTACCGGCGCTGGCCGATCCGAACGGTCGCTACGGCCGCTGGAACATGCTTGGTATCAGCGTCTACGTGTTCGGTGTGCTGGTGCAGCTGCCGTTCATTTCCACCAAGTTCTACACCGGTCCGCTGGTGGCCGCGCTGGGTGATGTGGATATCTCGTGGATCATCGGCCTGGTGTTGCCTGCCGCGCTGTACTACGTGTGCGCAAAGAAATGGCACGGCAGCGTGCCCGATCAACTGATTCTGCCGGTCGAGCAGAACAGCGTTGTACAACCTAAAGCAAGCGGGGCCGGTCGCGCTGCGGCGCAGGCCTGATTTGGACGTGGACAGGGCTGGATGCCTCTTGACTGCCGTAAGCCAACTCATGATTAGGAGCGTCACAACAATGAAATCGAACAAGACCCTGCTGACCACACTGCTGTCCATGGGCCTGCTGGCCAGTGCCGGCGCCACTCAGGCTGCCGGCTGGTGCGAATCCGGCAAACCGGTGAAATTCGCCGGCCTGAACTGGGAAAGCGCGATGTTGCTGACCGACGTGCTGCAAGTCGTGTTGGAGAAAGGTTACGACTGCAAGACCGACAGCCTGCCGGGCAACTCCATCACCATGGAAAACGCCCTGAGCAGCAACGATATTCAAGTGTTCGCCGAAGAGTGGGTCGGCCGCAGCGAGGTCTGGAACAAGGCCGAGAAGGCCGGCAAGGTCGTCGGTGTCGGCGCGCCGGTCGTCGGTGCGATTGAAGGCTGGTACGTGCCGCGCTACGTGATCGAAGGCGATGCCAAGCGCAAGATCGAAGCCAAGGCGCCGGACCTGAAAAACATCGCTGACCTGGGCAAATACTCGGCAATCTTCAAGGACGCCGAAGAACCGTCCAAGGGCCGCTTCTACAACTGCCCGGCCGGCTGGACCTGCGAGCTGGACAACAGTGAAATGCTGAAAAGCTACGGCCTGGAAAGCACCTACACCAACTTCCGCCCGGGCACCGGCCCTGCGCTGGATGCGGCCGTGCTGTCGAGCTACAAACGTGGCGAGCCGATCCTGTTCTACTACTGGTCGCCAACGCCGCTGATGGGCCAGATCGACGCCGTCAAACTGGAAGAGAAACCGGGCGTCGACAAGACCGTGACCATCAAGGTCGGCCTGTCCAAGACCTTCCACGAGCAAGCGCCGGAGCTGGTGGCCGTGCTGGAAAAGGTCAACCTGCCGATCGACCTGCTGAACCAGAACCTGGGTCGCATGACCAAGGAGCGGATCGAGTCGCCAAAACTGGCCAAGATCTTCCTGAAGGAACATCCTGAGGTCTGGCACGCATGGGTGAGCGACGACGCAGCCAAGAAAATCGACGCGGCCTTGTAGGTTGAGCTTCACCGGCTGCCGGTAACGGCAGTCGGACGCTTGATCGCAACCCCTTGATTGAGAGTCTCTTATGTTTCCCGAACGCTTTACGTTTTCCATCGCCGACTGGGTCAACGGTTGGGTCGATGCGCTGGTCACCAACTATGGCGATGTGTTCCGCCACATCTCCGACACCCTGCTATGGGCCATAGTCAACCTTGAAGGCCTGCTGCGCGCAGCACCGTGGTGGTTGATGCTGGCCATCGTCGCGGGCGTTGCCTGGCACGCCACGCGCAAAGTCGTGACCACCGCCGTGATCGTCGGTTTGCTGTTCCTGGTCGGCGCCGTTGGCCTGTGGGACAAACTGATGCAAACGCTGGCGCTGATGATGGTCGCCACGGTCATCTCGGTGCTGATCGGTGTGCCGCTGGGGATTCTCTCGGCGCGCAGCAATCGCCTGCGTTCGATCCTGATGCCGCTGCTCGACATCATGCAGACCATGCCCAGCTTCGTGTACCTGATCCCGGTACTGATGCTGTTCGGTCTGGGCAAGGTGCCGGCGATTTTCGCCACCGTGATCTACGCGGCACCGCCGCTGATCCGTCTGACCGATCTGGGCATCCGCCAGGTCGACGGTGAAGTGATGGAAGCCATCAACGCCTTCGGCGCCAACCGCTGGCAGCAACTGTTCGGCGTGCAACTGCCGCTGGCCCTGCCGAGCATCATGGCCGGGATCAACCAGACCACCATGATGGCCCTGTCGATGGTGGTGATTGCCTCGATGATCGGCGCCCGTGGCCTGGGTGAAGATGTGCTGGTGGGCATTCAGACCCTCAACGTCGGACGCGGTCTGGAAGCCGGTCTGGCGATCGTGATTCTCGCAGTGGTCATCGACCGCATTACCCAGGCGTATGGTCGGCCACGGCATGAGGTGAGCAAATGAACAACGCAACCGTGAGCAAGATCGAAGTCAAAAACGTCTTCAAGATTTTCGGCAACCGCGCCAAGGACGCCCTGGCGATGGTCGGCCAGGGCAAGACCAAGGATCAGGTGCTGAACGAAACCGGTTGCGTGGTCGGGGTCAACGACTTGTCCCTGAGCATCGGCACCGGCGAGATCTTCGTGATCATGGGCCTGTCCGGCTCCGGCAAATCCACGCTGGTGCGCCACTTCAATCGCCTGATCGACCCGACCAGCGGCGCGATCCTGGTGGACGGCGTGGACATCCTGCAATACGACATGGAAGCCCTGCGCGAATTTCGCCGGCACAAGATCAGCATGGTGTTCCAGAGCTTCGGCCTGCTGCCGCACAAGACCGTCCTCGACAACGTCGCCTACGGCCTGAAAGTGCGCGGCGAGACCAAGCAGCTGTGCGCCGAACGCGCACTGCACTGGATCAACACCGTGGGCCTCAAAGGCTACGAAAGCAAATACCCGCACCAGCTCTCCGGTGGCATGCGCCAGCGTGTCGGCCTGGCCCGCGCTCTGGCGGCGGACACCGACATCATCCTGATGGACGAAGCGTTCAGTGCCCTCGATCCGCTGATCCGCGCCGAGATGCAGGATCAGTTGCTGGAGCTGCAAAAGACCCTGCACAAGACCATCGTCTTCATCACCCACGACCTCGACGAGGCTGTGCGCATCGGCAACCGCATCGCGATCCTCAAGGACGGCCGCCTGATCCAGGTCGGTACGCCGAAAGAGATCCTGCACTCGCCGGCGGATGAGTATGTCGACCGCTTCGTGCAGCGGCGGGCGGCGGTGGTTTGAGGTTCGTTCCCGCGTCGAGGCGTCGAACCGTCTGCGTGGGAATGCATTCCGTGACGATCAGGTTAAAGAGGTTTTAGATGTCCCAGGCTGAAAAAATCGTTATCGCCGACGCCCCGATGCGTTGGCAGGATGTGGTCGCGGTAGCCCGTCACGGCGCGCAGCTCGAGCTGTCGGCCCAGACCTGGGCGCGCATCGAAAATGCTCAGGGCATCGTCCAGCGCATCGTTGCCAGCGGCGAACGTGCTTATGGCGTCAATACCGGGCTGGGCGGTTTGTCCAATGTCTCGCTGCAAGGCGAACAACTCAGCCAGTTGTCGCGCAACACCTTGCTCAGCCATGCCTGCGGCGTCGGCCCGGTGCTGGCCGACGAGCAGACCCGCGCAATCATGTGCGCCGCGATCCGCAATTACGGCCACGGCAAATCCGGGATTCATCGTCAGGTGGTCGAAGCGCTGCTGGCGCTGCTCAATCGCGGCATCACCCCGCAAGTGCCGTCCCAGGGTTCGGTGGGTTACCTGACCCACATGGCGCACATCGGTATCGCGCTGCTGGGTGTCGGCAATGTCAGCTATCGCGGGCAGGTTGTCTCTGCGCAGCAAGCGCTGGCCGAAGAAGGCCTGCAACCGGTGCAACTCGGCGCGAAGGACGGTTTGTGCCTGGTCAATGGCACGCCGTGCATGACCGGTCTCAGTTGCCTGGCCATCGCCGATGCCACGCGTCTGGTGCAATGGGCGGACGTGGTCGGTGCCATGAGTTTCGAAGCGCAGCGCGGCCAGATCGCCGCGTTCGACGCCGAGATCATCGCGCTCAAACCGCACCCGGGCATGCAGCAGGTCGGCGTCAATCTGCGTGCGCTGCTCGATGGCAGCGAAGTGATTGCGACAAGCAAAGGCATTCGCACCCAGGATGCGCTGAGCATCCGTTCGATCCCGCAGGTGCACGGCGCCGCGCGCGATCAACTGGAACACGCGATCAAACAGATCGAAACCGAGCTCAACGGCTGCACCGACAACCCGTTGCTGCTGGGTACGCCGGACAACTTCCGGGTAATGTCCCAGGCCAACCCGCACGGTCAATCGGTCGCGCTGGCGGCGGACTTGCTGGCCATCGCGATGGCCGAAATCGGCTCGATTGCCGAGCGGCGTCTGGATCGTCTGATCAACCCGCACGTCAGCGGTCTGCCGGCCTTCCTGGTGGCCAATCCGGGAGTGAACTCCGGGATGATGATCGTGCAATACGTCGCTGCGTCGCTGTGCGCGGAAAACCGCCAGTTGGCACAACCGGCGGTGCTCGACAACTACGTCACTTCGGGCCTGCAGGAAGACCACTTGAGCATGGGCACCAACGCCGCGCTGAAGCTGCATCGCGCACTGGAAAACTGCACGCAGATCCTCGCCATCGAGTACCTGTTGGCGGCTCAGGCCTTTGAATTTCTCAAGGTACAACGCTTCGGCGCCGGCACCGATGTGGCGTGGCGACTGCTGCGCGAGAAAGTCCCGGCCTACGATCAGGACCGCTGGCTGGCGCCGGATATCGCCGCTGCCGCGAGCGTGTTGAAGGACTCGGATTTGCTGCACAACGTACTACCGAATTTGCACTGACGAATACCCATGCCAGCGTGCCAAGGCGCGGCTCCCCAAAAGGCGAGAAGCGACGGACAACGGACATCTCCGGAGCGTCTGGTTAGTTAACAAGAAACTCTCAAAAGGAGCACAAGATGACTGCGCTGAACCTGATCCCCGGCCAACTGAGCCTGGCCCAACTGCGTGACGTCTACCAGAACCCGGTCAAGCTGACCCTCGACAACAGCGCCTCGGCGCAGATCGAAGCCAGCGTCGCCTGCGTCGAGCAGATCCTCGCCGAGAACCGCACTGCCTACGGCATCAACACCGGTTTCGGCCTGCTGGCCTCGACCCGCATCGCCAGCGAAGACCTGGAAAACCTCCAGCGCTCTCTGGTGCTGTCCCATGCCGCTGGCGTTGGTCAGCCGATCAGCGATGAGCTGGTGCGTTTGATCATGGTGCTCAAGGTCAACAGCCTGAGCCGTGGTTTCTCTGGCATCCGCCGCGTGGTGATCGATGCGCTGATCGCCCTGATCAATGCCGAGGTTTACCCGCACATTCCGTTGAAAGGTTCGGTCGGTGCGTCCGGCGACCTGGCACCGCTGGCGCACATGTCGCTGGTACTGCTGGGCGAAGGCAAGGCGCGCTACAAGGGCGAGTGGATGGAAGCGACCGAAGCGCTGAAAGTTGCCGGTCTGACCCCGCTGACACTGGCGGCGAAAGAAGGTCTGGCGCTGCTCAACGGCACTCAGGTTTCTACCGCATTCGCTTTGCGCGGTCTGTTCGAAGGTGAAGACCTGTTTGCCGGTGCACTGGCGCTGGGTGGTCTTACAGTTGAAGCGGTATTGGGCTCGCGTTCGCCGTTCGACGCCCGTATCCACGCCGCCCGTGGCCAGAAAGGCCAGATTGACACCGCCGCTGCTTACCGCGATCTGCTGGGCGAGCGCAGTGAAGTCTCCGACTCGCACCAGAACTGCGAAAAGGTCCAGGACCCGTACTCGCTGCGTTGCCAGCCGCAAGTCATGGGTGCGTGCCTGACTCAGTTCCGTCAGGCTGCCGAGGTGCTGGTGATCGAAGCCAACGCCGTATCCGACAACCCATTGGTATTCGCGGCTGAAGGCGACGTGATTTCCGGCGGTAACTTCCACGCCGAGCCAGTGGCCATGGCCGCTGACAACATGGCATTGGCCATCGCCGAAATCGGTTCGCTGAGCGAACGTCGCATCTCGCTGATGATGGACAAGCACATGTCGCAACTGCCGCCGTTCCTGGTGGCCAATGGCGGCGTGAACTCCGGTTTCATGATTGCCCAGGTGACGGCTGCCGCACTGGCCAGCGAGAACAAGGCACTGGCACATCCGCATTCGGTGGACAGCCTGCCAACCTCCGCCAACCAGGAAGACCACGTGTCGATGGCTCCGGCTGCCGGCAAGCGCCTGTGGGAAATGGCCGAAAACACCCGCGGGATTCTCGCGGTGGAATGGCTGGCGGCGGCGCAAGGTCTGGACCTGCGCAACGGCCTGAAGACCTCGACCAAACTGGAAAAGGCCCGGGCGATTCTGCGTCGCGAAGTACCGTTCTACGAGAAGGACCGCTTCTTTGCGCCGGACATCAATGCGGCGACCGAGCTGCTGGCTTCGCGCATTCTGACTGAACTGGTTCCGGCGAAACTGCTGCCGAGCCTTTAACCCTATCCACTGATCGTTCCCACGCAGACGGTTCGACGCCTCGACGTGGGAACGATCGCAAGACGAGGACCTGGGATGAAAACCCTCTGGCAACACTGCCACGTCGCAACCATGGCGCAAGGCGTCTACTCGATCATCGAGGATGCGGCCATCGTGACGTCCGGTGCACACATCGAGTGGATCGGACCGCGCACTCAATTGCCGTCGGGCGAATACCCGGCGGTCAACGATCTGCAAGGCGCGTGGGTCACCCCCGGCCTGATCGACTGCCACACCCACACCGTGTTCGGCGGCAACCGCAGCGGTGAGTTCGAGAAACGCCTGCAAGGCGTCAGCTACGCCGAGATCGCAGCGGCCGGCGGCGGCATCGCCAGCACCGTGCGCGCCACGCGCGAAGCGTCGGAAGATGAACTGTTCGCCAGCGCCGCCAAACGCCTGAAAAGCCTGATGCGCGACGGCGTGACCACGGTCGAAATGAAATCCGGCTACGGCCTCGACCTGGCCAGCGAGCGCAAGATCCTGCGGGTCATCCGCCGCCTTGCCGACGAATTGCCGATCAGCGTGCGCAGCACCTGTCTGGCGGCTCACGCGTTGCCACCGGAATACAAGGATCGCGCTGACGATTACATCGATCACATCTGCACCGAAATGCTTCCAGCGCTGGCTGCCGAAGGCCTGGTGGATGCGGTGGATGCGTTCTGCGAATACCTGGCGTTCTCCCCGGAGCAAGTCGAGCGGGTGTTCATCGTCGCGCAAAAACTCGGCCTGCCGGTGAAGTTGCACGCCGAACAACTGTCGTCGCTGCACGGCTCCAGCCTGGCTGCGCGTTATCACGCATTGTCTGCCGATCATCTGGAGTTCATGGATGAAGCAGACGCCATCGCCATGGCCGAATCCGACACCGTCGCGGTGTTGTTGCCGGGTGCGTTCTACTTCCTGCGTGAAACCCAATTGCCGCCGATGGAAGCCCTGCGCAAACACAAAGTGAAAATCGCCATTGCCAGCGACCTCAACCCCGGCACCTCGCCGGCGCTGTCGTTGCGGCTGATGCTGAACATGGCCTGCACCTGTTTCCGCATGACACCGGAAGAAGCCCTGGCCGGCGCCACGATTCATGCGGCGCAAGCCTTGGGCATGGCCGATACCCACGGTTCGCTGGAAGTCGGCAAGGTGGCGGATTTCGTCGCCTGGCACATCGACCGGCCGGCGGATCTGGCGTACTGGCTCGGTGGTGAACTGGACAAACGCGTCGTGCGTCACGGCGTTGAATCAAGTCTGTAGGAGAACGGTTGTGGATAAGGTTCTGAACTTCAAACAAGGTCGCGTGCCGCTGCTGATCAGCATGCCCCACGCGGGTGTGCGCCTGACCCCGGTGGTCGAGGCCGGATTGATCCCGGACGCGAAAAGCCTGCCGGACACCGACTGGCATATTCCGCAGCTCTACGATTTTGCCGCCGAGCTGGGCGCCAGCACGCTGGCGGCCGAGTACTCGCGGTTCGTCATCGACTTGAACCGGCCGTCCGACGACAAACCGTTGTACGCGGGCGCCACCACCGGGCTGTACCCGGCGACGCTGTTCGATGGCATTCCGTTGTTCAAGGAAGGCAAGGAACCGTCGAAAGAAGAACGCGCGTCGTACCTGGAACAGATCTGGACGCCGTACCACCGCACCTTGCAGGAGGAGCTGGCGCGGCTGAAGGCCGAGTTCGGTTACGTACTGTTGTTCGATGCGCACTCGATCCGTTCGGTGATCCCGCACCTGTTCGACGGCAAGCTGCCGGACTTCAACCTCGGCACCTTCAACGGCGCCAGCTGCGATCCGCAGTTGGCCACGCAACTGGAAGCGATCTGCGCACGCCACGGCGATTACAGCCATGTGCTGAACGGACGCTTCAAGGGCGGTCACATTACCCGTCACTACGGCAACCCGGCCGAGAACATCCACGCCGTGCAACTGGAACTGGGTCAGTGCACCTATATGGAAGAGTTCGAACCGTTCCGCTACCGCGCCGACCTGGCGGAGCCGACGCGGGTGGTGCTCAAGGAGTTGCTGCAAGGGCTGCTCGCCTGGGGCGAAAAGCACTACAACTGAGTCTGTTTTGGAGAGCGCCTGTCGCCACCGTGCAAATCCCGGTCGCCACAGGTCGCTTTTCCGTCTCGCCTGCTGCGTAATGTTTCGGCCACGGTGCAAGAAGACACCGATCCGAACAATAACCCGCTGCCGCACGAGACGATCCCACATGAAAAAACTGTTCACTCGTTGTGCGTTAATCCTCACCGGCAGTGCGCTGCTCAGCGCCGGCGCCATGGCTTCCGACGATGCTTCCTGCAAAACCGTGCGCATGGGCGTGGTCAACTGGACCGACGTGATCGCCACCAGCGGCATGGCCGACGTGCTGCTCAACGGCCTTGGTTACGAAAGCAAACAAACCAGCGCCGTGCAGCAAATCATCTTTGCCGGCATCCGCGACAAGCGTCTGGATATCTTCCTCGGCTACTGGAAACCGGCGATGGACAAGAACATCGCGCCGTTCATCGCTGCCAATCAAGTCAAAGTGATGGACAAGCCAAGCCTGGCCGACGCTCAGGCGACGCTGGCAGTGCCGGACTATGTCGCGGCGGCGGGGCTGAAAACCTTTGGTGACATCGCGAAGTTCAAGGATCAGCTCGGCGCCAAGATCTACGGCATTGAGCCCGGCAGCGGCGCCAACACCACGATCAAGACCATGATCGAAACCAACCATTTCGGTCTGAAGGATTTCAAGATCATCGAATCCGGTGAGGCCGGCATGCTCGCCGCCGTGCAGCGGGCGGTGAACCGCAAGGAATTCGTGGTGTTCGTCGGCTGGACCCCGCACCCGATGAACATCAACATGAAAATCACCTACCTGACCGGCAGCGACGATGTCTACGGCCCGAACGAAGGCGCCGCCACCGTTTCCACCGTCACCTCGCCGGACTACGCCGAGCGCTGCCCCAACGTCCATCGACTGCTGGAGAACCTGACCTTCACCGCCGCTCAGGAAAGCCAGTTGATGGTGCCGATCATGGAACGCAAGACACCCCAGGAAGTGGCGAAGAACTGGCTGCGTGAGCACCCGGAAGATTTGCAGCGCTGGCTGGCGGGTGTCAGCAGTTTCGACGGCAAGGATGGCGTGGCCACGGTTCAGGCCAGTCTGAAAAACTGATGGGTACTTATCCACTGTCGCCGGCGATGGCGGCGTTTGTCGCCAGGACCGAAAGCTTCGCCAGCGATGACAGCAGCCTTGCTGGATTGCGCCGGGGCTATGACGAGATGTGCCGGGCGTTCACTCCACCGCGACCGGCAGGGCTTGAGGTAGAGGACTTTCGATTGGGCGCGGTGTCGGTCCGTGCCTATCGCCCACCCCTGGCGTTACCGCCCTGTGTGGTGTACCTGCACGGCGGTGGCTGGGTGGTTGGCGGGCTGGATTCCCACGACTTCATCTGCTGCGAACTGGCCGTGGCGCTCGGGGCAATGGTGGTGGCGGTGGATTACCGGCTGGCGCCGGAGCATCCGTTTCCCGCCGGATTCGACGATTGCCTGAATGTCTGGCGTGCCCTGCGCGACGGATCGTTCGGCTTCGACCGCGAGCGGATGCTGGTGGCCGGCGACAGCGCCGGTGGCAATCTCGCCGCCGCGTTGTGCCTGGCCTTGCGCGATACCGGCGAGCCTCTGCCCGGCGCTCAGGTGCTGATCTATCCCGGACTGGGCGGCGACGAACATCTGCCGTCACGCAGCGAATGCGCCGATGCGCCACTACTGACCAGCAGCGATGTCGACTGTTATCACGCGTTGTACCTGCGTGGCTCGACGCAACCGAATGCCTGGGCCATGCCGTTGCTCGCCGATGACGTCAGCCGATTGCCCCCGGCCTGGATCGCCGTGGCGCAGTTCGATCCGTTGCGCGACGACGGGGTGCGCTACGCCGAACGACTCGCCGCCGCCGGGGGCGAGGCCGCGTTGTATTACGGTGAAGGGCTGGTGCATGGCTGTCTGCGGGCGCGGCATCAGGTCGCCGAAGTCGATCGTCTCTACGAAAGCCTGCTGGGGTTCATGGCTGACAAATTGTGACAGTGCACGGGCATGCTCATTGACGTAAATCGGGTTTATGATGCCGGACGGCAGAATAATAGAAGTCCCCCCAGGGATGACCTCGACCCCTTACGGAGCACGCAATGCAGACATTGTTTCCGCAGATCAAACCTCACGCACGGCACGATCTGGCCGTCGACGACACCCATACGCTGTACGTCGACGAAAGCGGTTCACCGGAAGGTTTGCCGGTGGTGTTCATTCACGGTGGTCCCGGTGCCGGGTGCGATGCCCAGAGCCGTCGCTACTTCGATCCTAACCTGTATCGCATTGTCACCTTCGACCAGCGCGGTTGCGGTCGCTCCACCCCGCACGCCAGTCTGGAAAACAACACCACCTGGGATCTGGTCGAAGACCTCGAGCGCATTCGCAAACACCTGGGCATCGAGAAATGGGTGCTGTTCGGCGGCTCCTGGGGTTCGACCCTGGCGCTGGCTTATGCGCAGACCCACCCGGAGCGCGTGCATGGTCTGATCCTGCGTGGGATCTTTCTCTGCCGCCCGCAGGAAATCGAATGGTTCTACCAGGCCGGTGCCAGCCGTCTGTTCCCCGATTACTGGCAGGACTACATCGCGCCGATCCCGCTGGACGAGCGTGATGACCTGCTCAGCGCGTTCCACAAACGCCTGACCGGCAACGACCAGATCGCCCAGATGCACGCGGCCAAAGCCTGGTCGACCTGGGAAGGGCGCACCGCGACCCTGCGGCCGAACCCGCTGGTGGTCGACCGTTTCTCCGAGCCGCAGCGCGCCTTGTCGATTGCGCGGATCGAATGCCACTACTTCACCAACAACGCTTTTCTTGAGCCGAACCAGTTGATTCGCGACATGGGCAAGATCGCCCACCTGCCGGGTGTGATCATCCACGGCCGCTACGACGTGATCTGCCCGCTCGACAATGCCTGGGAACTGCATCAGGCCTGGCCGAACAGCGAGCTGCAGGTGATCCGCGACGCCGGTCATGCCGCGTCCGAACCGGGCATCACCGATGCGCTGGTACGTGCCGCCAGCAACATGGCCCGGCGCCTGCTCGACCTGCCGCCCGAAGAAGCATGAAGGGTCTTTTGCAGCGCGTGAAAGGCGCGCGGGTCGAAGTGGCGGGTGAGGTGGTCGGCAGCGTCGATCAGGGATTGCTGGTGCTGGTGGCGGTCGAACCCGACGACACGCAGGCCAGCGCCGACAAACTTCTGCATAAGCTGCTTAACTATCGAGTATTCAGTGACGCCGAGGGCAAGATGAACCTGTCTTTGGCGGATGTGGGCGGCGGGTTGCTGCTGGTCTCTCAGTTCACCCTGGCTGCCGACACCAAAAGCGGGTTGCGCCCGAGTTTCTCGACCGCCGCCCCTCCGGCGCTGGGCGAGGAATTGTTCGACTATCTATTAAGCAAAGCGAAACAGATGCATGGCACTGTGGCATCAGGTAGATTCGGCGCGGATATGCAGGTGCACCTGGTCAACGATGGCCCGGTAACCTTCCTGTTACAGACATGAAAGTGCTTGAAACAACTTTTTAAGGGCTTTTCGACTGAAAACAGGGAATTTTCGCGATAAATACTTTGTTACCCCTGATGCGTTGTCACGCGGGCTACTAGATAATCGCGCGCTACGGGGATCAGCGTTCGTTGGTCCATTTTGACTTAGGTAGAGACTTGTCCGGATCCGATTGGGGAATCATTTTGACCCAGCGGAGTCGGAACAATGCTCGCCAACTTGGCAAGGGTGCCCTGCAAGGCCGGTATTTTTGTACCGAAAACCTCACAGGCACTTCATCTGGCCGTTGGTTTATTGATCTGTTTTCGGCGAGGGTTGCTCGTGATTGTTAGTCCCTGTAATGCAGCAAAATTGTCTGCCAAACGCTTGCGCAGCGCTCTGGTAGCGGGCTCGGCACTACTGTGCCTGCTCAGCGCCGGCCAGCTTTGGGCATTCAATCTTGACGATGTGTCGGCCAAGGCTAAAGAACTGGCCGGGCAGAAATTCGAAGCCCCGCGCAGCAACCTGCCGAACGAATTCCGTGACATGAAATTCGCGGACTACCAGAAGATTCGTTTCCGCACCGAAAAAGCCGAATGGGCCGACCAGA
The DNA here is from genome assembly GCF_058801265.1 of Pseudomonas sp. GW822-FHT03F08. Lineage (NCBI taxonomy): Bacteria > Pseudomonadati > Pseudomonadota > Gammaproteobacteria > Pseudomonadales > Pseudomonadaceae > Pseudomonas > Pseudomonas sp. GW822-FHT03F08. The sequence continues at coordinate 371,629 of NZ_JBXANC010000004.1, read as the reverse complement.
AGACCCCGTTCAAGCTGTCCTTCTATCATCAGGGCATGCACTTCGATACGCCGGTGAAAATCAACGAAATCACCGCGAACACCGTCGAAGAGATCAAATACGATCCGAGCCGTTTCGATTTCGGCGATCTGCAGTTCGATCCAAAGGCCACCGAACAACTGGGCTATGCCGGTTTCCGTGTGCTGTACCCGATCAACAAGGCTGACAAGCAAGACGAAATCATGACCATGCTGGGCGCGAGCTACTTCCGCGTCGTCGGCAAGGGTCACACCTACGGTCTGTCGGCCCGTGGCCTGGCGATCGATACCGCTCTGCCGTCCGGCGAAGAATTCCCGCGTTTTCGCGAGTTCTGGATTCAGCAGCCGAAGCCGGGCGACAAGCACCTGGTGATCTTCGCCCTGCTCGATTCGCCGCGCGCCACCGGCGCCTACCGTCTGATCCTGCGTCCTGGCAGCGACACCATCGTCGACGTCAAAGGCCAGATGTACTTGCGTGACAAGGTTGGCAAGCTCGGCGTCGCGCCGCTGACCAGCATGTTCCTGTTCGGCGCCAACCAGCCGTCGAAAGTGCTCAACTACCGTCGTGAACTGCACGACTCCAGCGGTCTGTCGATCCATGCCGGCAACGGCGAGTGGATCTGGCGCCCACTGAACAACCCTAAACATCTGGCAGTCAGCCAGTTCAGCGTCGAAAACCCGCGTGGTTTCGGTCTGCTGCAACGTGGCCGTGACTTCAGTCACTACGAAGACCTCGACGACCGCTACGACAAGCGTCCAAGCGCCTGGATCGAGCCGAAGGGCGACTGGGGCAAAGGCACCGTCGATCTGGTCGAGATCCCGACCGCCGACGAAACCAACGACAACATCGTTGCGTTCTGGAATCCGGAAAAACTGCCGGAGCCAGGCCAGCCGCTGGACTTCGCCTACCGCATGCACTGGACCATGGACGAAGCGGCGATTCACGCGCCGGACAGCGCCTGGGTCAAGCAGACCCTGCGTTCGACCGGTGACGTCAAGCAATCGAACCTGATCCGTCAGCCGGATGGCAGCGTGGCCTACCTGGTCGACTTCGAAGGCCCGTCGCTGTCGGCCCTGGCCCCGGATGCGGACGTTCGCAGCCAGGTCAGCGTCGGCGACAACGCCGAACTGGTCGAGAACAGCGTGCGCTACAACCCTGAAACCAAGGGCTGGCGCCTGACCCTGCGGATGAAGATCAAGGACGCGAGCAAGTCGACCGAGATGCGTGCCGCACTGGTGCAGAACATCGTCCCGGCCGATCTGGCCAAGACCTCGCTGCCGGCTTCCAACTCCTCGGTTGCCAAGGCCGACAAGGTCGCCGCCAAGCAACAGGAGAAAGCCGACAAGGAAGCCAAGGCCGCCGAAGCCAAACAGGCCGACGCCAAGCCAGCGACAGACGCCAAGGACAAGGCCAACAAAGACGCCAAGCAGCCAGCCGCTGCGGACGCGGCCCCAGCCACACCGGAATCGGCACCGACTGAAGAAGTCCTGACCGAGACCTGGAGCTATCAGTTGCCTGCCGATGAGTAACTCTCAAGTACAGCCAGAGACTCTGTCCGAGTACCTGGCGCATCTGCCGATGACCGACGAGCAGCGCGCGGAACTCGCGGGCTGCCAGTCCTTCAGCGAATTGCATGAACGCCTGTCGTCCTCGACGTTCGACGCGCCGACCGAAGCCGCCCAGGCTTCGGTGGGCAAGCGCCTGACCCTGAGCACCGCCGAAGAGCTGGAAGACGCGGAAATGCTGGGCGTGGACGCCAGCGGTCGAGTCCGTCTCAAGGCCACGCCACCGATTCGTCGGACCAAGGTCGTGCCGGAGCCGTGGCGCACCAATATCCTGGTGCGTGGCTGGCGCCGCCTGACCGGCCGGACCAATCCGCCGCAACCGCCGAAAGACGAAAATGTGCTGCCTGCTGCGCGCTGGCGCACCGTCGGTTCGATCCGTCGCTACATTCTGCTGATCCTGATGCTCGGTCAGACCATCGTCGCCGGCTGGTACATGAAAGGCATCATGCCGTACCAGGGCTGGTCGTTCGTCGATCTGGAAGAAGTCCTGCATCAACCGCTGCTGCAAACCGCCACGCAAGTGCTGCCGTATGCGCTGCAGACCAGCATCCTGATCATGTTCGGGATCCTGTTCTGCTGGGTATCGGCCGGTTTCTGGACCGCGCTGATGGGCTTCCTCGAATTGCTCACCGGTCACGATAAATACCGGATCTCCGGTAAAAGTGCTGGCAACGAGCCGATTCCGAAAGACGCGCGCACCGCACTGGTGATGCCGATCTGCAACGAAGACGTGCCTCGGGTGTTCGCCGGTCTGCGTGCGACGTTCGAGTCGGTGGCGGCCACGGGTGACCTGGATCGCTTCGACTTCTTTGTGCTCAGTGACAGTAACGACACCGATATCTGCGTTGCCGAACAGCAGGCCTGGCTGGACGTCTGCCGTGAAGCCAAGGGCTTCGGCAAGATCTTCTATCGCCGTCGTCGCCGTCGCGTCAAACGCAAGAGCGGCAACCTCGACGACTTCTGCCGTCGCTGGGGTGGTGACTACAAGTACATGGTCGTGCTCGACGCCGACTCGGTGATGAGCGGCGAGTGCCTGACCAGTCTGGTGCGCCTGATGGAGGCCACTCCGGACGCCGGTATCATCCAGACCGCGCCGCGTGCTTCGGGCATGGACACGCTGTATGCACGCATGCAGCAGTTCGCCACTCGCGTTTACGGTCCGCTGTTCACCGCCGGCCTGCACTTCTGGCAGCTGGGTGAATCCCACTACTGGGGTCACAACGCGATCATCCGCATGAAGCCGTTCATCGACCACTGCGCCCTGGCGCCGTTGCCGGGCAAAGGTGCGTTCTCCGGTGCGATCCTCTCTCACGACTTTGTTGAAGCTGCGCTGATGCGCCGTGCCGGCTGGGGCGTGTGGATTGCCTACGATCTGCCGGGCAGCTACGAAGAACTGCCGCCGAACCTGCTCGACGAACTCAAGCGTGACCGTCGCTGGTGCCACGGCAACCTGATGAACTTCCGCCTGTTCCTGGTAAAAGGCATGCACCCGGTGCACCGTGCGGTGTTCCTGACCGGCGTGATGTCTTACCTGTCGGCGCCGTTGTGGTTCTTCTTCCTGGTGCTGTCCACCGCGCTGCTGGCGGTCAACACGCTGATGGAACCGCAGTATTTCATGGAGCCACGCCAGCTCTATCCGCTGTGGCCGCAATGGCATCCGGATAAAGCGGTCGCGCTGTTCTCGACGACCATCGTGCTGCTGTTCCTGCCGAAGCTGTTGAGCATCATCCTGATCTGGGCCAAAGGCGCGAAAGAGTTCGGCGGCAAGTTCAAGGTGACCCTGTCGATGCTGCTGGAGATGCTGTTCTCCATGCTGCTGGCGCCGGTGCGGATGATTTTCCACACCCGTTTCGTCCTCGCCGCGTTCCTCGGCTGGGCCGCGACCTGGAACTCGCCACAGCGTGACGACGACTCCACGCCATGGAGCGAAGCGGTCAAGCGCCACGGCCCGCAGACTCTGCTGGGCTTCTTCTGGGCACTGCTGGTGATCTGGCTGAACCCGAGCTTCCTGTGGTGGCTGGTGCCGATCGTCGGTTCGCTGATGCTGTCGATTCCGGTGTCGGTGATTTCCAGCCGCGTGGGTCTGGGCCTGAAGTCCCGCGACGAGAGCCTGTTCCTCATCCCCGAGGAATACAATCCGCCACAGGCGTTGCTGGCCACTGATCAGTACACCCACGAAAACCGCTGGCATGCGCTGAACGACGGCTTCGTCCGCGCCGTGGTCGATCCGCAGCAGAACGCCCTGGCGTGCTCGCTGGCGACCTCGCGTCACGGTGAGGCCGAGCCGATCGAGTGGCTGCGTCAGGAACGTGTGCGTCACGCGATCAAGGTGGGCCCGGCCGGGCTGAACAACCATGATCGCCTGCAACTGCTGAGCGACCCGGTCGCCCTGGCCCGTCTGCACGAGCAAGTGTGGGCCGAAGGGCACGCCGAGTGGCTGGACGCCTGGCGGGCCTCGGTGAAAGCCGACCCCCATGCGCCGTTGCTGCCGCTCAAGCCTGTGAGCTTGCAGGCGCAACCGGCCTGATGAAGAACCCCGCGAAAGCGGGGTTTTTTTTGTTCTCGATAAAGGAGCCCCTCGGCCCGGCCCTTGATTGTTAAACAAATCGTCCATTAAACCTTGTGCAAAAAATCGAGTGCGTTAGCATCCGTCCCCGAATTGGCGCACCCGGACAATCTTGTCCACCTCTGTCGGTTTTCGCGCCGCAAACGCAATGGTTTTGGGGACTTGAAGATGAAGAAGTATCTGTCGATGCTGCTGGTCGGCGTCACGGCACTGGTTGCAGTCAATGCGGCGCAGGCCGGCGCAATCGATGACGCGGTCAAGCGCGGCACCTTGAAAGTCGGCATGGACCCGACCTACATGCCGTTCGAAATGACCAACAAGCGCGGCGAGATCATCGGTTTCGAAGTCGACATCCTCAAAGCCATGTCCAAGGCCATGGGCGTCAAGCTGGAGCTGGTTTCGACCGGTTACGACGGCATCATCCCGGCGCTGATGACCGACAAGTTCGACATGATCGGCAGCGGCATGACCCTGACCCAGGAGCGCAACCTGCGCCTGAACTTCAGCGAACCGTTCATCGTGGTCGGCCAGACCCTGCTGATCCGCAAGGAGCTGGAAGGCACCATCAAGTCCTATAAAGACCTGAACACCGCCGACTACCGCATCACCTCCAAGCTCGGTACCACCGGTGAAATGGTCGCCAAGAAGCTGATCGCCAAGGCCAAGTACCACGGCTACGACAACGAGCAGGAAGCCGTGCTCGACGTGGTCAACGGCAAGGCCGACGCCTTCATCTACGACGCGCCGTACAACGTGGTCGCGGTGAACAAGGTCGGTGCCGGCAAACTGGTGTTCCTCGACAAGCCGTTCACTTACGAGCCGCTGGCCTTCGGCCTGAAGAAGGGTGATTACGACAGCATCAACTTCATCAACAACTTCCTGCACCAGATCCACGAAGACGGCACCTACGATCGCATCCATGACAAGTGGTTCAAGAGCACCGAGTGGCTCAAGGACATGGAATAAGCGCTGGTCAGACTGACCGCGTCGCGCCCATCGCCAGCAGGCTGGCTCCCACATTGGAATGCGCTTCCCTGTGGGAGCGGGCCTGCTCGCGATAGCGGCCTCCCCGGCGACACAACTTTCGGATTTCGCTAAACCCATGAAACAGAAAAAAGCCCAATGGCCCTGGCACGTGCTGACCGTGCTGGTGCTGATCGGCCTGGCTGGCGCGCTGTATTACGCCACGTCGCTGATGTCCTACGAATGGCGCTGGAACCGCGTGCCGCAGTACTTCGCCTATCAGGCCGAGGAAACCCAGCGCGCCACCGACATTTCCACCGTCAGCGAACTGGTGCGCAAGGGCGGCAGCGCGCAAGTCACCCTGCGCAACGATGCCGGTGACGAGCAGCACCTGACCGTTGACGAAAACAGCCTGCAATTCGCCCAGGGCGACGATGTGGCTGAAGGCGACGTCGTGGGTGTTACCCGACATTGGGCGGCGGGGCCGCTGCTGTGGGGCCTGTGGACGACGCTTTGGCTGTCGGTGGTGTCCGGCGTGCTGGGGCTGCTGATCGGTCTGGCGACCGGGCTGTGCCGGCTGTCGAGCAACCCGACCCTGCGCGACCTGTCGACGATCTATGTCGAACTGGTGCGCGGCACGCCGCTGCTGGTGCAGATCTTCATTTTCTACTTCTTCATCGGCACGGTGATGAACCTGTCCCGGGAGTTCGCCGGGATCGCCGCGCTGTCGCTGTTCACCGGCGCCTACGTGGCGGAAATCATCCGTTCCGGCGTGCAGTCGATTGCCCGTGGCCAGAACGAAGCCGCCCGTTCGCTGGGTCTGAGCGCTGGCCAGTCGATGCGTCATGTGGTGTTGCCGCAAGCCTTCAAGCGCGTGCTGCCACCGCTGGCCGGGCAGTTCATCAGTCTGGTGAAGGACACTTCGCTGGTGTCGGTGATCGCCATCACCGAGCTGCTGAAAAGCGGTCGCGAAGTGATCACCACCTCGTTTTCGCCGTTCGAAATCCTGTTCTGCGTTGCCGGCCTGTACCTGTTGATCAACCTGCCGCTGTCGAAAATCGCCAGCCGGCTTGAGCGGAGGCTCGCGCAAAGTGATTGAAGTCCGCGATCTGGTAAAAGTCTTCGACACCCGTGGGCAAGTGGTCCGGGCTGTGGATAACGTCACCACTTCCGTCGCCAAGGGCGAGGTGCTGGTGGTGATCGGTCCGTCCGGCTCCGGCAAGTCGACCTTCCTGCGTTGCCTCAATGGTCTGGAGGCATTCGATTCCGGCTCGGTGAGCATCGACGGCCTGCAACTGGCCGACCCGAAAACCGACGTCAACGCCTACCGCCGCGAAGTCGGCATGGTGTTCCAGCACTTCAACCTGTTCCCGCACATGACCGTGCTGGAAAACCTGTGCCTGGCGCAGAAAGTCGTGCGCAAGCGCGGCCAGAAGGAAAGCGAGGCGAAGGCTTTGGCGTTGCTGGAGAAGGTCGGGATTGCACAGAAGGCCCGCGAATATCCTTCGCGCCTGTCCGGCGGTCAGCAGCAGCGCGTGGCGATTGCCCGGGCACTGGCGATGGACCCGAAAGTCATGCTGTTCGACGAGCCGACCTCGGCCCTCGACCCGGAGATGGTCGGTGAAGTGCTGGATGTGATGAAAAACCTGGCCGTGGAAGGCATGACCATGGTCTGCGTGACCCACGAAATGGGCTTTGCCCGGGAAGTGGCGGATCGGGTGCTGTTCTTCGATCACGGCAAACTGCTGGAAGACGCCTCGCCGGCGGCGTTCTTCGATGCGCCGAAGGATCCGCGGGCCCAGGCTTTCCTGCGCCAGGTTCTCTAAGCGCGGGGCAAAAAAAATCGCAGCCATTGGCTGCGATTTTTTTGTTTGCGCGGTTTAAACCTTGAAGCGTCCCACCAGCGTTTGCAGGTGAGTACCCAGGCGCGCCAGCTCGACGCTGGAGGCCGCCGTCTCTTCACTCGCCGCCGACGTCTGGTCCGATACATCCCGCACGTTCAGCACGCTACGGTTGATCTCTTCGGCCACGGCACTCTGCTGCTCGGCCGCCGCTGCGATTTGCTGGTTCATCGCCTGAATCGCCGACACGGTGCGCGTGATGTTTTCCAGCGAGCCACCGGCACGACGGGTCAGTTCCACGCTGCTCTGGGTCAGCGTGCGGCTGTTGTCCATGATCGTCGCCACTTGCTGGGTGCCGTTCTGCAGGCCGACGATCAGCTCTTCGATTTCTTCGGTGGACTTCTGGGTGCGTTGCGCGAGGCTGCGCACTTCGTCGGCGACCACCGCGAAACCACGTCCGGCTTCACCGGCGCGGGCCGCTTCGATGGCAGCGTTGAGGGCCAGCAGGTTGGTTTGCTGGGCCACGGACTTGATCACGTCGAGGACGCTGCCGATCTTGTCGCTTTCGCGCTTGAGTTCGCCCATGGCCTCGGTGGAGTGACCGACTTCAGTGGCCAGGCGTTCGATCTGGGCGATGGCTTCGCCGACCACTTTGTCGCCTTCGCGGGCCTGTTGGTCAGCGGCGACGGCCGCTTCTGAAGCTTCCTCGGCGTTGCGCGCGACTTCCTGCACGGTGGCAGCCATTTCGTTCATGGCGGTGGCGACCTGATCGGTCTCGACTTTCTGATTGTTCACGCCGGCACTGGTCTGCTCGGTCACGGCCGACAGTTCTTCGGCGGCGCTGGCGATCTGAGTGACGCCGTCACTGATCCCGCCGATCAAGTCGCGCAGGCCCTGAGTCATGCTCTGCATCGAACGCTGCAGTTGGCCGAGTTCGTCGCGGCGCTGGGAGATCAGGTTGTGGGTCAGGTCACCGGCGGCCACGCGCTCGGCGACTTTCAGGGTCTGCTCCAGCGGGATGATGATCTGCCGGGTGATCGCCCAGGCGGCGAGCAGGCCGAAGGCCACGGCCAGCAAGGTGGCGATCAGCAACTGGTTCTTGGCGCTGGCGGCATCGGTATCACGCACGATGGTCTGGGAGTCGGTGAGCTTCTTGCTGATGTCCATCAACAGGTCGCCCTGGGCCGACATGCGGGCCAGCGCCTTGGCGCTGGCAACCTGCGAATCACGGAACTGGCTGACAGCGGCGCGATAGGCTTTCAGCGACTCGGTAGCCTGTTGCAGGTTGGCGATGTGCTGTTCCGGCAGTTTGGCCGGCAGGGTCTCGAGGTTTTTCAGGGCGTTGTCGATGGCGTCGAGGGCCGGTTGTTCGGCCTCGGCCTTGGCGCTGTAGGTGTAGCCGCGCACCTGGAAGCGGGCCTGCTGGATCAGCTTGCTGAGGTCGATCACCGCGTTGAACTGGGCAACGCTGTCGCCTTGCAGCATGGATTTCTCGACTTCGGCAACCTTGGCCACGGCATTGTCGGCGGTGGCGCCGAGTTTGCTGCGGGCGTCTTCGCGCAGGGCGGTGGCCTGGGTCATGTCGGCGAAGGCGCGTTTGTATTCGGCAACGGCGGCCAGTTGCTGATCGACCATCGCCGCGTCGGCTGGCTGTTCGATCAGGCTGCGAGCGGTTTGCAGGCCGCTGTCGAGTTTGCCGAGCAGGTCATTGACTGTGCCCGGGCCTTGTTCGCCACGGCGCATTTCGTAGTCCAGACGCGCCAGGCGCAGGTCCTTGGTCAGCTCGTTGAGGCTCGAGATGAAACCGAGTTTGTCACCGCGGCTGATGATGCCGCTCATGCCGGTCCAGCCGGTGAAGGTGATCAACAGGGTCAGCAGCAGCACCAGGCCGAAACCGATGCCCAGCTTGCGTTTGACGCTGACGTTTCCAAGATTCTCGGCTAACCAACGGTACATGCGACGACTCCCCTCGGACCACTAATTGGACTTATGGAGACTGTATCGGCTGGATGATGGCAATCTGTAACGCAATTTGTCTGGCGCCGAATGGCGCCAGAGCGGTTCAGAACAGGCGGGCGAGCAGGGCAGTGACGGCGGTTTCGACGCGCAGGATGCGATCGCCGAGTTGCACCGGTTGCAGGCCGGATTTGCCCAGCAGGTCGATCTCGTAGGGAATCCAGCCACCCTCGGGGCCGATGGCCAGGGTCACCGGTTCGCTCAGGGCGCGCGGGCAGGGCGGGAAGTTGCCCGGATGGCCGACCAGGCCGAGGGTGCCGTCGGTGATGGCCGGCAGACGATCTTCGACAAACGGCTTGAAGCGCTTCTCGATGATGATCTCCGGCAGCACGGTATCGCGGGCCTGTTCGAGGCCGAGGATCAGATTCTCGCGAATCGCTTCCGGCTCCAGAAACGGCGTCTGCCAGAAGCTCTTTTCGACGCGATAGCTGTTGACCAGAATCACCTTCGATACACCCATGGTCGCCACGGTCTGGAACACCCGACGCAGCATCTTCGGGCGTGGCAGGGCGAGTACCAGGGTCAGCGGCAGCTTGGCCGGCGGTGGCTGATCGAGGGTGACCCGCAGTTCGGCTTCGCCCGCTTCCAGACGCAGCAGTTCGGCAGAGCCCATCAACCCGTTGATGCGCCCGACCCGCAGGCTGTCGCCGACTTCCGAGCGGTGGACTTCCTGCATGTGAGTCAGGCGCCGATCACGCAGCACGACGCGGTCGGCCGCAATGAAATCGGCCTCTTCGAGCAACAGCAGGTTCATGGCTGCGTCGCTGGCGGCTGGTCGTTGTGGTCGTCGGCGGTTTCTTCCGGGCGTTCGCGCTTGCTGACCAGGCTGCCGAACAGGATGCCGACTTCGAACAGCATCCACATCGGCACGGCCAGCAGGGTCTGGGAGAAGATGTCCGGCGGGGTCAGGATCATGCCGACCACGAAGCAGCCGATGATCACGTACGGGCGGATCTTCTTCAGGTATTTGACGTCGACCACGCCGATCCACACCAGCAGCACCACGGCCACCGGGATTTCGAACGCCACGCCGAAGGCAAAGAACAGCGTCATGACGAAATCGAGGTAACTGGTGATGTCGGTCATCATTTCCACGCCGGCCGGGGTGGCCGAGGCGAAGAACTTGAAGATCAGCGGGAACACGAAGTAATAGGCGAATGCCATACCGGTGTAGAACAGCAGGATGCTGGAAATCAGCAACGGCACCGCGACACGTTTCTCGTGCTTGTACAGGCCCGGCGCGATGAAGCCCCAGATCTGATGCAGGATCACCGGGATCGCGAGGAACAGCGACACCATCATCGTCAGCTTCAGCGGCGTCAGGAACGGCGACGACACGTCGGTGGCGATCATCGTCGCGCCGGCCGGCAAGTAACTGCGCAGCGGCGTCGAGACGAAGGTGTAGATCTGCTGGGTGAAGGCGAACAGCCCGGCGAAGATGATGAAGATCGCCGCGACGCAACGCAGCAGGCGGGTGCGCAACTCGGTGAGGTGCGAAACCAGCGGCATGTGCTGGTCGTTTTCGGGGAGATCGCTCATGGGGCTCGCGGCGGCAAAGTGGTGTCTTGGGGCGCTGGTGTGGCTGGCGCGGCGGCTGGAGCAACAGGTTCAATCGGCTTCATGATCGGCGCAGCTTCAGCGACGGCGGCAGAAACGTGCTCGACGCTTGCCGGTTGTTCCGCAACGGGAGCCACTGGCGTTTGCTCTGCAACCGGCGGCACCGGTGTCGGCTCCTGCTGAGCCGGAGGCGTGAAAATCTTCCGCGCCTCTTGCTCCAGCGACAGAATGTGTTCGTTGTGCAGTTGCCGACGGATTTCGTCGGCACCGATTTCACGTTCAACTTCCTGTTTGATCGCGTTGAAGCTGCGCTTCAGCCGCCCGACCCACAGGCCCGCGGTGCGCGCAGCGCCCGGCAAACGCTCGGGGCCCAACACCAGCAGGGCAACGAGGCCGACGAGCAGCAGTTCAGAGAAGCTGATACCAAACATTAGTCAGTGCTCACACGTCTTTGCGGATCGGCTCTTCGACTTTTTGCGCCTGCACGTCGATGGTGTGCGGCGGGTTGGCCTGAGCGGTGGCTTGCGGCTGAACCGGTGGCACCGGTTGCGCAGGCGTGACGGTCGGATCGGCCGGTTTTTCGTCGTCGTTCATGGCTTTGCGAAAGCCCTTGATCGACTCGCCGACGTCGGTGCCGAGGTTTTTCAGTTTCTTGGTGCCGAACACCAGCACCACGACAACCAGAATGACGATCCAGTGTTTCCAGTCAAAAATGCCCATGTTGCTGTTCCTCTCTAATAGTTGTTCAGGCGGACGGACGCGAGGCTTTCTCGACGTGTCCGGACAGACCGAAGCGACGATCCAGCTCGTCGAGTACAGCCTGCGGATGCTGCCCCAGTTGGGCGAGCATGACCATGCTGTGAAACCACAGGTCGGCGGTCTCGTAGATCACGTCGCTGCAGTCGCCACTGACGGCGGCGTCCTTGGCGGCAATGATCGTTTCGACCGATTCTTCGCCGACTTTTTCCAGAATCTTGTTCAAGCCCTTGTGATACAGACTGGCCACATACGAGCTGTCGGCAGCAGCGCCCTTGCGCTCTTCAAGCACCTGAGCGAGGCGGGTCAGGGTGTCACTCATGTTTGTGTCCTGCGGAATAAATAGCGTGCGGGTCTTTCAAGACCGGGTCGACCGTTTTCCAGTCGCCGTTTTCGAAGACGCGGTAGAAGCAGCTCTGACGGCCGGTATGGCAAGCGATGTCGCCAATCTGTTCGACCATCAGGATGATCACGTCGGCGTCGCAGTCCAGACGCATTTCATGCAGGGTCTGCACATGGCCGGACTCTTCGCCCTTGCGCCACAGCTTGCCACGGGAACGTGACCAGTAGATTGCACGGTTTTCCGCGGCGGTCAGCTCCAGGGCTTCGCGGTTCATCCAGGCCATCATCAGCACGCGTCCGGTCTTGTGATCCTGGGCAATCGCCGGCACCAGGCCATCGGCGTCCCACTTGATCTCGTCCAGCCAGTTTTTCATCTTCGACTCCGACAGCGAACCCACACTTCAATAGTCGGGTACAGGCGTTGAAACAGTGTGCCAGCCGATCGCGGAACTGGCTATCGGCGAACGACCAGATACAAGCCGACTGCCACCATGATTCCGGCGGGCCAATGCCCCAGTTCGTGCAACGGGCCGCCGGCGGCGAGGATCGTGCCGCCCGCCAGATGGGCACTGCCGAGCAGGCGCAGGAACCAGTCGTCCTTGCGTTTGTGCCATGGCGGCGGTGGATCGTTGGCGTGGGGCTGAGACATGCGCTCGAGCAGGTCACGGGCCATGTTGGCCAAGTGCGGCAGTTGTTCGAACTGGCTCTGGACGTTGCCGATCAAGGCTTTCGGGCTGACGCGCTCGCGCATCCAGCGTTCGAGGAACGGCTGCGCGGTGTTCCACAGATCCAGGTCCGGGTACAGCTGGCGGCCCAGACCTTCGATGTTCAGCAAGGTCTTTTGCAGCAATACGAGCTGTGGCTGCACTTCCATGTTGAAGCGGCGTGCGGTCTGGAACAGGCGCATCAGCACCTGGCCAAATGAAATATCTTTTAACGGTTTTTCGAAGATTGGCTCGCACACGGTACGGATCGCCGCTTCGAATTCGTTGAGCTTGGTTTCCGCCGGCACCCAGCCCGAATCGATGTGCAATTGCGCCACGCGGCGGTAGTCGCGCTTGAAGAAGGCGAACAGGTTGCGCGCCAGATAATCCTGGTCTTCCGGGGTCAGGCTGCCGACGATGCCGCAGTCGATCGCAATGTATTGCGGGCTCCACGGGTTGACGGTGCTGACGAAGATGTTGCCCGGGTGCATGTCAGCGTGGAAGAAACTGTCGCGGAACACCTGGGTGAAGAAGATCTCCACGCCACGCTCGGCAAGCATTTTCATGTCGGTGCGCTGGTCGGCGAGGGTTGTCAGGTCCGTCACCTGAATCCCGTAGATACGCTCCATCACCAGCACTTTCGGCCGGCACCAGTCCCAATAGACTTGCGGTACGTAGAGCAGCGGCGAGCCTTCGAAGTTGCGCTTCAACTGGCTGGCGTTGGCCGCCTCGCGCAACAGGTCGAGTTCGTCGTAGATAGTCTTTTCGTAGTCGCTGACCACTTCCACCGGGTGCAGCAGACGGGCGTCGGCGGAGACCTTTTCGGCCGCGCGGGCGAGGATGAACAGCCACGCCAGATCCTGCGCGATGATCGGCTTCAGGCCCGGGCGGATCACCTTGACCACCACCTCTTCGCCGGTCTTCAACTGCGCGGCATGCACCTGCGCGACCGAGGCCGAGGCCAGTGGCTCGACGTCGAAGCGGCTGAACACTTCGCTGATCTTCTTGCCTAGCTGTTCTTCGATCAGCTTGACCGACAGCTGCGAATCGAACGGCGGCACGCGGTCCTGCAACAGCATCAGCTCATCGGCGATGTCTTCCGGCAGCAGGTCGCGGCGGGTCGAGAGGATCTGCCCGAACTTGATGAAGATCGGCCCCAGGTCCTGCAAGGCCAGGCGCAGGCGTGCGCCACGGCTCAGGTCCAGCGGCTTGCGCGGGAACCAGCGCCACGGCAAGGCGTAGCGCAGCGCCAGCAGGAACCACGGCAATGGCAGATCGAACAGCAGGTCATCGAGGCGGTAGCGGATCACGACGCGCTGGATGCGCAACAGACGGCGGACGGCGAGCAGCTTCATGCGTTATCGCTTGGGTCGAGGGATCGGGAAAGGCGCTCGAAGCGCGCCTCGAGACGTTCCAGATCGAGTTTGATCCGGTCCAGTTCGCTGAAACGGGCTTCGGCTTCGCGTTGCCCGACGAGGGTGCGCGATTCTTCGGCCAGGTATTCGGCGAGGTTCTGGTTGAGGCTGGCAAATCCTTGTTGATACCAGCGGGCGCGGCTGCGCAGGTGACCGCCGACCAGTTGCGTGGCGACCGGTCCCAGCCAGCGCGAGAGTTCGTACTCCCAGTCCAGCTCAAGGTCCTGCAGCACGCCCGCCAGTTCCAGCAGCACGCCGCTGTCGCCGTCGAGTTCGACTTCCGGTGCGTGCAGCACCGCCGTCTTGTCCTTGCTCAGGGCCAGTTTCACCAGACTCGAGGCCGGGGCGCGCAAGGTGCAGTCGACACCGGTTTCCCAGTGGGACGCCAGCATCAGGCCTTCGTCGCTGGGCAGGATGAACAGTTGCAGCGCCGGGCTGCGGCAATCCACGGCAATCACTTTGCCGGTCAGATGCGCCAGTCGCGGCAGCGCCGTGCTGTCGAGACGCAGCACGCGGTTCAGGCCGAGTTCGACGCTGGCCAGCAGCCCGGTCAGCAGCATCAGGGTTTGATGCCGCGGTGCAGGGCAACGATGCCTGCGGTCATGTTGTGATAGGTCACACGGTCGAAACCGGCGTCGACCATCATCGACTTCAGGGTTTCCTGATTCGGGTGCATGCGGATCGACTCGGCCAGGTAGCGATAGCTTTCCGAGTCGTTGGTGATCAGCTTGCCCATCAGCGGCATGAAGGCGAACGAGTAGGCGTCGTAGGCCTTGGACATCAGCGCGTTGGTCGGCTTGGAGAACTCCAGCACCAGCAGGCGGCCGCCAGGCTTGAGTACGCGCAGCATGGAGCGCAGAGCGTCTTCCTTGTGCGTCACGTTGCGCAGGCCGAAGGCGATGGTCACGCAGTCGAAATGGTTGTCCGGGAACGGCAGTTTTTCAGCGTCCGCCTGAACGAATTCGACGTTGCCCGACACGCCGACATCCAGCAGGCGGTCACGACCGACCTTGAGCATGGATTCGTTGATGTCCGCGAGAACCACCTGACCGGTCGGGCCGACCAGGTGCGAGAATTTCTTGGTCAGGTCGCCCGTGCCGCCGGCGATGTCCAGCACGCGGTTGCCTGCGCGCACGCCCGACAATTCGATTGCGAAGCGCTTCCACAGACGGTGCATGCCGCCCGACAGAAGGTCGTTCATCAGGTCGTACTTGGCGGCTACGGAGTGGAACACCTCAGCGACTTTTTCCGCTTTCTGGCTTTCCGGAACGTTTTTGAAGCCGAAGTGAGTGGTGGGTTCGGCATCGCTGCCTTTGCGCTGATCAGTCATATCGCTGTCACCAAAAGAGAATGCGCGACATTCTAATCCCCAAGCCATGCTTTGTCTTGGAATGGCTAAAGGTAAGATGGGCAACCTTCGGGACGATTTGCCGCAGTGGCGGTCAAGATTCGTTGCAGGCATTCATAGCCCCATTCAAAAAGCAGGAGTCATTCAATGGCCCATATCAGTGTTGAGCGTGCCCACAGCCTGGGCAAGGAAGTTGCCCGCGAGAAAGCCGACAAGCTGGCGCAGAAACTGTCCGATCAGTATGGCCTCGAGCCGCAGTGGGCGGGTGACACCCTGAACCTCAAGCGTTCGGGCGTGAAAGGCGCGGTGCATGTGGCCGAGGATTCGATCCGGGTCGACGTGGAACTGGGCCTGATGATGTCGGCCATGAGCGGCATGATCAAAGCCGAGATCGAGAAGGCGCTGGACAAGGCGCTGGTCTGAACAGAACAGAGGGGGAGCTTCGGGCTCCCTTTTTTCTTTGTGGTGCACCTGCCTTTTATGTCAGTTGTTAGGGTGCCGTTTCTAATTTTTCTCCCTACTTTGTGCCTGAGCCCGACACACGTCCGGGCAGTTCCTCAAACCTTCTGCGCGTGAGGTGCACCATGGCCAAAGTTATTTTGAAGAAAAAAATCGACGCCTCGACTTCTGCTCTGAGCGACGTCAAATCCTATGCCCGCAAGATCTGGCTGGCAGGCCTGGGTGCCTACACCAAGGTCGGTCAGGAGGGCAGCGAGTACTTTCAGGAGTTGATCAAGGCTGGTCAAACTGTTGAAAAGAAAGGCAAAAAAGTCGTCACCGAAAAACTCGAAGCGGCCAATGCCGAGATCGACGAAGCCAAGAGCGAAGTCAGCTCTTTCAAAGGCCGCGTCGAAGTTCAGCTCGACAAGGTCGAGAAGGCGTTCGACACGCGTGTCGCCAGTGCCTTGAATCGTATCGGCATTCCGTCTAAACATGACGTTGAGGCACTCTCTGCTAAGCTCGATGAGCTGACGGCATTGCTCGAACGCGTCGCGCGTAAATCTTAAGGAGAACGGGATGGCTGGTAAAAAGAACACCGATAAAGAAGGCAGCTCGTGGATCGGGAAAGTCGAAGACTACTCCCGCAAGATCTGGCTGGCTGGTTTAGGCGTGTACTCGAAGATCGACACTGACGGCAGCAAGCTCTTCGATACATTGGTCAAAGACGGCGAGAAAGCCGAGAAGCTCACCAAGGCTGCAGTCGGCAAGACAGTCGATGCTGCCAAGGACTCTGCAAACTCGGCCAAATCGCGCATCAGCGGCGTGAAAGATCGCGCGCTGGGCACGTGGGATCAACTGGAAGGGGCTTTCGACAAGCGCCTGAACAGTGCGATTTCGCGCCTGGGCGTACCGAGCCGCAACGAGGTGAAGGATCTGCACAAGAAGGTCGATACCCTGACCAAGCAGATCGAAAAACTCACCGGTCTGAAAACCCAACCTGTGGCGGCCAAAACCGCTGCAGCCAAACCGGCGGCAAAACCTGCTGCCAAACCATTGGCCAAGGCTGCTGCTAAACCTGCAGCAAAACCTGCGGCCAAAACCGCAGCCGCCAAGCCCGCAGCGAAAGCCGCGGCCAAACCGGTTGCCGCCAAGGCCGCCGCGAAACCTGCTGCAAAACCAGCGGCCAAGCCAGCAGCGAAAACCGCTGCCGCCAAACCCGCTGCCAAGCCTGCCGCCAAACCGGCTGCGGCGAAAAAACCAGCAGTGAAAAAACCGGCTGCGCCGAAAGCCGCTGCGCCGAAACCGGTGACCACACCGGCAGCACTGGCAAGCACGTCGAACTCCGCCTCGGCTCCAACCCCGGCGCCTGCTCCGACTGTTGCATCGACTCCGTCGACGCCGACCAGTCAGTCCTGATTTTCAGGGCTCAAGAAAACGCCCGGCCTGTGAAGGTCGGGCGTTTTTGTTTGGGCGGTCACTCGTGATCTTCGAGGTACTGCAGCGCCATCCGCTCCGTCGCCACCTTCACCGGCGGCAACAGGTGCGGTGCCACCAGCATCATGATCTGGTACACCACCAGCCTCACTTCCCCCTCGCGATCGAGAATCCGCTGATAGTCCAGCGAGAACAGCAAGGTCATGGTGATCTGCTCGACCAGTTGCCCCAGCGCCTGGGTATCACTGACCAACTGCCCCGACGCCTTCAATCGCGCCAGCAATGACGCCAGCGTGCGCTTCAGGACGTTGAGAAAGTTGCGGATGCCCTTGGCCAGTTTCGGCAGACGTCCGGCCAGGTTCGACAAGTCCTGGAACAGGAACCGGTACTGCGCCAGCCGCTCGACGATCAAGTGCAGGAACAGCCAGTAATCCCCCGGCGCCAGCTCTACATCCGCGGGCGGGTCGAGCAGTGGCGCCAGTTCGTTCTGGAAGCGCTCGAACAACCCGAGGATCAGCGGCTCCTTGCCGTGAAAGTGGTAGTAGAGGTTGCCGGGGCTGATCCCCATTTCATTGGCAACCTCCATGGTGGAGACGTTCGGCTCGCCCTTTTCGTTGAACAACTGCAGGGCACATTCGAGGATCCGTTCGCTTGTTTTCATCCAGTCTTCTTAAAGGGCGGTTGGGGCCGGTCAGCGCACACGCACGTAAGTGCCGGGCGCCGCCTCCATCGGTGGATAGTTCGCGTTGCCAAGGGCCATCTGGGTTTCGCGCAGGGTGCCGGAGCGCTGCTGAACCCATTCCAGCCACTGCGGCCACCAGCTGCCGTCGACTTTTTTCGCGTCGTAGTACCAGGCACGCGGGTCGCTGCTCATCTTGCCGTTTTCGACGTAGTTGGCCTTGGGGTTGCTCGGCGGGTTGAGAATGCTCTGCACATGGCCGCTGTTGGACAGCACGAAGCGCCGCTCGCCACCGAGCAGCAAGGTCGAGCGATACACCGCGTCCCATGGCGTGATGTGGTCGTTCATGCCGGCCACGCTGAAACTGTCGACCGTGACTTTCTGCAGGTCGATCGGCGTGCCGCAGACTTCCAGGCCGCCCGAATGAATCAGCGGGTTGTGCTTGAAGAAATCCAGCAGATCGCCATGAAACGCGGCGGGCAGACGGGTGCTGTCGTTGTTCCAGTAGAGGATGTCGAACGCCGGCGGCTCCTTGCCCAGCAGGTAGTTGTTGACGAAGTAGCTCCAGATCAGATCGTTGGGACGCATCCAGGCGAACACCTTGGCCATGTCGCGACCGTCCAGCACGCCTTTCTGGTAGGAGCGGCGTTTGGCCGCTTCGAGGGTCTGTTCATCGGCGAACAGTGTGGCCGGAGAGTCGATCTGGCTGTCGAGCAGGCTCACCAGATAGGTTGCGCTGGAGACTCGCCGCAGTTGCCGCTTGGCCTGCAAGTGCCCTTGCAGTGCGGCGATGGTCAGCCCGCCGGCGCAGGCGCCCATCAGGTTGACTTCGCGGGCGCCGGTGATCGCCCGGCAGATGTTCATCGCTTCTTCCACGGCTTCGACGTAGGTCGACAGGCCCCATTCGCGGTGGCGCACGTCCGGGTTGCGCCAACTGATCATGAAGGTCTGCAAGCCGTTCTTCAGGGCGTACTGGACGAAGCTGTTGTTCGGGCTCAGGTCGAAAATGTAGTACTTGTTGATTTGTGGCGGCACCACCAGCAGCGGTTTTGAATACTGCTTTTCGCTCATCGGCTTGTACTGGATCAGCTCAAGCATTTCGTTGCGAAACACCACCGAGCCGGTGGTGGTGGCGACGGTCTTGCCGACTTCGAAAGCCTGCTTGGTAACCTGGCGCGGCAGGCCGTCGTTGTGCAGCAGGTCATCGAACAGATGGCTCAGCCCACGCACCAGGCTGTGGCCGCCGGAGTTGAACAGCTCCTTGACCGCCAGCGGATTGAGCAGCGTGTTGGAGGGCGCGACGGCGTCGTTGATCAGGGAAAAAGCGAAGTGCGCACGGGCGCGATCGTCATCGCTCATGCTGCTGTCGTCGATCCAGCTCTTGACCTGCTTCTGCCAGCTCAAATAAGCCTGCAGGCTCCGGCGGTAGAACGGGTTGAGGCTCCAGGCCGGGTCGGCGAAGCGGCTGTCATTGGGGTTGGTCGGGTGAAGGGTTTCGCCGAGCAGCACGCGTCCGAGCGCGCCACCGAGTTTCAACGCGTGCCTCGCGCTGTGAATCGGGTTGCGCAGGCCGTGGGCGGCTACGCTGCGCAACGTCGAAATCAGGTCGCGGCCACGCAGGCCGGTCATTGCACTTTGTGCATTGATGAAAACGGCAGGACTGGGCACTACGCCCGTCGCTGGTTTGTCGCGCATGACTCAACACTCCTTCGTCTTCAGGTCAAAAACAAACACACCGAACCAGAACACCATAGACGCTGTTGCGGGTTGTTGCCTGCGCGGCGTCCTGCCACGCACTTTGAAAAGGCTCTGCAAGGAGCTGTCCAGAAAACCGGACCGGGCCGGTTATCCGCCCAGCGGTGTCGGGTGGGGGTGCATCACTGCACGAAGACGTTCCTCCTGGAGGAACTTCATGATGATCGGCGCCACGGCTTCGGCCCGGGTGATCAGGAACAGATGACCGTCATCGATGATGTGCAACTGGGCGTTGGGAATCCGCCAGGCCAGCATGCGCATGTTGATCAGCGGGATCAGCGGATCGTCGTCACCGGCCAGCACCAGGGTCGGCTGATGGATCTTGTGCAGCCAGTGAATGCTGGTCCAGCCAAGGCCCGCGAACAGTTGCCAGTAGTAGCCGAGCTTGCCCGCCGAACGCACCTTGGCCGCATGGCTGGCGGCGAGTGTCGGGTCGCGGCGGAACGAGCCGCCGTAGATCATCGGGGCGATGCGGATCACATGGGACGGCTGGATGTAGCGCCGTGGACTGGCCATCATCCACAGCACCTTCGGCTTGCCCGGCACCATCACTGCGCCCGCCGCCGTCGCTGCCAGTACCAGCTTCTTGCAGCGCTCGGGATAGTCATAGGCGAACTGTTGCGCCAGCGCGCCACCCCAGGACACGCCGATCACATTGACCTGTCCGTAGTCGAGGTAGTCGAGCATCCGTGCAGTGAGCTTCGCCAGTCCCGGAAAGCGATACGGCCGTCTCGGCGTCGAAGAGCCACCGACACCGGGCACGTCGAAGGCGATCACTTCCAGGTCCGGATCCAGCGCCGCGACAAAAGGAAACACCAGCTCCAGGTTGGCGCCGATGCCGTTGAAAATCAGCAAGGGCGTCAAGTGAGGCTTGCCGGGGCGAACCGCCGTGCGGATGGTCTGGCCATCCAGCTCGACAGTACGAAAGATGAACGGTTGCGGCATGCTTCAAGGCCCTGTGGGTCGCAATCTCAGTGTTCACCTCACTCCCCGGGGGGAGTGAGGTGTGTCGGTTACCGCTCGTGTACGTAAGTGCCCGGTGAGGCCTCGCCTGCCGGGAATGCTTTGTTGCCCAGTTTCGTCGGTGCCTTTTTCAGCTCGCCCGAACGCGCCGCTTGCCACGCCTGCCAGTGCAACCACCAGGAATCGGCATGTTTGGTCGAGTTTTCCTGCCAGTCATCGGCATTGGCGGTCATTTCGTCGCTGGTCATGTAGCGCGATTTCGGGTTGCCCGGCGGGTTCAGAATGCTTTGGATATGCCCGCTGCTCGACAGCACGAATTCCACCTTGCCGCCAAACAGCTGCGCCGACTTGTAGCAAGACTTCCACGGGGTGATGTGGTCGTTGGTGCCGGCCAGCGAGAAGATGTCGGCGGTCACCTGCTTGAGGTCGATCGGCGTGCCGCACACTTCCAGTGCATCGGGGCGGATCAGTGGGTTGTTTTTGAACATCTCGATCAGGTCGCCGTGGAACGCCGCCGGCAACCGGGTGGTGTCGTTGTTCCAGAACAGGATGTCGAACACCGGCGGCTCGTTGCCGAGCAGGTAGTTGTTGACCCAGTAGTTCCAGATCAGATCGTTGGGACGCATCCAGGCGAAGACCTTGGCCATGTCTTTGCCTTCGAGCACGCCGGCCTGATACGAATGACGCTTGGCCATTTCCAGGGTCTGCTCGTCGACAAACAGCGCGACGTCGCTGTCCAGGGTGGTGTCGAGCACGCTGACCAGCAGGGTCAGGGCATTGACCTTGTTTTCGCCAGTGGCGGCATAGTGGCCGAGCAGGGCGGTGCACGTGATGCCGCCAGAGCAGGCGCCGAGCATGTTGACGTCCTTGCTGCCGGTGATCGCGGTGACCACGTCGACCGCTTCCTTCAGGGCTTCGATGTAGGTCGAAAGGCCCCACTCGCGCTGTTCCTTGGTCGGGTTGCGCCAGCTGACGATGAAGGTCTGCACATTGTTGCGCAGGCAGAAGCGCGCCAGGCTCTTGTCCGGGCTCAGGTCGAATACATAGAACTTGTTGATCTGCGGCGGTACGACCAGCAGCGGGCGCTCGTGCACCTGCTCGGTGATCGGCTTGTACTGGATCAGCTCCAGCACGTCGTTGCGAAACACTACCGCGCCTTCGGTCACGCCCAGGGTCTTGCCGACCTCGAACGCGCCCATGTTGACCTGGCTCGGCATGCCGCCGTTGTGTACCAGATCCTTGGCCAGATGCGAGAGGCCGTCGAGCAGGCTCTTGCCGCCAGTCTCGAAGAAACGTTTGACCGCCGCCGGGTTGGCCGCCGTGTTGGTCGGCGCCATGGCTTCGGTCATCAGGTTGATCACGAAGTGCCCGCGCGCAATGTCCTTGGGCGAGAGGCTGCTGTCGTCGATCCAGGCATGGAGTTCCTTGCGCCACGCCAGATAGGTTTGCAGGTAACGCTTGTACAGCGGGTTCTGACTCCACGCCGGATCGGCAAAGCGACGGTCATCGCCAGCCGGTTGCAGTTCTGATTTGCCGAACAGCACGTTCTTCAATTCGAGGCCGAAATGAGTGACGTGTTTGACACTATGGATCGGTTGTTTGATGGCCTGGGTCAGCACCATTCGAGCAGAGGCCAGCAGATCCTTTCCGCGAAGCCCAACGACAGGATTCAGCCCCAGGGTGTTTTCCGAGGCTTGGTACTTCAAATCATCGTTATTCTTGTTACTCATCTACGACGCTCCATTGTCCTGAGACGAGTACCCGGTTTTCTGCTGTGCAGTTCCACAGCCAATGCCAGGTACTACTGCTCGGGTGACCGTTGATTCTGCATAGCTGCTTTACAGTCGTAGAGCACTGCAGGGAACTTGCCAGCTCCATTGGTTACCCGAGTTTAATTTTTTTCGCAAGCAGCCGATCCCGGACCGCTTTAGCGGAGCATTCAAACAGATGAATTTAGAAAATGCCCTCTAAACAGTCCGAGGCGCGGACTAGAGCATCAGCTTGACGACGGACTCGTCCGGGTCGCGGGTTTTGCCGGCGGCTTTGAGCTCGGCCAGATAATCCGCCCAGAGTGCGTCATAACGTCGCCCCAGTTCGTAGAGGTAATCCCAGGTGAACAGGCCGCTGTCGTGACCGTCGTCGAAGGTCAGTTTCAGTGCGTACTGACCGGCCGGTTCTACCTTGGTCAGGCCGACGTGCAGCTTGCCGAATTGCAGGATCGGTTTGCCGTGGCCCTGGACCTCGGCGGAGGGCGAATGCACGCGCAGGAATTCGGCGGGCAGGGTGTACTCCTCGCCGGACGCGTATTTGAGCGACAGGGTTTTCGAGGCTTTGTGCAGTTTGATGTCGGTGGGGAGTTGGGTCATTGCCGGCGTTCCGTCAGGTGAAAAAAATTGTGGGAGCCGATGGCTCCCACAGTTTCACGACCACTGTCAGTATGGCTTACAGGATATAACGAGACAGATCTTCGTTCTGCGCCAATTCACCCAGGTGGCTGTTGACGTACTCGGCGTCGATCAGGATCGCCTTGTCGTCGTGGGCGCTGGCCAGATCGCCGGCGCTGAACGACACCTCTTCCAGCAGGCGCTCGAGCAGCGTGTGCAGGCGACGGGCACCGATGTTCTCGGTCTTCTCGTTGACCTGCCAGGCAATCTCCGCCAGGCGCTTGATGCCGTCAGGCTGGAACTGAATGTTCAGGCCTTCGGTCTTCAGCAGCGCGCAGTATTGCTCGGTGAGCGAGGCGTGCGGTTCGCTGAGGATGCGCTCGAAGTCTTCCGGGCTCAGGGCCTTGAGTTCGACGCGGATCGGCAGACGGCCTTGCAGCTCCGGCACCAGGTCGCTCGGCTTGCTCAGGTGGAACGCACCGGAGGCGATGAACAGGATGTGGTCGGTCTTGACCATGCCCAGCTTGGTGTTGACGGTGCAGCCTTCGATCAGCGGCAGCAGGTCGCGTTGTACGCCTTCACGGGACACATCGGCGCCGCCGACATTGCCGCGCTTGGCGACCTTGTCGATTTCGTCGATGAACACGATGCCGTGCTGCTCGACCGCTTCCAGGGCCTTGGCCTTCAACTCTTCTTCGTTGACCAGGCGACCGGCTTCTTCATCGCGCACCAGCTTCAGCGCTTCCTTGACCTTGAGCTTGCGAGACTTCTTCTTGCCCTTGCCCATGTTGGCGAACAGGGACTGAAGCTGGTTGGTCATCTCTTCCATGCCCGGCGGCGTGGCGATCTCGATGCCGGCCATTTCGGCGACTTCGATCTCGATTTCCTTGTCGTCCAGTTGACCTTCGCGCAGGCGCTTGCGGAACAGCTGGCGGGTGTTGGAATCCGGGCTCGGCGCTTCTTCGTTGCTGAAGCCCATGCGTGCCGGCGGCAGCAGGGCGTCGAGGATTCGGTCCTCGGCAGCGTCTTCGGCGCGGTGGCGAACGCGGGTCATTTCCTGCTCGCGCAGCATTTTGATCGCGGCATCGGCCAGATCACGGATGATCGATTCGACGTCGCGGCCGACGTAGCCGACTTCGGTGAACTTGGTCGCTTCGACCTTGATGAACGGCGCATTGGCCAGCTTGGCCAGGCGACGGGCGATCTCGGTTTTACCGACACCGGTCGGGCCGATCATCAGGATGTTCTTCGGGGTCACTTCAACACGCAGCTCTTCAGGCAGCTGCATGCGGCGCCAGCGGTTGCGCAGGGCAATCGCGACGGCGCGCTTGGCATCGTCCTGGCCGATGATATGGCGATTGAGTTCGTGGACGATTTCGCGGGGAGTCATGGACATAATAATTGACGGTCCTCAAGCAGAAACAAGCCGTGGCACAGGGCCGACTCAGGCTTCTTCAGCGAGATCCTGCTCCTCAATGGTCTGAGTGTGGTTGGTGAATACACAGATGTCGGCGGCGATCCCGAGAGCGGTCTCGACGATTTCGCGGGCCGACAGATCGGTCTTTTTCAGCAGCGCGCTGGCAGCAGCCTGGGCGTAACCGCCACCGGAACCCATGGCGATCAGGCCGTTTTCCGGTTCGACCACGTCACCGTTGCCGGTGATGATCAGGGAGGCGTCCTTGTTGGCGACCGCGAGCATGGCTTCGAGGCGGCTCAGGGAACGGTCGGTGCGCCATTCTTTTGCGAGTTCGACGGCGGCGCGGATCAGGTGGCCCTGATGTTTCTCGAGCTGGCCTTCGAAACGTTCGAACAGGGTAAAGGCGTCGGCGGTGGCACCGGCGAAACCGGCGATGACCTGGCCGTGGTACAGGCGACGAACTTTCTTCGCGTTGCCTTTCATCACGGTGTTGCCGAGAGAAACCTGGCCGTCGCCGCCCATGACGACTTTGCCGTGGCGGCGGACTGAAACGATGGTGGTCAAGGGAAGAGTCTCCACACTGCGGGGCGAAAATGCCTTATGCCCATTCATATGGGGGTGGTGGAGAGGATTTCAACTGCGGGGAGGGAGAGGGGACGAGCGGTGTTGTCGCGCTGATCCTCCCCACGCAGAGCGCGGGAAGGATCATTCGGGGGAAATCAGCGGCTCTGGCGTTGTTGTAACAACAGGTTGCTGAAGCCCGCGCCCGCCAGTTGTTTCTGGGCGGTGGTCAGTTGTTCGCGGTTGCTGAACGGGCCGACCAGTACGCGATACCAGGTTTCATCCTTCACCGTCCCGGATTCAACCGCTACCGCCTGGCCGAGCAGAATGATCTGCGCGCGCACCTTGTCGGCATCGGCCTCTTTGCGGAACGAACCGGCCTGGAGGAAGAACTTGGTTACCGGCGCAGCCTTGGTCACCGGCGGCGCTGGCGGTGGGGTAATCCCGGCCAGTGCAGCCTGGGCGCGCGCCGTGTCGATCTTCGCCGCTTCGGCCGGGGTCACCGGCGTGGTCGGGATCGCCGGCACCTGTGGCGTCGGCAGGGTTTTCTCCGGCACGGCGTCTGGCGGCACGATCACTTCCGATTCCGGCAGCAGGGTGTAGAAGTCGTACTTCGGCTTCACCGGTTGCGTCGGGCTCGGCGGGGTCTTGTTGGCCTCGGCGATCTTGGTGGCTTTCTGTTGCTGCTGTTGCTCGATCTTCTCGCGCTTGACCGTGTCGCTGCCCTTGCCCGGCTCCAGTTTCATCAGGAACACGATGAACGCGCCGACCGTCAGGCCGATGGCCATCCACAGCCAACCCGGGATCGGTTGCTTTGCAGGAGCTTGGTAACGGCTGGCGCCACGCTTGGGTGCAGGTTTTTTCTTGGCAGCCAACTTACATACGCTCCAGGGTTTCCAGGCCGAGCAGTTCCAGGCCTTGCTTGAGGGTACGGCCGGTCAGCGCGGCAAGGCGCAGACGGCTTTGCATTTGTGCCGGGGTGTCGGCGGCGAGGATCGGGCAGTTCTCGTAGAAGCTGGAGAACAGGCCGGCGACGTCGTACAGGTAGGTGCACAGGGTGTGTGGCGTGCCCTTTTCCGCGACGTTGTTCAGCACTTCACCGAACTGCGCCAGTTTGGCCGCCAGTTCCTGTTCGTGCGCCGCTTCGAGAACGATCTGGCCGTCGACTTCGCTGAAGTCCTTGCCCAGTTTGCGGAACACGCCGGCCACGCGGGTGTAGGCGTACAGCAGGTACGGCGCGGTGTTGCCTTCGAAGTTGAGCATCAGGTCGAAGTTGAAGCTGTAGTCGCTGGTGCGGTGCTTCGACAGGTCGGCGTACTTCACCGCGCCGATGCCCACGACTTTGGCGATGTTGCGCAGCTCGTCTTCGGCCAGCTCCGGATTCTTGTCCTTCACCAGGGTGTAGGCGCGTTCCTGAGCTTCGGTCAGCAGATCGATCAGCTTCACGGTGCCACCATCACGGGTCTTGAACGGACGGCCGTCGGCGCCGTTCATGGTGCCGAAGCCCATGTGTTCCATTTCCATCGGATGGGTCACGAAACCGGCCTTACGCGCCACGGCGAACACTTGCTGGAAGTGCAGGGCCTGACGCTGGTCGACGAAGTACAGCGCACGGTCGGCCTTCAGCTTGCCGCTGCGGTAGCGCACGGCCGCCAGGTCGGTGGTGGCGTACAGGTAGCCGCCGTCAGCCTTGACGATGATCACCGGCAGCGGCTCGCCTTCGGCGTTCTTGAACTCGTCGAGGAACACGCACTGGGCGCCGTTGCTTTCGACCAGCATGCCGGCGGCTTTCAGGTCGTTGACCACGTTGATCAGGTCGTCGTTGTAGGCGCTTTCGCCCATCACGTCGGCCATGGTCAGTTTGACGTTGAGCAGTTCGTAGATCTTCTGGCAGTGCGACAGCGAGATGTCCTTGAACTTGGTCCACAGCGCCAGGCATTCGGCATCGCCGGCCTGTAGCTTGACCACCAGGCCACGGGCGCGGTCGGCGAATTCCGGGGACTCGTCGAAACGCTGCTTGGCGGCGCGATAGAAGTTTTCCAGGTCCGACAGTTCGTCGCTGGTGATCGGGTTTTCCTGCAGGTACGCCATCAGCATGCCGAACTGGGTACCCCAGTCGCCAACGTGGTTCTGACGGATCACGGTATCGCCGAGGAACTCAAGCACACGGGCCACGCCGTCGCCGATGATGGTCGAGCGCAAGTGACCGACGTGCATCTCTTTGGCCAGGTTCGGTGCCGACAGGTCGACCACGGTGCGTTGCGCCGGGCCGGCCTTGCGTACGCCAACGTGTTCGTCCGCCAGGGCGGCGTCGAGGCGCGAGGCCAGCGCTTGCGTGTTCTGGAAGAAATTGAGGAAGCCGGGGCCGGCGATTTCGGCCTTGGTGACGTTCTCGTCAGCCGGCAGGGCGGCGATGATTTTCTCTGCCAGGTCGCGCGGCTTCATGCCCGCAGGCTTGGCCAGCATCATCGCGATGTTGCTGGCGAAGTCGCCGTGAGTCTTGTCCCGGGCGTTCTCCACCTGGATCGCCGGCGTCAGGCCTTCAGGCAACACACCTTCGTTGACGAGTTGGGTGAGGGCTTGTTGGATCAGCTGGCGAATGGTGTCTTTCATGGTCTTCTCTTTCGACCGCAAGCGCGGCGGCGCATCGATGCGCGGGTGGAAAAACTGGGCATTATCCGTTGCGAAGACGGGCTTGCCAACCTTAGCAGGCAGGATGTGGATGTGTGGTGACAATTCGAGCGGTTTTGCCCGGTCAGTACAGATCCACCGGATCGACATCCAGCGACCAGCGCACCGCCCGGCCGCTCGGCATCTGCTCCAGCGCCAGCAGCCAGCTCGCCAGCAACCGGTGCAGCGGCGCCCGGGCCGTGGCCTGCAACAGCAGCTGCGCGCGGAAGCGTCCGGCCCGACGTTCCATCGGCGCCGGCACCGGTCCCAGCAGTTCGATGCCGCTCAGGTTCTGCTCGGCCAGCAAGCGCTCGGCTTCGCTGCAGGCTTCATCGAGAAAGCCTTCGGCCTGCCCCGGTTTGTGGGCTTCGGCGCGCAACAGTGCCAGATGCGAGAATGGCGGCAGCCCGGCGGCGCGGCGTTCGCTCAGGGCCTGTTCGGCAAAGGCGAAATAACCCTGTTCGGTCAGTTGTACCAATAACGGGTGGTCGGCGAGGTGGGTCTGGATGATCACCTTGCCCGGTTCTTCCGCCCGCCCGGCACGGCCGGCGACCTGCACGATCAGCTGCGCCATGCGCTCGCTGGCGCGGAAGTCACCGGAAAACAATCCGCCGTCGGCGTCGAGGATCGACACGAGGGTGACCCGGGGGAAGTGGTGACCCTTGGCCAACATTTGAGTGCCGACCAGAATGCACGGCTGACCTTTCTGGATCGTGGCGAACAACTGATTCATGGCGTCCTTGCGCGACGTGCTGTCGCGGTCGACGCGCAGTACCGGATAGTCCGGGAACAGAATCGCCAGCCGCTCCTCGGCCCGTTCGGTGCCGGCGCCCACCGGCCGCAGATCGACCTTGTTGCACTTCGGGCACTGGCGCGGCACGCGCTCGACATAACCGCAGTGGTGGCAGCGCAGTTCGCCATAGCGCTGGTGCACGGTCATCCGCGCATCGCAGCGCTGGCACTCGGACATCCAGCCGCAATCGTGGCACAGCAGGGTCGGGGCAAAACCCCGGCGGTTGAGGAACACCAGCACTTGTTGGCCGGCGGCGAGGGTCTGGCCGATGGCCTGCTGCATCGGCCCGGAAATGCCGCTGTCCAGCGGACGACTTTTCACATCCAGACGCAGGAACCGTGGCTGCTTGGCGCCGCCGGCCCGCTCGTTCAGGCGCAGGAGCCCGTAGCGACCGGTGTAGGCGTTGTGCAGGCTTTCCAGCGATGGCGTCGCGGAACCGAGGACAATCGGGATGTTTTCCTGCCGCGCCCGCACCAGCGCCAGATCCCGTGCGTGGTAGCGCAGGCCTTCCTGCTGTTTATAGGAACCGTCGTGTTCTTCGTCGATGATGATCAGCCCCGGATTCTTCATCGGGGTGAACAGCGCCGAGCGGGTGCCGATAATAATGTCGGCCTCGCCATCGCGGGCGGCGAGCCAGGCGTCGAGCCGCTCGCGGTCGTTGACCGCCGAGTGCAGCAGGGCGATGCGCGCATTGAAGCGTTGTTCGAAGCGCGCCAGGGTTTGCGGGCCGAGGTTGATCTCCGGGATCAGCACCAGCGCCTGCTTGCCGGCTTCGAGGGTTTCGCGGATCAGCTGCAGATAGACTTCGGTCTTGCCGCTGCCGGTAACCCCGGCCAGCAGGAACGCGTGATAACTGTCGAAACCGGCGCGAATCGCTTCATACGCAGCGCGCTGTTCGCTGTTGAGCGGCAGTTCCGGCTGGGCCAGCCAGTGCTCGTGGCGTGCGCCGGGGGCGTGGCGACGCACTTCGACCTGCACCAGATCCTTGGCCAGCAGCAGATCGAGGCTGTCCTTGTTCAGCATCAGTTTGCTCAGCAACTGATGGGCGACGCCGTGAGGATGCTGGGCCAAAGTCGCCAGGGCTTCACGCTGGCGCGGCGCGCGGGCGATGCGCGGGTCATCGAGGCTGGCACCGGGGGCGGCGGACCAGAAACGTTCCTGGCGGGCCTCGGCCAGTTCGCCCTGGCGCAGCAGCACCGGCAGTGCCCAACTCAAGGTGTCGCCGAGGCTGTGCTGATAATACTGGGCGGTCCACAGGCACAGCTTGAACAGTGCTGGCGGCAGCGGCGCCGTGGCATCGAGCAGGGCCAGCGCCGGTTTGAGCTTCTCCACCGGCACTTCACTGGTGTCAGTGACTTCCACCAGAATCCCGATCATTTCCCGCCGACCGAACGGCACTCGCAGGCGCATGCCCGGTTGCAACTGCGAACGCAGCACGCCGGCCGGGGCCCGATAGTCGAACAGGCGGCGCAGGGGCGAAGGCAGGGCGAGGCGCAGAATGGCGTCGGGCACGCGGAGGATTCTCATAGGCGGGGCGGTGAAGAAGGGCGGGAGCCTAGCAGACGGTCGGTTCTGTGTCCTCCATCAGGAAAGCGTTCAAATGTTGACGAGTGGGTTTTGGCGTCAGGCAAGGCGCTACGACGACTCATAGCTTGCTATGGGGAGGAGTAGCAACGCAGCCTGACGTCAAAAGACGCCGTCAACATTGAACAGTCTTTTCTGATGGAGGGCACCCCGGACAGCTTGCGTGATTGAAAAGGTCTGGTAGAATCCGCGGCCTAATTACGTGCGGTATTCAACAATAGTGTTGGGTGGCGGCACGCTAGCCTGAGGAAGACACCATGAAAGCTGATATCCATCCAGAATACCCAGCAGTTGCTGTTACCTGCAGCTGCGGCAACAAGTTCGAAACCCGTTCGACCTTCGGCAAAGCCCTGGCGATCGACGTTTGCAACGAGTGCCACCCGTTCTACACCGGTAAGCAGAAGACTCTGGACACCGGTGGTCGCGTTCAGAAGTTCGCCGACCGTTTCGGTGCTTTCGGCGCGAAAAAGGCCTAAGGCCCTTCATTCTGGAAAGCCTCAAAGGTTTTTCCGGTCTGATGAAAAAGGCGTCCCTTGCGGGCGCCTTTTTTGTGTCCGCGATTTGGCTGTCCGGCGCCCAGGCCTTCTGCCCTGCTCCCGCCGGCCTGACCAGCGTCTCCGTGCAGCGCGTGGTCGACGGCGACACCTTGCGCCTGAGCGACGGGCGCAGCGTGCGGATGATCGGGCTCAACACCCCTGAGCTCGGCAAGCAGGGTCGCAGTGACGAGCCATTCGCGGCAGCGGCGCGCAAGCGCCTCGAAGCATTGGTCGCGGAGGGCGACGGTCGGGTTGGCCTGCAGCTCGGCGCCGAGTCCAAGGATCATTACGGCCGGACCCTGGCCCATGTTTTCAGCGCCAAGGGTGACAATCTCGAAGCGCAAATGCTCGCCGATGGCCTCGGTTTCCAGGTCGCGGTGGCGCCGAATGTCGATCTTGTCGATTGCCAGCAGGCTGCCGAACGACGTGCACGGCAGGCCGGTCTTGGCCTGTGGAAGCGCTCACCTGTACTGAAAGCGGAGCAGATCGAGCGATCGGGTTTCGCAGTGGTCAGCGGTCGTGTGAGCAAGGTTCAGCGCAATCGCGGCGGAATCTGGATCGAATTGCAGGACAAGCTTGTACTGCGCGTTGCACCCAATCTGCTGGATCGTTTCGATGACGCTTCGTTGCTAGCGCGGAAGGGCAGGCAGATCGAGGCCCGAGGCTGGGTGGTCGACCGTTCGCGACGGGGCGGATTGAAACCGGGTCAGGCTCGCTGGTTGTTGCCGCTGACCGATCCTTCGATGTTGCAATCGTCTCGCTGAAGAAAAATTGTAGACATTTTTTCTGTCGATTGTGAACAGTCAAGCCCTTGTGCGCCGTGGCTCTTGGCCCAAAGTCGTAGGGCAGGGCGCTTGACAGGGGTGACCGGGCAGTCTTGTGGGGACTTTGCGAGGCGCGTATCCTCGCTGACCAGTCTGTCCAACAGTAAAAAGCGGAATGCCAAAATGTCTGATCTGAAAACTGCCGCTCTCGAATATCACGCCCATCCTCGTCCAGGAAAGCTGAGTGTCGAGCTCACCAAGGCCACTGCTACCGCCCGCGACCTGTCGCTGGCCTACAGCCCCGGCGTAGCTGAACCAGTGCGCGAGATCGCTCGCGATCCTGAACTGGCCTACAAGTACACCGGCAAGGGCAACCTGGTTGCAGTCATTTCCGATGGCACCGCGATTCTGGGCCTGGGTAACCTCGGCCCACTGGCTTCCAAGCCAGTGATGGAAGGTAAAGGCGTGCTGTTCAAGCGCTTCGCCGGCATCGACGTGTTCGACATCGAAGTCGATTCCGAAAGCCCGCAAGCCTTCATCGACACCGTAAAACGCATTTCCATCACCTTCGGTGGCATCAACCTGGAAGACATCAAGGCGCCTGAGTGCTTTGAGATCGAACGCGCTCTGATCGAGCAGTGCGACATTCCGGTGTTCCACGATGACCAGCACGGCACCGCGATCGTGACCGCTGCGGGCATGATCAACGCCCTGGAAATCGCTGGCAAAACCCTCGGCGAAGCCAAGATCGTCTGCCTGGGCGCCGGCGCTGCCGCTATCTCCTGCATGAAATTGCTGGTGAGCATGGGCGCCAAGGTCGAGAACATCTTCATGATCGACCGTACCGGCGTGATCCACGCTGGCCGTGACGACCTGAACCAGTACAAGGCTGTGTTTGCTCACGCTACCGAGAAACGCACGCTGGACGACGCCATCGAAGGCGCTGACGTATTCGTCGGCCTGTCGGGCCCGAACCTGCTGAGCGCCGAGCAACTCAAGCGCATGGCGGCCAACCCGATCGTCTTCGCGTGCTCCAACCCGGATCCGGAAATCTCCCCGGAACTGGCCCACGCCACCCGTAACGACGTGATCATGGCCACCGGCCGTTCGGACTACCCGAACCAGGTCAACAACGTGCTGGGCTTCCCGTTCATCTTCCGTGGTGCCCTGGACGTTCGCGCCAAGCGCATCAACGAAGAAATGAAAGTGGCTGCTGCCAACGCCCTGCGTGAGCTGGCCAAACTGCCGGTTCCACAGGAAGTGTGCGACGCCTACGGCGGCATCAAGCTGGAATTCGGTCGTGAGTACATCATTCCGAAGCCAATGGACAAGCGCCTGATCACCCTGATCTCCGACGCCGTGGCCAAGGCCGCGATCGAGACCGGTGTGGCCACCCTGCCGTATCCGAAGCACTACCCGCTGAAAAGCGTGGATGACGTGTTCAACGGCTAAGTCGTTGTAGCGCTTCAACCGAAAGCCCCGGCTCGTGAGAGTCGGGGCTTTTTTGTGCCTGAGGGTTTTGTGTCGGGTGTGGCCGGTTCATCCAGCACCAATCCTGAAGGCAATAAAAAGCCCCGCACTTCTCACGAAGGCGGGGCTTTTTGGCGGATCAGGATCGGGATCAGAACAAATCGATCGGCGCCTGTTCATCCGCCGGCAGCGGGCTGCCCGGCGCGGTACCGTTGCCGATCTCGTTGACCGACGGCGGCGTGTCTTCGGCCTTGAACAGCTCGAAGTAGGCGCCCGGTGTGCTCGGTGTGGCCGCGCGGCCGCTGACCGGGTCCACCCGCAGGCTGAGGATGCCTTCCGGCTCTGGCTGGACATGCGGCGGCTTGTCCTTGAGTGCGGCGCTCATGTAGTTCATCCAGATTGGCAGCGCTACGGTGCCGCCGAACTCCCGGCGACCAAGGCTTTCCGGCTGGTCGAAACCGGTCCAGACCGTGGTCACGTAATCGGCGTTGTAACCGGAGAACCACGCATCCTTGGATTCGTTGGTGGTACCGGTTTTACCCGCGATGTCGCTGCGACCCATGGCCAGTGCACGACGACCGGTGCCGAGCTTGATCACGTCCTGCAGCATGCTGTTGAGGATGTAGGTGGTGCGGCCATCGACGATGCGCTCGGCGACTGCCGGCACTTGTGGCATTGCGGCACTGCCCGGTGCTTCACCCGGAATCGGCGCTGCGTTGACGGTGATCGATTGGGTCGCCGGTGCCGCGATGCCGTCGGTGGCTGCGCCGCCCTGCGGTACGGTCGGCGGGTTGGCGACAAACAGCGTGTCGCCATTGCGGCTTTCGATCTTGTCGATGATGTACGGGGTGATCTTGAAACCGCCGTTGGCGAAGGTGCTCCAGCCGGTGGCGATTTCCATTGGCGTCAGGGTCGCGGTGCCCAGCGCCAGGGACAGGTTAGGCGGCAGGTCCTGTTTGTTGAAGCCGAAGCGGGTGATGTAGTCGATGGTCTTGCCTACGCCCATCGCCTGCAGCAAACGGATCGAAACCAGGTTGCGCGACTTGTACAGCGCCTCACGCAGACGGATCGGGCCGAGGAAGGTGTTGGTGTCGTTCTTCGGACGCCAGACCTTGTCCAGGTACTCGTCGACGAACACGATCGGTGCGTCGTTGACCAGGCTGGCGGCGGTGTAGCCGTTATCCAGCGCGGCGCTGTAGACGAACGGCTTGAAGCTCGAGCCCGGCTGACGCTTGGCCTGCATTGCGCGGTTGTAGTTGCTCTGCTCGAAGGCGAAACCGCCGACCAGCGAGCGGATCGCACCGTTCTGCGGATCCAGCGACACCAGCGCGCCCTGGGCCTGCGGAATCTGGCTGAACTTCAGCGAATTGTTCGGCTGGCGCTGCACGCGCACTAGGTCGCCGACCTGCGCGACATCCGATGGCTGACGCGGCGCGGCGCCCATGCTGTTGGTATTGAGGAACGGACGGGCCCATTTCATGGTGTCCCACGCCACGTGCTCTTCGCCGGTGCGGGTCAGCACTTGCAGACCGTTCTTGTCGACCTGGGTGACGATAGCTGGCTCGAGGCTGCTGATGGTGCGCTGCTTGGTCAGCTCCGTGGCCCAGGCTTCATGGGTCTTGCCCGGCAGACGCGATTCAGGGCCACGGTAGCCGTGACGCTGGTCGTAGGTCATCAGGCCTTCGTGCAGCGCGGTGTTGGCCATTTCCTGAAGGTTGCTCGGGACCGTGGTGGTGACGCGGAAACCTTCGGTGTAGGCGTCGCTGCCGTAGCGGCCGACCATTTCGGCGCGGGCCATCTCGGCGATGTACGGCGCGTTCACTTCCGGGGTTGGCACGTGATAGCTGGCGTTCAACGGCTCGTTGATGGCGGCGGTGTAGTCGGCCTCGGTGATCTTGCCGAGCTTGTACATGCGCCCGAGGATCCAGTCACGACGCTCCTTGCTGCGCGCCGGGTTGGCCAGCGGGTTGAAGCGCGACGGGGCTTTCGGCAGGCCGGCGATCATCGCCATCTGCGCCAGGCTGACCTCACGGATCGACTTGCCGTAATACACCTGCGCCGCCGCCTCGATGCCGTAGGCGCGGTTGCCCAGATAAATCTTGTTCACGTACAGCTCGAGGATCTCGTCCTTGGTCAGCTGTCGTTCGATCTGCAGGGCCAGGAGGATTTCCGTGGTCTTGCGCGAGAAGCTGCGTTCGCTGGTCAGGAAGAAGTTCTTCGCCACCTGCATGGTGATGGTGCTGCCGCCGGACTGGATGTGCCCGCTCTTGACCAGTTGAGTCGCGGCACGCATCAGGCTGCTCGGATCGACACCATAGTGGTTGGCGAAGTTGTCGTCTTCAGCACTTAGTAACGCATTGATGAAATTGGGGGGAATGTCGGCGAAACGGATCGGCGTGCGGCGCATTTCGCCAAATTCTGCGATCAACTTGTTGTCGCTGCTGTACACCCGGAGCGGAATCTGCAACTGAATGCTTCTCAGCGCCTCCACAGATGGCAAACCCGGACTAAGGTAAAGAAACGCGCCGCTGAGACCTAAAAGCAGTCCGCAGAAAACGGCGACGATGGACCAACCGAAGAATTTCAGCAGACGAATCAAGGCTTTTGGACATCCAGGGCAAAGAATGAATTGGGCGACAGGGTTCCGGAAACACACAGAACGGCCCGCGCCGGCAGTAAAAAGCGGAAAAAATCGCTGGGCATTATAAGCACTTTTCCGCTGGGGGCGTCATTTGCGCTTCTGT
Source organism: Pseudomonas sp. GW822-FHT03F08 (assembly GCF_058801265.1). Lineage (NCBI taxonomy): Bacteria > Pseudomonadati > Pseudomonadota > Gammaproteobacteria > Pseudomonadales > Pseudomonadaceae > Pseudomonas > Pseudomonas sp. GW822-FHT03F08. The sequence goes on along the minus strand of NZ_JBXANC010000004.1, from coordinate 336,343 downwards.
CAAGACGGGGCGAGGGAACGCAATGCGCATTACAGAGTCCGTAACTCACGGATAGTCATAGGGAATTGGTAGTGCTAGGACTCTTCAACAAAAAGACCAACACGTTACTGGGGATCGACATCAGCTCCACTTCGGTGAAGCTGCTGGAGCTGAGCCGTCAGGGTGAGCGCTACCGGGTCGAGGCGTACGCGGTGGAGCCGTTGCCGGCCAACGCCGTGGTCGAGAAGAACATCGCCGAACTCGAAGGCGTCGGGCACGCCTTGTCCCGGGTGCTGGTCAAGGCGCGTACCGGGCTCAAGAGCGTGGCGGTGGCGGTGGCCGGCTCGGCGGTGATCACCAAGGTCATCGAAATGGACGCCGGGCTGTCCGACGACGAGCTGGAAAACCAGCTCAGGATCGAGGCCGATCAATACATCCCCTATCCGCTGGACGAAGTCGCCATCGACTTCGAAGTTCAGGGCGTTTCACCGCGCAATCCCGAACGGGTCAATGTGCTGCTGGCCGCCTGTCGCAAGGAAAACGTCGAAGTCCGCGAGGCGGCACTGGCCCTCGCCGGCCTCACTGCGCGGGTGGTGGATGTCGAGGCGTATGCGCTCGAGCGCTCGTTCGGCCTGCTGGCCACGCAACTGGCGGCTTCCCAGGAGCGCCTGACCGTTGCGGTGGTCGATATCGGCGCCACCATGACCACCCTCAGCGTCCTGCACAACGGCCGGATCATCTACACCCGCGAGCAACTGTTTGGCGGGCGCCAGCTGACCGAGGAAATCCAGCGCCGTTATGGCCTGACCATTGAACAGGCCGGGCTGGCCAAGAAGCAGGGCGGTCTGCCGGACGATTATGTCAGCGAGGTCCTGCAGCCCTTTCGCGAGGCGCTGGTGCAGCAGGTCTCGCGCTCCCTGCAGTTCTTCTTCGCCTCCGGCCAGTACAACGCGGTCGACCATATTCTGCTGGCCGGTGGCACGGCGTCGGTGCCCGGGCTGGATCGGCTGATCGAAGAGCGCCTGGGCACGCCGACCCAGGTCGCCAACCCGTTTTCCGACATGGCCTTGAGCAGCAAGGTCAACGCCGGGGCCCTGGCCAGTGATGCGCCGGCCCTGATGATTGCCTGCGGGCTCGCGCTCAGGAGTTTCGACTGATGGCGCGGATCAACCTTTTACCCTGGCGTGAGGAGCGCCGCGAAGAACGACGCAAACGCTTCCTGCTGGCCCTGACGGGCGTGGTGGTCGGTTCGGTCGGCGCGGTCTTCATTGCTGCTCAGATTTTCAGCACCGCCATTGAGCGGCAGCAGGCGCGAAACGATTACATCGGCAAACAGATCGCCGTGGTCGATGAGCGGATCAAGCAGATCAGCGAGCTCAAGGCACGTCGCCAGCAATTGGTGGAGCGGATGCGCATCATCCAGGACCTGCAGGCCAACCGGCAGGTCAGCGGGCGGATCTTCGATCAACTGGCGCGTACCCTGCCTGACGGGGTGTATTTCACCAGCGTGAAAATGGTCGGCAAAACCCTGTCGATCAGCGGTGCGGCGGAGTCGAACAATCGGGTGTCCGACCTGATGCGCAATCTCGATGCATCCGACTGGTTCGATGCGCCGAGCCTGAACGAGGTCAAGGCGACCACGGCCGGGCAACTGGATCAGGCCAACGTCTTTCAACTGACCGTCCGTCAAACCCGGCCCAAGAACCTGGAGGACGATCAATGAAACCGTCCGAATGGTTCGCAAGCCTGCGCAATATCGATTTCAACGACCTGGATACCAGCAACATCGGCTCCTGGCCGCCGGCCGTCAAAGGCCTGGCCGGGGCGCTATTGATGATCCTGGTCCTGGCGCTGGGCTACAACTTTTTCGTCAGTGACATGGAAAACCAGCTTGAGCTCAAGCGTACGGAGGAAGCCACGCTCAAGGAGCAGTTCACCAGCAAGGCACACCTGGCGGCCAATCTCGAGCTGTACACCCAGCAGATGAGGGAAATGGAGAACTCGTTCGGCGTCCTGCTGCGGCAATTGCCCAGCGACACCGAAGTGCCGGGGCTGCTGGAAGACATCACGCGCACCGGTCTGGGCAGCGGTCTTGAATTCGAGGAGATCAAGCTGTTGCCGGAGGTGACGCAGCAGTTCTACATCGAATTGCCGATCCAGATCACCGTCACAGGCGCGTATCACGACCTCGCCACCTTCGTCAGCGGCGTGGCCGGATTGCCGCGGATCGTGACCCTGCACGACTTCGAGCTGGCGCCGGCCAACCCGGAAGGCGGGACGAAGTTGCGCATGAGCATCCTCGCCAAGACGTACCGCTACAACGACAAGGGGCTGCAAAAATGAGCCCGATCCGTTTCCTTCTATTGTCGACCTTGACGCTGGGCTTGAGCGGTTGCGGCGGCAACGACTTCAGCGATCTCGACGCCTACATGAATGAAGTGCGCCTGCGGCCGCCGGGCAAGATCGAGCCGACGCCGACCTTTCGTTCCTACCCGACGTTCACCTACAGCGCCGCCAGCCTGCGCAGCCCGTTCTCGCGTCAGGTGCGGGTTGATCTGGCCGGGCAGCAGCATGGTTCGCGCAACGTCAAACCGGACCCGAACCGGGTCAAGCAGTACCTCGAAGGTTTCAACATCGAGCAATTCGAGATGGTCGGCACGATTGCCAATGCCTCCGGCTCCTTTGCGCTGCTGCGCGGGGCGGGCGGGGTGCATCGGCTGAAAGTCGGCGATTACCTGGGGCGCAACGACGGGCGCATCGTCGCGATCAGCGCCTCCCAGGTCGATGTGGTCGAAATCGTTCCCGATGGCGAAGGGGCCTGGCTGGAGCGGCCGCGCACCATTCCTTTGAAAGAGCACTCATAGTGGAAGTCGAACAATGAACAGGATTTTCTCCACCCTCGGTTTTTCGCTATGGATAGCGCTGCTGTCGCCGATGGTTCAAGCGGCCAATCTGAAGACGCTGGATGTTGCGGCGCTGCCGGGCGATCGCGTCGAGTTGAAGCTGTCGTTCGACGGCCCACCGCCACAGCCCAAGGGCTACACCACCGATTCGCCTGCGCGGATTGCTCTGGATCTGCCGGGAGTGGCCAGCCAGCTCGCGAGCAAGACTCGCGACCTCGGTAGCGGAAATGCGCGCACTGCCACCGTGGTCGAGGCCAACGACCGTACCCGGTTGATCATCAACCTGACGCAGCTGGCGCCGTATGACGCCCGGGTCGAGGGGAACACGCTGTTCGTGGTGGTTGGGCAGGGCAGCAAAGTTACTGCGCCGCGACCTGCCACCAAGGCTCCGCGCGCCACGCCGGTGGCCGCCCCGGCCCGGACGTTTGTGCCGACGGCCAAGGCCATTCGTGGTGTGGATTTCCAGCGTGGCACGGCGGGTGAGGGCAATGTCGTCATCGACCTGTCCGACCCGACCATTGCGCCGGACATCCAAGAACATGACGGCAAGATTATCCTCAATTTTGCCCGCACCCAATTGCCCGAGCCGTTGCGGGTGCGCCTCGACGTCAAGGATTTCGCCACCCCGGTGCAGTTCGTCAATGCCGGCGTCAGCGGAGATCGCGCGACCATCACCGTCGAGCCTAGCGGCACCTTCGACTATTCCACTTACCAGACCGACAACAAGCTGACCGTGAGCATCCGGCCGTTGACCGTCGATGACCTGCAAAAGCGCAACGCCGACCGCAACAGCTACAGCGGTGAAAAGCTTTCGTTGAATTTCCAGGACATCGATGTGCGTTCGGTGCTGCAACTGATCGCCGATTTCACCAATCTCAACCTGGTGGCCAGCGACACCGTGCAAGGCGGGATCACCTTGCGCCTGCAAAACGTGCCTTGGGATCAGGCGCTGGATCTGGTGCTCAAGACCAAAGGGCTGGACAAGCGCAAGGTCGGCAACGTGTTGCTGGTGGCGCCGGCGGATGAAATCGCTGCCCGCGAACGGCAGGAACTGGAATCGCAGAAACAGATCGCCGAGCTGGCACCGCTGCGCCGCGAGCTGCTGCAAGTGAATTACGCCAAGGCTGCGGACATCGCCAAGCTGTTCCAGTCGGTCACCAGCGCCGAGGCCAAAGTCGACGAACGGGGTTCGATCACCGTCGATGAGCGCACCAACAACATCATCGCCTACCAGACCCAGGATCGCCTCGACGAGCTGCGGCGGATCGTGGCGCAACTGGATATCCCGGTGCGTCAGGTGATGATCGAGGCGCGGATCGTCGAAGCCAACGTCGATTACGACAAAAGCCTGGGCGTGCGCTGGGGCGGATCGATCCAGAACAAGGGCAACTGGAATACTTCCGGGGTCAGCAACGGCTCGTCGACCACCATCGGTACACCGGGGAGCACCAGCACCAACTCACCGTTCGTCGACATGGGCACGGTCAACAACACGTCCGGGATCGGCATTGCGTTCATCACCGACAACGTCTTGCTGGACCTTGAGCTGACAGCGATGGAGAAGACCGGCAACGGTGAAATCGTCTCGCAGCCCAAGGTCGTCACCTCCGACAAGGAGACCGCGAAGATCCTCAAGGGCACCGAAATTCCGTATCAGGAAGCCAGCTCCAGCGGCGCTACGTCGGTGTCTTTCAAGGAGGCCTCGCTGTCGCTGGAGGTCACGCCGCAGATCACACCGGACAACCGCATCATCATGGAGGTGAAGGTCACCAAGGACGAACCGGACTACCTGAACAAAGTTCAGGATGTACCGCCGATCAAGAAAAACGAGGTCAACGCCAAAGTGCTGGTGAACGACGGCGAGACCATCGTGATTGGCGGGGTTTTCTCAAATACTCAAAGCAAGGTCGTAGATAAGGTGCCATTTCTTGGCGATGTGCCGTATCTTGGCCGCCTTTTCCGGCGTGATGTGGTTTCGGAGAAAAAATCCGAGCTGCTGGTATTCCTCACTCCGCGTATCATGAATAACCAGGCGATTGCTGTGAGTCGTTGATTCTGTGCGAAATTTGATTCTTGTAGGACCGATGGGGGCTGGAAAAAGCACCATCGGCCGATTACTGGCCAAAGAGCTGCGCCTGCCGTTCAAGGATTCCGACAAGGAAATTGAACTGCGTACGGGCGCCAATATCCCGTGGATCTTCGACAAGGAAGGCGAGCCCGGTTTTCGTGATCGTGAGCAGGCGATGATCGCCGAGCTGTGCGCGTTCGACGGCGTGGTGCTGGCGACGGGCGGCGGCGCGGTGATGCGCGATGCCAACCGCAAGGCCCTGCATGAGGGCGGACGGGTGGTGTATCTGCACGCCTCCGTCGAGCAGCAGGTCGGCCGCACCTCCCGCGACCGCAACCGGCCGCTGCTGCGCACGGCCAATCCCGAGAAAACCTTGCGCGACCTGCTGGCGATCCGTGATCCGCTTTATCGGGAAATCGCCGATCTGGTGGTGGAAACCGACGAGCGGCCACCACGCATGGTCGTGCTCGATATTCTCGACCGCCTGCAGCAGCTTCCGCCCCGTTAAAGCGCCGCTCGAAATGCGCTATCCTCGGCGTCCTGTCGAGGGTTGTGGCCGATCGCATGCAAGCGGCGTCACATCACTCAAGACCGGGGACATCCGATAATTCAAGGCAGGACGCCTGCTTCCATCTTCACTGTGGGGACACATGCAGACACTCAAGGTCGATCTAGGCGAGCGCAGCTACCCGATTCATATTGGCGAAGGACTGTTGGATCAGCCTGAATTGCTGGCTCCGCACATCCACGGGCGGCAAGTGGCAATCATCTCCAACGAGACTGTTGCGCCGCTCTATCTCGAGCGTCTGACCCGCAGCCTGGCGCAATTCTCGGTGGTTTCCGTGGTGCTGCCGGACGGCGAAGCCTTCAAGAACTGGGAAACCCTGCAACTGATCTTCGATGGTCTGCTGACTGCTCGGCATGATCGTCGTACCACCGTCATCGCCCTTGGTGGCGGTGTGATCGGCGACATGGCCGGTTTTGCAGCCGCCTGCTACCAGCGCGGCGTCGATTTCATCCAGATTCCTACCACGCTGCTGTCCCAGGTCGATTCGTCGGTGGGCGGCAAGACCGGGATCAACCACCCGCTGGGCAAGAACATGGTCGGCGCCTTCTATCAGCCGAACGTGGTGCTGATCGATACGGCGTCCCTGAAAACCCTGCCAGCGCGCGAGCTGTCGGCAGGTCTGGCCGAAGTCATCAAGTACGGCCTGATCTGCGACGAGCCGTTCCTGACCTGGCTCGAAGACAACGTCGACGCCCTGCGCGCACTGGATCAGAAAGCCCTGACCTATGCCATCGAGCGCTCCTGCGCGGCCAAGGCGGCGGTGGTCGGCGCCGATGAGAAAGAGACCGGTGTGCGCGCCACGCTCAACCTCGGCCACACCTTCGGCCACGCCATCGAAACCCACATGGGCTATGGTGTCTGGTTGCACGGTGAAGCGGTCGCTGCCGGCACGGTAATGGCGATGGAAATGTCCGCGCGCCTCGGCTGGATCAGCGAGCAGGAGCGCGATCGCGGGATTCGTCTGTTCCAGCGTGCCGGCCTGCCGGTGGTGCCGCCTGAAGAGATGAGCGAAGCCGATTTTCTCGAACACATGGCAATTGACAAAAAAGTGATCGACGGTCGTTTGCGCCTGGTGCTGCTGCGCCGGATGGGCGAAGCGGTAGTGACCGACGATTATCCGAAAGAGGTTCTACAGGCCACGCTGGGAGCGGATTACCGCGCTCTGGCTCAGCTTAAAGGTTAATAAGATTCCGATGACTAGTTTGCATGCCGACGAGGCGTTCCTCGGCCATTTCCAGTTAAGTCATGACCCTTTCGCTCCACGGGTCCCGGGCTTCAAATTCTTCCCGGCCCAGCGCAAACCGGTGCTGGGTCAACTGCACCACCTGGCGCGTTACAGCCAGTTGCTGCTGGTGGTCACCGGCCCTCAGGGCAGCGGCAAGACGTTGCTGCGCCAGGCGCTGGTTGCCAGCACCAACAAGCAGTCGGTTCAGAGTGTTGTCGTCTCCGCCCGTGGCGCCGGCGATGCGGCCGGTGTGCTGCGTCAGGTCGCCCAGGCGCTGGACGTGGCCCAGGCCGATGTCGGAGCGATCCTCGATCAGGTCGTACAGTTGGCGCTGACCGGCCAGGAAGTCTATCTGCTGGTGGACGATGCCGAGCAGCTCGACGAGTCCGCCCTCGAAGCCCTGATGGCTTTGGGTGCCGGCGCACCGGAAGGCCGTCCGCATGTGTTCCTGTTCGGTGAGTCGTCGCTGATTGCTCAGCTTGAGGCGCTGCACCTTGAGGAAGAGCGCTTCCACGTCATCGAATTGCAGCCATACACCGAAGAAGAAACCCGCGAATATCTCGACCAGCGGCTCGAAGGTGCGGGCCGTGGCGTCGAACTTTTCACCGCGGATCAGATCTCTGATATTCACGAAAGCTCCGAGGGCTGGCCGGGCAACATCAACCAGGTCGCTCGCGATGCTCTGATCGAAGTCATGATTGCCAGCCGCTCTGCGGTCAAGCGTCCAAGTATGGGGTTCAACATGCCGAAGAAACACGTATTGGCGATTTCCGCCGTCGTCGTGGTGGCGGTCGCTGCCGCCTGGCTGATGCCTGGTCGCAACAAGGCGCCAACCACCGGCGCACCGGCCAATGAACAGGCACAGCTGCCATTGGGCCAGGGTGGCGCACCGAACGTGGAGTTCGCCGGTAACACCCAGCCGATGCCGTTGCCGCTGGTCGGCAATTCGCAACCGGTCATGCGCAAGCCATTGGCCGAAGCGGCCGGCGGGATTACCGAAGGTGACGACGGTGTGCCGCTGGAAGGTTCCAGCAATACGCCACCAACCGTGACCACCACCGCGCCACCGGCCGGTGTGCCTGCCGGTCCTGCGCCGACGCCGGTCCCGGTCCCTGCGGCCAAACCGACACCGGCACCGACTCAGGTTGCCACGGCCAAGCCAGTGCCTGCTCCGGCCGCCCCAGTCGCCAAGCCTGCTCCGGCGCCTGCCAAGCCTGTAGCAGCGGCCAAACCGGCCGAGAAAGCCGCCGAGAAGCCGGTCACCGTCGCCAAGGCCGCTGGCGGCAGCTGGTACGCCGGCCAGGCGCCGGGCAACTACGTGGTGCAGATCCTCGGCACCAGCTCTGAAGCCGCCGCACAAAGCTTCGTCAAGGAGCAGGGCGGCGAGTACCGTTATTTCAAGAAAGTCCTCAACGGCAAGCCGCTCTACGTGATCACCTATGGCAGCTTTGCCAATCGTGATGCGGCCGTTTCTGCCATCAAGGCCTTGCCAGCGAAGGTTCAGGCTGGTAAACCTTGGCCTCGCACTGTCGCCAGCGTCCAACAGGAACTGGCAACAACTCGCTGAAGATTCGGCGGCCTTACCCAGGCCGCCTCTCCAAGCACCTCAAAATCTCTACAAGTGCGCGCCGTCTCTACAGACCGCGTGCCTTGTGGTGTCTGCGTCACAGTAGTCTTTGAGTCGTTGCGGTCAAAATTAAAAAAGTTTTGACTAGCACAGCAGATCGCTTTAAACCTTTCACAAATGCGACATGAATTTGCGACATTTCGTCGTCAAATTTGTGAGCCTCTGTGTCGCTGTGTACAATGACCACCCTTTTGCCCCCGCTAAGCCGGCGTACGTTCGGCGCGAGATGCAAGTGGTTGAATTGAAAAGAAATTTGCCTCGAAAAGAGGCAGCCTGGTGAGAAAGTGTCTATGAAAGCAGGTCTGTACCAACCAGATGAATTCAAGGATAACTGCGGTTTCGGCCTGATAGCCCATATGCAGGGCGAACCCAGTCATACCCTATTGCAAACGGCCATTGAGGCCCTGACCTGCATGACCCACCGCGGTGGGATTAATGCCGACGGCAAGACCGGTGACGGTTGCGGTCTGCTGATTCAAAAGCCTGACGCCTTCCTGCGCGCGATTGCCCAGGAAGCCTTCAGCGTCGAGCTGCCCAAGCAATATGCCGTGGGCATGGTCTTCTTCAACCAGGATCCGGCCAAGGCCGAAGCCGCTCGCGAGAACATGAACCGCGAGATCCTGGCCGAAGGCCTGCAACTGATCGGCTGGCGCAAAGTGCCCATCGACACCAGCGTCCTCGGCCGCCTCGCCCTTGAGCGCCTGCCGCAGATCGAGCAGGTGTACATCGGCGGCGAAGGCCTGAGCGATCAGGACATGGCGGTCAAGCTGTTCAGCGCACGTCGTCGTTCGTCCGTGGCCAACGCCGCTGACACCGACCACTACATCTGCAGCTTTTCCCACAAGACCATCATCTATAAAGGCCTGATGATGCCGGCCGACCTGGCCGCGTTCTATCCGGATCTGGGTGACCAGCGCCTGCAAACCGCGATCTGCGTGTTCCACCAGCGCTTCTCCACCAACACCCTGCCGAAATGGCCGCTGGCTCAGCCATTCCGCTTCCTCGCTCACAACGGCGAGATCAACACCATCACCGGTAACCGCAACTGGGCTCAGGCCCGTCGCACCAAGTTCAGCAACGATCTGATGGATCTGGAAGAACTCGGCCCGCTGGTGAACCGTGTCGGTTCCGACTCCTCGAGCATGGACAACATGCTCGAACTGATGGTCACCGGTGGCATCGACCTGTTCCGTGGCGTGCGGATGATCATTCCGCCTGCGTGGCAGAACGTCGAAACCATGGACCCGGATCTGCGTGCGTTCTACGAGTACAACTCGATGCACATGGAGCCGTGGGATGGCCCGGCCGGCGTGGTGATGACCGATGGTCGTTACGCGGTGTGCCTGCTCGACCGTAACGGTCTGCGCCCGGCGCGCTGGGTCACCACCACCAATGGTTTCATCACTGTCGCTTCGGAAATCGGCGTCTGGAACTACCAGCCGCAGGACGTGATCGCCAAGGGCCGCGTCGGTCCTGGCCAGATCCTCGCCGTGGACACCGAAACCGGTCAGATCCTCGACACCGACGCGATCGACAACCGTCTGAAATCCCGTCATCCGTACAAGCAATGGCTGCGCAAGAATGCCCTGCGCATCCAGGCGACCATGGAAGACAACGATCACGGTTCGGCTTTCTACGACGTCGATCAGCTCAAGCAATACATGAAGATGTATCAGGTCACGTTCGAAGAGCGCGATCAGGTACTGCGTCCGCTCGGCGAGCAAGGCTACGAAGCCGTCGGCTCGATGGGCGACGACACGCCGATGGCCGTGCTGTCCCAGCGTGTGCGCACGCCATACGACTATTTCCGTCAGCAGTTCGCGCAGGTGACCAACCCGCCGATCGACCCGCTGCGTGAAGCGATCGTGATGTCGCTGGAAATCTGCCTCGGTGCCGAACGCAACATCTTCCAGGAATCGCCGGAACACGCTTCGCGCGTGATCCTCAGCTCGCCGGTCATTTCCCCGGCCAAGTGGCGCTCGCTGATGAACCTCGACCGCCCGGGTTTCGAGCGGCAGATCATCGACCTCAACTACGACGAAAGCGTCGGCCTCGAAGCGGCGATCCGCAACGTCGCCGATCAGGCTGAAGAAGCCGTGCGCGCCGGTCGTACCCAGATCGTTCTGAGCGACCGCCATATCGCGCCGGGCAAGCTGCCGATCCACGCCTCGATGGCTACCGGCGCGGTACACCACCGCCTGACCGAAAAAGGCCTGCGCTGCGATTCCAACATCCTCGTTGAAACCGCAACCGCCCGCGATCCGCATCACTTCGCGGTGCTGATCGGCTTCGGCGCCTCGGCGGTCTATCCGTTCCTGGCCTACGAAGTGCTGGGCGACCTGATCCGTACCGGTGAAGTCCTGGGCGACCTCTACGAGGTGTTCAAGAACTACCGCAAAGGCATCACCAAAGGCCTGTTGAAGATCCTGTCGAAGATGGGCATCTCGACCATTGCGTCCTATCGCGGTGCGCAGCTGTTCGAAGCCATTGGTCTGTCCGAAGAAGTTTGCGAGCTGAGCTTCCGTGGCGTGCCGAGCCGCATCAAGGGCGCGCGTTTCGTCGACATCGAAGCCGAGCAGAAAGCACTGGCCACCGAAGCCTGGAGTCCGCGCAAGCCGATCCAGCAGGGCGGCCTGCTGAAGTTCGTCCACGGTGGCGAATACCACGCGTACAACCCGGACGTGGTCAACACCCTGCAAGCCGCCGTGCAGCAGGGCGACTACGCCAAGTTCAAGGAATACACCTCGCTGGTGGACAACCGTCCGGTGTCAATGATCCGCGACCTGTTCAAGGTCAAGACCCTCGACACGCCGCTGGACATCAGTGAAGTCGAGCCGCTGGAATCGGTGCTCAAGCGCTTCGACTCCGCCGGTATCTCGCTGGGCGCCCTGTCGCCGGAAGCTCATGAAGCCCTGGCCGAAGCCATGAACCGCCTCGGTGCGCGTTCCAACTCCGGCGAAGGCGGCGAAGACCCGGCACGTTACGGCACCATCAAGAGCTCGAAAATCAAGCAGGTTGCGACCGGTCGTTTCGGCGTGACCCCGGAATACCTGGTCAACGCCGAAGTGCTGCAGATCAAGGTCGCCCAGGGCGCCAAGCCGGGCGAGGGCGGGCAACTGCCGGGCGGTAAAGTGAACGGGCTGATCGCCAAGCTGCGTTACGCAGTGCCGGGCGTGACCCTGATTTCGCCACCGCCGCACCACGACATCTATTCGATCGAAGACTTGTCGCAGTTGATCTTCGACCTGAAACAGGTCAACCCGAAGGCGCTGGTTTCGGTGAAGCTTGTGGCTGAAGCGGGCGTCGGCACCATCGCCGCCGGTGTGGCCAAGGCCTATGCGGACTTGATCACCATCTCCGGCTACGACGGTGGCACCGGTGCTTCGCCGCTGACCTCGATCAAATACGCTGGCGCACCGTGGGAACTCGGCCTGGCCGAAACCCACCAGACCCTGCGCGGCAACGACCTGCGCGGCAAGGTCCGGGTGCAGACCGACGGCGGCCTGAAAACCGGCCTCGACGTGATCAAGGCGGCCATCCTCGGCGCCGAAAGCTTCGGCTTCGGTACCGCGCCGATGATCGCGCTGGGCTGCAAATACCTGCGTATCTGCCACCTGAACAACTGCGCCACCGGCGTTGCGACTCAGAACGAGAAGCTGCGCAAGGATCACTACATCGGCACCGTCGACATGGTGGTGAACTTCTTCACCTACGTCGCCGAAGAAACCCGTGAGTGGCTGGCCAAGCTGGGCGTGCGTTCCCTCGAAGAGCTGATCGGCCGCACTGATCTGCTGGAAATCCTCGAAGGCCAGACCGCCAAGCAGCATCACCTGGATCTGACCCCGCTGCTGGGCAGCGATCACATCCCGGCGGACAAGCCTCAGTTCTGCGGCGTCGAGCGCAACCCGCCATTCGACCAGGGCCTGCTGGCCGAGAAAATGGTCGAGATGGCGACGTCGGCGATCAACGACCTCAGCGGCGCCGAGTTCGAACTGGACATCTGCAACTGCGACCGTTCGATCGGCGCGCGGATCTCCGGCGAAATCGCCCGCAAGCATGGCAATCAGGGCATGGCCAAGGCGCCAGTCACCTTCCGCTTCAAGGGCACTGCGGGTCAGAGCTTCGGCGTGTGGAACGCCGGCGGTCTGAACATGTACCTGGAAGGCGACGCCAACGACTACGTCGGCAAAGGCATGACCGGCGGCAAACTGGTCATCGTGCCGCCGAAGGGCAGCGCTTATCAGACTCAGAACAGCGCCATCATCGGCAACACCTGCCTGTACGGCGCCACTGGCGGCAAGCTGTTCGCCGCCGGCACCGCAGGCGAGCGTTTCGCCGTGCGCAACTCCGGTGCCCACACGGTCGTGGAAGGCACTGGCGATCACTGCTGCGAGTACATGACCGGTGGTTTCGTCTGCGTCCTGGGCAAGACCGGTTACAACTTCGGCTCAGGCATGACCGGCGGCTTCGCCTACGTGCTCGACCAGGACAACACCTTCGTTGACCGGGTCAACCACGAACTGGTGGAAATCCAGCGGATCAGCGGCGAGGCGATGGAAGCCTATCGCAGCCACCTGCAGAACGTGCTGAACGAGTACGTCGCGGAAACCGACAGCGAGTGGGGTCGTGAACTCGCCGAGAACCTCGATGACTACTTGCGTCGTTTCTGGCTGGTCAAGCCGAAGGCTGCCAACCTGAAGTCGTTGCTTTCCAGCACCCGTGCCAACCCGCAGTGATATGCGCCTGAAGAGTTTGATGAGGTTTTAACAATGGCTGAACGTCTGAATAACGACTTCCAGTTCATCGACGTCGGGCGCAAAGATCCGAAGAAGAAACTGTTGCGTCAACGCAAGAAAGAGTTCGTGGAAATCTACGAACCGTTCAAACCCCAGCAGTCGGCCGACCAGGCCCACCGCTGCCTGGGTTGCGGCAACCCGTATTGCGAATGGAAGTGCCCGGTGCACAACTTCATTCCGAACTGGCTGAAGCTGGTGGCCGAGGGCAACATCCTCCAGGCCGCCGAGCTGTCGCACCAGACCAACACCCTGCCGGAAGTCTGCGGCCGGGTGTGCCCGCAGGATCGTCTGTGCGAGGGTGCCTGCACCCTCAACGACGGTTTCGGCGCGGTGACCATCGGCTCGGTCGAGAAGTACATCACCGACACCGCGTTCGCCATGGGCTGGCGCCCGGACATGTCCAAGGTCAAGCCGACCGGCAAGCGTGTCGCGATCATCGGTGCAGGCCCGGCGGGCCTCGGTTGTGCCGACGTGCTGGTGCGTGGCGGCGTGACCCCGGTGGTGTTCGACAAGAACCCGGAAATCGGCGGTCTGCTGACCTTCGGCATCCCCGAGTTCAAACTTGAGAAGACCGTGCTGAGCAATCGCCGCGAAGTCTTCACCGGCATGGGCATCGAGTTCCGCCTCAACACCGAGGTCGGCAAGGACGTGACCATGGAGCAACTGCTCGCCGAATACGATGCCGTGTTCATGGGCATGGGCACCTACACCTACATGAAGGGCGGTTTTGCCGGTGAGGATCTGCCGGGCGTTTATGACGCACTGGATTTCCTGATTGCCAACGTCAATCGCAACCTGGGCTTTGAAAAGTCGCCGGAAGATTTCGTCGACATGAAAGGCAAGAAGGTTGTGGTGCTGGGCGGCGGCGACACGGCGATGGACTGCAACCGCACGTCGATCCGCCAGGGCGCCAAGTCGGTGACCTGTGCTTATCGTCGTGACGAAGCGAACATGCCCGGCTCGCGCAAAGAGGTGAAGAACGCCAAGGAAGAAGGCGTGAAATTCCTCTACAACCGCCAGCCGATCGCCATCGTCGGCGAAGACAAGGTCGAAGGCGTGAAAGTGGTCGAGACCCGTCTCGGCGAACCGGACGCCCGTGGCCGTCGCAGCCCCGAGCCGATCCCGGGCTCCGAAGAGATCATCCCGGCCGACGCCGTGGTCATCGCGTTCGGTTTCCGTCCGAGTCCGGCGCCGTGGTTCGAGCAGTTCGAGATCCAGACCGACAGCCAGGGCCGCGTCGTTGCGCCTGAGCAAGGTCAGTACAAGCACCAGACCAGCAACCCGAAAATCTTCGCCGGTGGCGACATGGTGCGCGGTTCCGACCTGGTGGTGACGGCGATCTTCGAAGGCCGCAATGCGGCGGAAGGGATCCTCGACTACCTGGGCGTCTAAACCCGGTTCGAAACTGCACCGCAATACCTGTGGGAGCTGGCTTGCCAGCTCCCACATTGTTTTCAGGGTGTTGCTGAAATCCGCGAAATCATTGCGACAAATTGACCCGATAGACAAAAGGCTGACCTGCAACCGTGCCTTTTGCGTCGCGCTCTGAGAAAATGCCCGCACTTTTTTTCCGGATGCCGACATGACTGCCCTGAAGAACGACCGTTTCCTCCGCGCCCTGCTCAAGCAACCCGTAGACGTCACCCCTGTGTGGATGATGCGCCAGGCCGGCCGTTACCTGCCGGAATACCGCGCCAGCCGCGCCCAGGCCGGTGATTTCATGAGCCTGTGCATGAATCCGGAATTCGCCTGCGAAGTCACGCTGCAACCTCTCGACCGCTATCCGCAACTGGACGCGGCGATCCTGTTCTCCGACATCCTCACCATTCCCGATGCCATGGGCCAGGGCCTGTACTTCGAGACCGGTGAAGGTCCGCGCTTCAAGAAAGTCGTCAGCACCCTGGCCGACATCGAAGCCCTGCCGATCCCGGATCCGCACAAAGACCTCGGCTACGTGATGGACGCGGTCAGCACCATCCGCCGCGAACTGAACGGCCGTGTGCCGCTGATCGGTTTCTCCGGCAGCCCATGGACCCTCGCCACTTACATGGTTGAAGGCGGCTCGTCGAAAGACTTCCGCAAGACCAAGGCGATGCTCTACGACAACCCGCAAGCCATGCACCTGCTGCTGGACAAGCTGGCGCAGTCGGTGACTTCGTACCTGAACGGCCAGATCCAGGCCGGCGCGCAAGCGGTGCAGATCTTCGATACCTGGGGCGGCAACCTGTCGGCGGCGGCGTATCAGGAATTCTCCCTGGCCTACATGAAGAAAATCGTCAGCGGCCTGATCCGCGAGCACGACGGTCGCAAGGTGCCGGTGATCCTGTTCACCAAGAACGGCGGCCTGTGGCTGGAAAGCATCGCCGACGCTGGCGCCGACGCACTGGGCCTGGACTGGACCTGCGACATCGGCAACGCCCGCGCCCGCGTTGGCGATAAGGTCGCACTGCAAGGCAACATGGACCCGACCGTGCTGTATGCCAAGCCGGAAGCGATCCGCACCGAAGTCGGACGCATCCTCGCCAGCTACGGCAAGGGCAGCGGCCACGTGTTCAACCTCGGCCACGGCATCACGCCTGAGGTCGATCCGGAACACGCTGGCGCGTTCCTGCACGCGGTGCACGAGTTGTCGGCGCAGTACCACGAGTGATCGTGCCTCAATAAAAAACGCCCGGCTTATGCCGGGCGTTTTTTTGTGGGCGTGAATCAGGCTTTGACGCCACCCAGCGGCGGCAACTTCGCCAGCTTCAACGCCACCAACAGCGCCACCAGCAACAATGCGCCAATGAACAGGCCTATCCCGTTCCATCCCGCCATGTGCCAGAACACTCCGCCCGCCGTCCCGGCGATGCTCGACCCGGCGTAATAGCTGAACAGGTACAACGACGACGCCTGCCCCTTGGCCTTGAGCGCACGACGGCCGATCCAGCTGCTGGCCACCGAGTGTGCGGCGAAGAAGCCGAAGGTGAAGATCAGCATGCCGATGATCACCAGAGGCAGCGGTGTAAACATCGTCAGGGCGAGGCCGGCGAACATCAGGGCGATGGTTGCCCACAGGACTTTGCGGCGGCCCAGTTTGTCGGCCAGTGAACCGATTTTTGCCGAGCTGTAGATGCCCGACAGATAGACCACCGACAACAGCCCTACAAACACCTGGTCCAGATGATACGGCTCGGCGAGCAGGCGGTAGCCGATGTAGTTGAACAACGTGACGAACGCGCCCATCAGCACGAACGCCTCAAGGAACAGCAGCGGCAGGCCTGCATCGCGAAAGTGCATGGTGAAGCCGTCGAGCAGGCTGCGCGGATGCAGCGAGCGGGAGCGGAAGTTGCGCGACTCCGGCAGGATCTTCCAGAACACCGCTGCCGCAATCAGCGCCAGGCCGCCGATCACCAGCATCGCCGTGTGCCAGCTGACGAAGTCGATCAATACACCGGTAATCAATCGCCCGCTCATCCCGCCAATCGCGTTGCCGCCGATGTACAGGCCCATCGCCAGACCGATGTGCTGCGGATGGATTTCCTCGCTCAGGTACGTCATTGCAACCGCCGCCAGGCCGCTCAACGACAGCCCGATCAGCGCACGCATGATCAGCACGCCGTGCCAGCTCGGCATCATCGAACTGGCGATGGTGCACAGGGCTGCGGCAAACAGAGCGGCGACCATCACCGGTTTACGCCCGACCCGATCGGAAATCGGCCCGGTGATCAGCAGACCAAAGGCCAGCATGCCTGTGGCCACTGAAAGAATCAGGCTGCTCTGCGCCGCGTTGATCGAATATTCCTGGGACAGCAACGGCATCATCGGCTGCACGCAGTACAGCAGGGCAAACGTCGCGAAGCCGCCGCTGAACAGCGCGAGCACCGTGCGCATGAACGCGGGCGTGCCTTTCTCGATGTAGATCTCTTGCAGTTCGGTCAGCACATCGTCCGCCGCAGCGGGCGGGACTTCATGGGCCAGTGGAGCGACGGCGGTTTTCACATCAGACCTCGGAGGGCGCGGGCAGGCAGGCAATGAAAAAATCATATAGCTGGCTAATGTTTCTATCCAATATATTGTTCGACCTGTTTGATATCTTTCACGACCTAATGGGGTTTCCATGGAATTGCGTCACTTGCGCTACTTCATCGCCGTCGCCGAAGAACTGCACTTCGGCCGCGCCGCACAGGTACTGGGCATCTCCCAGCCACCGCTGAGCCAGCAGATTCAGGCGCTGGAGCAGGAAGTCGGCGCACGGCTGTTCGAGCGTACCAATCGTCGGGTCGAGCTCAGCGAGGCCGGACGACTGTTTCTGGAAGAGGCGCGGCTGGTGCTGGCTCAGGTCGACAAAGCGGCGGACGTGGCGCGGCGCGCGCAATTGGGTGAGCTCGGTGAGTTGAAGATCGGTTTCACCTCGTCGGCACCGTTCAACTCGACCATTCCTCAGGCGATTTTTTCCTTCCGTCAGCGCTTCCCGGCCGTGCACCTGAACCTGCGGGAGATGAGCAGCACCATGGTGGCCGACGCATTGGTGGACGAGTCGATCGAGGTCGGCATCATGCGCCCGCTGGGTTTGCCGGATTCGCTGAGCGTGGTCGAACTGATGCGCGAGCCTTTGGTGGCGGTGCTCAGTTCCAAACATCCGCTGGCGCAGGGCTCTGAAGAGGGGCTGTTCCTCTCGGCGCTGGCCCTCGAACCGTTCGTGTTCTTCCCGCGCAGCTACGGTAGCGGTCTTTACTCGCAACTGATCAGCCTGGCCCGTGACGCCGGTTTCAGCCCGCACTTCGCCCAAGAGGCGGGGGAGGCGATGACCATCATCGGCCTTGTAGCGGCGGGCCTGGGCGTATCGGTGATGCCGGCGTCGTATCAGCGGATGCGCATCGACGGCGTGGTCTATCGGCCGTTGCTCGATCCCGAAGCGGTGACGGCCGTGTGGCTGGTGCAGCGCAAGGATCAGAAATCGCCGATGGCCAAGGCGTTCGTCGAGCTGCTCACGCGCAAGGTCGAAGCCGGTTGATCAGGGCAGTTGTACCAGATCACCCTTCAACGCCACCCGCGTCACAAACACCCCGGCCCGACATTCGTAAGTGTTCAGATCCTTGCGTACATGCTGGTCGTAGTAGCTGACGATATTGGTCACCGCATTGGCTCCGACGCGCTTGGCCTGGGCCTGCAGCGCAATCAGGTTCGACTGCAACACCCACTCGCAGGAATCGTGATCGCTCTTGTTGAAACCGTTGGTCTTCAGATCGCTGACCACCCCGCGCTGCAACATCCGCTGAGTCCCCAGTGGTCCATTGCCGATCAGGTAGAACTTCACACTGCCATCCAGCCGCCCCGCACGAATCGCATCCGACAGCACGGTTTCGAACGGCATGTACATCAGATTGGTGGCATGGCTGGCGCTGGGTAGCAGGCTGAAAAGGGCGGCGGCGATCAGGGCTTTTGCTTGCATGGTCATCTCCTTGACGGTGAAAGAGAACCGCGAGTGCTCGACCGACCGGGCTCGCCGTTCCGGCAGACGCTGTGTGTCGGCCTGTTTGAGCGAGTGTAGTTGTGTGCATGGATTTGGTTGGCTTGGCTCCGTACATTTCGAGTAACGGAACTGTCGTAGGGAATATGGCCGTAGTTGCGCAAAATCAGTTCTTTTTCAAACGAGTGTCACGGATGCCACTTCGATACCAGCCTAAGGAGGGCAGCGTTTTGATTTGCGATTTCAGGGGTTATGAAATTCCCGAGATGGTCAAAGTCAGACCTGTTGTTGTGATCCGCAAACATCGAACCAACAGCCTGCTGGTGACAGTAGTGCCGTTGAGTACCACCGCCCCTGATTGCTTGCTCGGGCATCATCTTGAACTTGCAAGCCACCTTCAGGGAGCCAGCCCGACCTGTTGGGCAAAGTGCGACATGATTGCCACGGTCAGCCTTTCGCGGCTTGATCGGATCAAAAGCCGGGATCGGCAAGGCAAGCGCATCTACCTGATCTCACATCTTGCAACAGACGAATTTCACGCGATCAAAACCGCGGTCAGACGGGCGTTGGGGCTGTGATGGCAGCTGAAGTGGCGCATCGAAGCCAAATGCCAGCCGTTGCTCCACATGCAGTTTCAGGCAATACTGCCCGCGTTCCCGAAAGGGGCTTGTGAGACTCTGAGGATCCTGGGCAACCAGCCATCGCAGAGCCAGGCAGGTGAGAGGTGATGACAAGCCAACCTGTTTGTGAAAGGGCGCCGAAAGGCGCCCTTTGTCGTTTCCGGCGGTTACTGAACCGTCGCCAGATCACCCTTCAAGGCAACGCCAGCCATGATCGCGCCCGCGTGGCACTCGTAGTTCTTCGCATCCTTGCGCTCGTTGCTCTTGTAGAAGCTGACGATGTTGGTCACGGCGTTGGCGCCGGCGCTTTTCGCGGCCTGGTGCAGGCTGATGATGGCCGATTGCACGACCCATTCGCAGGCCACTTCATCGGACTTGTTGAAGGCGTTGGTCTTCTTGTTGGTCACCGCGCCGCTGCTGACCACGGTGACTTTGCCGGCCGGGGCGTTGCCCGCCAGATAGAACTTCACGCTGCCGTCGATCTTGCCGGTGCGGGTTGCCTCGGCGACCGCCTTGTCGAACGGCAGGTACACCGCTGTGTCACGGGCCTGGCTGACGGCGGGCAAGGCGCAGAGCAGCAGGGTGGCGGCCGCGAGTTTGTTCAAACGCATGGAGGTCTCCTTGACCTGAATTAATTCGGTTGCGTCCAGCGGCGGAAGATCAGCGAGGTGTTGACCCCGCCAAACGCGAAGTTGTTGTTCATCACGTAGTCGTGGTGCATCTGGCGGAATTCGCCGCGCAGGTAATCGAGCTTGCCGCAGTGCGGGTCGACTTCGTCGAGGTTGAGCGTGTGCACGTACAGGTCGCGATTGAGCATTTCGATGCTGAACCAGGACTCCAGCGCACCGCAGGCACCCAGGGTGTGGCCGAGGAAGCTCTTCTGCGAGCTGATCGGCATGCGCTCGCCAAACAGGCTGCTGGTGGCCAGGGTTTCGGCGATGTCGCCCTGCTCGGTGGCCGTGCCGTGACCGTTCACGTAACCGATGGCGTCAGGCGTCAGGCCCGCGTCTTCCAGTGCCAGCTCCATCGCACGACGCATGGTGACTTGCTCGGGACGAGTGGTGTGCTGGCCGTCGGCGTTGCTGCCGAAACCGACGATTTCGGCGTGAATGTGCGCGCCGCGAGCGAGGGCGTGTTCCAGTTCTTCGAGCACCAGCATGCCACCACCTTCACCGATCACCAGGCCGTCGCGGCCCTTGTCATACGGACGTGGCGAGGTTTGCGGCGCATCGTTTTTCAGGCTGGTGGCGTACAGCGCGTCGAACACCATGGCTTCGGTCGGGCAGAGTTCTTCGGCGCCACCGGCGAGCATCAGCGGCAAACGACCGAATTTGATCGCCTCGTAGGCATAACCGACGCCCTGGCTGCCACTGGTGCAGGCGCTGGACGTCGGGATCAGGCGACCGGTGAGGCCGAAGAAGATGCTGATGTTCGCCGCCGTGGTGTGCGGCATCATCCGCACGTAGGAGTTGGCGTTCAGGCCTTCGGCCACCGAATTCAGCAGCATGTTGCCGAATGCTTTGATCTCGTCGGTGCTGCCGGTGGACGAGCCACAGGCCACGCCCATGCGGCCGTCCTTGATCGATTCGTCGCCGAGCAGGCCGGCATCGGCCAAGGCTTTTTCAGCCGCGCCGACTGCCAGCCGTGAGACCCGGCCCATGCTGCGCAGTTGTTTGCGGGTCCAGTGCGCCGGCACCAGAAAATCGTCGATTGGCCCGGCCAGTCGGGTGTTGAGTTCGCTGAAACGATCCCACTCGTCCATCCGGCGGATACCGCTGCGGTTGGCGGCGAAGTTGCCGGCGATGGTGTCCCAGTCGCTGCCCAGCGAGGTGATGCCGGCCATGCCGGTGACGACAACGCGCTTCATCAGCACAAGCCTCCGTTGACTGCCAGCACCTGGCGGGTGATGTACGACGCTTCCGCCGACATCAGGAAATTCACCGCACCGGCCACTTCTTCCGGCGTGCCCATGCGTTGTGCCGGGATCATTTTCATCAGTTCTTCCACCGGCACGTTTTCATCGAGCATGGCCGTATCGATCAGGCCGGGAGCAACACAGTTCACCGTGATTTTGCGCTTGGCCAGTTCGATCGCCAACGCCTTTGCGGCACCGATCACACCCGCTTTCGAGGCGCTGTAGTTGACCTGGCCACGGTTGCCGATCAGCCCCGAGACCGAGGTGATACAAACGATGCGACCGGCGGCGCGGCGGCGGATCATCGGCATCATCACCGGGTGCAGGACGTTGTAGAAACCGTCGAGGTTGGTGCGCAATACCACGTCCCAATCGTCATCGCTGAGGGCCGGAAACGCGCCGTCGCGGGTCAGCCCGGCATTGAGCACCACGCCGTAATAGGCGCCGTGGGCTTCGACATCGGCTTCGAGAATGGCTTTGCAGGTTTCGCGGTCGGCGACGTCGAATTGCAGGATGCGTGCATGGCGCCCGAGCGCTTCGACTTCGGCTTTCACCGCTTGCGCTTCGGCCACGCCGCTGCGGCAATGCAGGACGATGTCGTGGCCGGCCTGAGCCAGACGCAGGGCAATCGCGCGGCCGATACCGCGACTGGAGCCGGTGACCAGTACGAATTCAGTCATCGTTCGACTCCTTCAATTGTTCTAGATATTGCGCCGCGTGCGGCGGGCGGAACACGTTCAGCCGGGCGCTGGCTTCGATGCCGGGCGCATTGATGTGGCATTCGAACACGCCCATGCCGTTGTCGTCTTCCAGCGAGCGGATGCCGTGGATAGTCAGTTCACAACCGACCGGAAACGCCTCGACATTGCATTCGAACTTGCGGGTGCCGAGAAGAAAGCCCAGCTCCACCGCATTGCCTTTCTGCCGGGCATGGCAGCCAGCGAAGGCAGCGACGCTCTGCGCCATCAACTCGACGCCGACCCACGCCGGCAGGCTGCCGTCGGGCAGGTTGAACAAGCCATCGGGCTTGACCGTGAGGGTGGTGTGGATCTGCTCATCGTCGAAGCTGAGGATCCGGTCGATCAGAATCATGTCGCCAGCGTGGGGCAGCAATTCGGCGAGCGGCCAGTCATTCATGGGGCGTCTCCGATAATCAGGCTGACGTTATTGCCACCGAAGGCAAACGAGTTGCTCATCAGGTAGCGGGGTGCAATGGACGCCAGGCGCTCGCTCGCGGTCACCCACTTCAGCGCTGGCAGGTCCGGATCGGCCTGGCCGTCCCAGACGTGCGGCGGCAAGGCGTGGTCGGGGTTGTCGGCACTCAGACTCAACCAGCAGAACGCGGCTTCCAGTGCGCCGGCAGCACCGAGGGTGTGGCCGGTCATCGGTTTGGTCGAGGAACACGCCACACCCTGCGGGAACAACGTGGAAACGGCCAGGCTTTCCATGGCGTCGTTGTGCTGGGTGGCGGTGCCGTGCAGGTTCAGATAACTGATTTGCGTGGCTTGCAGCTGCGCGCGGTCCAGCGCCTGTTGCATGGCTTGCAACGCGCCACGGCCGGACGGCTCCGGCGCGGAAATATGGTGCGCATCGGAGCTGGCGCCAGCGCCCAGCAGGGCAATGGCCGGGCCGTCGCCGCGCTGTTTGCTCATCACGAACAGCACTGCGGCCTCGCCGATGTTGATGCCGTTGCGGTTGGCCGAGAACGGATTGCAGCGCTCGTCGGACACCGCTTCCAGCGACGAGAAACCATTCAGGGTCAGCTTGCACAGGCTGTCGACACCACCGCACAGCACCGCGTCGCACAGCCCCAGATCCAGCAGACGCCGGGCGCTCATCAAGGCCCGGGCGCTGGAGGTGCACGCGGTGGAAATCACGTAGGTCGGGCCGCTCAGTTGCAGCCAGTCGGCGAGGAACGTCGCCGGGGCGCCGAGTTCCTGCTGTCGGTAGTCGTAATCGGCCGGGAACTGTTGGTCGCGAATGTAATGCGCCAGACCCTCGCTGGCCTCGTCGATGCCCGAAGTGCTGGTGCCGAGCACTACGCCGATGCGGTCGGGGCCATAGGTCTGAATGGCGGCGTCGATGTCGTCGCGAATCTGCAGCGCGGCTTCCAGCAGCAACTGATTGTTGCGGCTCTTGTGCGCCGCCATCTGCGGCGGAATGGGCGCCAGATCACCGCGTACGGCGGCCACCGGCAACTCGCGTTCCGGCACCCAGCCCGACTCGTGGCGCATGCCCGAGCAATCGCCGGCGAACAGGTGACTGGCGACTTCTTGCTTGTCACGGCCCAGGGCGCAGATCACGCCGAGGGCGTTGAGGTAGGCGGTCATGGCGTCGATTCACCTAAAGGAGAAACCCGATACTGCGGGCCTTGGGGCAGGTTCAATTCGAAGCTCAACGGTTGTGCATAACGGATGTCCCAACGCGCCGGCAAGGAACGTTGCCCGCCGTGTTGCTGCGCGGTGGGGTAATTGCGCGACAGTTCGCCGGACGGCGTCAGGGCAAACAGCAGCGCAGCGAACAACTCCCGGGCCTCCGGATTCGGCGGCAGCAGGCCGTCAGCCTGCCAGCGTCCGTCGATCAGTTGCTGACGGGCCTGGGGAATGCCCAGCGGATCCATCATCGACCAGCGAATGCCCGGGCCCTCGCGCTGGATCACCAGCAACCAGTCCTGACGCTGTTCGGCTTGCTGGCGCTCGATGTGCAATTGCAGCGGCAAGGGCAGCGTAGGGTTATCCACAGGCAGCGGCGCCTGGCTGGCGCAAGCGGTCAGCAGCAGGACGCAGGCGAGCAGCAGAACACGCAGCATCAGACGGCCTCTTCCAGCGGTTTGCGCGCCACGACGTTGACCAGGGTTTCTTCACGCTGGCCAACCGGCTTCGGTTTGCGCAGGCCAAAACGTTCCAGCAGACCAAAATCCTTTGAGCGGCTCCACCATAGATACGGGTAGGAAACATTCCGCTCGGCGAACTCGAATCCCTGCTGGCGAATCATCTCCAGATACTGCGCCGCACTCTTTTGCACGTGCATCGGATGGCGGAACAACCAACGGATGACCCATGTATCAATGTAAGCCTCGGTGGACTCGGCGAACAGCAGATAACCGCCCGGCTTGAGCACCCGGTAGAACTCGGCCAGGGCTTTTTCCTGCTCCACCAGATGATGGAAGGTCTGGTGACAGAACAGCAGATCGACGCTCGCATCCGGGACATTCAGTGTCGCGCAGTCGCTGCCGATCAGCTCGACGGCGAAGCCCTGGCGCGCCGCTTCTTCAGCGCTCAATTCCAGGCTGTGCGGGTCGGCATCGACGCCGATCAAACGCTGTGGCGCGAAGGTCTGGCGCAGATGGCCGAAGGATTTGCCCTGGCCGCAGCCTGCATCCAGCAGCACCGGGTTGGCCGGCAGCGGTTCGCTGAACAAGCCGCGCAAATCATTGATCGCCACGCGCAGCACATGGTGCTGCCAGGTGTGGCTGCGCAGGAACCAGAAGCCGAAACGGGTTTCCTCGACGTAGCTGTCGCTCAAGTAATTCATGTGTCGTCCCTTGCACAGAGTTCGGAAATCGTCTTCAGCCGGCGGCGCGCTTCGCTGACGAACGGGTTGCGTTCGTCCCAGGCGTAGCCGGCGAGGATCGAGCAGATCATGCGACGGATTTCGGGGGAGCCTTGCTCGTGGAAAATCACGTCCTGGAAGGTGCCGGCGTACCAGCCCTCGACATAGCAGCGGAAGGTATCGACGCCGCGCTTGAGCGGTTCGGCGAACTCGCTCTGCCAATCCACGGTTTCGCCCTGCAACTGCCGGTGCAGCACGCCGGCGGCCATGCTTGCCGAGCGCATGGCGATGGTCACGCCCGAGGAGAACACCGGGTCGAGAAACTCCGCCGCGTTGCCCAGCAGCGCAAACCCCGGACCGTGCAGGGTTTTGACGTTGGCCGCATAACCGCCGAGGGTACGCGCCGGGGTATCCCACACGGCGTTGTTCAGTACCTTGGCCAGACTCGGGGTTTCGGCGATGAAACCGCGCAGGCAGGCGTCGAGATCGGTATCGCTACCCTTGAAATGTTCAGCGGCAGCGACCACGCCCACCGAGCAGCGACCGTTACTGAACGGAATCGTCCAGAACCAGATGTCGCGATGCTGCGGGTGGGTGGTGACGAGGATTTTCTCGCGGTCGAAGGCCGGGTGGTCGATGTGATCTTCGACGTGGGTGAACACGGCCTGGCGCACCGGGAAATTCGATGGAGCTTCCAGATCCAGCAGGCGTGACAGCACGCGGCCGTAGCCGCTGGCATCGAGGACGAAACCGGCCTCGACGCGGTACTCGCTGCCGTCTTCGCGACGCACATCGAGTTGCGGATGCGGACGCTCGAAGTCGACGCTGACAATGGCGTCGCCATAACGGATTTCCACGCCTTGCAACGCCGCTTGATCGGCCAGCAGTTTGTCGAAGTCGGCGCGTTGTACCTGGAAGGTAGTCGGTTTGCCGCCGGTGAACGTATCGCCGAAATCGAACGCGCTGTAGCGCTCGCCCCAGGCGAATGCCGCGCCGGTCTTGCGCTGGAATCCGGCCGCGTTCACCGCTTCGAGCATCCCCGCTTCTTCGACGAAATCCAGGCAATGGCTGAGCAGGCTTTCGCCGATGGAGAACCGTGGGAAATGCTGGCGCTCGATAACCAGCACGTCGTGGCCCTTACGCTTGAGCAACGCGGCGGCGATGGCGCCGGACGGGCCGGCGCCGATGATCACGACCTGACGGGATTCCATTTCAACGATTGGCACGCGAGCTCCTGGGTACGGCAATAGGGTTCAATGACGCACGGTGCAGGCCGATGAAAGCCGGCAACAGCGTCGCGATCAGGCCCATCAGCATCAGCGCAAAGTACAGCGCCGGGCTGATGAGTTGTTGTTGCAACAGCAAGTTGAGAAAAACGATTTCGCTCAAGCCGCGAATGTTCAGCAGCACGCTTTCACGCCAGCGGCTGGCGCCTTCGAACGATGCGCCGGCCCAGCCGAGGCCCAGCCAGTTGCCGAGCAGTTTGCTGGCGATCGGCAACAGCAGCAGCGCTGCCCATTGCACGACGCCGAGGCTGGCGAGGGCGCTGTGCACATCGATCTGCACGATGCCGAAGGTGAGGATCAGCGGAATCGCGATCCACGTTTGCAAACGGTTCATCCAGCGTGCCGGCAACGGCAGCACCAACGGCACCTTCAGCGCGGCCATGCACAGCAGATAGCCGATGCCGAAAATCAGCGCATTGAGTTTGTAGTGTTCGGCCAGCACCAACAGCGCAAAAAAGCCAAGGCTGTAGGTCAATGGCCGGCGGACGCCGAACACACGCAGCAGTACTGGCACGCAGGCCAGCCCCAGCGGCAGCAGCAGACTGCTCAGGTGCAGGCTGCCCTGGGCGAGGCCGAACAGGGTCCAGCAGGTCAGGTCGATCAGGATCGCAGTCTGCACCAGACGCCGGGTGGCGGCGGGCGGATAGTCGATATGGCGCAGATACAGATACAGCACCGGGATCGCGGTGATGGCGAACACCAGACCGATGGCCAGCGAGTTGATCCACGGTTGCGCTGGCAGCAGCCAGTACGCCGTCGCCAACCCGCAGGCGAACGGCACGGCAAAACTCGGCAGGGCAATTTTCACGCTCTGACGATCCAGGCGCAGGTCGATCACGTCGCTGAGAATGTGCCCGAGCAACAGCGCGAAGCTCAGGCTGTAGAGGTTTTTCAGCCAGCTCGGCGCAATCAGTTCGGCTCCGCTGAGCTGCCAGCCCGGTTCGATCCAGAAATACATCAACAGCGGCAGCACGAAACTGGCCAGCAGCAACTGGCTGACGATCGGAATCAATCCGAAATATCGACCGACACGGGTGGCCACGGCGAACAACGCCAGCGCCATCAGCCAGAAAATCACGATCATCATGCTGCCGGCTCCGCGACTGTCACCGCATGGGCATGACGCCCGGCCCACGGCGCCAGCATGAAACTGAAGGCCAGCCCGAGGCTCACCGACAACCCGAAGTTGCTCACCGCCGGCGTACTCGACACTGCCAGCAGACCGAACGACAGCCAGGTCGTCAGCGCCGCCAGCAAAGTGCCAAGCAGGCTGACCGCCGCGCCGCCGACCTGTTCGCGCATGAGGATCGCGTAATCGACGCTGATCGCCGTCACCAGCAGCAGGCCGAACAGGCTGAACAGGGTCAGCGGCTGACCGAGCCAGCCGAGGCTGGCCAGGCTGCACAGCGCCGCGAGCAGTGGCAGGGAAACGATGCGCAACGCGCCACCGAGACCGAACGGCAGGATCAGCACCAGCACGATCAGCACGCAGGAAGCGAGTTTCAGTTCGGCGGCGCTGATCTGGGTTTCGGCAAACACCCGGTTCAAGTCACCGAGGCGATCCACCAGCTCCACGCCGGGCAAGTCCAGCGCCTGCACCCGCAGCAGCGCCGGGTTGTTCAGGCCTTGCAGGCTGACCATCGCCGCGACGCCTTCTTCGGTCGGACCGAGCCACAAGGTGCGGTAGGGCTCGCCGAGCGGGCCGACCAGTGCGGCGTCGATGTCTTCGGCGGGCAGGGCCTGCAATTGCGTCAGTTCGGTTTGTAACGCTGCCAGTGGTACGCCGACTTCAAGCAGCGGCTGCCAGAATTGCGGCAATTTGTTCAGCGCTTCGCGAGCCTGTTGCTGCTGGCTCGGCGGGCTGACCAATTGGTTGAGCGCCAGATAACCCTGCAACTTGTCGAGGTTGACCAGTTGATCCAGCCGCTCGCTCAGGGCTGCCTGGCGTTCCAGCAGTTGCTGCTGGTTTTCTGCGCGCACCAGGAAAAACTGGCTGGTCGGCTGATAACCGGTGATGCGGGCGATGGTCTGCGCCTCATCGGTCAGGTGCTGCGGCGCGCCGACCCATTGGCGGATATCGTTTTTGCTTTGCAGTTGCACCAGGCCGCCGGCGCAGAACGCGATCAGCAGTGCCGCCAGAATCGGTGTGCGCACGTGTTCCAGCAGCGTTTCCCGAAGACTGACCATGCGCTCGGCCAGACGCAGCGGCCATTGCGCCGGGCGCAACTCGACGTTGCTCAACAGCGCCGGCAGCAGGCACACCGCGGACAGGTAAGCGCCGAGCAGGCCAGCAGCGGAGAACACGGCGATCTGGGTCAGGGCCGGGAACGGTGTCCAGGCCAGCGCCAGATAGCCGATGGCGCTGGTGATCAGGCTCAGGGTCAGGCCCGACACGGTCAGGCGCAAGGCCGGCCAGCTGCGCCACGGTTTGAGGCTCCAGCTCTTGGACAGATAGTGCAGCGGGTAATCCACAGCCACGCCGATCAGGCTCGAACCGAGCACCAAGGTCATGACATGCAGGTGCCCGAACAGTGCCACGCAGGCCACCGCGCCGAACAGCATGCCCACCAGCACCGGAATGAACGCCAGCAACACCCGCCAGCGGCGGAAGGCGAGCAACAGCAGCAACAGAATGCCGAGGGTGGCGCCGCCGCCGACCCAGGAAATTTCCCGGGTCGCTTGTTGCTGACCATTGGCCGCGTAGAGCAATCCGCTGGCAGCCAGCAGTTGCACACCGGATTTCGCCGCTTGCTCGCGGCTGTGTTGCAGCAGCGCGGCGACTTGTAGCGGCAGGTTCATGTCGAAGGCGTTGCCGGTGGTGCGCGCGCGCAGCAGCACCCAGCTCTTGCCGTCGGAATCGGCAATCAATGCGCCGCTGCCGATGTCCAGTTGCACCGCGCCGTGCTGCGGCTGGTTGTTCTGGATGCGTCCGGTCAGGCCCAGCCAGTCGTCCTGGCTCGGCACCAGACTGAAACCGGTGAACGGATCGAACAGCGCCTGCACCCGTTGCTGGATGAAGGCGTCCGGGTGTTCGATCAGCAACTGCCGATCATCGGCCGAGAGCATCGCCAGTCGCCCTTGCAGCAATTGTGCGCGCAGGGCGGGCAGATCGGCCTGCAGGTTCCACTGGACCTTTTCGAACAAGCCGCTGGCCTGCCATTGCTCGCCCAGGGTCTGGGCCATGGCGACGGCCTGCTGGCGATCGGTGTGACCGACCAATACCAGCATTTCCCGGTTGAGCGGTTCCTGCATGCGTTGTTCGGCACGCTGCTCGACGGCGTCCGGATGGGTGCCGGGCACCAGCTCCATCAGGTTCGCCGACAGCGGTGCGCCGTCGCGCCACTGCCAGGCGCCCAGTGCGACGACGGCCAGCAGCAGGATCAGGAACAGCCAGGGCAGCCTGCGTTCACTCGGCAAAGTCATGTTGCTCCGCGTCGCTCAACGGTTGGCCGGCGGTGCTGTCCTGCATGCGCAGCACAGTGCTGTCGCCCTGGGTTTCCAGCAGTTCGATGGTACTCACCAGCGTGCCGCCGGTGATGTTGATCTGGTTGAACACTTGCTTGAGTAGCACCGAACGCGGGGTGAGCGTCAGTTGCCACTTTTGTGCGTCGCCGTTCAGGGCCAGTTCGAAATCCCGTTGCAGACCGCTGCTGTCGCCTTGCAGCACGGCGAGAAACAAACGGTTCTGTTCGGCGCCGGCGCTCTTGCCGGGCAACAGTTGCCAACCGTTGAGGTCACGACGGGCAATGCCTTTGGCGCTGATGCGGTAATCCTGCTGCAGCGGGGTTTTCAACAGCCAGAGCAGGCCGTGGTTTTTGGCGAGGACAAAGCTGCCCTTGCTGATCAGCGGCTGGGGCAGGGCGCGCAGGTGTTTTTCCTGAATGAACTGGCCGTGGATCACGTCCGGTTTCGCCAGTTGATCGCTCAACTGTTGCAGGTCGAAGGCGTTGGCCAGCGACGACAGCCCCAGCAACGCCAAGGCCCCGAAGGATTTCACAAACACATTCATCGCAGCATCCTTTCCACGGCATCGGTGAAGACTTTCGGCGACGCCAGTTGCATCTCGCGGCTGCTCACCTCGACGGCGACCTGCACCGAGCTGGCGCGGGTCAGGCGTTCGCCGGTCTGGGCGTCGGTGATCAGGTAGTGAATCTTCAGGCGGTTTTCCCATTCCACCAGGCTGGCGCGCACGTTCAGCCGCTGACCGAACACTGCGCCGCGCACGTAGCGCAATTGCAGGTCGATCACCGGCCAGGCATAGCCCGAGTCGACCATCTGGTTGTAGTTGTGGCCGATCTTGTCGAGCAACGCGCAGCGCGCCACTTCCAGGTATTTCACGTAATGGCCGTGCCAGACGACGTGCATGGTGTCGATGTCAAAGAACGGCACGAGGATTTCCGTATCGGCGTGAAGCACTCCGGCGCTACGCATGCAGCCTCCAGTGTTGTTCGGCGATACGTTGCAGGCACAGGCGCAGTTCGCCTTCCAGGGCGCGGTCTTCGATGACTGGCGGGAAGTCTTTGGCCAGCTCTTCGTGCATGGCGGCCAGCGACGGTGGCAGTGGTCGTGCGTCTTCATCACGGCCACGCAGCCAGACGCCCTGATTGGCCGCGAGCAAGGTGGCGGCGGCGACCTGTTCGGTCAGCTCCAGCACGCGAATGGCGTCGCGTGCGGCGATGGTGCCCATGCTCACCTTGTCCTGGTTGTGGCACTCGGTGGAGCGCGAGAACACGCTGGCCGGCATGGTGTTTTTCAACGCTTCGGCAGTCCAGGCGCTGGCGCCGATCTGCACAGCCTTGAAGCCGTGGTTGAGCATCGCCCGGTCGGCGCTGGCGCCGGACAGGTTGCTCGGCAAACCGTGGTTGTAACGCTCGTCCACCAGCAGCGCGAGTTGTCGGTCGAGCAGGTCGGCGACGTTGGCCACGAGGTTTTTCAGGCTGTCCATGGCGAAGGCGATATGCCCGCCGTAGAAATGCCCGCCGTGCAGCACGCGCTCGGCTTCGGCGTCGATGATCGGGTTGTCGTTGGCGCTGTTGAGTTCGGTCTCGATAAACGAACGCAGCCAGTTCAGGCTGTCGGCCAATACGCCGAGCACGTGCGGAGCGCAGCGCAGCGAGTAGCGGTCCTGCAAGCGGTGCAGCGGCGCGGTCGGCGCGTCGATCGCCAGATCCTTGCGCAGCCACGCGGCAACCTGCATCTGCCCCGGATGCGGCTTGGCGGCGAACAGGCGCTCGTCGAAGTGCTCCGGATTGCCTTGCAGCGCCACCACGTTCAACGCAGTGATGCGGGTGGCCAGTTGCAGCAGGTAATCGGCGCGGGCATAGGCCAGGCAGGCAAGACCGGTCATCACGGCGGTGCCGTTCATCAGTGCCAGCGCTTCTTTCGGGCGCAGCACCAGTGGTGTCCAGCCCAGTTCGCGATGCACATCGGCGGACTGGCGGCGTTCGCCACGGAACATCACTTCACGCTCGCCGGACAGAGTCGCGGCGACGTAGGACAGCGGCGTCAGATCGCCGCTGGCACCCACCGAACCTTCTTCGGGGATCAGCGGCAGGATGTCGTGTTCGAGGAAGGCATGCAGACGTTCCAGCAGTTCGATGCGCACCCCGGACACGCCGTGGCACAGCGACTGCAAACGCGCCGCCAGCACCGCGCGGGTGGCCTGGGCGTCGAGCAGTTTGCCCAGTCCGCAGCCGTGGAAGGTGTAAAGATGACGCGGCAGCGCCTCGACGTGATGCAGCGGCACCGCGACCACGCAGGAGTCGCCGTAACCGGTGGTCACACCGTAGATCACGCCTTCCTTGTCCAGCAGCGAATCGAGGAACCGCGCGCCTTTGGCGATGCGTTCGCGGTAGTCGGCGTCGCTCTGCAACTGCACGGGCGCCTGACGGTTGGCCAGGGCCAGCACGTCTTCGATGCGCAAAGGGCGTTCGCCGAAGGTTACCGGCTCATGGGTTGGCGTCGTCATCGGTCTTCCAGAAAGGGTAAAAGTTGAACCATTGCTTGGGGGCTTCGAGGCAATAGTGACTCAGGCGTTCGGCATAGCGGGTCGCCCACTGATGAATGACCTGTTCGCGCTCGCGGCGCGTCCACGTCACGGCATCGGCGAACGGTTCGAGGGTCAGGCGATAGTGTCCGTCAGGTTGCTTGAGGCACATCAGCAGATTGACCGGGCATTTCAGCAAGCCGGCCAGCAGCCACGGGCCTTGCGGAAATCGCGCCGGATGGCCGAGGAAGTCCACGGTTACGCTGCGCCCGCCGTGCAGCGGTACACGGTCGCCGGCAATCGCCAGCCATTCGCCGCGCTCCAGGCGTTCGTGCAGTTGCAGCATGATCACCGGGTCCAGCTCGCTGACCTGGATCAGCCGCAGATTGGTCGCCCCGGCCTCGCCCAGCAGGCGATTGAATTGTTCGGCGTGCTTGGTGTGCACCAGAACGTTCATGGTGACCTTTTCGCCGATCTCCGCCAGCGCCCGGCACACTTCGAGGTTGCCCAGATGCGCGCCCACCAGCATTTGCCCGCGACTGCCGCGCAACTGATCGCGCAGCAGCGCCGGGTCGATGATTTCGATCTGCTCGATGCGCAGCTTGCGGTTCCACACGTCGAGCTTGTCGAGCAGCGAATCGGCGAACGCCATGAACTGGCCGAACACCCGCCACAGGCTTGGGCGCAATTCGTGGCGGCCGCTCCAGTCGGCGAGGCGTTGCTGATACTGCCAGGCACTGCGCCGGGCTGTGCGGCCGAACAGGAAAAAGTACAGGACGATGCCGTACAGCAACGGGCTCAACAGGCGTCGGCCAAGAACCTTGGCGGCGAACGCGGTAAATTTCATCAGCAGAAAGCTGCCGCGCTCTTCGCGGTCGGCCCAGTGCTTTTTGTCGGTCTCGACCGTCATGCGCGCCACCGTCGCCAGAGGATGGCGGGCGAGCGCAGCAACATGCCGAAGAACAGGCGCGTGTGCATGCTCGAAATCAACACGTTGTCGTGGAACATCCGAAAGTGCGACACGCCGTCCAGCGGGTAGTGCACGCTGGTTTGCAGCCAGCGCATCGGCTGGTTGCGCCATGACAGGCGCACCAGAATGTCCGAGTCGAAATCCATGCGCTTGCCGATCCGCGCCGAGTCGATCAGTGCCAGGGTCGGCTCCAGCGGATAGACACGGAAACCGCACATCGAATCGCGAATCTGCAGTGACAGGCTGTTGATCCACACCATCACGTGCGTGAGGTAACGGGCGTACAGGCGCCCCTTGGGCACGCTGGCGTCGTAGAGCGGATAACCGCAGATCAGCGCACGCGGATGGGCGCGGGATTCTTCGACGAAGCGGCTGACGTCCTGCAAGTCGTGCTGACCGTCGGCATCGACCTGCAAGGCATGAGTGAAACCCAGTCGCGCGGCTTCACGCAGTCCGGTCATCACCGCGCCGCCCTTGCCCTGATTGGTGGTGAGTCGCACCAGATACACCCGCTCGCGTTCGGCCAGAACATCCAGCACGGCTGCGCAGGATTTGCTGCTGGCGTCGTCCACCAGAATGCACGGCAAGCCTTGGGCGAGCAGGGCCTCGACCACCGTGGTGATCGCGGTTTCGTGGTTGTAGACCGGGATGACCGCGCAAGGGTTATGCATCGCCAGCCCCCAGCAGAATCCGGCCGCTGGAGCAGGTCGCGGTGTCGTTGCGATAGGCGAAATACAGCTTGCCGCGTTCGGCGTCGAAGCGCAGGTGCAACTGGATTTCATCGCCGGGGCGCACCAGTTGCTGGAACTTCAGCACTTCCATCCCGGCGAATGCACCAGACAGGTTCAACAGTTGCCGACCGAGGTTCAGCGCCCACTCGACCTGCACCACGCCGGGCAGCACCGGGGCCTTGGGGAAGTGACCGCTGAAGTAGGCAAGATCCGGCGGCACGCTCAGTTGCAGGCTCCATTCGCCCTCGGTTTCGGTCTGCTCCAGAACTTCCGGTGCCTTCGGACGCGGTGCCAGCAGCAAGGCTTCGACGTCAGCCTGAGGCAACTTGCCCTGAGTGTTCAGCGGCAGTTGTCGCAGCAAGCGCCAGCGCCGAGGCAGGGCGAGGGCTTCGCAATGCTCGCCGAGGTGACGGCGCAGGGTTTCGGTGAGGCTGCGCCGGCCGTGTTCGCGCAGGGCAAACAGGCCTGATTCGCTGAGCACCAGCAAGGCACCGAGAGACGCGCGGTTTTCCTGCACCACACCGAGTCGCGCTTCGGCGACCCAGTCGTGGGCGACCAAGGCCTGCTCCAGCATCGGCAGGGAGATACGCTTTTCTTCCAGTTTGACGATCCGGTCCAGTCGCCCGAGCAGCTCGAAGCGACCATCGGCCTCGATGCGCGCGGCATCGGCGGTGTGTTCGATATGTCCGGAGGGCAAATACGGCGAGGCGATCAGCAACGCGCCGTCGCCGTCCTGGCTCAGCTCGACCCCGGTGAACGGCTGCCACAGCGACTCGCCCTGACGCCAGGCGATACCGCCGGTCTCCGAGCTGCCGAGGATTTCCGTCGGCCACTGTTGCAAACGCTGGTGCAGGCTTTGTGCGGCATCCGCCGGCAACGCACCACCGGAGGAAAACACCCGACGCACGGCGCTCAGGGCCGGCCAGTCGAGGTTATCGCCCATGCGCTTGAGCAGCGCGGGGCTGGCGACCCAGGCGAAGGCCGGGTGCTCGCGACTGGCGCGCTGCATGTCTTCGGGAAAGGCCAGTTGTTTGCGCAAAAACGGGCGCCCGGCACACAGCGGCCACAGCACACGGAACAGCAGACCGTAAATGTGTTGGGTGGCGACGCTGCCGATGATGCAGGCCTCACCGAGATCCATGCCCCACAGTTGCTCGAGGGCTTCGACTTCGTTGGCCAGTTGCCGCAGGGATTTGTCGATGCGCTTGGGTTCGCCGCTGGAGCCGGAGGTGCACAGGCTCAGGCGGCACTGGTCGAGATCCAGTTCGGCGCCGGTCAGTGCGGTGTGCTGCCAATCGCTCAGGTGCGCGTCGTCCGCGTGATCGGTCAGCCACAGGTCGACTTCATGCGACCAGCGCTGGCGAGTCTGTGCTTGCAGATCCGAAGGCAGCAATACGCTGACGCCGGCGCGCCAGGCACCGAGCAGGGCGACGGCCAATTCTGCGGCATCTTCCAGGTGCACGGCCATTCGCTGCACACCTTTGGCTTGCAGGCCCGCAGCCAGGCTCAGGGCCTGTTCGCGCAGGTGTGCGTGATCGAGTGTCGGCGCGACGGTGATGGCGCGCTGCGGCAGATCCTTGAGCAACAGTTGCTCAAGTTTTATCCAGTTCATGGGCGACCTCTTACCCGTTGTCGTATCAGCCATTCAATGGCAAACATCAGGCCGATCAATCCGTAGGAGATCAGGCCGGTGTACAACATCCACCAGTGCAGCGGCGCCCAAAGGGTCAGCAGGGCCGCGCACAAGCCGTTACAGAAAAAGAACACGCTCCAGGCCACGGTGACCTGGCGGGTGTAGCGGATCGCTTCGGGTGGCAGCTGCGGTTCACGCAAGCGCGCCAGGCGCTCGACCATCGGCGGGCCGTATTTCAGGCTCAGGCTGAACAGCATCAACATGAAGCCGCTGATCAGCACCGGGTACCAGCGCAGTAACAGCGGGCTGTCGAACAGCGCCAGCAGCAGGCAGAACACGATCGCCACGCAGGCCATCCACAGGCTGCCGGGCTTGCGCTCGCCGGTCAGCGCACGGGCCAGCCACAGGCTGCCCAGCAGCAGGCCGAACTGCCACGGCGCAAAGTGCTCCATGCCGAAATACACCGCAAAGGGGTACAACAGGCCCGCCAGCAGCAGGCCGAGGCCGATCAGTCGGCTCATGCGGCCGGTTGAACCAGACGGTAGACCGCCTCGACCACGTCGCCGACGGTGCGCACCGACTTGAATTCCTCGGCGGCGATTTTCTTGCCGGTCTGACGCTTGATGTGGTCGATCAGGTCGACCGCGTCGATGCTGTCGATTTCCAGGTCCTGATACAGGTTCGATTCCAGGCTCACACGGGCCGGGTCCAGTTCGAACAGCTCGACCAGGGCATCGCGCAGGGTGTTGAAAATGTCGTCACGAGTTTGCATGGTCCGGTCTCAAGCTGCCTGTTTTGCCGTGACGAACGCCGCAAGGCTCGCCACGTTGGTGAAATGGTTGCGGGTGTCCTTGGCGTCGGCATCGATCTTGATGCCGTACTTTTTCTGGATGGCCAGGCCAAGTTCCAGGGCGTCGACCGAATCCAGGCCCAGGCCTTCGCCAAACAGCGTCTGGTCGTCGCCAATATCGTCGACGCTGATGTCTTCGAGGCCCAGGGCGTCGATGATCAGCAGTTTTATCTCACGGTGCAGATCGCTCATCTTCGGCGAGCTCCTTGATAAAAAAATGGTGCAGAAAGTCGTTGAGCTTGCGCGAGGCCTGCGGTGCAGGGCCTTGTGCGGCAAAGGTCTGTGGGTCTATATCGGCCCCGACGCGAAAACTGAAGTGAACACGGCGGCAGGGGATGCGATACCACGGCTCGGCCTTGGTCAGCGTAGTCGGGCTGACCTTGATGATCACCGGGGTGAGAATTTTCGCACCCCGCAGTGCGATGGCCGCCGCGCCCCGATGGAAGGCCGGTGCCTGTCCGGGCTGGGTGCGGGTGCCTTCCGGGAAAATGATCAGGGTCTGTCCGTCTCGCAGCGCATCGGCGGCGGCATCGAGCATGTCCATGCTGCCGTCGTTGCTGATGTATTCGGTGCTGCGCAGCGGGCCACGGGTGAAAGGGTTTTCCCACAGGCTTTTCTTCACCACGCAATTGGCGTGGCGCACCAGACCGATCAGGAACACCACGTCGATCAGCGACGGGTGGTTGGCGATGATCATCTGCCCCGGACGGCCAAGGCGTTCGGCACCCTGGATGTCGTAGGTCAGCACCCCGGTGCGGGCCATGAACCGGACGAAAAACCAGAACAGCCGACTGACGGTCTGCCGCGCCCGCTCCCGATGGGTCTTCGCATCGCCCGGCAGGCAGCCCAGCAGCGGAAACACCAGCAGTCGCAGGCACAGCCCGCCCAGCCCGAACAGGGCGAAGCTGATGGCGGTGGCCAGCAGACGCCAGTAGTAGGCGTCGCGGTTTTTTTCGGTTACGGGTTGCGTTGCCAGGTCCATACACGATTTTTCCAGGCATGTTGGCAAAGGGTTTGCTGGCCGAGCAGGGTTTGCAGCAGATTCAGCGCGTGGGGCCATTGCGCTTTGGACAGTGCTTCGGGGGCGCTGTTCAGGGTCAGCCGCCAGTCGGTACCGGGGGTCAGCAGCAAGCCCACCGCATACGGAAACGGCACGTCATCGATCCATGCCGAATAGGCGGCGGGCGGTTGTTCTTCGGTGATCACCAACAGTACCGCTGGAGCGCCTTCGTCCAGCAGGGCGGCGGCTTCCAGCACGCCGTGCTCGAGGCCGTCGCCCGCTGCTGCGAGGGCGGTCATCTCACTGGTTTCGCCGCGCATGATCGACCACAGGCCGATGATCGCGTTGTGCACGGAGAGGCTGAACTGGGTCGGTGACAGCGGTT
This sequence comes from Pseudomonas sp. GW822-FHT03F08, assembly GCF_058801265.1. Taxonomy (NCBI): domain Bacteria; kingdom Pseudomonadati; phylum Pseudomonadota; class Gammaproteobacteria; order Pseudomonadales; family Pseudomonadaceae; genus Pseudomonas; species Pseudomonas sp. GW822-FHT03F08. Next base: position 298,797 of record NZ_JBXANC010000004.1, on the reverse strand, counting down.
GTTCGTTGGCCAGGTCGCTGAGGATGTCGAACGTACGCGGGGTTTCACCGTGGCGGGAGACGAAGACCAGCGGCAGGTTTTCCCGACCGTCGGCCAGTGGCCAGCCGACACTGAAGGCCATCCGCGCCAGGCGGCTGAGACGGCGGCGCTGCATGGCGGGAAGGAACGACACATCGGGCGCGGCATCGCTGCTCGGGAGCACGACCGGCTGTCGGCTCCAGGCTTGCCAGGCGTCCACACTGTCGAGCCCGGGAGCCCAGGCGCGCCATTGGGCGATGTTGAAGTTGATCACGGACATTCATCCCGCCCCTGCGGGCTGTTTTTGACGCGGTTCTGCCAAAGCCACAGAGGTGCTGACCTTGCCGAAAGTGGCGTGGCGCTTGGCGCCGGGTGGCGCGCATTATCCCGGTGCGACGAGTGTGTAGCAAATGCTGGTTACATTTTGCGCGCTGAAATGGACCGAAGGGTACATGGCAAAAAATGTCACTTGGCCATTATCCGGATTGCGACGGGATTGTCTGTCGGGCATATCGGCGGCCAATGGCGGCATTTGCGCCGTGTCCATTGAGATATTTGCGCCTGACCCTGTAGTCCGTGTCCGTGAAGGTAGCGAAGCGGGGCCGGGCACCACTACACTCGGTCATTCTTTGATACACGGAGGTTTTGTCATGCGGCGCGTGGTGTTCAATCAGAAAGGTGGCGTGGGCAAATCCAGCATCGCCTGCAATCTGGCGGCGGTCAGCGCCAGCGAGGGTTATCGCACGCTGTTGGTGGACCTCGATGCCCAGGCCAACTCCACTCAGTATCTGACCGGGCTCACCGGTGACGACATTCCGATGGGCATCGCCGACTTCTTCAAGCAGACCCTGTCCTCGGGCCCGTTCTCCAAGAAGAACAAGGCCGATATCTACGAAACCCCGTTCGACAACCTGCACATCATCACCGCCACGGCGGAACTGGCCGACTTGCAGCCCAAACTCGAAGCCAAGCACAAGATCAACAAGCTGCGGAAGTTGCTCGATGAGTTGAGCGAGGACTACGACCGTATCTACCTGGATACGCCGCCGGCGCTGAACTTTTATGCGGTTTCGGCGTTGATTGCTGCTGATCGGGTGTTGATTCCCTTCGATTGCGACAGCTTTTCCCGTCAGGCCCTGTACGGGCTGATGTCGGAGATCGAAGAGTTGAAGGATGACCACAACGAAGGCCTGGAAGTCGAAGGCATCGTGGTCAACCAGTTCCAGGCCCGGGCCAGTCTGCCGCAGCAGATTCTCGATGAATTGATCGCTGAAGGTTTGCCGGTGCTGCCGGTTTATCTCGCCAGCTCAGTGCGCATGCGCGAATCGCATCAGGCCAGCACGCCGCTGATCCATCTCGACCCGCGACACAAGTTGACTCAGCAGTTCGTCGAACTGCACAACCTGCTCGAAGACGCCTGAAAAAACCAATGTGGGAGCAAGCTCCCACATTTGGAGGGTGTTGTGTCAGATGCCCTGGCTGCGCAGCCACGCCATCAGTTGCGGCAGCGGAAACGCCCCGCTTTGCCGCGCCACCTCACGACCGTTCCTGAACAGAATCAGGCTCGGAATCGAGCGGATCCCCAACTGCGCCGACAACTGCTGATTGGCCTCGCTGTCCAGCTTGGCCAGCCGGCACTTGCCTGCCAATTGCGCAGCGGCTTGCTCGAACACCGGCGCAAACGACTTGCACGGCCCGCACCAGTCCGCCCACACGTCCACCAGTAACGGCAGATCGCCCTTGATCTGGCTGGCGTAGTCGCCTTGCTTGAGTTCGAACGGCTTGTTCAACAGCACCTCTGACTTGCAGCGTCCGCATTTCGGGTGGTCGTTGAGGCGCTCGGCGGGAATGCGGTTGAGGCCGTTGCAGAAGGGGCAGGGGATGAGGAGTGGGTCGGTCATGATCGGCTCGGTTGATTAGGCAGTTCGTAAAACGAATCTGGTGTCATGCGAGGCATTTATCAAGACGAAATCTGACAGCAGTTACCTTCGATAATCGAAGATGTGTCCTACATAAAGTGTCGTTTCAGCTGATTTTGCTCATTTTGCTCGCGGCATAGAGTGACTCCGGGCGTCCTGGCAATTTGCTGGTGACCAAAGCAAGGGGCAAAAATGAGCGGAATAGTTGAGTTGGCTATTGAGCACTGGGGCCACGTCGCACCTGTCCTTAAGCGGCCAGAGTCAGAGGAGGAATACAATTTGCTGGTCGAAGCAGTTAAGGAGCTGAGAGGCATGGCTGGAGCGGACGAGTCACACCCGCTCATGGGTTTGATCGAGATAATAGGCGGCCATCTCGACGCGTATAGCCAATTACATCGATCGTCTTGAGTATTTGGAAGTTGGAAGCAGCCTCACGACGAACAACTGATCTCCAAATGCTTGCCCCACTCCGGCGGCCGTTGCGCGTAGCTTTCCATTCCAGGTTGTTCCTCGAATGGATTGCTCAACACCGCATGCAGTCGGCGAACCTCCGAATAGTCACCCTGTTCCGCCGCATCAATCGCCTTCTGCGCCAGGTAATTGCGCAGGATGTACAGCGGATTCACCGCATGCATCCGCGCGCGGCGTTGTTCCTGATCGGTCGCGCCATCGCGTGCAACACGGTCGACGTAACGCTCGCCCCAGGCGTCGAAGCCTCGGATATCCACAAAGTCATCGCGCAACCGGGCAACAGCCTTATCTGCTGACTCCTCGCCCAGACGACGGAAGAACAGCGTGTAGTCGACGCCACTGTTCTGCATCAATTGCAGCAGTTGCTCCAGCAGTTGCTGGTCCTCGTCCTCGGCCGTGGTGAAGCCCAGACGGCGGCGCATCAGGTCGAGGTAATGGGCCTGGAACAATGGCAGATACAGGCCAAGGGTTTCGCGCAGGGCTTCGACGCTAATGAACGGCGTCAGGGCCTGGGCCAGGGCGCTGAGGTTCCACTGGCCGACGGGCACCTGATTGCTGAACGAGTAGCGGCCCTGATCATCGGAGTGGTTGCAGATGAAGTTCGCGTCGAAGTCGTCGAGGAAGGCGAACGGGCCGAAGTCGAAGGTGATGCCGAGGATCGACATGTTGTCGGTGTTCATCACCCCGTGGCAGAAACCGTAGGCCTGCCACTTGGCGATCAGTTCGGCGTTGCGCTCGACGATTTCGCGGAACATCGCCAGGTACGGTTCCGGCTGTTCCAGGCATTCGGGGAAGTGCATCGCCAGCACGTGTTCGCCGAGCAACTTCTGCTGCTCGGGACGCTTGGTGTAATAGAAATATTCGAAGTGGCCGAAACGCACGTGGCTTGGCGCCAGCCGCAGCACCATCGCGGCGCGTTCCTGTTTCTCACGCCAGACCGGGGTGTCGGAACCGATCACGCACGCGGCGCGTGAGGACGGGATGTTCAGCGCATACAGCGCTTCGGATGCGAGAAATTCACGAATCGACGAACGCAGCACCGCACGACCGTCGCCCATGCGCGAAAACGGTGTCTGTCCGGCACCCTTGAGGTGCAAGTCCCAATGCTCGCCGGCCGCGTTGTAGACCTCGCCCAGCAGCAGCCCGCGACCATCGCCCAGTTGCGGGGTATAGCCGCCGAATTGATGCCCGGAATAGACCATCGCCCGCGGCTCGGCATCGGCCCACAACTTGTGGCCGCCGAACAGTTCAGCGAATTCCTGAGTGTCGGCCGTCGCGGGATCCAGATCCAGCAGCGCCAGGGCCGCCGGGCTGGCGACCACCAGTCGCGGGTTGTCGATCGGTTCAGGCAGCACATGGGCCGAGAACGCGTCGCCCAGGCGGGCGAAGCGGTTGTCGAAGGTCAGTTCGTCGAGGGCTTTCAAGGGCCGGCTCCAGCAGAATGTCCGAGCATTCTGCTGGGATTAGTCGGGTTAGTCGAGTTTGGCGGGCGGCGGCTCTTGCAGCGGTTTTTGCTCGCCGCTGACGGGCGCGATGGTTTTGCTGTCGTCTTCGACCGGCACCAGTTTGTACTCCTGGCCGTGGAGGTTCTTCAGGTAAACCTCCATCTGCCGGAACGAGATGTTGATGTGCTGCTTCTTGAACTCGCGGTTGATGAAGCGGTTGACCTCGTCGATCACCGGGTTGCGGTCACCGAGGTCGCGCACGTGCATGCGCAGTTCGTGGTCGAGGGTGCTTTCGCCGAAGTTGAGGAAGTACACATGCGGCTCGGGTTCCTTCAGCACGCGCGGGTTTTCCCGGGCGGCCTTGAGCAGCAGTTCCTTGACCAGATCCAGATCGGAACCGTAATCCACGCCGAGTTTCAGCGTCACCCGGGTGATGGTGTCGGTCAGCGACCAGTTGATCAGTTGCCCGGTGATGAACGTCTTGTTCGGGACAATGATGTCCTTGCGGTCGAAGTCGGTGATGGTCGTGGCGCGGATGCGGATCTTGCTCACCGTGCCCGACAGGTTGCCGATGGTGATGGTGTCGCCGATCCGCACCGGGCGTTCGAACAGGATCATGATGCCGGAGATGAAGTTCGCGAAGATCTCCTGCATACCGAAACCGAGACCGACCGACAGCGCCGCCACCAACCATTGCAACTTGTCCCAGCTAACCCCGAGGGTCGACAGGGTCGAGACGAAACCGACCCCGGCGATCACATACGACAGCAGCGTCGTGGTTGCGTAGGCACTGCCCTGGGCCAGGTTGAGTTTCGACAGCACGAACACTTCAAGCAGACCCGGCAAGTTGCGTGCGAGCGCAAAGGTGATGCCGATGATGATCAGCGCGCCGAGCATGTCGCCGATGCTGATCGGCACCATGCTCATGTTGGCGCCGGTGCCGCTGGTGTATTCGTAGAGGGTGATGTTGTCGAGGTACGAGAACACCGTGATCAGGTCGGCCCAGACCCAGTACAGCGCGGCGATGAATCCGCCGAGCAGCGCCAGTCGGATCAGGCGCAGGGACTGTTCGTTGACCTTTTCGATGTCCAGGGTCGGTTCTTCGATCACCGCTTCGCCGTCGCCAGCTTCTTTCGCGGCCTGACGTTTGGCCAGGGCCCGCTGGTAAGCCAGACGTCGTGCCGCGACCGCCAGACCACGGACGAAGGTGGCTTCGATCACCAGCCAGAACATCAGCAGGTACAGGGTGTTGATCAAGCGGTCGCTGAGTTTCAGCGCGGTGTAGTAGTAGCCGAAGCACACCGCGACGAACAGGGCGATCGGCAGGAGGGTGAACATCACACCCACGGCCTTGCGGAACAGCGAGGCGTTTTCGTGGGCCGGGCTGCTGATCAGCAGTCGACTGAGCAGCCACCCCATCAGGGCGTAGCAGGTCAGCACCACCGGCATGCCGATGACGTCATCGGCCAGCGCCGCCGGTTGCAGTTCGGCAACCGCCACCACCGCCACAAGTGCCATCACCACCAGACCGAGGCGACGCACCCAGCCCTGAAGGAATTCGACCTGCGGTTTTTCCCAGCGGAAGTGCAGCTCGGCCACACCGCCCGGCGCGAGGATCCGGTAAGCGGTGTAGAACACCAGCCACGCCTGGCCCATTTGCAGCAGGGCCGCACCCATGTTGGCGTTCTGGCCCCGGGCGTCGATCTGCAGCGCCAGCCCGCACAACGCCAGGCCCAGCGCCACCGGCATCGCCAGCAGGATGTTGATCAGAATTGCCTGCGGGGTGTGCCACTGGCTGTCACGTTTGAAGTGACCGATATCCTGGTGGACCTTGTTCAGTCGCGAATACAGCTGTTTGCGGCGCCACAGCAGCGCGCCGATCAGCAGCGCCAGCGGCAGGAACAGCAGCGGGCGCTGAGTGAGGCCGTCGGTCAGTTCGCTCAGGCTCGAGGCCAGCGGCAGGGTGTCGATCTGGCGTTTCAGGCGTTCCGGCACGCCGCGAATCCACTCGTTGTCCAGCGGCTTGTTGCTGGGGATCCAGAACATCTGTTCGTCGAGGGTCGCGCGCAGGCTTTGCGCGGTGCTCAGCAGTTGCTTCTGGTTCAGTTGCAGGGTGATCGACTCGTTGAGCATCGCGCTCAGTTCGCGACTCAGCCGCTCCAGCAGATCGACGCGGGTGTTGGCCAGCTCCAGCAGGCTCTTACGCAGCTGTGGCGTGACTTGCTCCGGCGGCTGGGTGGACAGCAGGTTGTCGACGTAAGTCGCCGGATTGCTCAACTGTTCGCGCTGTTGGTTGATTTCGAACTGGTACAGGCGAATGTCGGCGATCTGATCCGCCAGGTCGCGGTCGACCTTGAGGCGCGGCAGCGCCTGTTTCTGTTTATAGAGAATCTTCGACAGCAGCAGGCTGCCCTTGAGCACGTTGATCTGCTCGTCGAGGGCCGAATCGCTCTGGGTCACACTGTCCAGCTGCTGCTTGGTCTGCAGGTTCTGCTGGGTGAGCTCGTTGAGGCGGTCGGTGCTTTTGAGCAGATAGTCGGAGAGCTTGAGGTTGGCCGCGCTTTCAGTGGCGAGCAGGGTGCTGCTGCCCGACTTCTGAGCCTCGATCGACTGCTGCGTCACGGTTTCCTGAGACAGGGTCAGACGTTTCTGGTTGATCAGGGTTTGCAGTTCCTGGATCTCATGGTCCAGGCGGTCGGACTTTTCCGTGAGCAGGTCATGCTGGCTGTTGCCCAGATCCTGCAACTGGTTGTTGCCAGCGAGTTCCTGACGGCGCAGCGGGATCAGGGCATTGAGCGACGCCAGCTCGGCGTTGAGCAGGTCGCGTTGCTCGGCGCTCAGGGTCTTGCCGCTGTCCTTGCCGGTCTTGAGGATGTTGTTGATCTGCTGGATGCGCGTCTGGCTGCTGGCGATTTCTGCCTGGGCGCGTTCCGGGCGAGTCTGCGCAGTGATGATCAGGCTGTTGGCATCGGCCAAGGCTTTTTGCAGATCGCTTTGCTGGGTCGAGCGCTCGGTGAGTATCTGCTCCAGCTGCTGGATGTTCTCTTTGGTGAAGCGCTGCGCCACTGGCACCACAGGGGTGGCCTTGAGTCGCGTCAGTTCGCGCGCGTTCTCGATGGTCTGCTTCGGCGCGGTGGCCAACTGCTGCTTGAGGTCGCTCAGCTTCTGCTCGTAGTCACGCCGGTTGTTGAGCTGGTTCAGCGTGTTTTGCAGGAGCGTTTGCAGGGCCTTTTTGTCGGCCTCGGGCAGTTTGCTGTCGGTGAGCTTGTCCAGGTTGGCCTGCACGGCGTCGCTGGATGGCGGTTCTGCGGCGTGCAGCGGGCCGACAGTAAGACTCAGGCCCAGCAGGGCCGCGAGGAAAAAGGAGCGCAGGGTAGGCATAGAGACCGGTCAAGCAAGTGAGAGTGGAGGCAGTTTAGAGGAAGAGCCCGGGGCCCGGGCGACTTCCTTCGGGGAATCTGACGCCCACTTTGGCGATCTTGTTCCCGTCCATGACCGCAACCGTCCAGTGGGTGTTGTTCCATTCCACCTGGTCGCCCACGATCGGTGCACCGCCGACTTTCTGGGCAATGAAGTGGCCCAGGGTCATGTCCGGATCGATGCCTTCGGCCGGCAGGCCGTACAGGGCCGCAACCGCTTTGAGCTGGGCGTCTCCTTCGAGTACGAAGTCGCCGAAGAAACGCAGATCGAGGCCCCGTTGCGGTGCCTGGCTGAACAGTTTTCCGAGGGCCGGCAAGTTGTGTTCATGGCCGATAACGCACAGCAAATCATCGACTTCCAGCACCGTACTACCCGACGGATGGAGCAGTTGCTGGCCGCGAAACAGGGCGGCGATGCGGGTGCCTTCGGGCATTTTCAGCTCGCGCAGGGGCGAACCGATGCACCATTTCTCCGCGCCGAGCTTGTAAACGAACAGCTCCCACTCGCTGGTGATGTGCACTTCCAGGGCCGAACGGGAGATCGGCGCAGGCTCCGGCGGCACCGTCACCTTGAGCAGTCTGGCCACCCACGGCAGGCTCGTGCCCTGCACCAGCAGCGACACCAGTACGATGAAGAACGCGAGGTTGAAATACAGCTGCGCATTCGGCAGCCCGGCCATCAGCGGGAACACCGCCAGAATGATCGGTACCGCGCCGCGCAGGCCGACCCAGGAAATGAACGCCTTTTCGCGACCATGGAAAGCCTTGAACGGCAGCAACCCGACCACCACCGACAGCGGCCGTGCGAACAGAATCATCCACAGCGCCAGGCCCAGAGCAGGCAGGGCGATCGGCAGCAAGTCGTGCGGAGTAACCAGCAAGCCCAGCACCAGGAACATGCCGATCTGCGCCAGCCACGCCATGCCGTCGAGCATGTGCAGGATGCCGTGGCGGCTGCGCACCGGACGGTTGCCGATCACCAGGCCGCACAGGTAAACGGCAAGGAAGCCGCTGCCGTGCAGGGCGTTGGTCAGGGCGAACACCACCAGACCACCGGCGATTACCAGGATCGGATAGAGGCCGGTGGCGAGGTTGATCCGGTTGACCAGTTGCAGCATCAGCCAGCCGCCGCCGAGGCCGATCACGCCACCGATGCCGAACTCGCGGATCAGGTGGGTCAACAGGCTCCAGTGCAGGCCGGTCTGGCCGCTGGCGAGCATGTCGATCAGGGTCACGGTGAGGAACACCGCCATCGGGTCGTTGCTGCCGGACTCGATTTCCAGGCTGGCGGTCACCCGTTCGTTCAGGCCCTTGCCGCCGAGCAGCGAGAACACCGCTGCGGCGTCCGTCGAGCCGACGATGGCGCCAATCAACAGGCCTTGAATCAGGTTCAGGTCGAACAGCCACGCAGCGGCCATGCCGGTGAGACCGGTTGTTATAAGGACGCCGACGGTGGCCAGCGACAAGGCCGGCCACAAGGCCACGCGGAAACTGGACACTCGGGTGCGCAAACCGCCGTCGAGGAGGATCACCGCCAGAGCGAGGTTGCCGACCAGATAGGCCGTCGGGTAGTTATCGAAAATGATGCCGCCGCCATCGACCCCGGCAGTCATGCCGACTGCGAGGATAATCACCAGAATCGGGATGCCGAGACGCGACGAAAGGGAACTGACAAGAATGCTCGCACCTACCAGCAACGCGCCGATCAAGAACAGGCTGTTGATGGTCGTCGCATTCAAAGGCAGTACTCCAGAAGCGGAAAGACGGGCACAAACTGACCATGCAGTCTGCGTGCCAGCGATTCTAACCTGTTGAAATGTGATGCTGTCAAAAAGCTTTTTGCGCGGAGTGCAAGATCGTTCCCACGGGCGTGGGAACGATCAGTCATGCGGAAGGTTACAGGCTGAACCGCCCAACCATATTGTTCAGATCCAGCGCCAAACGCGACAGCTCGTTGCTCGCCGCACTGGTCTGATTCGCGCCGGTCGCCGATTGCACCGACAGATCGCGAATGTTCACCAGATTGCGATCCACTTCCCGCGCTACTTGCGCCTGTTCTTCGGCAGCGCTGGCGATTACCAGGTTGCGCTCGTTGATTTCGACGATGGCCGTGTTGATGGTGTCCAGCGACATACCCGCGCCACGGGCGATGTTCAGGGTCGATTCGGCGCGCTCGGTGCTGTTGCGCATCGAATCCACGGCGTGCTCGGTGCCGCTCTGGATGCTGCCGATCATGCGCTCGATTTCGCTGGTCGACTGCTGGGTGCGGTGCGCCAGGGCACGGACTTCGTCGGCCACCACGGCAAAACCGCGACCGGCTTCTCCGGCGCGGGCCGCTTCAATGGCAGCGTTCAGTGCCAGCAGGTTGGTCTGGTCAGCCAGGCCGCGGATCACGTCCAGCACCTTGCCGATGTCACGGGATTCGTTGGCCAGATCACCGATCAGGGTCGCGGTGCTCTGCACGTCGGCGCTCATGCGCTCGATGGCGCTGACGGTTTCCTGCACCAGATCGCGGCCGTCGCCGGCGGAGGTGGTGGCGTTCTTCGAGGCTTCCGAGGTGCTGACGGCGTTGCGTGCGACTTCTTCAACCGCACTGGTCATCTCGTTGACTGCGGTGGCAGCCTGTTCGATTTCGTTGTTTTGCTGGGTCAGGCCACGGGCGCTTTCGTCGGTGACGCTGTTCAGCTCTTCGGCGGCGGAGGCCAGTTGGGTGGCCGAGCCGGAAATCCGCTGCAGGGTGTCGCGCAGCTTCGATTGCATCTTGGCCATGGCGGCCAGCAGGCGACCGGCTTCGTCGGTGCCGTCAACGTGGATCGGCTGGGTCAGGTTGCCTTCGGCGATGGTTTCCGCCGCATCCAGCGCTTTGGAAATCGGCTTGGTGATGCTCAGGGTCAGCAGCCAGGCGAAGAGGAAGGTCAGGCCGGTCGCGATCACCAGCAGCGTCACCACCAGACTGAAAGCCGAAGAAAACTGCTCGGCGGCTTGCTGGTTGGTGGTGCTGATCTGCTCACCGTTGATTTGCATCAGACGGTTGAGCACCGAGTTCATCGCTTCGGAGTTGTCGAGCAACTGGGTGTTCAGCAGGTTGCGCAGCTCATCCACCTGATTGTTGCGCGACAGGGTTTTCATCCGGTCTTCGATCTGGCGGTATTGACCCAGCAACTGCACGTATTGGTCATAGGCCGCACGTTCGGCCGGGCTGCCGATCAACGGCTCGTAATCGGTCTGGGCCTTGCGGATCTGCTGGTTGCGCATCTCCAGCAGTTCGATGGTTTTCTGCTGGATGTCCGGCTCGCGGTTCACCAGCAAACGGTACGACAGCACCCGCAGACGCAGGGTCAGCTGAGTGAACTCGTCGAGGTTCTTGATGCTCGGCACGCTGGTGGTGGTGATGTTTTCGGCGGCGCCGCGGATCTTGCTCATCTGGTTCAGGGCGAACACACCGAGAATGAGCATCAGGCCGCCGATCAGGGCGAAACCGGTGAACGCCCGGGGGGCGATATTCATATTGCGAAGGGACATGGGGCGTATACCAGGAAGGGCCGCATCCATGCGGGCTGAGACTGCTGTTGGATGACTTATCGGTCATACGACTAAAGTCTTGAGCCGATGCGCGTATTTGTCGCACTGAAGGCCGGGCGACGAAGTGCAGGAACCAGATCGGCAGATCACAGTCTCTAACACTCGCAGGAACGGTCGGCCACCAGGAAAATCAAGGCCTTGCGCCGGTTTAACCCTGGCATCCACGACGACTTTTCTTTATCGTACGCGCCCTTTGAAAATGCCCTGGAAGATCAAAATGTTGGAAGCATCCCTCAGCCAATTGGAACAGCTCGTCAGCGACCTGGTGCAACAGAACCAGACCCTCTCGGAAACCAACCAGACCCTGTCCACGGAACTGGCCCAGGCCAAGGATGAAAACGAAAGCCTGCAACTGAGCCTGATGGAACAGGAAGAAAAGCACGGCGCCACCGCCGCACGCATCCAGGCCCTGGTTGATCGCGTCAACGCAGGTCCTGTCAGCGCATGAACCACGGCACAGCAGGGGTAAAAGTCGTCTCCATCATGGGGGAGGACTATTCGATCAAGGCACCGGCCGGGGAAGAACAGACCCTGCTGGACGCCGCATTGATGCTCAAGGCCGCACTGGCCGACACCAAACGCAAATACCCGACGCTGATCGGCGACCGCCTGCTGGTGCTGGCGGCGATGAATCTGTGCTCGCAGCAGATTGAAATGAAGAAGCAGCACCAGCAGGAACTCGAGCGTTACCAAGAGCAAGTCAGCGCCACGGTCGAGACCATCGCCAAGACCATCAATCAGGGTTGATGGGTTGCGCACAACCAAAGAGTAAGATTGTCGATTGCGTTGTATACAATCGGCACGGCTGTTGCAGTGTTTCAGCCTCTTATTCTTTGGGGGTGCTCCATGCAGTTCTGGCGTCGCAGTATTCAATGGCAGTTGATCCTCGGCATGGGCACCGCCCTGCTGGTCAGCATCCTGATCGTGGTTGGCATTTATACCCTGGTGGTCAACCGCCTCGCCCAGAGCTATCTGGTCGAGCAGGCGTTGCCGTCGAGCATCGAAGCGACGCGCAACGACATCGAGCGAATCCTCGTTCAACCCCTCACCGCCGCCAAAGACATCGCCAGCAACACCATGGTCCGCGACTGGCTGGCCACAGGTGAAGACTCCGCCAAAACGGCAGGCTTCGCGCAATATCTGGAAGGCATCCGCGCCGAACACAAGGCGTTTACCGCGCTGATCATCGGCACCGAATCCAATCACTACATCACCGAAAAAGGCTTGGATCGCACCCTCAGCCGCGCCAAACCGGCCGATGCGTGGTTCTACTCATTCCTGGACAGCAATCAGCCCCGAACCCTGAACATCGACAACGACGGGGCCACCGGAGAGTTGGCGCTGTTCATCGACCTGAAGGTCGAGCAGGCCGGCAAAGTGGTCGGCGTTGCGGGGCTAGGTCTGAGCATGAAAGAGCTGTCCGAGCTGATCCACAACTTCAGCTTCGGTGAACGCGGGAAGGTCTATCTCGTGCGTTCCGACGGTTTGATCCAGGTCCATCCCGAGGCGCAATTCAGCGGCAAGCGCACGCTTACGGAGCAGATCGGCGCAAGCGCGGCACAAGCGGTCATGGGCCATAAAGTGGCGGCCAACAGCAGCTTCCAGCGTGACGGCGAAGACTTCCTCGCCTTCAGCCTGCCTTTGCGTGACCTCGGTTGGACTCTGGTGGCCGAAGTGCCGCAGTCACAGATCTACGCCGAAGCCCGACGGGCGATGTGGATGAGCAGCGGCATCGGTCTGGCGGTGGCGCTGGTTTGCCTGGCGCTGGTGATCTGGCTGGCTCAGGGATTGGTGCGACCGATTCGTCAGGTAACAGCTGCGCTGGTAGCAATCGGTAGCGGTGGTGGAGATTTGACCCATCGGTTAGATTCCAGCCGCGCCGACGAGCTGGGCGACCTCGCTCGGGGCTTCAACCGTTTCCTCGACAGTCAGCGCGGGATGATCGCCGAGGTGTTGACCACCAGTGAGCGTTTGCGTGTCGCTGTGGGTCAGGTGGCCAGGGTTGTGGATAACACCGCCGAGCGCTCCGGCCGCCAGCAGGAAATGACCGACATGGTTGCCACCGCCGTCCACGAAATGGGCCTGACCGTGCAGGAAATCGCCCAGAACGCCGGCAACGCCGCGCTCGCCTCGCAAACCGCTCGCGATGAAGCGATGCAGGCGCGCGAAGTGGTCGGCGGCTCGATTCGCCATATAGAAAGCATGTCTGATGAAATCGGCGTCGCGGCCGGCGCGGTGGGGGAGTTGGCGCATCAGGTGGCTTCGATCGATCAGGTGCTGGCGGTGATTCGCGGTGTTTCCGAACAGACCAATCTGCTGGCATTGAATGCGGCGATTGAAGCGGCGCGGGCCGGGGATATGGGGCGTGGTTTTGCGGTAGTGGCCGATGAAGTGCGGACGCTGGCGCGCCGCACTCAGGCATCCACTGACGAAATCCAGCAGATGATCGGCAGCCTCAAACAGGGGGCGGAGAATGCCGTGTCTTCAATGCGTACGGGACAGGCGGCAACCGGCACCGGCGTAGAGTCGAGCCAGCGTACGGGTGCGTCTTTGACTGCGATTACCGGGCAGGTCGAGCGCATCAGCGACATGAACCATCAGGTGGCGACGGCGACTGAGGAGCAGTCGGCGGTGACCGAGGAGATCAACCGCAACGTGCAGGGGATTTCCGATCTGGCGCGGGCGACGGCGGGGGAGGTTCGGGCTTGTCGTGAGGATTGTCAGATGCTGCAGCGGCTGGCGGATGATCTGGCGCGGCAGATGGGTGGCTTCAAACTTACCTGATTAGTTGATCGTTCCCACGCAACGCGTGGGAACGATCATCAACGTGTCAGAACCACGCGTCCTGCATTGCAAGGCACGTATCATCCCGAGCCTCCAGCAACGCCAGCTCATGATGGCAACCCGGCACTTCCCACGTCAGGAAATACCGCGCCGCCTGCAACTTGCCCTTATAGAAGTCGGCATCCGCCGCATTCCCCTTGGCCAAACCTTCCTCCGCCCGAATCGCCTGCTCCAGCCAGCGCCAGCCAATCACCGTGTGCCCGAACACTTTCAGGTACAGCGCCGAATTCGCCAGGCTGCTGTTGACCTTGCCCTGGGCCAGATCCGTCAGCAGGCCGATGGTCACGCTCTGCAGGCGTGCGACCAGTTTCTCCAGCGGCTCACGCAATGCGGTCAACGATTCGTACGCCACCGCGCGTTCGGCCGTGTCGGCAATCAGGCGGATCAGTTGCTTGAGCCCGGCGCCACCGTTCTGCGCCAGTTTGCGTCCCAGCAAGTCCAGCGACTGAATGCCGTGGGTGCCTTCGTGTATCGGGTTCAAGCGGTTGTCGCGGTAATACTGCTCCACCGGGTATTCGCGGGTGTAACCGTGGCCGCCGAGAATCTGGATCGCCAGTTCGTTGGCCTTGAGGCAGAACTCCGATGGCCAGGATTTGGCGATCGGCGTCAGCAAGTCCAGCAGCTCATGCGCCTGTTTGCGCTCGGCTTCGGTTTCCAGCGTGGTGGTGTCATCAAACAGCCGTGCCGCGTACAGGCCGAGATCGAACGCACCTTCGACGTAGGATTTCTGCGTCAGCAGCATGCGTCTGACGTCCGCGTGCTGAATGATCGCCACCGGCGCCGTCGTCGGGTCCTTGCTGTCCGGCACTCGGCCCTGCGGACGTTCGCGAGCGTATTCCAGCGAGTACAAATAGCCGGCGTAACCGAGCATCACCGCGCCCATGCCGACGCCGATTCGCGCCTCGTTCATCATCTGGAACATGTAGCTCAAACCGTGATGCGGCTTGCCCACCAGATAGCCAACGCACTCGCCGTTATCGCCGAAGTTCAGCGCGGTCGAGGTCGTTCCGCGCCAGCCCATCTTGTGGAACAGCCCGGCCAGCAGCACGTCATTGCGCTTGCCGAGGCTGCCGTCATCGTTGACCAGAAACTTGGGCACGATGAACAGCGAAATCCCCTTCACCCCGGCCGGCGCGTCCGGCAATTTGGCCAGCACCATGTGCACGATGTTTTCCGAAAGCGGGTGATCGCCGCCGGAGATGAAGATCTTGTTGCCCTTCAGGCGATAAGTGCCGTCGGACGCTGGTTCGGCGCGGGTACGAATATCCGACAGCGACGAACCGGCATGGGGTTCGGTCAGGGCCATGGTGCCGAAGAAACGGCCGTCGATCATCGGTTGCAGGAAACGTTGCTTCTGTTCTTCGGTGCCGAAGCTTTCGATCAGGTTGGCCGCGCCCATGGTCAGGAACGGGTAGGAAGTCGAAGCCGCGTTGGCCGACTGAAAGTGAGCGAAGCAGGCCTGGGACAGCAGTGTAGGAAGTTGCATGCCGCCGGCGTCGAAACTGCGCGCCGCGTTGAGGAATCCGGCTTCGAGGAAGGCATCCACCGCCGGTTTCACTTCGGGAATCAGAATCGCCTGACCGTTCTCGTAGCGCGGCTCGTTCTCGTCGCCCTTGCGGTTGTGCGGTGCGAAGTACTTCTCGGCGATGTTGCGCGCCGTGCCGATGGCGGCATCGAAGGTTTCGCGGTTGTGTTCGGCAAACCGCTCGCGCCGGGTCAGGCCCTCGGCATCGAGGACTTCGTACAGCTCGAAAGCCAGATTGCGGGAACTGAGCAGCGTCTCGGACATGGCGGCCTACCTTTTTTGGAATGGACCGAGTCTAGGCGTGCGAATAAAGGCTGAACAGGAAGATTGATAACGGTGATGGAGAGGCCAAAAAAATGGGCGCCGGTGAGGGCGCCCATTTTTTATGTTGCTGACAGAGTCGGCGATTAACCGATAGTCATCAGGCTGGCGTTGCCGCCCGCCGCTGCGGTGTTGACGCTCAACGCGCGCTCGATCACCAGGCGCTCCAGCGCAATGTTGGTCTCGCCCTGGGACAGGCCCTGAACCCCGACGATGGCGCCGGCACGCTTGGCGATCTGCTGGCAGACCGCGCGCAACTGGTCGGAGTGGCCGTGATGCAGAACCGCATCGAATACCACATCGTCCTTGTTCCAGTCGGAAACCAGTTTGATCCGCGCCTGAATCTCCTTCGGCAGGCGTGCGAACAATGCCTTGCTGGTGTCGGATTCCGGCCAGACCGCCGAACCGCCCACTGCCAGTACTGCCGCGAGTTGGGTCAGCAGGTCACCTTCGATGTCCGCCAGGCACAGCACGTGCTCGCGCGGCAGGATCGCGTAGCTGTTCTTCTCGCCGGTCGGGCCGGCCAGTACGCGGGTGATACCGCTTTGCGACTGGGCTGCGTATTGCACGCACAGAGTGCTCAGGTCGGCGAACTTGTTGCTGTCGGCCCAGGCTTTCAGGGCGACCAGCGGTTTGCTCAGGGCATCGCGCAGACGAACATCCGGTGCCACGGCCGCATCACCGCGAGCGAAGGATTGTTCGATGGCATCGGTAGGACGCGTCGACAGCAGACGGTACAGGTACAGCGGGCCACCGGCCTTCGGACCGGTACCCGACAGGCCTTCGCCACCGAACGGCTGGACGCCGACCACGGCACCCACGATGTTGCGGTTGACGTAGACGTTACCGGCGTTGACGTTGTCGATCACCTTGGCGATGGTCTCGTCGATGCGGGTGTGCACGCCGAGGGTCAGGCCGTAGCCGGAGGCGTTGATCTGGGCGATCAACTGGTCGATCTCTTTACGCTTGTAGCGCACCACGTGCAGCACCGGGCCGAAGATCTCGCGTTGCAGCTCGTCGAAGCTTTCCAGTTCGATCAGGGTCGGCATGACGAAGGTGCCGCGTTTGACTTCCTCGGCATCGGCGATGGCTACCTGGTACACGTTGCGACCTTTGTCGCGCATGCCCTGGATGTGCTTCTCGATGCCGGCCTTGGCTTCGGCGTCGATCACCGGGCCGATGTCCACGGACAGGCGCTCCGGGTTGCCGAGACGGCTTTCAGCCATCGCGCCCTTGAGCATTTCGATGACGCGATCAGCGGAATCTTCCTGCAAGCACAGGACGCGCAGGGCCGAGCAGCGCTGACCAGCGCTGTCGAAGGCCGAGGACACAACGTCGATCACTACCTGTTCGGTCAGTGCCGAAGAGTCGACGATCATCGCGTTCTGGCCACCGGTTTCGGCGATCAGCGGGATTGGACGGCCCTGGTTGTCGAGACGACCGGCAATATTGCGTTGCAGCAGACGCGCGACTTCGGTGGAGCCGGTGAACATCACGCCTTTGACGCGCTCGTCACCCACCAGGCCAGCGCCGACGGTTTCACCGCGCCCCGGCAGCAGTTGCAGCACGCCTTCCGGGATCCCGGCTTCGAGCAGCAGGCGCACGGCTTGTGCGGCGACCAGCGGGGTCTGTTCGGCTGGTTTGGCCAGTACCGGGTTGCCGGCGGCCAGTGCGGCGGCGACCTGGCCGCTGAAGATTGCCAGCGGGAAGTTCCACGGGCTGATGCAGACCACCGGGCCCAGTGGGCGGTGGGCGTCGTTGCTGAAATCGTTGCGGGCCTGCACTGCGTAATAACGCAGGAAGTCGACGGCTTCGCGGACTTCGGCGATGGCGTTGGCGAAGGTCTTGCCGGCTTCGCGAGCCAGCAGGCCCATCAGCGGCTGAATCTCGCCTTCCATCAAGTCGGCGGCGCGTTCCAGAATCGCGGCGCGTTCGGCCGGCGGGGTGGCCTGCCAGATCGGTGCAGCGTTCAGGGCGCATTGAATGGCGTTGTCGACGTCTTCGACGGTGGCTTCCTGCACGTGGCCGACCACGTCACGCAGGTCGGACGGGTTCAGGACTGGTGCCGGCGCTTCGTTGCTGGAGGCGCAACCGAGCATCGGCGCGGCTTTCCAGTTGTTGTGCGCGGTCGCCAGCAGGGCGCAGGACAGCGATGCCAGACGATGTTCGTTGGCCATGTCGATGCCGCTGGAGTTGGCGCGCTCGGAACCATAAAGGTCACGCGGCAGCGGAATGCGTGGGTGCGGCAGGCCGAAACCACCTTCCACGGTTGCCATCTGCTCGATGCTGGCCACCGGATCGGCCACCAGTTCCTGGATCGAAATCGACTGGTCGGCGATGCGGTTGACGAACGAGGTGTTGGCGCCGTTTTCCAGCAGACGACGTACGAGGTACGCCAGCAGGGTTTCGTGGGTGCCGACCGGAGCGTACACGCGGCACGGACGGTTCAGCTTGCCTTCGGAAACTTTGCCTACAACCTGCTCGTACAACGGTTCGCCCATGCCGTGCAGGCACTGGAATTCGTACTGGCCCGGGTAATAGTTCTGACCGGCAATGTGATAAATCGCCGACAGGGTGTGGGCGTTGTGCGTGGCGAACTGCGGGTAGATGACTTCCGGTACCGACAGCAGTTTGCGGGCGCAAGCGATGTAGGAAACGTCGGTGTACACCTTGCGGGTGTAGACCGGATAGCCTTCCAGGCCTTCGACCTGGGCACGCTTGATTTCGCTGTCCCAGTACGCGCCTTTCACCAGACGGATCATCAGGCGATGACGGCTGCGGCGAGCCAGGTCGATCACGTAGTCGATCACGTACGGGCAACGCTTCTGGTAGGCCTGGATCACGAAACCGATGCCGTTCCAGCCCGTCAGTTGCGGCTCGAAGCACAGGCGCTCGAGCAGATCCAGCGACAGCTCCAGGCGGTCGGCTTCTTCGGCGTCGATGTTGAGGCCGATGTCGTATTGCTTGGCCAGCAGGGTCAGCGACAGCAGGCGCGGATACAGCTCATCCATCACGCGCTCGTACTGGGCGCGGCTGTAACGCGGGTGCAGGGCCGACAGTTTGATCGAGATGCCCGGGCCTTCATAAATCCCACGGCCGTGAGAGGCTTTGCCGATCGAGTGAATGGCTTGTTCGTACGAGGCCAGGTACTTCTGGGCGTCGTGTTCGGTCAGCGCCGCTTCACCGAGCATGTCGTAGGAATAGCGGAAACCCTTGGCTTCGAACTTGCTCGCGTTGGCCAGGGCTTCGGCGATGGTTTCGCCGGTCACGAACTGCTCGCCCATCAAGCGCATGGCCATGTCGACGCCCTTGCGGATCATCGGCTCGCCGCTCTTGCCGATGATGCGGCTCAGGGACGAAGTCAGGCCGGCTTCGTTGTGGGTCGACACCAGTTTGCCGGTCAGCAGCAGACCCCAGGTCGCCGCGTTGACGAACAGCGACGGGCTGTTACCCAGGTGCGGCTGCCAGTTGCCGGTGCTGATCTTGTCGCGGATCAGTGCATCGCGAGTGCCTTTGTCCGGGATACGCAGCAGCGCTTCGGCCAGGCACATCAGCGCCACGCCTTCCTGGGACGACAGGGAAAATTCCTGCAGCAGACCCTGAACAATGCCTGCACGACCGCCGGCACTCTTCTGGTTACGCAGTTTTTCCGCGATGGAGGCGGCGAGTTTGTTGGTGGCTTCGGCCATCGGCGCTGGCAGGCGAGCCTGTTCGATCAGCATCGGTACCACTTCCGGCTCAGGGCGACGGTAAGCGGCGGTGATCGAGGCGCGCAGCACCGATTGCGGCAGGATGCTTTCGGCAAATTCGAGGAAGCATTGGTGAGCATGATCGGTATGGACTTCGCCTGCCTCATCGGCGTCCTTGGCGGTCAAACCGTTCAGCTCGGTCAGGGTTGCACCACCCTCGAGTTTTTCCAGGTAATTGAAAATTGCCTGCTTGATCAGCCAGTGCGGTGTGCGATCAATCGAGGTTGCGGCGGCCTTCAGGCGCTCGCGGGTCGGGTCATCGAGTTTGACCCCAAGGGTGGTGGTAGCCATATTTTTATCCTCATAGGTGCCGCAGTTGCGCGACAACAGCTGGCGGCAAGATTAGCCGTGAGCTTGCAGAGGTGCAACCGGGTGCAACCCTTTTTTTGTCGGAATATTCGGCAACTTGTCAGGAATAAATTTCAGCTTCGCGATGACCGCTCTAGATAGGTGCTTTCAAGGCAGATGGAGGGGTGTCACTGCGCCGGAACAGTGCAAAATAGGCGGTTTGCAGTCGAAAAAACGACGTAGGTGCAACTAATTCTCAAGAAACTGGTTGCACCTGTTTTGCTTTGTTGCATAGGATTCGCGCCCAAGGTGCAACCGGGGAACCCGGTGTACCGGCCAATGGCTTTCCTGGGGAAACATTGGTCATAAATGCGCGGCCGTGCGAATCGTCTGTCAGACGTCAGTCTGCAAACGGTGCAACCGCCGCCGCTACATAAAAACAAAGCCAGGGCACGTACGTAATGAGCGCAAGCAATCCAACCCTGATCACGTTCGTGATCTACATCGCAGCAATGGTGCTGATCGGCTTCATGGCCTATCGCTCCACCAACAACCTTTCCGACTACATTCTGGGCGGCCGCAGCCTGGGCAGCGTGGTGACCGCATTGTCCGCCGGCGCTTCCGACATGAGCGGCTGGTTGCTGATGGGCCTGCCGGGCGCCATCTACATGTCCGGCCTGTCCGAAAGCTGGATCGCCATCGGCCTGATCGTCGGTGCCTACCTGAACTGGCTGTTCGTCGCCGGTCGTCTGCGTGTTCAAACCGAACACAACGGTGATGCGCTGACCCTGCCGGACTACTTCGCCAGCCGTTTCGAAGACAAAAGCGGCCTGCTGCGGATCATTTCGGCGGTGGTGATTCTGGTGTTCTTCACCATCTACTGCGCTTCCGGCATTGTTGCCGGCGCCCGTCTCTTCGAAAGCACCTTCGGCATGTCCTACGAGACCGCGCTGTGGGCCGGTGCTGCGGCGACGATTGCCTACACCTTCGTCGGCGGTTTCCTCGCAGTGAGCTGGACCGACACCGTGCAAGCCACCCTGATGATCTTCGCGCTGATCCTGACGCCGATCATCGTGCTGCTGGCCACCGGCGGCGTCGACACCACGTTCCTGGCCATCGAAGCCAACGATCCTGGCAACTTCGACATGCTCAAAGGCACCACTTTCATCGGCATCATCTCGCTGATGGGCTGGGGCCTGGGTTACTTCGGTCAGCCGCACATCCTGGCGCGCTTCATGGCCGCTGACTCGGTGAAATCCATCGCCAACGCCCGCCGCATCTCCATGACCTGGATGATCCTGTGCCTGGGCGGCACCGTGGCTGTGGGCTTCTTCGGTATCGCTTACTTCTCGGCCAACCCGGACGTGGCAATGCCCGTGAGCGAGAACCACGAGCGTGTGTTCATCGAACTGGCGAAAATCCTCTTCAACCCGTGGATTGCCGGTGTCTTGCTGTCGGCCATTCTGGCGGCGGTGATGAGCACCCTGAGCTGCCAGTTGCTGGTGTGCTCCAGCGCCCTGACCGAAGACTTCTACAAGACCTTCCTGCGTAAATCCGCCTCGCAAGTCGAGCTGGTATGGGTCGGCCGCGCCATGGTGTTGCTGGTTGCACTGATCGCTATCGCGATGGCCGCCAACCCGGAAAACCGCGTGCTGGGCCTGGTGTCCTACGCCTGGGCCGGTTTCGGTGCAGCCTTCGGTCCGGTCGTGCTGATCTCGGTAATCTGGAAAAAGATGACCCGCGACGGCGCACTGGCCGGCATCCTGGTCGGCGCGATCACCGTGATCGTGTGGAAGCATTTCGAAGTGCTGGGCCTGTACGAAATCATCCCGGGCTTCATCTTCGCCAGCCTGGCGATCTACTTCGTCAGCCTGCTGGGCCAGCCGAGCACCGGCATGGTTCAGCGCTTTGAAGCGGCCGAGAAGGATTTCCATCTGAACAAGTGATGGGAAAGAGCTGAGGCTCACAAGAAAACGGCCCGTTTCCTATAGGAAGCGGGCCGTTTTTTATTGGCTGCGGTTTTTCTGAAGGAAAAGTCTGTAGGCGAATACGCCGGTTATTGAAGGGGAGATCGAAGTTTAAAGTAGGGAAAATCTGATTTTCCGGTCACTCATCCTGCACCCCTTGCCCCTCATGCAGAATCGCCCGCCCTCATTCTGCAGAGAGACATCGGATGTTCGCGCCTGCCAATCAACCGCGTTTCACGTTGACCGTCGAAGGCGCCCAGTTTGACCTCAAAGTCCTTGAGTTCACGGGCAAGGAAGCCATCAGCCAACCCTTTCGTTTCGACCTGGAGCTGGTCAGCGAACGGCCGGACCTGGACCTTGAAAGCCTGCTGCATTGTCAGGCGTTTCTGGGTTTCGATGAAGACGGTTCCGGTATTCATGGTCAGATCTATCGGGTCGGGCAGGGCGATTCCGGCAAGCGTCTGACCCGCTATCACGTCAGTCTTGTTCCGCGCCTGGCTTATCTCGGCCATCGGATCAATCAGCGAATCTTCCAGCATCAAAGCGTGCCGCAGATCGTGACGCAGATCCTCAAGGATCACGCGATCCTGCGCGATGCCTTCGAATTTCGCCTCGGCAGCGATTACCCGCCTCGTGAGTATTGCGTGCAGTACGCCGAGAGTGATCTGGCGTTCATTCAGCGCCTGTGTGCCGAAGTCGGCATTCATTTCCACTTTCAGCACAGTCCTGACGGGCATTTGTTGGTGTTCGGCGACGATCAAACGGTGTTCCCGCGTCTGGCCGAACCGACGCTGTACCTCCCGGGCAGCGGCATGGCTGCGGCGGCCCCGGCGATCAAGCGTTTCACGGTACGTGTTGAAACCCGCACCAGCGTAGTCACCCGGCGTGATTACGACTTCACCAAACCCCGGCTGGCGCTGCAAAGTCGCGCCGAAAGCGAACAGCGCCCGGTGCTGGAGGATTATCACTTTCCCGGCCAGTTCACCGAGCGCGAAACCGGCAAGCAACTGGCCCAGCGCACCCTTGAGCGACATGTCGCCGACTACCGTCAGGCTGAGGGTCGCAGCGATCAATCTGCCTTGGTCAGCGGACATTTCCTGCAACTGACCGAGCATCCACGCCAGGACTTGAATGACCTCTGGCTGCTGACTGCCGTCGAGCACCATGGCCGACAGCCGCAAGTGCTGGAGGAATCGGTCACCAGCAATGGCGATGAATTCCAGGGTTACCGTAATACCTTTCTCGCCACACCGTGGGACGTGTTCTTCCGTCCACCGATGGGCCCGGAAAAGCCACGGATGCTTGGTTATCAACCGGCCGTGGTTACCGGCCCGAAAGACAGTGAAATCCATTGCGACGAGTACGGCCGGGTCAAGGTGCAACTGGCCTGGGATCGCGACGGCGAACTCAACGAGCATTCCAGTTGCTGGCTGCGGGTCGCCAGTGGTTGGGCTCATGACCGCTATGGCAGCGTGCTGATTCCACGGGTCGGCATGGAAGTGCTGGTGGGGTTCATCGATTCGGATGCCGACAAACCATTGGTCATGGGTTGCCTGCCGAACGCGGCGACGCCGGTGCCGCTGGATCTGCCGGCCGACAAGACCCGCAGCATTTTCCGCAGCCAGAGTAGTCCGGGCGGCGGCGGTTACAACGAATTGCGTATAGAGGATCGCAAAGGCGCCGAGGAAATCTACCTGCGCGCCCAGCGAAACTGGACGCAGCATGTGTTGAATGATCAACAGGTGCAGGTGGATAACCAGCGTAGCGTCGTTGTCACTGGCCTCGCAAAACACGAGCTGAAAGCCGATGAACAGCGCATCACCCACGGTCAGCGTCAGACCGAGGTGAAGAAGGACGACCATCTCACGGTGAGCGGCGATCGGCACATCCGCGTGAGCAATCAGGCGATCAATGCCAGTGCTCAATTCCACGTCAGCGCCGGCCAGCAAGTGGTGATCGACGGCGGGGCGAGCGCAACGATTCAGGCGGGCGGGCAGTGGATCAACATCGGCCCCGGCGGGATCTTCAGCAGTGTGCCGATTGTGGTGGGCGGTGCGCCGATGGCGGCGATGAGTGCAGCACCAACAGTGCCGGGGTTGCCGGAAAAACTGGTGGCGGCACCGGCGGCGATTCTGACTGCCGCGCAAATCATGAGCCTTAAGGGAGATGCGCCGTTCTGCGAAGAATGCGAGCGCTGTAAGGAGGGAGTCTGTGCAGCCTGATCAATGGTTGAAGGGAGATCCGCTGAAACCATCGGAGCAGTTGTTCGCGATTTTCAGCAGCGCCAGTGCGGTGGGTCCGCTGAAAGCCTGGCCTTCGAATGCGCAGATGCCGAAACCGGTCTGGACGGAAACGATCTATGCCGAGTGGGATGCGGTGATGCCCTATGTGGGAATCGTCGACGCAGGCTGTGAGTTTCTGGATTGGGTGGCGACCACGGAGTCTCGGGACTGGGGCTGGCTGGCAGTGTCCTCGGCGGGGCTTGAGGCGGTGGTCGAGCATTTTCGCAGTTTGACTCAGGTACTGATGCCGGACGGGAAAGCGGTGTTCTTTCGGTTTTGGGATGGGCGGTATTTGTTGCCGATCCTTGAGTCGCCCGAGGTGGAGGCCGGGCAACTTCTACCGGTCCTCTCGCGAGGGTTGGTCAACGGTCAGGCCGTCGAGATCGGGGGCAGGGGACAGGCCTCGGGGCGGGAATTTCCTTGGTGGTCGGTGCCGGAAAAACTGCTGACGCAATTCGGTGGTGATGCCCGGATCAACAATGCCTTGCAGTGGTTGAGCGAGGAACATCCGGCATTGTTCGAGGCATTCCCCGCCGATGTCCTGCGCTGCAAGGTTGTCAGGTTTTTTGCGGTTTCGGCGTCGGACGAATCTTCGGATTCGGCGTTGCTGGACTACTTATGGGACGAGTCAGAGTGAAATTTCCGGGCAATGGCTTCGGACGTTTCCCGCGAGTTGTGGCGGTTTGCGTGAACTGGTGGGGGCGGTGGTGCGGGGATAGTCTTTTGGCTGTCACTGCGAGAGTAGTGACAGGGTGTAGGAACCCTTGGAAAACTCACCGTGCATTAGCTCTGTTCTTTGATTGCGGCACTTTAACGTGCCCATGAAATTGTTCGCGGCGGCTGTGCGCGGGAACGCTTCGGCGTGGCTGAGTTTGGTGGGTTCCTCAGTTTCCTACTCTCGCGTACAGCTGCCACCCAAACCTGTAGGAAGGTCGTTGGCAGCCTCACTTAACCTGCCGAGGTGCAAAAAATATGTCGACGTTAAAACCCGATCCACCCTACGAACCCTTCATCCCTCACCCCAACAACCGCCTCATGGCGCTGACCAGCAACTGCAACGACATGCCCACCCTGTTCATCGACACCCACGCCCCGCTCGACATCCTGATGGACGCCGCCAACTACCGCATCCGCGCGGTCATCCAGGTTCTGGAAAACATGTGCATGCGCGGCTCGGTCGAGTGCGACTCGGTCATCCTCAGCGACTTCGCCCAGCTCTGCGTGATTCCGCTGCGTGACGGCTGCGATGTGTTGGATGTGATTGGCAAGCGCCTACGCGCCATACCGTCCTGACTCGATCGTTCCCACGCTCTGCGTGGGAACAAACGCCCACTCAGCCCCCAACCCCTGACTTGCCGCCCGGTAAAAGGTAAACTTCACGGCCCTCGCAGGAGCAGCCATGAATTATCGTCACGCCTTCCATGCCGGCAATCACGCCGATGTGTTCAAACACCTGACCTTGACCCGCCTCATCGCCCTGATGTCGCGCAAGGAGCAGCCGTTTGCCTATCTCGACAGCCACGCCGGCATCGGTCTGTATGACTTGCAGGGCGATCAGGCCAACCGTACCGGCGAGTACCTGGAAGGCATCGCACGCTTGTGGGATCAGCCGGATCTGCCGGCGCTGACTGCCGACTACATGAAAGTGCTGCACGAGATGAACCCGGACGGCCAGTTGCGCTATTACCCGGGTTCGCCGGAGCTGGCGCGGCGTCTGACCCGGCCGCAGGATCGGGTGATGCTCAATGAGAAGCACCCCGAAGACGGCGTCCTGCTCAAGGACAACATGGCCGGCGATCGTCGGGTGAAAGTGCATCTGGGCGAGGGCTGGCATGTCGCCCGCGCGATGTTGCCGGTGCAGGAGAAACGCGCGGTGATGCTGATTGATCCGCCGTTCGAACAGCTCGATGAAATGCAGCGCTGTGCAGCCTCGATGAAAGAGGCCATTGGCCGGATGCGCCAAACCGTGGCGGCCATCTGGTATCCGGTGAAGGACCAGCGCGCACTGCGTCGTTTCTATCAGGATCTGGCCGGCACCGGTGCGCCGAAGTTGCTGCGGGTCGAGCTGCTGGTGCATCCGCTGGACACGCCGAACAGCCTGAACGGCTCTGGCCTGGCGATTGCCAATCCGCCGTGGGGGCTGGAGGAAGAATTGCGTGAGCTGCTGCCGTGGCTGTCCAAGAAACTGGGCCAGACCCAGGGTGGGTGGCAGATGGATTGGTTGATCGCCGAGAGCTGATCAACCGTCAATCGCTCCCACGTAAAGCGTGGGAGCGATCAGGGCGGGCTTAGTTACCTGCCAGGCTTGGTGGCATGCACACACCGGTACCGCCAATCCCGCAGTAGCCTTCCGGATTTTTCGCCAGATACTGCTGGTGATAAGTCTCGGCGAAGTAAACGGTCGGCGCCTGTTCAATCTCGGTGCTGATTTCACCCAGACCTGCCTTCGACAGTTCAGCCTGATAAACGGCCTTGCTCTTCAACGCCGCATCCAGTTGCTCCGGATGGGTCGCGTAGATCACCGAACGGTACTGGGTGCCGATGTCATTGCCCTGACGCATGCCCTGCGTCGGGTTGTGCAGTTCCCAGAACATTGCCAGCAGCTCTTCGTAGCTGACTTTGTCTTTGTCGAAAACGACCAACACCACTTCCGAATGACCGGTCAGGCCCGAGCAGACTTCTTCGTAGGTCGGGTTCGGCGTGAAGCCGCCGGCGTAACCGACCACGGTGCTGACCACGCCTTCACGCTGCCAGAAGCGGCGTTCCGCACCCCAGAAACAGCCCAGTCCGAAAATCGCGAAATCGACGTCCTGAAAGAACGGGCCAAGCAGCGGCGTGTCTTTGAAGACGAAATGGTTTTCAGGCAGGGTCATCGCGGTTTCGCGGCCAGGCAGAGCTTGTTCTTTAGTCGGTAGCACGTTTTTGTTCACCAGAATTTCCGAGCGCAGAACCATGATCGTTCCTCTCAGTCAGGATGGGATGTCAATTACACAGACCACCAGTGTGCCCAATGATGCCCAGTTAATCACTAGTCAAAATGTGCGGGTACTTTGGTTGTGGTTTACAGAGGGAGAGGGCCGCGCGGGTAGCGCTTGAGCGCCTGGATCAGCTCGCCGCCCGGAATCGGCCGGTCGAACAGGTAACCCTGGCCGACGTCGCAGCGGTGCCGGCGCAGGAACGCCAGCTGCTCGGCGGTCTCGATGCCTTCGGCCACGACCTTGAGTTTCAGGTTGTGGGCCATGGCGATCACGGCGGAGGTGATTTCCATGTCGTCCTGGTTGTCCGGGATTTCGTGGATGAAGCTGCGATCGATCTTGATGATGTCGATCGGGAATTTTTTCAGGTAACTGAGCGACGAGTAACCGGTGCCGAAGTCGTCCATGGCCAGGGTCAGGCCCAGGCGCTTGAGCTGGTCGAGCTGCAAGTGGGTGTCTTCGGTGGCTTCCAGCAGCAGGCCTTCGGTCAGCTCCAGCTCCAGCAGATTGGCCGGCAGCGCTTCTTCCTTGAGGATGTTGGCGATCGAGGCCACCAGATCCGGGTCGGAAAACTGCTTGGGCGACAGGTTGATCGCCACTTGCAGGTTGCCCATACCCGCAGCGGTCAACGCTTTGCTCATGCGGCAGGCCTGGCGGGCGATCCACTTGCCGATCGGAATGATCAGGCCGGTTTCCTCGGCCACGCTGATGAACTGGTCCGGGCGGATCATGCCGCGTTCCGGGTGGTTCCAGCGCAGCAGCGCTTCCATGCCCAGCAACCGGCCGCTGCGCAGGCACAGCTTCGGCTGGTAGAACACGTCCAGCTCGTTCTGGGTCAGGGCGCGGCGCAGGTTGTTCTCGACGAACAGCTTGTAGCTGGCCTCGGCGTTCAGCGCCTCGGTGAACACCTGCACCTGATGTTTGCCGTTGGCCTTGGCCTTGTGCAGGGCGAGGCCGGCGTTGCGCATCAGGGTCTGCGGGTCGCGGCCGTGCAGCGGCGCGCAGGCCAGGCCCACGGAACCGGTGACGCTGATCAACTGGTTGTCGACGAACATCGGTTTGTCGAGGGTCAGCAGCAACTGGCTGGCGATCTGTTGGCCGGCCTCAAGGTCGGTGTTGTCGAGCAACACCGCGAATTCGTTACTGGCGAACCGCGCCAGACTACCGCTCGGGCTCAGGCTGTTGCGCAGACGCCGGGCCAGGCTGATCAACAGTTTGTCGCCGGTCTGGTGGCCGAGGCTGTCGTTGATCCGCTTGAAGTTGTCGATGTCCACCAGCAGCAGGCTGATCGGGGTATCGCTGTCTCGGGCGAAGCGCTCATCCAGATTGCGGATAAATGCAGGCCGGTTGCCGAGGTTGGTCAGGTTGTCGGTGTAGGCCAGACGCTCGATGCGCTGCTGCGCCAGTTTGGTCTGGGTGATGTCTTCGTAGATGCCGATGTAGTGCGTCAGCTCACGGTTGTCGCCATAGACCTTGGAGATCGACAACTGGCCCCAGTAGGGTTCGAGGTTCTTGCGGCGGCTTTTGAATTCGCCCTGCCAGCTGTTGCTCTTGGCCAGCGCCGAGGGTGCGTCGAACAACAGCTCGCTGAGGTTTTCCAGGGCCGGCAGCTCCGAGAGGCGCTGGCCGTGGACTTCCTCGGTGGTGTACTGGGTGATCGCGGTGAAGCTCGGGTTGACGTACTCGACCACGCCGTCGCAATTGACCAGCAAGAAGGCATTGGCGCTTTGCTCGACCGCGCGCTGGAACAGATGCAAGGCGCTGGTGGCGGTGCGGCGGTTGTGATTGTTGATGACCTGGGCGAACTGGTCGGCCAGCTCGCCGGCAAAGGCGATTTCGTCGGACTGCCAGGCGCGTGTCACGCCGGTCTGCTCCAGGCACAGTACGCCGACCACCTGGCCGTCGACACGGATGCTGGCGTCGAGCATGGCGTTGACGTCACGCGGGCGCAGGGCTTCGGCCATCTCCCGGGTACGCGGGTCGCGCATCGCGTTGTGCGCGTCGATGGCGCGGCTGCCGTGCAGGGCGTCCATGTAATCGGGGAAGCCGCTGACGTCGATCACCTCCGGCAGGATGTATTCCTGGGTGGCGCGGTGGTAGGCGGAAATCGGTACCAGCTTCTGGCCTTCGAGGTTCCACAGGCTGGCGCAGTCGATTTCATAGATATCGCAGGCGCAGCGGGTAATCAGCTCGGCGGCTTCTTGCAGGGAGTTCTGGCTGCTGTAGCGCTGGCGGGCCAGCAACAGGATCAGGTCCTGCTGGGCGCGCACCCGCTCCAGATGCTGCAGTTGTTCCTGCTGGGCACGCTGATTGAGCTCAAGGGCGATTTGCAGGCGCTAGTTCTGGGTTTCCAGGTCGACGGACGGCAGCGTCGGCGCTTCGTCGAACACGTCGTCGACCGCCAGCAAATAACCGCGCAGCAGGTGACGGTTGTGCTGTTTGTAGGCTTCACCCAGTTCAAGAATGCTCAGCGCCCCGGCGGCGGTGTGCAGGGTATAGCGCACCAGATAATGCGGGCTGTCGCGCAATTGTTGCTGGATCGCGTCATGCAACTGATAGCGCGCTTCGGGCTCCATCAGGCTGGCGTAGGGCGAACCGACCAGCGCGCAGAGTTCGACGGCGGGCTGGCCGAACTGGCGTTCACAGTTGGGATCGAGAAACAGCATCGCCCAGCTGGCTTCATTCAGGCGCTCGAAACGCAGCATGCCGAGCCGCGAGGGCACAGGCAACTGCGTCACTACCTCGGCCACCATACGGCTGGCGGCATCGGGTTGGCTCTTCATGAAGGGAACTCGCTTGGAAATTTGCTGAACGCGCCGGGCTCTCGCCCTCTTTACTGTTGCCTGCGGCAAGGTTGCATCATTGCGGCACCGACTGACAAGAGACATGAAGGCCAAGTGCTATAAGAATATGTCGGCTGCGCTGAACATTTCTCCAGCGGGCGCTGGAAAGTAATGCAGCGGCGCGCTGAGAGCGCCGTTCCAGAGCCTTCTGGCATCCGGAGCGGCGGCATTTTTCCATTCAGCGCAGTGGAATGTCGATTGATTGCAAGTGTTTGCCATCCCAGTCGTGGTAGTTGACCCGGATGTGTTCGGCCTCGACCACCATGTGGGCAAAATTGTCCTGGCTGACGACCTGGCTGGTCAGCGTGTGCCGGTATTCTCCCGCGTCTGTGCGAGCCAGCGGCTGATCGAGAATGAACGTCGATGCCCTGGCATAGGGCAGCAGTTTGCTGTTGCTCAGCGGCGAGGACACGACGGTGTGTACTTCAAAGTCCTGGTCTTCGCTGTGGGTCAGGCGGCTGGTCAGCGAACCATGCACATCGCCGGAAATGAACACGACGTTTTTGAGCCGATGCCGGCGGATGGTTTCCAGCAGGCGCAGGCGCTGTTCGGGAAAGCCCGCCCAGGCATCATTGCCGTTGATTTTGCGGTCGGGGTAGAACATGACGCTGGTGACCACGAACTTGATCCGCGCCGGGCTCTCGACCAACCACTTGCACAAGGCCTGTTCCTGTTCTTCATCGAGGATGCGGCGGTTCTCGGTCGACAAGTTGCGGCGAGTTCGACTGTCCGTCACAAACCATTCGATATCGCCGTCGCTGAATTGATACCAGTAGTGCTTCAGTGTCGTGCGATCAATTGTGCCGTTAGTTGTTGTCGCGCAGATCGGGCTATGACTTGCTTGATAAATATCGTAAGCCGCTATTGCATTGCGATACAGGGTTTTATCAGACTTGCTGGCATTCATTGGCCAGTTGTCTTCTATTTCGTGATCATCAAGGATCATGTAAGTCGAAGTGCCGGACATCAGTCGTCGGATATTGGGCAGGGAAAACGCCACACGATACTTTTCAATGAACTCGTCGTAGTCGCGATCCGGTGCGAACAGGTTCAGATCGTCCGCGTAGATCTGATCGCCACACATCATGATTGCACTGATCGCCGGTTGTGCCCCCTCGATCAACTGGCTGATGGACGCGAAGATCCGGTCGCCCAGATGCGGGAGCGACGGGATGCCGGCGGTCAGGCGCAGATAGCGGCAGGAACCGAGGATGTAGGCGCGAGGCTGCAAAGGCCGATGGCTGCGGGTGCGCAGGCGATACGTCTCCCGTGGCCATTGCAGCGGCAACTCCGCCACGCTGTGGATGGTGTGGACGGGGCTCATCGGGCTGAACCAGCCGGTCTGGTATTCGTAGTCGGTGTCGGCTTGCAAATGATCGAGTACCAGCACTTCAGTCATGTCGCGGGTTGAATCCAGTTTGACAAACTGGCCCGGTTGCCATTGTTTCGAATCCAATATTCGATAGCGAATACCGGCAAATACGGCCGTGTTATGTTGCAGTCCGCCGCGAATGAAGATCCGCGCCTGATTAGTTGTTGTGTGGCCAACGATCGGGCCGACAGTAGGTTTCAGCATGTTCGAATCCATTCGAATAAGTATTGGTAATGAATAAAGTTATCCAGCTTTATAGGCGTAACTTTAATGCGCAAAGGTTAGTTGTCTGTTGCTGAAAAATATCGATAGGAAGTGGACTCGAGTCGTGGCTTATATCAGCGCAAGTTGTGGGAAAAGTGCGGGCGGCAGTTATTTAAGGCAAAAAAAAGCCCCGCCAAACTGACGGGGTTGAGGTACGAGCGTGTGGCGCTCGAAAACGTGGAACCCGGTTGGCCCTCCGTTGCCGGAGGGCCAAGCGGTTTACAGCAGGATGGTGCGGATGTCCGCCAGCAGGCTGCTCAGACGCTGGGTGAAGCGTGCGGCAGCGGCGCCGTTGATCACACGGTGATCGTAGGACAGCGACAGTGGCAGCATCAGTTTCGGCTGGAAGGCTTTGCCGTCCCAGACTGGCTGGATGGTTGCCTTGGAAACACCAAGGATCGCCACTTCCGGCGCGTTGACGATCGGCGTGAAGCCGGTGCCGCCAATGTGGCCGAGGCTGGAAATGGTGAAGCAGGCGCCTTGCATGTCGTCAGCGGTGAGCTTCTTGTCGCGGGCCTTGGCGGCCAGCGCAGCGGCTTCGGCTGCCAGTTGCAGCAGGCTCTTCTGGTCGACGTTCTTGATGACCGGTACCAGCAGGCCATCCGGGGTGTCGACGGCGAAGCCGATGTTCACGTACTTCTTGCGGATGATCGCCTTGCCGCTTGGAGCCAGCGAACTGTTGAAGTCCGGCAGTTCCTTGAGCATGTGTGCGCAGGACTTGAGCAGCAGCGGCAGAATGGTCAGCTTGACGCCAGCCTTCTCTGCAACGGCTTTCTGAGCGATACGGAACGCTTCCAGCTCGGTGATATCAGCCGAATCGAACTGAGTCACGTGCGGGATGTTCAGCCAGCTGCGGTGCAGGCTCGACGCGCCGATCTGCATCAGACGAGTCATCGGCACTTCTTCGATTTCGCCGAAACGGCTGAAGTCGACGACCGGAATCGGCGGGATGCCCGCGCCACCGGTTGCGCCAGCGGCAGCGGCCGGTGCTTCCTTGGCCTTCTGCATCATGGCTTTGACGTAAGTCTGCACGTCTTCTTTCAGGATGCGACCGTGCGGACCGCTGGCGCCAACAGCGCTCAGCTCGACACCGAATTCGCGAGCCAGTTGACGCACGGCAGGGCCGGCGTGAACTTTCGCACCAGGCTTGGCTGGAGCAGCAACTGGAGCGGCAGCAGGTGCAGGTGCAGCGGTAGCCGGAGCAGCAGCGGCCGGCGCCGGAGCACTCGGAGCGGCAGCGGCAGGTGCCGAGGCAGCAGCCGGAGCGGCGCCTTTGACTTTCAGCTTGAGGATCAGATCGCCAGTGCCGACTTCGTCGTCCAGCTTGATGGAAATGCTTTCCACCACGCCAGCGGCAGGCGACGGGATTTCCATGCTCGCCTTGTCGGATTCCAGGGTGATCAGCGACTGGTCGGCTTCAACGCTGTCGCCAGCCTTGACCAACACTTCGATGATCTTGGCCTTGCCGGCCGAACCGATGTCCGGAACGTGGATGTCCTGAACGCTGTCGGCAACCGGTGCAGCAGGCGCGGCGGCCGGAGCCGGTGCAGCGGCAGCGGCTGGAGCAGCAGCCTGGGCCGGAGCGGCCGCAGCAGGGGCCGCAGCACCCGCCACTTCCAGATCCAGGATCAGGTCGCCAGTGCCGACTTCGTCGTTCAACTTGACGCTGATGGCCTTGACCACGCCAGCGGCAGGCGACGGGATTTCCATGCTCGCCTTGTCGGATTCCAGGGTGATCAGCGACTGATCAGCCTCGACCTTGTCGCCGACCTTGACCTGGATCTCGATGATCTGGGCCTTGCCCGACGAACCGATGTCCGGCACGTGCACTTGCTGAACCGAAGCGGCAGCAGGCGCTGCGGCTGGCGCGGCAGCCGCAGGAGCGGCAGCCGGTTTGGCTTCAGCCTTGGCAGCAGGAGCAGCGGCAGGCGCTGGGGCCGCAGCAGCGGCGCCCTCGACTTCCAGTTCCAACAGTTCGTCGCCTTCTTTCAGGCGATCGCCCAGCTTCACTTTCAGGCTCTTGATGACGCCGGCCTTCGGGGCCGGCACTTCCATACTGGCCTTGTCCGATTCCAGAGTCAGGATGCTCTGATCGGCTTCGATACGGTCGCCGACCTTCACAAACAGTTCGATTACTTCACCTTCACCGCTGCCGATGTCAGGTACGCGAATGAGTTCGCTCACAGAGTTTCTCCTCAGCAGTCCAGTGGGTTGCGTTTTTCCGGGTCGATACCGAACTTGGTGATGGCCTCGGCCACGACTTTAGGTTCGATATCACCACGGTCAGCCAGTGCTTCCAGGGCTGCCAACACCACGAAATGACGGTCGACTTCGAAGAAATGACGCAGTTTCTTGCGGCTGTCGCTGCGGCCGAAACCGTCGGTGCCCAGGACTTTGAATTCCTTGGACGGTACCCACTGACGGATCTGCTCGGCGAACAGTTTCATGTAGTCGGTAGAGGCGATGACCGGACCCTTACGGCCGCTCAGGCACTCTTCGACGTAGCTGCGCTTAGGCTTCTGGCCTGGTTTCAGACGGTTGCTGCGCTCTACGGCCAGGCCGTCGCGACGCAGTTCGTTGAAGCTGGTGACGCTCCACACGTCGGCACCGACGTTGAACTCTTCACGCAGGATCTTCGCCGCTTCACGGACTTCACGCAGGATGGTGCCGGAGCCCATCAGCTGTACGTGGTGCGCCGCTTCGCGGGTGTCTTCTTCCAGCAGGTACATGCCTTTCTTGATGCCTTCTTCGGCACCGGCCGGCATGGCTGGCTGCTGGTAGGACTCGTTCATCACGGTGATGTAATAGAAGATGTCCTGTTGCTCTTCGGTCATCTTCTTCATGCCGTCCTGAATGATCACCGCCAGCTCGTAGCCGTAGGTTGGATCGTAGGTGCGGCAGTTCGGGATGGTGGCAGCCAGCAGGTGGCTGTGACCGTCTTCGTGCTGCAGGCCTTCACCGTTCAGGGTGGTACGGCCGGCGGTGCCGCCAATCAGGAAGCCACGGGTGCGGCTGTCGCCGGCGGCCCAGGCCAGATCGCCGATACGCTGGAAGCCGAACATCGAGTAGAAGATGTAGAACGGCAGCATTGGCTGGTTGTGGCTGGAGTACGAAGTACCGGCCGCGATGAAGGAGCTCATGGCGCCCGCTTCGTTGATGCCTTCTTCAAGGATCTGACCTTTCTGGTCTTCCTTGTAGAACATCACCTGGTCTTTATCGACTGGCTCGTAGAGCTGGCCGACGGACGAGTAGATGCCCAGCTGACGGAACATGCCTTCCATACCGAAGGTACGGGCTTCGTCCGGGATGATCGGAACGATGCGCGGGCCGATTTCCTTGTCCTTGACCAGTTGCGCGAGGATCCGCACGAACGCCATGGTGGTGGAAATTTCACGGTCGCCGGAACCGTCGAGGATTGCCTTGAGGGTATCCAGATCCGGGGTCGGTACGCTGAAGCTTTGTGCACGACGCTGAGGGACGAAACCGCCCAGTGCAGTGCGACGCTCTGCCAGGTAACGGGCTTCGGCGCTGTTTGGCTCCGGCTTGAAGAACGGCAGGTTTTCCAGCTCTTCGTCTTTCACCGGGATGTCGAAGCGGTCGCGGAACAGCTTCAGGCTGTCGACGTCGACTTTCTTGGTGTTGTGCGCGGTGTTCTTCGCTTCGCCCGCACCGGTACCGTAACCCTTGATGGTCTTGGCCAGGATGACGGTCGGTTGTTCTTTGTGGTTGACCGCTTCGTGGTACGCCGCGTAGACCTTGTACGGGTCGTGGCCGCCACGGTTGAGTTTCCAGATCTCGTCGTCGGACAGGTCTGCAACCATCGCCTTGAGTTCAGGCGTGTTGAAGAAGTGTTCACGCACGAACGCGCCGTCTTTGGCTTTGTAGTTCTGGTACTCGCCGTCGATGACTTCGTCCATGCGACGTTGCAGGATGCCGTCGACGTCCTTGGCCAGCAGTGGGTCCCAGAAACGGCCCCAGATGACTTTGGTCACGTTCCACTGAGCACCGCGGAACACGCCTTCGAGTTCCTGGATGATCTTGCCGTTGCCGCGAACCGGGCCGTCGAGGCGCTGCAGGTTGCAGTTGATGACGAAGATCAGGTTGTCCAGCTTCTCGCGGCCGGCCAGGGAGATCGCGCCCAGGGATTCCGGCTCGTCGCACTCGCCGTCGCCCAGGAAGCACCAGACTTTCTGTTTACCTGGCTGGATGAAACCGCGGTGTTCCAGGTACTTCATGAAGCGAGCCTGGTAGATCGCCTGGATCGGGCCCAGCCCCATCGATACAGTCGGGAACTGCCAGAAGTCAGGCATCAGCCAAGGGTGCGGATAGGACGACAGGCCCTGACCGTCGACTTCCTGGCGGAAGTTGTTCATCTGGTCTTCGGTGATGCGGCCTTCCATAAACGCACGGGCGTAGACGCCTGGCGAGGTGTGGCCCTGGAAGTAGATCAGGTCGCCGCCGTGTTCGTCGGTCGGGGCCTGGAAGAAGTAGTTGAAGCCGATGTCGTACAGGGTCGCGCTGGAGGCGAAGCTGGAGATGTGACCGCCCAGGTCAGAATCTTTCAGGTTCGTACGCATTACCATGGCCATCGCGTTCCAGCGTACCAGCGAGCGAATGCGGCGTTCCATGAACAGGTCGCCAGGCATGCGTGCTTCGTGGGTAACGGGAATCGTGTTGCGGTAAGGCGTGGTGATGGCGTAAGGCAGTTGCGAGCCGCTGCGGGTCGCGAGTTCGCCCATACGGGTCATCAGATAGTGAGCACGGTCTTCGCCTTCTTTGTCGAGAACC
Organism: Pseudomonas sp. GW822-FHT03F08; assembly: GCF_058801265.1. Classification (NCBI taxonomy): domain Bacteria; kingdom Pseudomonadati; phylum Pseudomonadota; class Gammaproteobacteria; order Pseudomonadales; family Pseudomonadaceae; genus Pseudomonas; species Pseudomonas sp. GW822-FHT03F08. Next base: position 262,725 of record NZ_JBXANC010000004.1, on the reverse strand, counting down.
GATTCCAGGGCGTCCAGCCATTCCTGGGTTTCGACGGGATCGAGGTCTTGCATGGCTTGCTCCAGGGCGGAAAGGCTTCCAGAATCGGTTGCCTGAGTTTGCGACTGGCCTTGTGGGCAGACGATTTAAAATTCTTGGATTGCCGACAGGTTGTTCCGGCGGCGTGTAGTTTTACTACAAATCATCCGGCATTTCAGCCTTTCGAATGTATAGACGAGTAGTAAAACTACAGATGAAAGGCTTGTGGCCTCCGACTGCGTTGTGAGAATAATCGTTAAGGTTGCTCTTTAGCCATCCGAAAAAGGTGAAAGTTTGATGCTGGCTGCCAAAGAAAAAGAAATTTCAGCTATTTCTCACTTTTGTTCGACAGTCCTTCGCGTAGCGGTTTTTCAATCATCACTACAAGCGGCCATTTACACGCCGATCAAGGATAGACCATGACCCTGCCCGCGCTTGCCGAACTGCCTGCCATTCTCCTGCCGTTGGTCAGCCGATCCGAGCAGTCGTTCCGTACGGCCGTCGCCGCACTTGAGGACGATCAAGGCTTCTCCACCTGGACTCCGGAGCGCTGGGCGCAGTTCGCCCGCGTCACCGCCGCCAGCGATTTCGTGATTGAACAGAGCGTTCGTGACCCTTTGATGTTGCTGTCGCTGGTGCAGTCCGGTGAGCTCGATCGACCGTTCGCCCCCGGCGAGTTGTGCGGGCAGATTGCGGCGGCGGTCAGCACCGCGCAGACCGAGGATGAACTGGGTCGCGTCCTGCGTCGTCAGCGCGCCCGGCATCAGGTGCGGATCATCTGGCGCGACCTGACTCGCCAGGCCGATCTGGTGCAGACCTGCCGCGACCTCTCGGACATGGCCGACGCCAGCATCGACCAGGCTTATCAATGGCTGTACAGCCGCCATTGCGAACAGTTCGGCACGCCGACCGGCCGGCGCAGCGGCGAACCGCAGCAAATGGTCATCCTCGGCATGGGCAAGCTCGGCGCGGTCGAGCTGAACCTTTCCTCGGACATCGACCTGATCTTCGCCTACCCCGAGGGCGGCGAAACCGTCGGCGTGAAGCGCGCGCTGGATAACCAGGAATTTTTCATTCGTCTCGGCCAGCGCCTGATCAAGGCCCTCGATCCGATGACCGTCGACGGCTTTGTGTTCCGCGTCGACATGCGCCTGCGCCCGTACGGCTCGTCCGGCGCGCTGGTGCTGAGCTTCAATGCACTGGAGCAGTATTACCAGGATCAGGGCCGCGACTGGGAACGCTACGCGATGATCAAGTCGCGGGTGGTGGCCGGCGATCAGGTGGCCGGGGCGCAGTTGCAGGAAATGCTGCGGCCGTTCGTTTACCGGCGCTATCTGGATTTCTCGGCGATCGAAGCGCTGCGCACCATGAAGCAACTGATCCAGCAGGAAGTCCGGCGCAAGGGCATGGCCGATAACATCAAGCTCGGCTCCGGTGGCATTCGTGAAGTCGAGTTCATCGCCCAGGCCTTTCAGTTGATTCATGGCGGTCGCGATCTGAGCCTGCAACAGCGGCCTCTATTAAAGGTGTTGAGCACGCTGGAAGGGCAGGGTTATCTGCCGCCGGCAGTGATCAGCGAATTGCGTGAAGGTTATGAATTCCTGCGCTACACCGAACACGCGATCCAGGCGATTGCCGATCGGCAGACCCAGATGCTGCCGGACAGCCCGCAGGATCAGGCCCGCATCGCCTTCATGCTCGGTTTCGCCGACTGGGACGCCTTCCATGAAAAGCTGATGTTCTGGCGTGGCCGGGTGGCCTGGCATTTTGCTCAGGTCATCGCCGATCCCGATGAGGAAGAAGGCGCCGACTGCGAAGTGGTGGTCGGCGGTGAATGGCTGCCGCTGTGGGAAGAGGCTCAGGACGAAGAAGCCGCTTGCCGCCAACTGGAAGAGGGCGGTTTCGCCGACGCCACCAAAGCCTTGAAAGCGCTGGCCGGTCTGCGCAGCAGTCCGCAGCTGCGGGCGATGCAGCGTCTGGGACGCGAACGCCTCGACGCCTTTATTCCACGTCTGCTCGCTCAGGCAGTGGAGCATGACAATCCGGATCTGGTGCTCGAACGGGTTCTGCCGCTGGTCGAAGCGGTGGCCCGGCGTTCGGCTTATTTAGTGTTGCTGACGGAAAACCCCGGCGCGCTGCGTCGCTTGCTGACTCTGTGCGCCGCGAGTCCGTGGATCGCCGAGCAGATCACCCGTTTCCCGCTGCTGCTCGATGAGTTGCTCAACGAAGGTCGCCTGTTCAAGCCGCCCTTGGCGCCGGAACTGGCCGCCGAATTGCGCGAGCGCCTGACCCGGATCCCCGAGGACGACCTCGAACAGCAGATGGAAGCCCTGCGCCATTTCAAACTGGCGCATCGCTTGCGCGTCGCCGCGTCGGAAATCGCCGGCAGCCTGCCGTTGATGAAAGTCAGCGATTACCTGACCTGGCTCGCCGAGGCGATTCTGGAACAAGTGCTGGCCCTGGCCTGGCGCCAGACCGTGGCCAAGTACGGCACTCCGCTGCGCACCGACGGCACGTTGTGCGATCCCGGCTTCATCATTGTCGGTTATGGGAAAGTCGGCGGGATTGAATTGGGGCATGGTTCGGACCTGGATCTGGTGTTCATCCACGACGGCGATCCGCAGGCGGAAACCGACGGAGCGAAGCCTATTGATGGCGCGCAGTTCTTTACCCGGCTCGGCCAGCGGATCATTCACTTGCTGACGGCGCAGACCAACTCCGGCCAGCTGTATGAAGTGGACATGCGCCTGCGGCCGTCCGGTGCGTCGGGGCTGCTGGTCAGTTCGCTGGGGGCATTTGCCCGCTATCAAGAAAATGAAGCCTGGACGTGGGAGCATCAGGCTCTGGTGCGGGCGCGGGTGCTGGTGGGCAGTCAGGATGTCGGCCAGGCGTTCGAGAAAGTACGGGCTCAGGTGCTGGGCAAGGCGCGGGATCTGGCGAAACTGCAACAGGAAGTGAGCGAGATGCGCGCCAAGATGCGCGATAACCTCGGCAGCAAGAGCACCGCCGCCGGTACCGCGGCGAATGCCTTCGATGCCACGGCGCCGTTCGACCTCAAGCAGGACGCCGGAGGTATCGTCGATATTGAATTTATGGTGCAATACGCGGCCCTGGCGTGGTCGCAGACCCACCCGCCGTTGCTGCGCTGGACGGACAATATCCGCATTCTGGAAGAGCTGGAACACGAGGGGCTGATGCCCGTCGAAGACGCCAGCCTGTTGCGCGAGGCCTATAAGGCCTATCGTTCCGCCGCCCACCGGCAGGCCTTGCAGAAGGATGCCGGGGTGATACCGGGCGATCAGTTCGCGGACGAACGGCGGCAGGTGATGCGGATCTGGCGTGAGCTGGGGCTAAGCTGATTCTCGAGACGGGGAGGCGTAAAGCCTCCCCGGTTCGTTTTTGGAAACCACATGAATATTCTGATCGTTGGGCCCAGTTGGGTCGGTGACATGGTGATGGCGCAGACACTGTTTCAGTGTCTCAAGCAGCGCCACCCGCAGTGCGAAATCGACGTGCTGGCCCCCGAGTGGAGCCGGCCGATCCTTGAGCGCATGCCCGAAGTGCGCAAGGCCTTGAGCTTTCCGCTCGGCCACGGCGCGCTGGAGCTGGCGACCCGCCGGCGGATCGGCAAATCCCTGGCCGGCCAGTACGACCAGGCAATCCTGCTGCCGAACTCGCTGAAGTCGGCGCTGGTGCCGTTCTTCGCCGGCATCCCGAAGCGTACTGGCTGGCGCGGCGAATTCCGCTACGGCCTGCTCAATGACGTGCGCACACTGGATAAAGAACGTTATCCGCTGATGATCGAACGTTTCATGGCGCTGGCCTACGAGCCGAACGCCGAGCTGCCGAAACCGTATCCGCGCCCGAGCCTGCAAATCGACCCGGTGACCCGCGAGGCGGCGCTGGCCAAGTTCGGCCTGACCCTCGATCGTCCGGTGCTGGTGCTGTGCCCCGGTGCCGAGTTCGGTGAAGCCAAACGCTGGCCGTCCGAGCATTACGCCAAGGTCGCCGAGGCGCGCATCCGCGAAGGCTGGCAGGTCTGGCTGTTCGGCTCGAAGAACGATCACGCGGTGGGCGAAGATATCCGCGCGCGGCTGATTCCGGGCCTGCGTGAAGAGTCCGTGAACCTCAGTGGCGGTACTTCGCTGGCCGAAGCCATCGACCTGATGTCCTGCGCTGACTCTGTGGTTTCCAACGATTCCGGTCTGATGCACGTTGCTGCAGCGTTGAACCGTCCGTTGGTGGCCGTCTATGGCTCGACTTCGCCGGGCTTCACCCCGCCGCTGGCCGAGCATGTGGAAATCGTCCGTCTGGGCCTCGATTGCAGCCCTTGCTTTGACCGGACCTGCCGTTTTGGCCATTACAACTGCCTGCGCCAGCTGATGCCGGACGCGGTCAACGATGCCTTGCAGCGTTTGCAGGGCTCTGTGGTCGAGGTCCATTAAGTTGCGGGTATTGCTGATCAAGACTTCTTCGCTGGGCGACGTGATTCATGCGTTGCCGGCGTTGACCGACGCTGCCCGGGCGATTCCCGGGATCAAATTCGACTGGGTGGTGGAAGAAGGCTTTGCCGAAATCCCGACCTGGCACCCGGCCGTGGGCAAGGTCATTCCCGTGGCGATCCGCCGCTGGCGCAAGAACCTCTGGAAAACCATCACCAGCGGCGAGTGGAAGCGCTTCAAGCAATCCGTTCGGGCGAACAAATATGACTTGGTGATCGACGCTCAAGGCTTGCTGAAAAGCGCCTGGCTGACTCGTTACGTCAAAGCCCCGGTGGCCGGTCTCGACAAGGGCTCGGCCCGTGAGCCGATCGCCGCGCGTTTTTATGATCGCAAACTGGCGGTGGCCCGTGGGCAGCACGCCGTTGAGCGTGTGCGTCAGTTGTTCGCGATTGCATTGGGTTACGACTTGCCCAAAGGCCTGGGTGATTACGGCCTCAACGTCGAGCGTCTGGTGGAACTGCCACGCAAGAATGCTTACGTGGTGTTTTTGCACGGCACCACCTGGGACACCAAACACTGGCCGGAAAGCTATTGGCGTGAGCTGACCGAGCGGGTCGGCTACCTCGGCGTCGGGATCAAGCTGCCGTGGGGCAACCCGCTGGAGAAGGCCCGGGCCGAGCGCATCGCTGCCGGCTTCAAGCATGCCGAAGTGCTGCCGAAGCTCAACCTGGCCGGGGTCGGCAAGGTGCTGGCCGGCGCCCAGGCCTGTGTCGCGGTGGACACCGGTCTCGGCCATCTCGCTGCGGCACTGGACGTGCCGACGATTTCGCTGTTCGGCCCGACCAATCCGGGCCTGACCGGCGCCTACGGCAAGCTGCAGATTCACCTCGGCAGCGATTTCCCGTGCGCGCCGTGCCTGCAAAAGAAATGTACGTATCAACCGACCGCGCAGGATGCCCGTCAGTTTGACCTGAAACGCGAGTTGCCTTTGTGCTTCACGCGTCTGAATCCCGAGCGTGTCGCCAGCCGACTGAGCACGTTGTTGATGGCTGAGGAGCTGCGTTGATGCAATTGGCATTTGTCCTTTACAAGTATTTCCCGTTCGGTGGTTTGCAGCGCGACTTCATGCGCATCGCTCTCGAATGTCAGAAACGTGGCCACAAGATCCGCGTCTACACCCTGATCTGGGAAGGCGACGTGCCGCCCGGTTTCGAAGTGCTGGTGGCGCCGGTCAAGGCGTTCTTCAACCATCGCCGCAACGAGAAACTCAGCGCGTGGATGGAAGCGGACCTGGCCAGGCGCCCGGTGGATCGCCTGATCGGCTTCAACAAGATGCCGGGTCTGGACGTCTACTACGCCGCCGACGGCTGCTTCGAGGACAAGGCGCAGAACCTGCGCAATTCGCTGTATCGCCGTTGGGGGCGCTATCGCCACTTCGCCGAGTACGAGCGCGCGGTGTTCGCCAAAGACGCGAAGACTGAAGTGTTGATGATCTCCGAAGTGCAGCAGCCGCTGTTCATCAAGCACTACGACACGCCGCTCGAGCGCTTCCACCTGCTGCCGCCGGGCATCGCCCAGGATCGTCGGCGTCCGGCGGATGCCGACGAAATTCGCGCCGGTTTCCGCGCCGAATTCAACCTCAAGGACGACGAACTGTTGCTGGTGCAGATCGGTTCCGGGTTCAAGACCAAGGGCGTCGATCGCAGCCTGAAGGCGCTGGCCGCATTGCCCGCCGAACTGAAGAAACGCACCCGGCTGTTTGTAATCGGCCAGGATGACCCCAAATTGTTCCAGATGCAGAGTGCAACATTGGGTCTGGGCGACAACGTGACGTTCCTCAAGGGGCGCAGCGATATCCCGCGTTTCCTGCTCGGCGCCGATCTGTTGATCCACCCGGCGTACAACGAGAACACCGGTACGGTATTGCTTGAAGCGCTGGTCGCCGGGTTGCCGGTGCTGGTCAGCGCGGTCTGCGGCTACGCCCATTACATTGCCGAGGCCGATGCCGGGCGCGTGCTGGACGAGCCGTTCGATCAGGCGCAACTGACGCAATACCTGACTGACATGTTGAACGACGACGCTGCACGGGCGGCCTGGAGCCGCAACGGTCTGGCTTTCGCCGAGACGGCCGACCTCTACAGCATGCCGCAGCACGCGGCCGATGTGATTCTGGCGGAGCACGCATAAATGAAGTTGATGCTGGCTGAACCGTTCAAGAGCCTCTGGGCCGGCCGCGATGCGTTCGCGGAAGTCGAGGGCTTGCAGGGCGAGGTGTACCGCGAGCTGGAAGCCCGCAGGACTTTGCGCACGGAAGTCGACGGCAACGGATTTTTCGTCAAGATCCACCGAGGCATTGGCTGGGGCGAGATTTTCAAGAACCTGCTGACTGCCAAGCTGCCGGTGCTTGGCGCGGGCCAGGAATGGAAGGCTATCCAGCGTCTGCAGGAAGTCGGTGTGCCGACCATGACCGCCGTCGCGTACGGTGAGAAGGGCAGCAACCCGGCGGACCAGCATTCGTTCATCGTCACCGAAGAACTGGCGCCGACCATCAGCCTCGAAGACTTCAGCATCGACTGGGTCAAGCAGCCGCCGCAGCCAAAGCTCAAGCGCGCGCTGATCGCTGAAGTTGCACGCATGACGGGGATGATGCACCGCGCGGGGGTCAACCACCGCGACTGCTACATCTGCCACTTCCTGCTGCACACCGACAAACCGGTCACCCCGGAAGATTTCAAACTCTCGGTGATCGACCTGCACCGGGCCCAGACTCGCCCGGCGATCACTCAGCGCTGGCGCAACAAGGATCTGGCGGCGCTGTATTTCTCCGCGCTGGACATCGGCCTGACCCGTCGCGACAAGCTGCGCTTTCTCAAAGGTTACTTCCAGCAACCGCTGCGCCAGATCCTGGCGGAAGAAGCGCCGTTGCTGAGCTGGCTCGAAGGCAAGGCCAACAAACTCTACGAGCGCAAGTTGCGCTACGGGGATGCGCTCTGATGGCGGGTTGGAATCTTGAACCCGGGTACAGCGACCTCGCAGCGGATTTTGGCAGCCTTGAAGCGGTATTCGCGCTTGAAGGCGAGCGTCTGACCCGCGACCCGCTGTCCGAAGTCATCCGCGTGCAGCGCAACGGTGTCAATTACTACGTCAAACGCTACGTCGGCGCCGGCAAGGGCTTGCGCCGTTACCTCGGCAAGCCGCGGGTGAAGATGGAGTGGCAGAACCTCAAGCGTTTCGCCAAGTGGGGCATTCCCACCGCCGAAGTGGTGGCCTGGGGCCTGGAGCGCAATGGCATGGCCTACGATCGCGGGGCGATGATCACCCGCGAACTGCCGCGTACCGAGGACCTCTCGGCGCTGGCCGAGCGCAACGATCCCAAGCTGAAGAGTCATAGCTGGGTTGACGGCATCAGTCGGCAGTTGGCCGTTTACACCCGGACAATGCACGACCATCGCTTCACCCATAACGATCTGAAGTGGCGCAACCTGCTGATCGACGATCAGGCGCGGCTGTTTCTGATCGACTGCCCGAACGGCGATTTCTGGCGCGGTTTCTGGCTCAAATACCGGATTACCAAGGACCTGGCCTGTCTCGACAAGGTTGCCAAATATCACCTGTCGAACACCCAGCGCCTGCGCTTCTACCTGCAATACCGCCAGCGTGACCGGCTCAATGCCGCCGACAAGAAACGGATTCGCCACGTGGTGAGATTTTTCGAGGGACGCGAATGACTGATTTTCTGGCCGCTGAAGACCGTGCGCTGCTGGAGCGCCACGGCCTCGGCACGTTCGACGCGTTGTGGGACAAGCAACTCGATGCGGTGGATGAACCGAACACCGACGGCGGCGGCTGGAGCAGTGTGTTCCGGCTCGAACTCGAAGGCCACGGTTATTACCTCAAGCGTCAGAGCAACTACCTGACCCGCACCCTGCACGCGCCGTTTGGCGAGCCGACGTTCGCCCGGGAGTTTCGCAACATCAGCCGTTACAACCAGCTTGGCATTCCGGCGCTGCAAGCGGCGTTTTTCGGCCAGCGCAAAATCAACGGCGAAGTGCGCGCGATCCTGCTGACCCGAGCCCTCGACGGTTGGGATGATCTGGATTCGTTGCTGCAGCGCTGGTCTAGCCTGGAAGTCACGCAGCATTCGGCGATTCTCAAGGCCTGCGGCCAGCTGGCGCGGCGCCTGCACGGTGTACGTCAGGTGCACGGCTGCTTCTATCCCAAGCACATTTTCCTGCGTGCCGAGGGTACCGGGTATCAGGCGCAACTGATCGACCTGGAAAAGACCCGGCCCCTGCTGTTCGGCCAGCGTGATCGGGTCAAGGATCTGGAGCCGCTGCTGCGTCGCGCTCCGGAGTGGAGTGATGCCCAGTTGCGCGAGTTGCTGGCGGCGTATCTCGATCAGTCGGTCGACAGTTCACTGGTCGATAGCTGGGTCACGCGGCTGACCGCGCGGCGCAGTCGCAAGGAGACGCGCTGATGCAGTTGTCCGACCTGAAAAACGCCGGGCGTACACCGAGCCTGCCGCTGACGGTTTCGTTGGCCGATGCGGCGGGTACCGCCGATTTGCAGTTGCTCAGCCTGTTGCGGGTGTTGCCGGGGCAGCGCTATGTCGGTGCCGGCGTGTGGCGCGGGCGTCCGGTGTTGGCCAAATTGCTGGTTGGCAGCAAGGCTGCACGGCATTTTCAGCGTGAACTGGAAGGGGTGAAACTGCTCGCCGCCCAAGGCATGACTACGCCGTTGCTGCTGGCCGATGGCCTGAAGGACGGCGAGGGCGGCTGGTTGTTGTTCGAGTTTCTCGAAGGCGCCGAAAGCCTGGGTGATGCCTGGAGCAAGGTTGAATCCTTGCCGGTGCTGGCCGACGAGCAATCGTCGGTACTGGCCGAGGCCCTCGGCGCCATTGGCCAGTTGCACGGCAAAGGCCTGTGGCAGGAAGACCTGCACCTGGACAACCTGCTGCGCCACGGCGGTCAGTTGTACCTGATCGATGGCGCCGGCATCTGTGCGGAAAACGCCGGCCAGCCATTGTCCCGGCAGAAAGTGCTGGAAAACCTCGGGGTGTTCTTCGCCCAGTTGCCCAAATCGCTCGAGCCTTTCACCGAAGAATTGTTGGTGTATTACCTGCTGAGCAACAGCGAGCACGCGCTGCCGCTGGAAGCCTTGCAGAAGCAGATCGACAAGGTGCGCGCCTGGCGGTTGAAGGATTTCCTGATCAAAGTCGGTCGTGAATGCACGTTGTTCAGCGTGCGACGCGGAGCCTTTGGCCTGCGTTCGATCCGTCGCGAGGAAGAACCCGCGATGCTGCCGGTGCTGGAGCAGGCCGATGCCTTGCTCGATCAGGGGCACCTGTACAAGACCGGCGGCGCGGCCAGCGTCGGCAAGGTCGAAGTCGCCGGGCGTCCGCTGGTGATCAAGCGTTACAACATCAAGAATTTTGCCCATTGGCTCAAGCGCTTCTGGCGCCCGAGCCGCGCCTGGCATTCGTGGCGCGAAGGCAATCGCCTGGCGTTTCTCGGCATTGCTACGCCGAAGCCGCTGGCGGTGCTGGAAACCCGGTTTTTCTGGTTGCGCAGCAAGGCGTACCTGATCACCGAGTACCTGGCAGGACCGGACATCATCGAGCGTTTTGCACCGTATGTTGAAAGCGGCGAAGCGCCGGAAGCCGAGTTGCAGGCGCTGGATCAGTTGTTTGCGCGGTTGATTGCAGAGCGCATCAGTCACGGTGATTTCAAGGGCCACAACCTGTTCTGGCACGAGGATCGCTGGGCGCTGATCGATCTGGATTCGATGTGCCAGCACGGCTCGGCGGGCAGCTTTGCTCCGGCTTATGCCAAGGATCGTGCGCGGTTCATGCGCAACTGGCCTGAGAGCAGTGCGCTGTATCAGGTGATTGATCAGCGTTTGCCCAAGGATGCATCGGGCGCTGCGTGATTATTTTCGCCAGCGCGTAAGAGGTTTCTGCAGTTGAATTCGGGTAAGGCATGTGGCGACAAATCCTTGTGACTTGTCCTACGGCCTTTCCGGAACCCATGAACTGCCCCCCGTAAAACCCCGATGCTAGTTTGCCCCGACGTTCCCGGAGGGCAAACCTTGACCATCAAAACGGCGATCACCATCGGTACATTTTCCCTGGTGCTGTCTGGCTGCGGCACCGCCGTCACGGTGTTGCAGGACGACGAGGACGCCACGCGCGGCCTGCGCAAACAGAAAACTTACTGCCAGTCCATTCCGCGCATCTACAGCGGCCTGGCCCACGACTTCTGCCTGCTGCACGCGCCGCCCGACCCCACCGGCATTCTGGTGCCGGTCGTCCTGCTCGACCTGACCCTGTCCGGCGTCTTCGACACGGCTTGCCTGCCTTATACGATCTATCGTCAGGCGGTGGACGGGAATATCAGTGTTTATTGGCGGCCAGGTCGGGGGTAATTACCTTGCCCCCAACCAGTGAATACAGCGATGTCATCGTTTATGTCGATGAGAGCGGTGATCATGGAATGCAAACACTGGACCCCAACTATCCAGTTTTCGTGCTCGCGTTTTGTGCGTTTCATAAAAGGCATTATTGCGAGAAGGTCATTCCGGCCCTGCAGAAATTCAAGTTCACCCATATGGGACACGATCTGATCGGTCTGCATGAGCTCGAAATTCGTAAAGAAAAAGGAGCGTTTTCTGGCCTCTTCATGTCGAGAGAGCACAAGAATGCTTTTCTTGAGGAGCTGACTTGCATCATTGAAGCCAGCAACTTCGTTCTGATCAGTTGCGTCGTAGACAAGGCTTCCCTTCGCGAGAAACAAGGCACGGGACACAATCCTTATCACCTCGCGCTCGGCTTTTGTCTGGAAACGCTCTATGAGTTTTTGCAGGAGAAGAATCAACAAGGGGCACTGACGCACGTGATTTTCGAGCGCCGAGGAAAGCGAGAGGATAACGAGCTTGAATTGGAGTTTCGCAGGATGTGTGGTGGGGCGAATCGATGGGGTATTCAACTGCCGTTTGACATCGTTTTTGCAACTAAACAGGTGAACTCCACCGGCCTGCAGCTAGCCGATCTTGTTGCGAGGCCCATTGGCATGAGCGTGTTGAGGGCGGGTCAGGGAAACCGTGCTTTTGACGTGCTCAAGCGCAAGTTCTATTGCAGCGGGGGGCGGAGCAAAGTTGGAGAGGGTTTCGAGAATTGGGGTTTGAAAATTTTCCCATCCCCAGAAAGCGAAAAGCCCCGATGATCTCACCGAGGCATTAGCGCCGACCGGGATCTCCCAGTCCATTTGCGCTGGAGTCTATGTCGATGCTACTCGAGTGTCAACGCACCGGCCGGCCAGTTCCGCTAGAGGTTTGTCGGCGCTTTTAAGCTATAATCCCGCCCTTTAGCTGTCTCTCGCCCGGTGCGAGGGCACATCATTTTTCAAGGCGCATCGCGCCTGAATGCAGACTAAAGAGGCTAGACCCCTGTGGCATTGACGATTCTTGGCCTGTCCGGCGCCCTTAGCCATGATCCTTCAGCAGCCTTGTACATCGACGGCAAGCTGGTCGCGGCGGCTGAGGAAGAGCGCTTCGTACGCGATAAACATGCAAAGAACCGCATGCCCTACGAATCGGCGAAGTTCTGCCTGGAGCAGGCTGGCATCAAGCCGTCCGACGTTGACGTGGTAGCGATTCCGTTCGCCCCGATCAGCATTTTCGGCAAGGCCCGCTGGCAGTACGCCAAGCGTTACTGGTACGCCCCGGACCGTGCACTCGACGCGATCCTGATGGGTAACCGCCGCTACAAGCGCTATCGCAACAAGATCGTCTGGTGCCTGGAGCAACTGGGCTTCGATCCGAAGAAAATCAAGATCGAGCCGGTTGAACACCACCTGGCCCACGCTTCCAGTGCCTACCACTGCTCGGGTTTCAAAGAGAAAACCGCGATCCTCGGCATCGACGGCAAGGGCGAGTACGCCACGACCTTCTTCGGTTATGGCGAAAACGGCAAGATCCACAAGATCAAGGAATTCTTCGATCCGGACTCCCTGGGCGGCCTGTACGGTGCGATCACCGAGTTCCTCGGTTTCGACATGCTGGACGGTGAGTTCAAGGTCATGGGCATGGCGCCGTACGGCGACGCCAGCAAATACGATTTCTCGCGTCTGGCCTCGTTCGAGAACGGCGAGCTGGTGATCAACACCGACTACGCCAACGTGATCGGCCTGCGTCGCTATAAAGAGAAGGGCAAGGGTTACTACTTCTCGCCGAAGCTGATCGAGTGGCTGGGTCCGAAGCGTGAAGGCGACATCGCCGACGAGCCGTACATCCACTACGCCGCCAGCATTCAAGCGCTGTTCGAAAAAATTGCGCTGCAGATGATCGACTACTACCTGGGCGACGTGCTCAAGGAAACCGGCAAACTGGCTTACGCCGGTGGCTGTGCGTTGAACGTCAAGCTCAACCAGAAAATCATCGCCCGCGACGACGTCAAGGAACTGTTCGTGCAGCCTGCATCCGGCGACGCCGGCACCGCAGTCGGCGCAGCGGCCTATGTGTCCAACGCCCGTGGCGTACCGGTCGAGAAGATGGAACACGTCTACCTCGGCCCGTCGTACAGCAACGAAGACGTGATCGCCGCGTGCGCCCGTCACGAGAACAAGCCGACCTGGCGCAAGCTCGACAACATGCCGGAGCAGATCGCCAAAATCATGGTCGATGGCAACCCGGTGGCCTGGTTCCAGGGCCGCATGGAGTTCGGTCCGCGTGCGCTGGGTGGTCGTTCGATCATCGGTTGCCCGAGCGTCGCTGGCGTGGCTGACCGCATCAACCACCAGATCAAGTTCCGCGAGCGCTGGAGGCCTTTCTGCCCGTCGATGCTCGACACCGTTGCTCCGCAGATGATCAAGATCGATCACCCGGCGCCGTTCATGACCTTCACCTTCGAAGTGGCGGAAGAGTGGAAGACCCGCGTGCCGGAAGTCGTCCACGAAGACGGTACTTCCCGGGCCCAGGTGCTCAAGCGCGAATACAACCCGCGCTACTACGACATGATGAAGGCGCTGGAAGTGCTGACCGGCAACGGCGTGTCCCTGAACACCTCGCTCAACCGCCGTGGTGAACCGATGATCTGCTCGCCGACCGACGCCCTGAACATGTTCTTCGGCTCCGATCTGCAGTACCTGATCATGGAAGACATCCTGGTGGTCAAAGAAGGCGCAAACGCTTATGACACGCTCGGCTGAACGCCATGTGCTGCAGTTCTGCCACGGCTATGACGGGCCGTTCCTGGACTGCGCGCGGCAGTACGCCAGCCTGTTCGCGGGCACCGGTTATCGGGTCACCACGGTCTTTCTGACCGGGGCGGCCGATAGCGAGGTGGCCGCGGCCTGCGCCTCCGACGAAGTGTTGTTCATGGAATACAGCTCCAAGGCCATTCGTGGCCTGAAGCTGGGCGCCATCGGCGATCTGCGCAAGATCGCCGCTTCACGCAATTTCAGTTTCTGCATCGCCCATCGCTTCAAGCCGATCTACATCGCCTTGCTCGGCACTTCGCTGCCGGTGATTGGCGTGCACCACGCGTTTGGCGATTACAAACGCGGCACGCGCAAGCTGTTCGCGCACATTTTCCGCAAGCGCCTGAGCCTGCTCGGCGTGTCCGACGCGGTGCGCGACGACATGCGCCGCTGCCTGCCGAAATGGCCGGCGACGCGAATCCAGACCCTCTACAACCGCATCGATGTCTCGGCGTTGCAGATGAGTCAGGTGTCCGCCCGTGAAGCCCGCGAAACCCTCGGTCTTTCAGCGGATGCGTTCATTGTCGGCAACGTCGGTCGCCTGCACCCGGACAAGGATCAGGCCACGCTGCTGCACGGTTTTGCCGCGGCGCTGCCCGGTCTGCCGGCCAACAGCCAACTGGTGATTCTCGGCAAGGGGCGTCTTGAGGATGATCTGAAGGCGCTGGCCCGCGAACTGGGCGTCGGTGATCGCGTGCTGTTTCTCGGTCAGGTGCCGGACGCGCGCAATTATTTCCGTGCATTCGATGTGTTTGCCCTGAGTTCCGACCACGAACCGTTCGGCATGGTGCTGCTGGAGGCCATGGCCGCTGGCGTGCCGTTGTTGGCGACTGCGTGCGGCGGGGCGAAGGAAGTGGTCGAAGGCGTGGGCATTCTGTTCCCGCTGGGTGATGCCGAACATCTGGCCCAGGGCCTGAAACATCTGGCCGGCATGGACGAGCAGCAACGCCGTCAATGCGCCGAGATGATGTTCGATCGCCTGCGCGAGCGCTTCTCCGACCGCGCCGTACGCGACACCTTCTGGCATTTGCCGCAAGTTACCGATCTGGCACCGAGGGGCTGATGCTCAACCGATTTCAAGGCTGGCGCGAACGTGGCTGGTCGCCCGTTGACGCCTCAACTTATGCACAGGCCTGGCAGCGTTTTGGCGGCAGCGTCGCGACTCATCCGCTGGTCGTCGAGCGTCTGGCGGATCTGGCCGGCATCCCGGTGCGCTATCTGGCCTGGGAGCAGCAGGGCGAAGTCAAAGCGGCGATCCCGACCTGGGGCCGCGATCTGGCCTTGTCCAAGGACGTGCTCAAGCGCAACGGCAAGAAAGGCCTGTTCGACCTCGGCAACGCCGAACTGATCCTGCCGGCCGCCGTCGATGCCCAGGCCCCGCTGCGCCATCGCGGGCGATACCTGTCGGCGCTCAACGAAAACCGCTTCAGCGGTCTCAAGTTGCAGACCGAACAACTGGCCATGGCCCGCACCCCGGAAGAACTGTCGAAGAAGTTTCGCTACAACCAGCGTCGTGAGTTGCGCCTGCTTGAAGAGGCGGGCGGTGTCGTACGGCCGGTCAGCGAGTTCACGAGTGCGGAACTGGCAGCCATTTATTGCGACCTGTTCCAGCGTCGCTGGGGATTCCCGGCCACTGGCGCGGCACGCATGGCCGAGGTCATCGAGTTGTTGCGCGAGCTGTTGATCGGTTCGGTGATCTTCCTCAACGATGCGCCGATCGCCATTCAACTGGTATATCGCGTCGAAGCGCCGGAGTGGATCAGCGTCGAGTACATCAACGGCGGCGTCGACCCCGAAACCCGTGAATTCAGCCCCGGCAGTGTCTTGAGCTTCCTCAATACGCAATCGGCGTGGGAGCACGCCCGGGCGCTGAACAAGCCGCTACGCTTTTCCTTCGGTCGTGCCGACCGTGAATACAAGGATCGCTGGTGCAATCCTGTGCCGGTCTTCACCGTATGAGTCAGCCCATGAGCCGCAAACAGCAACTGCTCAAGCGTCACCGGCGCAATAAACGCATCGGCCTGTTGATCGCGCTGATCGTGTTGATCGCCCTCGGTGTGCTGGTGGCCTGGTGGTTGCCGCTGGTGCTGGCGGTGGTTGGCTGGATCGCTCACGAAGCGTGGTTCGCCGATCACTTGTTCTACTCGCCGAAAGACGACTACCAATACAGCTTTCCGCCGTTCACACCGCAGCCGAAAGTGCATTTGAGCGGTGAGCAGTTGCGCCTCGACGAGGGCGTGATGCTGGTGGACGACGCCACGCTGATCCTCGCCGTGCGGGTGAAAAGCACCTGGCTGGGACGTTTCTTCGATCCACGCGTGGAGCTTGCGGGCGGAACGAATCCGGATGCTCAGACTTTCGAACGTGGCGTCAACGGCCTGCGTTATCTGAACCTCAGCGGTCAGGCGCAGACCTTGTCGCAAGGCCTGTTGCGCCTGCGCGGACGTTTCTGCCGGGTGACCGGCGAACCGGTGTTGTGGGCGCTGGAACAACCGGATTACCGCCGTCAGCGGGTGATGGTGATCGCGCCGCACGCCGACGATGCCGAGTTGGCCGCTTACGGTTTGTACAGTCAGGCCGATGAGGCCTGGATCGTTACCCTGACCGCTGGCGAGATCGAAGCCGAACACTATCAGCAGATGGGCCTGAACAAGGTCGAGGCATCGCGGCTCAAGGGCCGCTTGCGGGCCTGGGACAGCCTCGCCGTGCCGCGTTGGGCCGGTGTGCCGCAGGAACATTGCGTGCAGCTCGGTTACTTCTGCCTGCAACTGGCGGCGATGCAGGCTGCGCCGAATCAACCGATTGGCTCGCGGGAAGCTGATCTGAGCGACACGCGAATTTTTCGTCAGTTGAATCCGTTTGCCTTGCCCGGCGATGCCGACGGCGCGCCGACCTGGAGCAATCTGCTGGCCGACCTGCGTGACGTCCTGTCTCGTGCGCGTCCGGATGTGATCGTGTTGCCACATCCGACGCTGGATCCGCATCCCGACCATATCTGCGCCCAGGAGGCCGTACTGGAAGCCTTGCGCGGTCTCGATTACCAACCGACCCTGCTCGGTTACGCCAACCACCTGCACGACAACGATCGCTGGCCGATGGGCGACAGCGGGCAGGGCATCGCCTTGCCGCCGACGTTCGATGCAAACGTGGCGATGCAACCGGTGTGCCTGCCGCTGCCGATCGAGCTGCAACGTGACAAGGCCATGGCGCTGGGCATGATGCATGACCTGCAGCCGCCGGCGCCGTTCAAGCGGCGACTGCGCCGGCTGTTTCAGCGAATGCTGGCCGGCCGAACTCCGTCGGTATACGGCGAGAACGAATTTTTCCGCAAAGCGGTCAGGCGCCAGGAGTTGTTCTGGGTGCTGAAGCAGAGCGAAACAGGCGCGACGGGTTCGCAACGGGGAGAGTCATGAGTCAACGCGCAAAGGTTCTGCAGCTGCAGCCCGACTACAACGTCAAATCCCATGATTTCGCCGACCTCGCCGAACAGATCGTCAAGGCTTTGCCGACGGATCGTTATGAGGTGACGGCAGCATTCCTGCGCGGCAAGCCCGGGCCGGGTGAAGCCGTCAGCCGGGCCGACCGTTCGGTGTATTTCGAGTTTTCCGACAAGTCCCTCAAAGGCATGCGCCTGCGGGCGATGTGGCAGCTGTACAAGTTCTGCCGTCGGGAAAAGTTTGATGTGGTGATCTGCAACCGGTTCAAACCGGTGAACATGATGCTGACGCTCAACCGCTGGTTGAAAGTGCCGTTGTGCATCGGCATTTCCCACGGTTTTGGCGAGTACGACCGCTTCTATCGCCGTCGTCAGACCCAGCGTCTGATCGATCGCCACTGGCGCTTTGTCGGTGTGTCGCCGGCGGTCAAGCAGTACCTGCTGGACTGCGATTGCGGTTTCACCGATCAGAATACGTACGCGATCACCAACGCCATCGACATCGAGCAGGCCGAAGGTTTGCAGCACAGCCGCGAGCGGGCCCGTGAGCTGCTCGGTATCGACCCGAAGGTGCGGCTGATCGGTGCGCTGGGCCGGCTGGTGTCGGTCAAGGGCCACACTTACCTGTTGCAGGCTTTCGCCCAACTGAAAGACAAATACCCGAACACCCAACTGGCAATCATCGGTGCCGGGCGCCTGCAAGCGCCGCTGGCGGCCGAGATCGAACAGTTGGGCCTGAGCGGTCGCGCGCACCTGCTGGGCTTCAAGGAAAACGCCCTGCAATACGTACGTGCGTTCGATATCTGGACCATGCCGTCGCTGGCCGAAGGCCTGGGCCTGGCCTTGCTGGAAGGCATGAGCGGGCATCTGCCGGTGATCGCGTCGAACGTGCCGGCCATGTTGCCGCTGATCGAAGGTGCCGGTGGCCTGTCGATCACCCCCAAGGACGTGACGAGCCTGGTGACGGCGCTGGATACTTACCTCGGGCTGTCGGATGACGAGCTCAAGGCCAAGGGCGAGCAGGCCTATCGCTATTTGCAGGAACAACACGACATCGAGGTCTTCCGTCAGGAATACCTGACCCTGATCGACTCCGGCCTGGCGCAGGCCCGCAAGGAACAGCCATGAGTGAGGTCACCGCCCTGAGCGATGCACAACCCATCGTCACCGTGATCATCGCGTCCTACAACCACGGACCGTACATCGAGGAAAGCATCCTCAGCGTCATCAACCAGAGCTACAAGAACATTGAGCTGCTGGTGGTCGACGACGGCTCGAAGGATGACAGCGTGGAGCGCATCAAAGCCTTGCAGGAAAAGCACGGATTCGACTTCCGTGTGCAGCAGAACCAGGGCCTGACCAATACGCTGAACGGCGCGATTGCGCGGGCCAGGGGCAGCCTGATCGTACCGTTCGGCTCCGACGACATCATGTACCCGGACCGTATCGCCACCCAGGTCGCGTACATGGACGGCAAGCCGGAAGTGGGTATCTGCGCCGGCAACATCGAGTTGATGGACGCCGACGGCAACCTCTACCCGGAAAAGCGCCAGCGCCGGGACGTGCCGTTCCGTCGCCTGGATTTCGATGACATGTTCCTGGAGCGCAAGCCGTATCCGCCGGCCCCGACCCTGATGATCCGCCGCGAGGCGCTGGACAAGGTGGGTGGGTTCGATCCGACGATTCGTCTCGAGGATCTGTACATCGAGCTGAAAGTCACCCGCGCCGGGTATTTCATCGACGGCCTGAACGTGGTGATGGCGCGCTATCGCAAACACGCCACGAACTCGTACAAGAACCATCGTTTCATGATCGAAAACATCCTGCGCACTTACGCGCTGTTCAGCGATCACCCGCTGTACGACGAGGTGCGCTACAAGTCGCTCAATTCGATGTTCCTGAAAACCGCCAACCGTGACCGCAAACTGGCGCGGGAGCTGCTGGCACAGATTCCGCTCAAGGCCTGGAACAAGAAAACCTGGCGCGGTCTGGGCCGGTTGCTGTTTTCACCGCTGGAAAAGGACTGAGCCATGGGCTGGCTTCAGCGCTGGCGTGAGCAGCGCGCCAAACGGGCGATTCGCAAGCTGCCGAAGATCGAACGCGGCGCGGCGCGGTTCGCCCGGGCTTACCCTGACTACAGCTTTGGCCGGGGCAGTTATGGTCTGCCGATCGTTCATGACTGGAAGGAAGGCTCGACGCTGAAGATCGGTGCCTACTGTTCGATTGCCGTAGGTGTGCAGATCTTTCTTGGCGGGCATCACCGGGCGGACTGGGTGACCACGTTTCCCTTTCCGGCGATGCTGCCGGAGGCCGCTGGCATCTGCGATTACAGCGGTACTCACGGGGACGTGATAATCGGCAACGATGTCTGGCTGTGCTCCAACTGCACAATCCTGTCGGGTGTCACCATCGGCAGTGGCGCGATCATCGCTGCCGGTGCACTGGTCACGCGGGATGTTGAACCCTATGCGGTCATGGGCGGCAATCCGGCGAAGTTCCTGCGCTGGCGGTTTCCCGAGGAGCAGCGTCAGCAGTTGTTGCAGAGTGCCTGGTGGGATTGGCCGGAAGCCGAGCTGCGCGGGCTGGTCGACAAGCTCTGCAGCGATGACATCGAGGCTTTCCTGAGTTATGCCCGTCAACGTCAGCCGGTGTAGCCGCTCAGTGGTCCTGAACGGCTTTGTCGGCCAGTTTTTTCGGCGCCTGCTTCTGACGTAACCATTGCAGAAACTTCCTGCCTGCTTCGATGCCCGGTTTTTCGACGTACAGAAATGTCAGGCTGGCGATCACGATCAGCAGACAACTGCACACGGCCATCAACAGCAGATAGAGGCTCGGGTTCTGTGGATTGAAGGGAACCAGGTGTGGCAGTTGCTGCACCATCATCCAGAGCACATAGCCGTGCAGCAGATAGGTGCTGTAGCTGATCTCTCCCAGCCAGCGGACGCTACGCAGGCGCAAGGCGCCAAATAGCGCGTTGCCCGATGCCACGATGACGAAAAACACGCCCAGCAACAGCAGCGGCATCAGGCTGAAGGCGCGTTTGTATTGCGTCATCACGAGAACAAGGGCCAGCAGGGCAATGAAGGTGGCGAACCGTGTCTGGCTCCATGCCACCAGATGGGGACGTCTCACCCAGTAAGCCGCGGCGATCCCCCCCAGGAAACTCGCCAGAAAGTGCTTTTTCAGCGAATGCTCCCAGCCGACCACCTGATAAAGGGCATAGATCCCGATCAGGCACAGGACCACCTGCAGCCAGTGCTTGCGGTAGATGAATATCAGCCCCAGAAGTGGTAGCGCCAGGTAGAAAAACACCTCATAGGCCAGCGTCCAGGTCACGTTGGAAATCAACATGCCGCTATGGGGGTACTGATTGATGTCGGGTCGGTCGAACGTCAGCCAGGCCAGTATTTGCCCGGCCAGCTGCGTGCCGGAGTCTTTCAGCTCCCAGCCTTGCAGGTGGAAGACGGTGACAAACACGATCAGCATCAGCGGCAGGTAAAGCGGATAAAGCCGAAACACGCGTGAAACCGCAAATGCCTGCCAGTCATGGTCGCGACCCTGTTTGAGCAGGCGGCTCCAGAACAGGAAACCGGTGATCATGAAAAACAGCGCGACACTGGCCTGGCCCAATTGGGAGTAGAGATTGCTGGGCGGAAAGTCGATGACGCCAGTGCGCAGGTAGAACCAGGTAATGATTGCGTGATGAATGAACACGCCAAAAGCCAGATAGCCGCGCAAGCCGTCAATGCTGTTATAGCGGCTTTCGCCGCTATGACGCAGGTGCTGGGCGGCTTTGGGTATCAGACGCAGGAACATTACCGACGTCGCGATAGCGAGCAGATACGCTATCGCGGCAAAGACTGGGTTTGTATCCGTCATGATCAGTGGGCCCGAGCCGGGCGACCTCCCTGTTGCACTTGCCGGTGCAGATTGTCGACGGCAGCCTTGGAGGCCGTCACCGAATACCCCTGGAGCAGGGCATCGAAGTGATCCTCGAACAGCCAGCGCTTGTCTTCCGTGTAGCGTTGCATGTGGCGCAAATTGCGCTGGCGCAATGAAAGGCTCAAGGGTGATGGATAGATGCGCAGGTCGGCCAGATCGATCAGCCCGAACTCACCGTCCTCCAGCACCAGCACGTTACCCAGATGCAGTGAGCGGAAATAGACACCCTGCTCATGAAGCCGGGCCATGAACTTGCCGAAACGCTCGACCAGCGCCTGTCGCACCGCTGGTGCGGGGATGCCCTGCAGCACCTGACGCAAGGTGTGACCCGGCAACGGAGCGTAGTGCACCGCGCTGCTGCCATCGTCCAGGCGATACAGATTCAGCACCTGCGGGGTCGGGATGCCCATCCGGCGCAACTGTTCGCTATTGATGGCGAAGCGTTCGGAGTACGGGTTGAAGTTGCCGGAGGTGTACCAGCGGCGGCGGCGGAACAGCTTGAGGAAGCTGCCATCGGTCAGGCGCAAGACCTTTGGACCCAGGCCGTCCTCTTCGATCACCTGAGCATCGGCGCAGCGTTGTTGCAGGCCGGAGACCGACAGTTTCTGCACCGGTATTGCCAGCAGGCGTCGGGCCCGCTGATTGATGCTGATCGCAGCAATCAGCGCCAGCGGAATCCACAGCAGGAACCAATGTTCCTTGGGGCGCGAAATGATGCCGCCACCTTCTGTCAGCCCGGCGCCGATGCCGAACACCAGCCAGGTGGAAGCGATGATCAGCAAGGGTTGTACGCGTTGACGCCAACTGCTCAGCAAGCTCCAGCCCTGGAAGAACAGCCACGGCAGCAGGCCCAGGATGCCGACGTAATAAAGCACGCCGAGGACAAAGCTGTGCGGTTCCTGAAAGCTGTAGCCAACGCCCGGGTCAATCGCCAGATCGGCGTTGTAGCCATGACCGATCCAGGGGTGATCGGCAATTTTTTGCAGGGCAATCTGCCAGATTTCGAAACGGTAGGAGTCGCCGCGCTCGGTGATCATCTTCGAGAACAGGGCGACCACGGCGATGCCGACGGCCGCCAGCGACCCCAGCATCACCAGCGAACGCCGGTTCCAGCAGATGAAGGCCAGCCACAAGGCCGCCATGGTCAAGGCGACCAGCGGCGTTCTTGAACCGGTCGAGATCACCGCCGCGAACATGATCAGCATCGCCGGCAGGCTGAGCCAGAGCAGGCGGCCGTGTTTGCAGGACATGCTGACGCTGAGCCAGTAGGCGCAGAAAAAACCGAACAGATGGGAGCTGAGCAGCGGGTTGTCGAACGCCCCGCCGCCGACCAGACGCGCACCTGGCTGGTAATGATGGATAAAGGGGATCAGGAAACAGATCGTGGCGATCAAGGCAACCACGGCCGCGACGAACAGCATCGGCGAAATAATGTCACTGCGGTAGCGCACCACCAGGTAGCAACCGACGAACAGCAGCAAGGTATGCAGCGGGGGTTTGAGCATGCCGCCGAACGATTCGCCATCGGGCGGACCCCAGCACAGACTGAGCAACGCCCAGGCGATGAACGCAAGCACCGCAAGAATCACCGGTTCGCCCAGCAGCTCTTTCAACTCCCGCGGGCGCAGGCACAGGGCGATCAGTGCAGGAATGCTGAATAGACCATAAAACAGTTTGTGATGCAGGCTGCGACCCGGCAGGAAGAACAGCGCGCACAAGAGCAGGAAGTAGCCGACGGGAAGTATCCACAGGCTGATGAAATCGAAGATTCGATTGGACGTACTGCTGAAGCCGCGAAGTTGCATGCTGTGAGATTCAATCCTGAAGTTGATCGGCCATTTCATTGATGGCTATTTGATGCTGAAAAAGATGCCTAACAATAACAGCCTTTGCCCGATTGCCAGAACCCTGAAGAAGCTGTGCTAAAGTCAGCGTCCTTTTTATCGACTCTCGCGTGATATGACCGACTCCAGTCTCGCCGCAAGCCCTTCGAGCTTGAAAATCTACTTCCGCCTGCTCGGCTACGTCCGGCCGTATATCAGTCTGTTCCTGATCAGCATCGTCGGTTTTCTGATTTTCGCATCGACCCAGCCGATGCTCGGTTACATTCTCAAGTATTTCGTCGACGGTCTGTCCAATCCCGAGGCAGTGCTGTTTCCCACCGTGCCGTACCTGCGCGACCTGCAACTGTTGCAGGCCGTACCGCTGCTGATCATCCTGATCGCTGCGTGGCAGGGCCTGGGATCCTATCTGGGCAACTACTTCCTGGCCAAGGTCTCCCTGGGCCTGGTGCACGATCTGCGGGTGCAGCTGTTCAACAACCTGCTGGTGCTGCCGAACCGGTATTTCGACAAGCATAACTCCGGCCATCTGATTTCGCGTATCACCTTCAACGTGACCATGGTCACGGGGGCGGCAACAGATGCGATCAAGGTCGTAATCCGTGAAGGCATGACGGTGATCTTCCTGTTCGCCTCCCTGCTGTTCATGAACTGGAAGCTGACGCTGGTGATGGTCGCGATCCTGCCGCTGATCGCCGTGATGGTGCGTACCGCGAGCAAGAAATTCCGCAAGCAGAGCAAGAAGATCCAGGCGGCCATGGGCGACGTGACACACGTGGCCTCGGAAACCATCCAGGGTTATCGCGTGGTGCGCAGCTTCGGCGGCGAAACCTACGAAGAAAAACGCTTCCTCAACGCCAGTCAGAGCAATACCGACAAACAACTGCGCATGACCCGCACCGGCGCGATCTACACGCCGATGCTGCAGCTGGTGATTTACAGCGCCATGGCGGTGTTGATGTTCCTGGTGCTGTTCCTGCGCGGTGACGCTTCGGCGGGTGACATGGTGGCCTACATCACCCTGGCCGGCCTGCTGCCAAAGCCGATTCGCCAGTTGTCCGAAGTCAGCTCGACCATCCAGAAGGGCGTTGCCGGTGCAGAAAGCATTTTCGAGCAACTGGACGTCGAGCCGGAAGTCGATACCGGCACGATCGAGCGCGATGCGGTCAGCGGTCGTCTCGATGTGCGTAACTTGAGTTTCACCTACCCGGGGACCGAACGTCAGGTACTCGACAACATCAGCTTCTCGGTCGAGCCGGGGCAGATGGTGGCGCTGGTGGGGCGTTCCGGCAGCGGCAAGTCGACGCTGGCTAACCTGATCCCGCGCTTCTATCACCACGACAAGGGTGAAATCCTGATCGATGGCGTGGAAGTCGAGCAGTACAAGTTGCTCAACCTGCGCCGCCACATTGCCCAGGTGACCCAGCACGTCACGCTGTTCAGCGACACCGTGGCCAACAACATTGCCTACGGCGACCTGGCCGGGGCACCGCGTGAAGACATCGAGAAAGCGGCGCGTGATGCGTACGCGATGGATTTCATCGCGCAACTGCCGGAAGGCCTGGACACCCAGGTCGGCGAGAACGGCGTGCTGCTTTCCGGCGGTCAGCGCCAGCGCCTGGCGATTGCCCGTGCCTTGCTCAAGAACGCGCCGCTGCTGATCCTCGACGAGGCCACCTCGGCTCTCGACACCGAATCCGAGCGGCACATTCAGGCGGCTCTGGACCAGGTGATGAAAGGCCGCACCACGCTGGTGATCGCTCACCGTCTGTCGACTATCGAGAAGGCCGATCTGATTCTGGTCATGGATCAGGGCCGGATCGTCGAGCGCGGGACTCACGGCGACCTGCTGGCGCAGAACGGCTACTACGCGCGTCTGAACGCCATGGGCCTCGATGCGCCGGCCGAAGACATCGCCTGATCCAGCCTTGTGAAGGTCGGGCGCGCAATGCGCCCGGCCATTTGTATCCGAATCTTTACCCTTCTTGACCAAACCTGCATAAAACCCGGCATCGCGCTTGTTAAGGTTCCTGACTGAACTCTGACTTCCAACGAAGGGGCTATCCCCGTCGCGCGGGTACTCTCATGCTGCAACGCTATCTGTGGAAATTGTTGCCCAAGTCGCAGCGAACCTTCCTGCTTGGGCGCCTGTCGGTGGTCGACCGGCAAGTGGTGAACAAGTCGATGTCGGCCAACCTGCGCTTTCCCAAAGCCTTCGAGCAGCATTCCTGTCTGTTCATTCATGTGCCCAAATGCGCCGGCAGCAGCGTGTGCGCGGCGATGTTCGACGGCTGGCGGCCCGGCCATCTGCCGTTGTACTGGTATGAAGAACAGTTTCCCGCGCAGTTTGCGGCTGCATACAAGTTCGCTTTCGTGCGTGATCCGCTGGAGCGTGCCTATTCGGCCTACGCGTTCCTGCGGGGCAACGAACTGAGCGAGCGTGATCACGCAGCGCAGCAAATGGTCAGGCATTACCGCGACTTCGACGATTTTGTTGCACGCTGGCTACATGCCGACACCATTGCGCGACAATTGCACTTTGCCGCGCAAACCGACTTTCTCACCGATTCGCTGGGCCGCCTGGCGCTGGATTTCGTTGGCTATCAGGAGCATCTGGAGCGGGACTTCCGCCTGGTGTGTGAGCACCTGGGGCTGACGAGTCAATTGCAGCACGTCAACGTTTCCCGGCAGCGGCGTCCGCTGCCGGCGCGTGATTTCTGCACGCAGCGCACCCGACGCCTGGTTCGGCGGGTCTATGAACGTGACTACGAGATGCTCGGCTATGAATGAAGCACTGTCCGTTTCCCTGTTGCCACCGGCCATCCGCCCCTATGCCCTGGCACTGCCCGCCCAGGCTCGCGCCGAGCAGAAGTCGCAGCAACCGCGCTGCCTGTGGCTGACCGGGTTGTCCGGGGCCGGCAAATCGACGCTGGCCAATGCACTGGAGCTGCATCTGCATCAGTTCGGTCTGCATACGTTCCTGCTCGATGGCGACAACCTGCGCGGCGGTCTTTGTCGCGATCTGGGGATGACCGAGGCCTGTCGGCGCGAGAACATCCGGCGCACCGCCGAAGTGGCACGGTTGATGGTGGACGCCGGGTTGATCGTGATCGTGGCCGCCATTTCACCGTTTCGTGCCGAGCGGGATACGGCGCGCCGGCTGTTTGCCGAAGGCGATTTCATTGAAGTGCATGTCAGCACCTCGCTGGAGGTCTGCGCCCGACGCGACCCGAAGGGGTTGTACCGGGCGGCGCGGGAAGGGCGGATCAAGGACTTCACCGGGATCGACAGCCCGTACGAGGCGCCGCTGGCGGCCGAGTGCCGGATCGATACCGATGAGGTGGAACTGGCCGATGCCTGCCATCGACTGGCCGCGTTTCTGTGCAAAAAATGAGCAAAAAAGCCTGTCGTTTCATCCTGTTGCAGCCACCGCACAAGCCTTCGCCAACCCTGTGTTAATATCGCGCCCCTGTTCATTTTGTATGTGGGTTGCTCCATGAAGTTGTCCATGCCGCGATTCGATCAAGCCCCTGTCTTGGTGGTCGGCGATGTCATGCTCGACCGTTACTGGCATGGTGGTACCTCACGGATTTCCCCTGAGGCGCCGGTTCCGGTTGTAAAGGTCGAGCAAATCGAAGACCGCCCGGGCGGTGCCGCCAACGTTGCCTTGAACATTGCCGCGCTGGGTGCGCCGGCCTCGCTGGTCGGTGTGACCGGCGATGACGAAGCCGCCGACAGCCTGAGCAACAGCCTCAAGGGTGCGGGCGTGCGCGCCTTGTTCCAGCGCATTGCGCACCAGCCGACCATCGTCAAGCTGCGGGTCATGAGCCGGCACCAGCAACTGCTGCGTATCGACTTCGAAGAACCGTTCGCCACTGACGCCCTGGCCCTTGCTTCCCAGGTCGACGACCTGCTGGAAGGCATCAAGGTGCTGGTGTTGTCCGACTACGGCAAAGGCGCCCTGAAAAACCATCAGGCGTTGATCCAGGCCGCCCGTGCCAAAGGCATTCCGGTGCTGGCCGACCCGAAGGGCAAGGATTTCTCGATCTACCGTGGCGCGAGCCTGATCACCCCGAATCTCAGCGAGTTCGAAGCTATCGTCGGCGGTTGCGCCGATGAGCACGAACTGGTGAGCAAGGGCGCAACGCTGATGCACGACCTCGAGCTCGGCGCACTGCTGGTGACCCGCGGCGAGCACGGCATGACCCTGCTGCGTCCGGATCATCCGGCGCTGCACCTGCCGGCCCGGGCCCGTGAAGTGTTCGACGTGACCGGTGCCGGCGACACGGTGATTTCCACCCTGGCGGCCGCGATTGCCGCTGGCGAAGAACTGCCGCACGCGGTGGCGCTGGCCAACCTGGCGGCCGGCATCGTGGTCGGCAAGCTGGGTACGGCGGCGATCAGCGCTCCGGAACTGCGCCGCGCGATTCAGCGCGAGGAAGGCTCCGAGCGGGGTGTGCTGGGTCTGGAACAACTGCTGCTGGCGGTTGCCGATGCCCGGGCGCACAACGAGCGGATCGTGTTCACCAACGGCTGTTTCGACATCCTCCATGCCGGCCACGTGACCTACCTCGAGCAGGCGCGGGCCCAGGGCGATCGTCTGATCGTCGCGATCAACGATGACGCTTCGGTCAGCCGCCTGAAAGGCCCGGGCCGGCCGATCAACAGCGTCGATCGGCGCATGGCGGTTCTCGCCGGTCTCGGTGCGGTGGACTGGGTGATCAGCTTCGCCGAAGGCACCCCGGAAAACCTGCTGCGCGAGGTCAAGCCGGACGTGTTGGTGAAGGGCGGCGACTATGGCATCGACCAGGTTGTCGGCGCCGACATCGTCAAGGCCTACGGTGGCACCGTTAAAGTGCTGGGGCTGGTGGAAAACAGCTCGACCACGGCGATTGTGGAAAAAATCCGCAAGTCCGAGTGATGCAAGCATAAAGACCGCGCCTGCGACGACTCTCTGGAGTCACTCGCAGGCGCGGTCTTTTGCCGTTCAGGAGTTCACTTTCTTGCGCGGCACGATCTTCTTCAGCAGTTGTTTCGCCTTGCCGCGCAATCGCGCCAGCCCCGTGTCCTTGGGCGGCGGCGTCAAACCTTGCTGCCGCAGCCAGTCCTTCCAGCGAATCCGCTCCTCGCGCACCAGCCAGCCGTCCTGTCGGGCGAAGCTTTCCGCCAGATACAGACCGCGGGTTCCCGCCGGGTACAGCTGACCTTTCTTCAGCGTATACAACTCAGGGAGCGGTTCGCCGTCCTGCAACGGCATCAAGTACAGATCGGGGCGTTTGCGGTCGAGCCGGGCGACCAGTTGATCGCCTTCCAGCCGTTCATCGACATGGAACAGGCTCAGGCTCTTGGCTTCCTTGGGCACGTCCAGCCGCAGGTCGTAGATCAATTGCAGGGACGCGGTCGGCAAGTGCACGTAGGCCTGTGGCCGTTCGAGCAATTGCAGGTTGGCGCAGCGCACCGGTCGGGCCGAACCGGACAGCGGCGTCAGGCGAAAGGGCAGGGCCTCGCGGTAATGCAGCGCCGATGCGTACGGCGCTGGCAGCCAGGTGTCGTTGAAACGCCCGCCGAGCCAGCCTTCCGGGGTTTCCAGCAGGCATTCCTCGGCGATCTCCTGGATCGCCGTGTGCAGCGGAATGTTCAGTTCATGCGCCGGCACGTAGCCGGAAATCAGCTTGAGCACGACATCGCCGCGATCCTGCCGCCGCTGGCGCACCAGCACCCAGTAATCACGATTCTGCCAGTGCAGGGTCAGGCGCACCGAGACGCCGAGGTTGGCCAGCTCCAGCGCAAAGCGTTCGGCATCCGCCACGCTGACCGGTTTGCGTCGTTGCAGGGTCTGGGCGAAATTCAGCGGCATGCCGACGCTCTGGTAGGTCAGGCCTTCGGGCGTCGCTTCGACGAACAGCGGCAGCGTCTTGAAGTTGCTCGGGTTCTTTCTGATGAGCGTACGCGGCATGTCGGCTCCTGCTTAAGGCCGCGGGGCGGCGTCATTGACCACGAAGGACCTGAGCAACGGTCGCAACGTTATGGGCGAGGTGCAGCGGATTGATCGTCCCGACAATGGCGCTGGCCACACCGGGCTGGGCGAACAGCAACTCGAAGCTGGCGCGCACCGGGTCCACGCCGGGACTCAGGCACACGTGACCGCTGGCCAGCGCCTTCTTCACCAGAATGGCTTTGCCGTGGGCAGCAGCATAGTCAATGACTGCCTTCTCGTTTTGCTCGTTCAGATTGTAGGTGACCATCGCGCAATCGCCTTGCTCCAGTGCTTTCAGGCCGCCGTCGACGGTTTTGCCGGAAAAGCCGAAGCCGCGAATCTTGCCCTCGGCCTTCAGTGCCGCGAGGGTCGCGTAGACTTCGCTGTCATTGAGAATCGCAAGATCGTTGCCATCGGAGTGCACCAGCACCAGGTCGATAAAATCGGTTTCCAGACGTTGCAGGCTGCGCTCCACCGACATTCGCGTGTGAGCGGCGCTGAAGTCGTGGGTCGACTGGCCATCGACAAATTCTTCGCCGACCTTGCTGACGATCACCCAATCCTCGCGCTCGCCGCGCAACAGCGGGCCGAGGCGCTCTTCGCTGCGGCCATAGGCCGGTGCGGTGTCGATCAGGTTGATGCCCAGCTCCCGCGCCTGCTTGAGCAGCATCCGCGCAGCGTCGTCGTCGGGGATCTGAAAGCCGTTGGGGTATTTCACCCCTTGGTCGCGACCGAGTTTGACGGTGCCCAGGCCCAGTGGCGAAACCTTCAGGCCGGTGCTGCCCAACGGGCGGTGCAAATCGTGCAGGGTCGGCAGGCTCATGGCAGCAGTTGCTCCCAGGCCGGAACGCCCATCGGTGGTTTCGGCAGCTCGGGCAGCGGAGCAGCGTGGCTCGGCTGGATGCCGTCGCGCTCGAGGGACGCGATCACCCGGTCGGCGAAGTCCGGCGCGAGTGCGAGTTTGGTTGGCCAGCCCACCAGCAGACGACCTTCTTCCGCAAGGAAGGCGTTGTCCGGGCGGGTCAAGCCGGTTTGCAGCGGTTCGGCGCGGTCGACGCGCAGGGTCGCCCACTGCGTGGTGCTGAGATCGATCCACGGCAACAACTGTGCAATTTCCTTTTGCGCAGTGGCGATCTGCTCGGCCGGCTCGCGGGCAACGCCTTCACTTTCGGCAATGTCGCCACCCATGTACCAGACCCACTGACCATTCGCTGCCGGATGGGTCGTGACGGTGATGCGCGGCTTGGTGCCGCCTCCGAGGCAGTGAGCGTACAGCGGCTTCAGGCCGGGGCCCTTGGCGATGATCATGTGCAACGGCCGGCGTTGCATGGCCGGATGAGTCAGGCCGAGGGTTTCCAGCAGCGCTGCGGTGCCGGCACCGGCACTGATGACAATGCGCTGGGCACGAATCTCTCGGCCATCAACTTTCAAGCCAACCAACACGCCGCTTTCCAGCAACGGTTCGATGTTCTGGCCGGCGAGCAGACCGTCGCCCGCCAGGTCGGCCAGGCGCTGGATCACGCTCGGCACATCGACCACCAGCTCGGCGAGGCGGTAAACCTTGCCCTTGAAGCGCTTGTCCTGCAGGGCCGGCGGTAATTGGTCGCCCTTGACCTGATCGACCCGGCCACGCACCGCTTTACTGGCGAAGAAACTGGTGAGGTTGCCGGCCAGGGTGCCCGGCGACCACAGGTAATGGGCTTCGGACAGCAGGCGCACGCCGCTCAGGTCCAGTTCGCCGTCGCCGGCCAGGGCTTCACGCCAGCGGCGCGGCATGTCGGCGATGGCTTCCGAGGCGCCGGTCAGCGCACCGTGCAGCGCGTACTTGGCGCCGCCGTGGATGATGCCCTGGGACTTCACGCTCTGCCCGCCGCCGAGGCTGGCGCTTTCCACCAGCACGGTCGAAAAACCCTGGCGGCGCAGGCGCGCGTTCAGCCAGAGACCGGCGACACCCGCGCCGACAATCAGCACGTCGGTGGAAATTGGAGATGGCATGCAACGACCTCAGTGTTCAAGACGAGGGCGCAGTATACAGACTCGGGGAAAAGGGGATTTGTTGCTGATCAACAGAGGGAAGGCACCCGCCACTGTGGGAGCACACTGGCTCCCACAGGGATCTGGATCGGCTTATCAGTGGCCGGCGGTTTTCGAGAACAGCTGGATCACCACCACGCCGAGCACGATCAAGCCCATCCCGAGCATCGCCGGGATATCCAGCTTCTGCCCGTAGATGAACAGCGCCGCGATGCTGACCATCACGATGCCCATGCCGGCCCACACCGCGTAGGCCACGCCCACCGGCACGCTGCGCACTACCAGCGTCAGCATCCAGAACGCGATGCCGTAGCCGACGATGACCAGCACCAGTGGCAAAGGCGTGCTGAAACCTTTGACGGCTTTCATCGAAACGGTCGCGATCACTTCGGCGCAAATGGCGATGGCCAGGTAGACGTAAGCGTTCATGTTCAAATCCTCGTGTGAAGCGTTGCTTTCTGAGGCGGCATTCTAGTGACTCCCCAGATGGGGTAAAGTCATTACCTATCTGTTTACGAGATGGGTTGGCCGATGAGCATGCAGTGGAATCTGGATCAGTTACGCGTGTTCGTCGCGGTCGCCGAACAGCGTTCGTTCTCCGCCGTGGCGCGCCAGCAGCGCAAGGCGCAGTCGGCAATCAGTAGCGCGATCGCGATGCTGGAGGACGACCTCGGTGTCAGTCTGTTCGAGCGTAGCAGCGGTCGCCAGCCGAGTCTTACCGAAGCGGGTGAAGCCTTGCTCGAAGAGGCGCGGGAAGTCCTGCGTCAGTGCGAGCGCCTGAACGGCCGGGCCATGGCCATGTTGCGCGGTCAGGAGGCGCAATTGCGGGTCGCCCAGGATGAGGCGATGCCGTATCAGGCACTGGTGGAGAGCTTCGGCGCACTGGCCGAGCAGTTTCCGAGTCTGGAGGTGCAACTGACCAGCGCGGCCCAGGGCGAGGTTTCGCGCAAACTGGTGGAGCGCCGGGCCGATCTCGGGCTGTTGTTCTATCACGATGAAATTCCCGAGGCACTGGAGCGCCGGGTGCTGGGCAGCGTGGAGATGGTCACGGTGTGTGGCGTCAATCACCCGCTGGCGGCGCAATCCCGGGTTAATTGCCAGCAACTGGCGCAGCATCGGCAACTGTTGATGTCGACCCAGACCAGCGTTTACCCCGGCAGCGAACCGGCCAGCCCGCAGGTGTGGCGCGCCGACAGTTTCTACGTGATGGCCGAATGGCTGGTGCGCGACCTCGGCTGGGCCTGGCTGCCGCGCCACGTGGTGCAGTATTCGGCGTATCAAGGGCTGATGGTGGAACTCGACAGCGAATGGACGCCGCC
This sequence comes from Pseudomonas sp. GW822-FHT03F08, assembly GCF_058801265.1. Classification (NCBI taxonomy): domain Bacteria; kingdom Pseudomonadati; phylum Pseudomonadota; class Gammaproteobacteria; order Pseudomonadales; family Pseudomonadaceae; genus Pseudomonas; species Pseudomonas sp. GW822-FHT03F08. The sequence goes on along the minus strand of NZ_JBXANC010000004.1, from coordinate 230,462 downwards.
GGCTCTGGTCGTGGAACTGGTCTGGCGTCGTGACGAACCGCTGGGGCCGGCGGCGCGCTGGCTGGCGGAGCGATTTGCCATACACCTGCGGGCGATCGGCGGCAAAAGTCGATAAACTCCGCCGCCATGAATAGAACTCTCTACACCGCGCTGTTTTACCTGGGGCTGCCATTGGTGGCGATTCGGCTATGGCTGCGTTCGCGCAAGGCGCCGGCGTATGCCAAACGGATTGGCGAACGTTTCTCCTATGGGATGCCGACGCTGCAACCTGGCGGCATCTGGGTCCACGCAGTGTCGGTGGGCGAAAGCATCGCGGCCGCGCCGATGATCCGCGCGCTGCTGCAACGTTATCCACAGCTGCCGATCACCGTGACCTGCATGACGCCGACCGGGTCGGAGCGCATCCATGCGATGTTCGCCGACGAACCGCGCATCCAGCACTGCTACCTGCCTTACGATTTGCCCTGCGCGGCGGCGCGTTTTCTCGATCGTGTGCAGCCGAAGCTGGCGGTGATCATGGAAACTGAACTCTGGCCCAACCACATTCACCAATGCGCCAAACGCGGGATCCCGGTGGCGTTGGCCAACGGACGCTTGTCCGAGCGTTCGGCCAAAGGCTATGGCCGGTTCAGCAAACTGACCGCGCCGATGCTCGCCGAAATGAGCCTGTTCGCCGTGCAGACCGAAGCGGAAGCCCAGCGTTTCCGTGATTTGGGCGCACGCCCTGAGACAGTCGAAGTCACCGGCTCGATCAAGTTCGACCTGACCATCGACCCGCAGCTGTTGCAACGCGCCGCTGAACTGCGCGGCCAATGGCAGGCGCAGGAGCGTCCGGTGTGGATCGCCGCCAGCACCCATGAAGGCGAAGACGAGGTGGTGTTGAACGCCCATCGCCGTTTACTGGCCAACCATCCCGATGCGTTGCTGATTCTGGTGCCGCGCCATCCGGAGCGTTTCAACTCGGTGTTCGAACTGTGCCAGCGCGAAGGTTTCGCCACGGTGCGTCGCTCGACCGGCGTAAACGTCGACGCCACAACGTCGGTGCTGCTCGGCGACACCATGGGCGAGTTGCTGTTTCTCTACGCCCTGGCCGACAGCGCGTTTGTCGGTGGCAGCCTGGTGCCCAACGGCGGACACAACCTGCTGGAACCGGCAGCGCTGGCGAAACCGGTGATCAGCGGCCCGCATCTCTTCAACTTCCTCGACATCGCCGCGCAACTGCGCAGCGCCGGGGCGTTGGCCGAAGTGGATGACGCCGAAGGTCTGGCGACCGAAGTGCAGCGGCTGTTCGAGTTGCCGCGCGATGCGCAGCGCATGGCCGAAGCCGGATTGAGCGTGATGCGCCGCAATCAAGGCGCGTTGCAGCGATTGCTCGATGGCCTGGGACGGTTGATCGACCGCCCATAAAAAAACGCAGCCTCAGGGCTGCGTTTTTTGTTTAAGGCCGGGCCTTGAGCTGTGCTTCCGCAGCCTTGGCCAGATCCGGCGGCAGGAAATCCTTGTCCGGGTTGTAGTCGGCCTTCAGATAACGTGTAAGGTCCTGCAAGTCGCCCGGGTTCAAGGTGCCCGCGGCCTGCTTCAGGCGCAGGTTGTCGAGGATGTAGTCGTAACGGGTGTTGTTGTAGTTGCGCACCGAGGTGTAGAGCTGGCGCTGGGCGTCGAGCACGTCGACGATGTTGCGCGTCCCCACCTGATAACCGATTTCCGTGGCTTCCACCGCGCTCTGGTTGGAGATGATCGACTGGCGGCGCGCCTGCACCTGCTCGACGTCGGTGTTCACCGCGCGATGCAGGTTGCGGGTGTTTTCCACGATCTGCCGGCGCAGGCTTTCGCGCTGCTGCTCGCTCTGATCCAGTTGCGCGTAAGACTGGCGCACCTGGGAGCTGGTCAGTCCGCCGCTGTAGATCGGGATGTTCAGTTGCAGGCCCACGGTGCTCTGCTCGACGTTGCCACTGTACGGCGTACCGAAGGCATTCGGGTTGGCGAACCCGAGGGCGTCGTTGTCGCCTTTTTCGTACTTGGCCACGGCGTCCAAGGTCGGCAGGTGGCCAGCCTTGCGCTGCTTCAGGGTCTGTTCGGCGGAGCTCACCGCATAGTTGCTGGCCAGCAGGTTGAGGTTCTGTTTCGCGGCGGTGTCGACCCAGGCCTTGGCGTCGTTCGGCGCCGGAGGCAGGATCGGCAGGGTGTGGACGATGCCCTGGATCGAGTTGTACTGGCGGTTGGTCAGGGTGATCAGCGCTTCGAATGCATCATCGACCTGACGCTGGGCGACGATCCGGTTGGCGCGGGCGGTGTCGTAACTGGCTTGCGATTGCAGCACGTCGGTCTTGTCCGACAGGCCCACGTCGAAGCGCTCGTTGGACTGGTCGAGCTGGCGCTTGAACGCGGCTTCTTCGGCTTTGGTCGAGGCCAGGTTGTCCTGGCTGCGCAGCACGTTGAAATAGCTTTCGGCCGATTGCAGGATCAGGTTCTGCTCGGTGGCCGAGAGTTGCAGCGCGGCTTGCTCGTTGACGTCCTTGGCGGCCTGGTACTGGAACCAGCGATCGGCGCGGAACAGCGGCTGTGCCAGCGTCGCCTGATAGGAATGCGCGCTGCGGTTGGCGGTGGCCGAAGGCTGGTCGATCGAGGTACGCACGTTGGCGGTTTCGGCGCCGCCGGACAGGTTCGGCAGCAAGCCCGCGCGGGCCTGAGGCACGACTTCTTTCTGGGCACCGTACTGGGCGCGGGCGGCGGCCAGATCGGCGTTGTTGTCGACCGCTTCCTGATAGACGCTGACCAGATCGGTCTTGGTCGACAAGGGCGCTTCTGCTGCCCAGACCATTGCGTTGGACGCACAAGACACGGCAACAGCCAGTGAGAGTTTGCGCAGCATGAGGCGATCCCTAGCATGAATATTATGGAAATAATCCGGGCGCCAAAGGTAGGGCGCGGGCACTGCATCGTCAAGGCCTGGCGCCAAGGCGCGGCAGGGCAAGGCGAGTGTAGTTGTGCATTGAGGCGCTCACAATCCTGTCGGCCGCCGCAATTGCGCCATTCATCATGGTGTTTGCCACGGTGTTGGCGTTCTTTGCCGGTTGTGTCTAGACTGGCCGGGTTCTTGTCGGGGTGCCTTGCTATGAGGCTGAGATCGAATAATTTCGGATCCCGTTGAACCTGATCAGGTTAGCGCCTGCGTAGGGAACAAGATTTCTCGTCACCCGGCGAGTCCTCTTGTGCTTCGTCCGGGAAATTGTTCGACAATCGAACGCTCGACGACGATGCACAGCACCAGTCCTGGTGCGTCCGTGCCTTTCAGGTTCTGCTCCGACAATCCACTGCCTGGATGCTGTCTGGAGAGCCCGTGATGACTACAAAATCTAAAAACGCGATCAACCTGAGTGACTCGGCCAAGGTCGATGAACAGTCGGTTCAACCGTTCACCCGTTCGCAAAAAGTCTACGTTCAGGGCTCCCGCCCGGACATCCGCGTGCCGATGCGCGAAATCACCCTCGATGTGACCCCGACCGACTTCGGCGGCGAAATCAACGCGCCCGTTACCGTCTACGACACCTCCGGCCCGTACACCGATCCGAACGTGGTGATCGATGTGCGCAAAGGCCTGGGCGATGTGCGTTCGGCGTGGATCGACGACCGTGGCGACACCGAACGCCTGCCGGGCCTGAGCTCGAACTTCGGCCAGCAACGCCTTGCCGACGCCGAACTGACCAAACTGCGTTTCGCCCACGTCAACAACCCGCGCCGGGCCAAGGCCGGGGCCAACGTCAGCCAGATGCACTACGCCCGCCAAGGCATCATCACCGCCGAGATGGAATACGTCGCCATCCGCGAAAACATGAAGCTGCAAGAGGCTCGCGCCGCCGGCCTGTTGAAGCAGCAGCACGCTGGCCACAGCTTCGGCGCGAGCATCCCGAAAGAAATCACCCCTGAGTTCGTGCGCGAAGAAATCGCCCGTGGCCGCGCGATCATCCCGGCCAACATCAACCACGTCGAACTGGAACCGATGATCATCGGCCGCAACTTCCTGGTGAAGATCAACGGCAATATCGGCAACAGCGCACTGGGTTCGTCCATCGAAGAAGAAGTGGCGAAACTGACCTGGGGCATTCGCTGGGGTTCGGACACCGTCATGGACTTGTCCACCGGCAAACACATTCACGAAACCCGCGAGTGGATCATCCGCAACTCGCCGGTGCCGATCGGCACCGTGCCGATTTATCAGGCGCTGGAAAAGGTTAACGGCGTCGCCGAAGACCTGACTTGGGAGCTGTTCCGCGACACGCTGATCGAGCAGGCGGAGCAGGGCGTCGACTACTTCACCATCCACGCCGGCGTACTGTTGCGCTACGTGCCGCTGACCGCCAAGCGCGTGACCGGCATCGTTTCCCGTGGCGGTTCGATCATGGCCAAGTGGTGCCTGGCGCACCACAAAGAGAACTTCCTCTACACCCACTTCGACGAAATCTGCGAAATCATGAAGGCCTACGACGTCAGCTTCTCGCTGGGCGACGGCCTGCGTCCGGGCTCGATTGCCGACGCCAACGACGAAGCGCAATTCGGCGAACTGGAGACCCTCGGCGAGCTGACCAAGATCGCCTGGAAGCACGACGTGCAATGCATGATCGAAGGCCCGGGCCACGTGCCGATGCAGCTGATCAAGGAGAACATGGACAAGCAGCTGGAGTGCTGCGACGAGGCGCCGTTCTACACCCTCGGCCCGCTGACCACCGACATTGCGCCGGGCTACGACCACATCACCTCCGGTATCGGTGCGGCGATGATCGGCTGGTTCGGTTGCGCGATGCTCTGCTACGTGACGCCGAAGGAACACCTCGGCCTGCCGAACAAGGATGACGTGAAGACCGGGATCATCACCTACAAGATCGCCGCTCACGCCGCGGACTTGGCCAAGGGGCATCCGGGCGCGCAGATCCGCGACAACGCCTTGAGCAAGGCGCGGTTCGAATTCCGTTGGGAAGACCAGTTCAACCTTGGTCTGGACCCGGACACCGCCCGTTCGTATCACGATGAAACCCTGCCGAAGGACTCGGCGAAGGTCGCGCATTTCTGTTCGATGTGCGGGCCGAAATTCTGCTCGATGAAGATCACTCAGGAAGTCCGCGAATACGCGGCCAACCAGCGGATCGACGCGGTCGACGTGGACGTCGCCCAGGGCCTGGCGGAACAGGCCGAGCGGTTCAAGAAGGAAGGCAGTCAGCTGTACAAGAAGGTTTGATCTGACCTGAGTCGGGCGGCGTTCGCGCCGCCGCGATGACGATCAAAAAAACAACAAATGTCCCTCTGAGATAACACCCTTGAGCATTCAACCCGGTACTTATTCCCCCGACCTCGCGGTGCCCGCCGACAAGCGGGTATTCGGCGGTCGCGATCTGTTTTCCCTGTGGTTTTCCCTCGGCATCGGCCTGATGGTATTGCAGACCGGTGCGCTGCTGGCGCCGGGGCTGGGACTGTCGGGATCGCTGCTGGCGATCTTCCTCGGCACGCTGGTCGGCGTCCTGTTGCTGGCCGCCGTTGGCGTGATCGGCAGCGACACCGGCCTGTCGTCGATGGCCGCGCTGAAACTCAGCCTCGGCCGCCAGGGCGCGAGCCTGCCGGCGCTGCTCAATCTGCTGCAACTGATCGGTTGGGGCTCGTTCGAAATCATCGTCATGCGCGACGCCGCCAGCCTGCTCGGCACCCGTGCATTCAGCGAAGGTTCGCTGTGGGCCAGCCCGATGTTGTGGACCTTGTGCTTCGGTGCACTGGCGACGCTGCTCGCCGTCAGCGGTCCGCTGACATTCGTGCGCAAGATCCTGCGCAAATGGGGTATCTGGCTGATTCTGGCCGCGTGCATCTGGCTGACCTGGAACCTGTTCGCCAAGGCCGATCTGGGCGCCTTGTGGGCACAGGCCGGGGATGGTTCGATGCCGTTCGCCGTGGGCTTCGACATTGCCATCGCGATGCCGCTGTCATGGCTGCCGCTGATTGCCGACTACTCGCGTTTCGGCAAGAAGGCGAAAAACGTGTTCGGTGGTACGGCGATCGGTTTCTTCATCGGCAACTTCTGGCTGATGAGCCTGGGCGTCGCCTACACCCTGGCCTTTGCGCCAAGCGGTGAAGTCAACGCGTTGCTGCTGGCGCTGGCCGGTGCCGGTCTGGGGATTCCGTTGCTGCTGATCCTGTTGGACGAGTCGGAAAACGCCTTTGCCGACATTCACTCGGCAGCGGTTTCCAGCGGGATTCTGTTGCGTCTGAAAGTCGAGCATCTGGCGCTGGCCATCGGCGTGATCTGCACCCTGATCGCCTTGCTCGCGCCACTGGCGCAATACCAGAACTTCCTGCTGTTGATCGGCTCGGTGTTCGCGCCGCTGTTCGGCGTGGTGCTGGTGGATCACTTCATCCTGCGCAAACGCAGTGGCCAGGTGGCTTCGGCCGCATTGCGCTGGCCGGCGTTGTTGGCCTGGCTGGGTGGCATCAGCACCTATCACCTGCTGGCCAATCTGTATCCGGATGTCGGCGCAACCCTGCCGGCGCTGGTCCTGGCAGGGCTGCTGCAGCTCGTGCTCGGTCGGGCTTTCAGTTACGGCCGGGAAACAGCTCGGGCTTGATGATGCCGTTCAGGCGCGGGTAAGGGATCTTCAGTTCGACGTGGCCCAGCGCATAAGGCGCGATGGTGGTCACGTCGTACTTGAGGATCACGCCGCCGTAAGTCAGCGCCACGTGCGGGGTTTTGACGAACGGCCAGTTCTTCACATATTCCGGTTCCTGATCGAGCTTGGTGCTGATCAGCCAGCTGTTATGCGCGACTTGCGCAGCCTTCCAGAAGGCCTCTTCCTGACCCGGCACCAACATGTCCGACAGGCTCAGCACCTTGTGCTGCTGGCGCGAATAGTTGATGAAGCCGCGACCCGGTGTGCCATGGGCGCCGCCGGTATCCAGGTAGCTCGACACTTCGACAATCACCAGACCGTCATGCTGCTCGCGTACTTTCGCCTGCAAATAGCTGCTGTTGCGCGGGCCGGCAGTGCGCAGGAACTGCTCGCGATAGGCGGCCAGGGTTGGCGCCACCGGTGCATCCGGCGCTGTGCGGGTGAATTGCAGCAGGCGTTTTTCGATGATGCCATCCAGTGCAGGCTCTGCCGGGAAGTGCAGAGTGTCGATGTTCACCAGTGGGCAGTCAGGGTTGGAGCAACCGGGTTTCAGCGTTTCCGAGGCGTCGCGGGTGGTTTCCAGCGGCGTCCGGTAGTTGGGCTGGAACAGGCTGGCGCAAGCGCCCAGGGTCAGGGCGATGGCGGCCACGGAGGCAATTTTGAAAAGCGACATGGGCGTCCTTTCTGAAACAGGGGAAGGCAAAAAGTTACCGCTTCGACTCTCTACGAAGCAGTCAGTTCGCCACTAAGCTAATTAGAGTGGGTTTCACCTCCACCGTCCATCCCGCTGACGGTAAAGGGGCTGCATCAAACGTCACGGGCGCGTTAGGATGGCGCGAAGTCGAGGTTGCAGGTAGCAAAAATGAACCTCGTATAGGATTTGCAGTAAACGAGGATGCTCATGACCGATTTTGCCAAAGCCATTCCGTCCGCCATCGACATCGTGCGACGCGAGCAATGCTACAAGGGCTTCTACAAGCTCGATCGCGTGCATTTGCGCCATGAATTGTTCGCCGGTGGCATGAGCCGCGAGATCAATCGTGAAGTGTTCGTGCGACACGACGCGGTGTGCCTGCTGCCCTACGATCCGCAGCGCGATGAAGTGGTGCTGATCGAGCAGTTTCGCGTCGGCGCCATGGGCAAGACCACCAATCCCTGGCTGGTGGAGCTGGTCGCCGGTCTGATCGACAAGGAAGAAGTGCCGGAAGAAGTTGCTCGCCGCGAAGCGCAGGAGGAAGCTGGACTGGACATCAAGGCCCTGTGGCCGATGATGCAATATTTCCCGTCGCCGGGGGGCAGCAACGAGTTCGTGCATTTGTACTTGGGGCGTTGCAGCACCGAAGGCGTTGGCGGCCTGCACGGGCTGGAGGAAGAGGCAGAAGATATCCGCGTCACGGTCTGGGCCTTCGAAGATGCCCTGCAGGCTGTACGCGACGGACGGATTGCCAATGCGGCGAGCATCATCGCCTTGCAGTGGCTGGCGCTCAATCGCGCCGAAGTGAGGGGGCTATGGTCGTAAACAAACTGCGCGATCGCTATCGTGTCGACCTCGTGGGCCTGCAAGCCGCCTGCGAGGCCAACTACGCGCGCCTGATGCGACTGTTGCCGGACATGCGCCGCGAACCTGAAGCGCGGCGCATCGCCGTGACCCAGGGTGACCAGATGCTCGGCGTGCTGGCCATCGAAGTGTTGCAGGCCTGTCCGTACACCACGACCCTGCAAGTGCGTCAGGAACACAGCCTGCCCTGGCTGCCGGTGCCGCAACTGGAAGTGCAGGTCTATCACGACGCGCGCATGGCCGAAGTGATCAGCGCCGAACATGCACGACGCTTTCGCGGCATCTATCCTTACCCCAACGCGGCCATGCATCAGCCGGACGAAAAGGCCCAGCTCAATCTCTTTCTCGGAGAATGGCTGAGTCATTGTCTGGCCTGCGGTCACGAGTACGCTGCCGTTCGATAGCTTCGATAGCTGTGATAACAGCGGCAAGTTGTGAACTGCGTCCGGTTCGGCGGTTTCTTCCCGGGGGCTTCCCCCAGCATAATTGCGAACCTTTCCGACCCGGCGATCCAGCCTTGGGAGAACGCCTTGCCGAGCGTATCGACTCTGACCACCGCCGATACGGCGTTGCTGGTGCAACTGTCCGACAGTCATTTGTTCGCCGAGGCGGACGGTGCGCTGCTGGGCATGAAGACTCGCGAGAGCCTGCAAAAAGTCATCGAACTGGTGCTCGAGCAGCAGCCGCAGATCGACTTGATCGTTGCCAGCGGTGATCTGTCCCAGGACGGCACGCTGGAGTCCTACCAGCAATTTCGTCAGATGACGGCGCAGATCGACGCGCCGGCCCGCTGGATCCCCGGCAACCACGACGAACCGCAGATCATGCAGATGGCCGCGGTACAAAGTGCATTGCTGGAGCCGGTGGTGGATGTCGGTAACTGGCGCGTGACCCTGCTCGACTCGGCGGTGCCGGGCTCGGTGCCAGGGTATTTGCAGGATGACCAACTGCAATTGCTGGCGCGTTCGCTGAGCGAAGCGCCGGATCGGCATCATCTGGTGTGTTTCCACCATCACCCGGTGTCGATCGGTTGCGCCTGGATGGAGCCGATCGGCTTGCGCAATCCCGAAGCGTTTTTCGACGTGCTTGACCGTTTCCCGCAGGCCCGTGCCGTGTTGTGGGGGCATGTGCATCAAGAGATCGATCGTGAGCGCAATGGCGTGCGACTGATCGCCTCGCCGTCGACCTGCATTCAGTTCGAGCCGGGCAGTGTCGACTTCAAGGTCGGCGAGCAGTCACCGGGCTATCGCTGGTTGCGGCTGTTGCCGGACGGGCGGATCGAGACGGGCGTGGAGCGTGTCACCGATTTCCGGTTCACCGTCGATTATGGCTCCAACGGCTACTGATTCAGGGGCGCGGCGCTGATTTCCTCGGGTGCTGGCCCAACACCCCCTGACTCCCTGTAAACTCCGCTTTCTTTAGCCGACACCCAGGGAGCTCAAATGTCCGGTTCGATCCTCTATATCCACGGTTTCAACAGCGCACCGGCCTCGAAGAAGGCCTGTCAGTTGGTCGAGGTGATGGAGCGGTTGGGTTTGAGCGATCAATTGCGTGTCCCGGCGCTGCATCACCACCCGCGTGAAGCCATCGGTCAGCTGGAGCAGGCAATCGCCGAACTCGGCCGGCCGTTGCTGGTGGGAAGCTCGCTCGGCGGCTACTATGCGACTCACCTGGCCGAGCGCCATGGCCTGAAAGCCCTGCTGGTCAACCCGGCCGTTAGTCCGCACCGGATGTTCGACGGATACCTGGGGACGCAGAAAAACCTGTACACCGACGAAACCTGGGAATTGACCCACGACCACGTGACGGCCCTGGCCGAACTGGAAGTGCCGGCACCGCAGGATTCGCAGCGGTATCAGGTGTGGTTGCAGACCGGGGACGAAACGCTGGACTATCGCCATGCCCAGCAGTATTACCGGGCCTGTGCCTTGCGCATCCAGGCCGGCGGCGACCATAGTTTCCAGGGGTTTGCCGGGCAATTGCCGGCGTTGCTGAGTTTTGCCGGCATTGGCGCCGATTTGTTTCAGGCAATCGATTTCACCGCGCTGTGAGCGGTTGCCCCATTAATTCCTTATTCACCGAACACTGACGACGAGACCTTATGGCCACTCCCAGCGCTAGCTCCTATAACGCCGACGCCATCGAAGTCCTCTCGGGCCTCGACCCGGTGCGCAAACGCCCCGGCATGTACACCGACACCAGTCGGCCGAACCACCTCGCCCAGGAAGTCATCGACAACAGTGTCGACGAAGCCCTGGCCGGCCACGCCAAATCGATCCAGGTCATCCTCCACGCCGACCACTCGCTGGAAGTTTGCGATGACGGTCGCGGCATGCCGGTCGACATCCACCCGGAAGAGGGTGTGTCGGGCGTTGAGCTGATCCTCACCAAGCTCCATGCGGGCGGCAAGTTTTCCAACAAGAACTACCAGTTCTCCGGCGGTCTGCACGGGGTGGGTATTTCCGTGGTCAACGCCTTGTCGACCCAGGTGCGGGTGCGGGTCAAGCGTGACGGCAACGAATACGAGATGACCTTCGCCGACGGCTACAAGGCCACCGATCTGCAAGTGATCGGCACCGTCGGCAAGCGCAATACCGGGACCAGCGTGTACTTCGCACCGGACCCGAAATACTTCGATTCGCCAAAATTCTCCATCAGCCGCCTCAAGCACGTGCTCAAGGCCAAGGCCGTGCTGTGCCCGGGTCTGCTGATCAGCTTCGAAGACAAGGGCACCGGCGAAAAGGTCGAGTGGCATTACGAAGATGGCCTGCGCTCCTACCTGGTAGACGCGGTCAGCGAATTCGAGCGTCTGCCGGACGCGCCGTTCTGCGGCAATCTGGCCGGGACCAAGGAAGCGGTCGAATGGGCCCTGCTGTGGCTGCCGGAAGGCGGCACCTCGGTCACCGAAAGCTACGTCAACCTGATCCCGACGGAGCAGGGCGGCACCCACGTCAACGGTCTGCGTCAGGGTCTGCTCGACGCGATGCGCGAGTTCTGCGAATTCCGCAGCCTGCTGCCGCGCGGCGTGAAGCTGGCGCCGGAAGACGTCTGGGAACGCATCGCCTTCGTGCTGTCGATGAAGATGCAGGAGCCGCAATTCTCCGGCCAGACCAAGGAGCGTCTGTCCTCCCGTGAAGCGGCGGCGTTTGTCTCCGGCGTGGTCAAGGACGCGTTCAGCCTGTGGCTCAACGCCAACCCGGAAACCGGTCTGGCGTTGGCGGAGCTGGCAATCAGCAACGCCGGCCGTCGCCTGAAAGCCAGCAAGAAAGTCGAGCGCAAGCGCATCACCCAGGGGCCGGCGTTGCCGGGCAAACTGGCCGATTGTGCCGGGCAGGACCCGATGCGCTCCGAACTGTTTCTGGTGGAAGGTGATTCCGCCGGCGGTTCGGCCAAGCAGGCGCGGGACAAGGAATTCCAGGCGATCCTGCCGTTGCGCGGCAAGATCCTGAATACCTGGGAAGTCGACGGCAGCGAAGTGCTGGCCAGCCAGGAAGTGCACAACATTGCCGTGGCCATCGGTGTCGATCCGGGCGCCGAGGACATGAGCCAGCTGCGTTACGGCAAGATCTGCATCCTCGCCGACGCCGACTCCGACGGTCTGCACATTGCCACGTTGTTGTGCGCCTTGTTCGTCCAGCATTTCCGCCCGCTGGTGGATGCCGGTCACGTCTACGTCGCGATGCCGCCGCTGTACCGTATCGACCTGGGCAAAGAGATTTTCTACGCCCTGGACGACGCCGAGCGCGACGGGATCCTCGACCGTCTGGTGGCCGAGAAGAAGCGCGGCAAGCCGCAGGTCACCCGATTCAAGGGTCTGGGTGAAATGAACCCGCCGCAACTGCGTGAAACCACCATGGACCCGAACACCCGGCGTCTGGTGCAGTTGACCCTCGGGGAGGACTTCGCCGAGACCTCGGAAATGATGGACATGCTGCTGGCGAAGAAACGCGCCGGCGACCGCAAGACCTGGCTCGAATCCAAGGGCAACCTCGCCGAGGTTCTGGCCTGATGCGGTTTGGCTGGGCCTTGGCGGGTGCGTTGCTGCTGGGATCGATGACGGCGTCGGCGGAGCCTGTGCAAGAGTTGCGTGTGCTCGCCGAACACCCGGTCGAAGGCATGCGCGGCGGCAATCTGTCGGGGCTGGCCCTGTGCGGCAACGAGCTGTGGACGGTGTCGGATCGCGATGATGATCAGATCTACCGTCTCGATACTCGCGATCCCGTCTGGCAGGCGACTGCCGTGCGCATCGATCCGCCGCCAGTCCCCGACAGCGGTTTGCCTTGGGGCATTAAATCGCGGACCTGGGCGGCGTCGTTCGTTCGCGGCGGTGACCTGGATTTCGAAGGGATCACCTGCGACAGCGCCGGCAATCGCTACATTGTCAGCGAAGGCCATGCAGCCGTACTGCAAGTGCCGCCGCAGGGGCCGTCGTCGTGGCTGAAAATTTCGCCGATGATGGTGCGCGAAGCGCGGGCCAGTGGCCTGTTGCTGCAATTCAATGCGATCTTCGAAGGCCTGGCGATCAATCCGGCGGGCGATCAGATGTGGCTGGCCGCCGAACGGCAAAGCCGTGGTTTGTTGCTGATCAAGCGCCAACAGACGGTGTGGGACTGTGACGGTCGCTGCGTGTTGCTGAGCGAAGGCGGGATGGAAATGCAGCCGCCGCAGTTTCCCAAGGCCAGACCGGTCAATCGGGATTTTTCCGACCTGTCATTGTTCAACGGCAAACTGTTTACCCTTGAGCGCAACGCCTACCAGATCTGTCGCCGTGATCCGCAGACGGCCAAGGTCGAGCTTTGCTGGTCGTACGCGGCCGAGCTGTTACAGGGCAATCGTCGTTACGCGCAGAACTTCGGGCTGGAAGAGGCGCTGGTCGTCGATGCTCAAGGCGCCTGGATCGGCGTCGACAACAATTTTGGTCCTCGCGCCGATGGCGAGGTCCGCCCGATCGTCTGGCGCTTTGCCGCGCCTGAGGGTGGCTGGAGCGCCAAGCCATGAGTCAGCAACCGCCGGGCAAGCGCGCCGGGCGTGTGCTGATGATTCTGGCCTGGTGCGCGGCGCTGTTTCTGGCCACGCGGTTTTTCGGCCAGTGGGAAGACCGCCAGCGTAATCCCAATGCAGAGGTGACTTCGCAGCAGGGCAACGGCTATATCGAAGTGAAACTGATCGGCAACGCACAGGGGCATTTTGTCGTCAGCGGCCTGATCAACGGTCGGCCGGTGGAGTTCATGCTCGACACCGGCGCGACCGACGTGGCAATCCCGGCGGAGGTGGCGAAAAGCCTGAAGCTGGAAGAAGGTTTCGGTGTGACCCTGAGCACGGCCAACGGCCTGAGCCAGGGCTATCGCACCCGTATCGACCGCCTGCAACTGGGCGACATCGTGCTGCGGGACGTCCGCGCACTGGTGGCGCCGGGGCTGCATGGCGACCAGGTGCTGCTCGGCATGAGCGCCCTGAACAAACTTGAATTTACTCAGCGCGGCGGCACCATGCTGTTGCGCCAGACAACGAACCGATGAGGCCCGCATGAGCGACAACCTTGCAGACAGCTTAGATGGCGTAGAACGCCGGTCGCTGGCTGACTTCACCGAAAATGCCTACCTCAACTACTCCATGTACGTGATCATGGACCGTGCCTTGCCGCATATCGGCGACGGTCTGAAACCGGTACAGCGGCGTATCGTCTACGCCATGAGCGAGCTGGGGCTGGACGCCGATTCCAAGCACAAGAAGTCGGCGCGTACCGTCGGCGACGTGCTCGGCAAGTTCCACCCCCACGGCGACTCGGCGTGCTACGAAGCGATGGTGCTGATGGCCCAGCCGTTCAGCTATCGCTACACGCTGGTGGACGGCCAGGGTAACTGGGGTGCGCCGGACGATCCGAAATCCTTCGCCGCCATGCGATACACCGAAGCGCGACTGTCGCGTTATTCCGAAGTGCTGCTCAGCGAACTGGGCCAGGGCACCGCAGACTGGGGCCCTAACTTCGACGGCACCCTTCAGGAACCGCTGGTTCTCCCTGCGCGTCTTCCGAACATCCTGCTCAACGGCACCACCGGTATCGCCGTGGGCATGGCCACCGACGTGCCGCCGCACAACCTGCGCGAAGTCGCCACGGCGTGCGTGCGTCTGCTCGATGAGCCGAAAGCCACGGTCGAACAGCTCTGCGAACACATTCAGGGCCCGGACTACCCGACCGAAGCGGAAATCATCACCCCGCGTGCCGACCTGCTGAAAATGTACGAAACCGGCAAGGGCTCGGTGCGCATGCGCGCTGTGTACCACGTCGAGGACGGCGACATCATCGTCACCGCGCTGCCGCACCAGGTCTCCGGGGCCAAGGTGCTGGAACAGATCGCCGCGCTGATGCAGGCCAAACCGTCGAAAGCGCCGCAGATCGCCGACCTGCGTGACGAGTCCGACCACGAAAACCCGTGCCGCATCGTGATCATCCCGGTCAACAGCCGTGTCGATCACGAAGCGCTGATGCAGCATCTGTTCGCCAGCACCGAGCTGGAGTCGACTTACCGGGTCAACGTCAACATCATCGGTCTGGACGGCAAGCCGCAGCTGAAAAACCTGCGTGCGTTGCTGGTTGAGTGGCTGGAATTCCGCGTGCTGACCGTGCGTCGCCGCCTGCAGTTCCGCCTCGACAAGGTCGAGCGTCGCCTGCACCTGTTGGACGGTTTGCTGATCGCCTACCTCAACCTGGATGAAGTGATCCACATCATCCGCACCGAGGAACACCCGAAAGCCAAGCTGATCGAGCGTTTTGCCCTCAGCGAAATCCAGGCCGACTACATCCTTGATACCCGTCTGCGTCAGTTGGCGCGTCTGGAAGAGATGAAGCTGCGCGACGAGCAGGACGAACTGCTCAAGGAACAAGCCAAACTGCAAGCGCTGCTGGGCAGCGAAGCCAAGCTGAAGAAACTGGTGCGCACCGAGCTGTTGAAAGACGCTGAAACTTACGGCGATGACCGTCGGTCGCCAATCGTCGAGCGCACGGAAGCCAAGGCGCTGACCGAGCACGATCTGCTGCCGAACGAGAAAGTGACCGTTGTGCTGTCGGAAAAAGGCTGGATTCGTTCGGCCAAGGGCCATGAGATCGACGCCACCGGCCTGTCGTACAAGGCCGGCGACGGCTTCAAGACCTCGGCGGCGGGGCGCTCCAACCAGTCAGCCGTGGTCATCGACTCCACCGGTCGCAGTTATTCGGTGGCCGCGCACACCTTGCCGTCGGCACGGGGCCAGGGCGAGCCGTTGACCGGCCGTCTGACGCCACCGCCTGGCGCCACGTTCGAATGCGTGCTGATGCCGGAAGACGATGCGCTGTACGTGATCGCCTCTGACGCCGGCTACGGTTTCGTGGTCAAGGGTGAAGACCTGCAAGCCAAGAACAAGGCCGGCAAGGCCCTGTTGAGCCTGCCGAACAATGCCAAGGTGATCGCGCCGCGCCCAGTGGCCGATCGCGAGCAGAACTGGCTGGCCTCGGTGACGACCGAGGGTCGCCTGCTGATCTTCAAAATCAGCGATCTGCCACAATTAGGGAAGGGCAAAGGCAACAAGATCATCGGCATTTCCGGTGAACGAGTGGCCAGTCGCGAAGAATATGTCACGGACATCGCCGTTCTTCCGGAAGGCGCCACGCTGGTGCTGCAGGCCGGAAAACGTACCTTGTCGCTGAAAGCCGACGACCTCGAACACTACAAGGGTGAGCGTGGTCGCCGTGGCAATAAACTGCCACGGGGCTTCCAGCGAGTGGATGCGCTGCTCGTCGAAAACCTCAATTAAGCGGCCAGGAAGCGTTCGCACTCATTTCTCCTTCGGGAAAAATGACTGAGAACGCCTCTCTAGAGCGCCCGATCTTCGATTTAACCCGTAGATCGGCGCTTTGGCGCTGGAGTCGGAACGCATATTCACGGATGATATGGCCTTTCCAAGCGCCGGCGTGGCCGAGCGTTCTTCATATTTTTTGAGTATTTTCACTGTGGTCAGCCTTGTGGCGGCCACCTGGACGGGATGATGACTTCTCTGCGCCCCCTTATTTTCCTGCTCGCCGGCGTTCTTGGCCTGGCGGGTTGCAGCGTTCACCAGCCGGTGTCGCTGTATCAGCTGGACAGCGGAAGTCCGGCTCAGCCTGCGCAAAGCGCGGGCATGGCAGTTTTGCTGGGCCCTGTGGTAGTTGCCGACTACCTGCAACGTGAAACCCTGTTGCAGCGTCAGCCGGACGGCAGCCTGCAGGCATCGATCGACGGCCGCTGGGCCGGCAGCCTGTCTTCGGACATCGATCAGTTGCTGTTGCGTCAGGTCGCCGGCCATCTGGACAGCCAGCGTGTGGTATTGGCGCCGGCCACTCTGGGTTTCACCCCGGATGTGCAGGTGCTGTTGACCATCACGCGTCTGGATTCCGGTGTGTCGCAGCCGGCGATTCTCGATGCCCAATGGCGTCTGATCGACCGTCGTGGCCAGGTGCGTGACAACCGCATCGTCCATCTGCAAGAGCAGCACAGTGGCGGCACGGCTTCGCAGGTTCAGGCCCAGGGCCTCTTGCTGCAACGCCTGGCCGAGCAGCTCTCGGTAGCGCTCAAGCCGTTGGCCAACCAGCCACCGGTTGCCGAAGCGCCACGCAAACCGGCACCGAAACCGGCAGCGCCGGCGGCAGAAGCCGAGAAACAACCGAAGATTCCGATGGCTTCGCCGATTCGCACCGATATGGAAGTGTTTCGCTTCTAAGGCTGGATCGAGTCAGGACAGAGCCCGCCTTGTGCGGGCTTTGTCGTTTCTGGGCGTTGGTGGTACATGCATTGATGCCTGTCTCGAAAAGCTCCCCTCACCCTAACCCTCTCCCGGAGGGAGAGGGGACTGACCGAGGTGTCTTGCGTCATTCATCGACCTGCGAAGTCTTGGCGATTATGGATTTGGCGCAGAGCGGTCTCACAATTATGGATTCGGCACAGCATGTTCAGGTCGGTGTAGATCCCGAATATCCCCCTATCAGTCCCCTCTCCCTTTGGGAGAGGGTTAGGGTGAGGGGACTCCAAAGCCTGGCGAGATCACGAAAACGCCACACACAAAAAAGCCCGCAGACAATCACTCGTCTGCGGGCTTCTTCACATCAAGGCCTCAGGCCCGACGCTCATGCATCCGCGCCAGCTGCCGCTCAAGCATCGACGGATAAGGCTCCATCAATCGCTCCACACAGCAAGCCCCTTCAGGGCTGGCAATCGGCCGGATTCGTGCACGCTGGCGAATCAGCGTGTCATCACCGATCTTGCGCTCCACCAGTAGCAGGTTGCGGCTGTGTTGCGACAGCGCCAGGGCGTCCTGGGCGGAGTCGGTCAGCAGCAGGTCGATCTGGCTCAGGCCGAACAGTTCGTCGCCTAGGGTCAGGCCCAACTGCAATTGCAGGGTGATGCCGCTGTCGGCGACTTCGATCTGCAACTGGTGGCCCAGCGCTCGCAGCAGCTCGCCGCAGCAGATGGCGTTGGTCAGGTAATCGTCGCCGCTGTCTTCGGTGTGGAACAGCATCAGCGTGCTGCCATCGTTCAGGGTTTCGATTTCACCCTGATACAGCGAAGCCGCCTGCTCCAGGCAGTCACGATAGCGCTCCTGCAACTCTTCCAGACGTGCCCGCGGCAGGCGGCGAAGTTGCTCCTGCGAACCCAGTTGCACTGCCAGCACCGCGGTGTGCTGCGGCACGCTCGGGGTTGGCTTGCGAACGGCAGGTTGCGCGGGTTCGTTCAGCGATTCGTCACGCAGATCGGCAAACGGGTCTTCGTCATCGTCGTCTTCAACGGTGCTGACCACATGGCGCGGCGCAGGCTTCTGCGCGGCCATCGGGCGGCTCTCGTCAAAGCTCGGATCGCGCAGGTTGCGCACTTCGAATTCCGGCTCGACGTCGTCGTCCTCGAACTCGGGTTCCGGCTCAGGCTCGGGAATGGTTGGTTCCGGGGCGTAGCTGGCGTGCAGTTGACGGGCCAGATCGCCGATCTCGTCCTGACGCTCGATCCCCGGCGTGTATTCGTCGATCCGGCGCAGCCACACGCGCAATTGCAGCAGCGGCGTGGAGATGTGCCGGCCAAGGCGCAGGCTCAGGGCCAGGGACAGTGCCAGCAGGATCGCACTCAGGATGCCCATGCTTTGCAGGCTGATGGTCATCGGCTGCTGGAACTGATCCATGTCCAGGCTGATGCGCAGTTGCCCGGCGGTCACGTCCTGGAAGGTGATCTTGCTCTCGTACATGCCCTCGGCTTCGCCCAGCAGGCTGTGCTTGGGCCGCTGACCGGACTCGGCGAGGATGCGGTTGTCCACGCTGTAGATGGCGGCGTGGGCCACCAGCTTGTTCTTGGTCAGGTTGTTGAGCAGCACGTTGAGGCTGAGGATGTCGTTGGACACCAGCAGCTCGGTCGCGGAGGTGGCGGTCTGCGTGGTCAGGCTTTCGCCCAGCGCATCGGCCTGCTCGTGCATGGCCTGCTTGAACTGCAAGCCCATCACGCAGGCATAGATCACCAGGGCCAGGGCGACCAGGATCACGTTATGGCTGGCAATGCGCAATGCAATCGGTACACGGCGGTGGCGCAGTGCACGGAAGATCAGCAGAAAGAAGTTATCGGTTTTAACTGGCGTGGGCCGGTTCACTGAGCTCGGCTCTTTTGTCCGTGAAGTTGACGCGCAGTATAGCGACAGGCCCTAGACCGGCAAAGCGCTGGCGGTGCCCGATGGTCACTGAAAGTGGGTAGAATGCGGTTTTTTTCCAGTTGCGGGGGTGCGCGTTGCGCGAAATCGTCCTGATTAACATCACGGGAGTCGACCGTCCCGGTCTGACGGCGGCCATTACCGGTGTTCTGGCTCAGGGTGGTGTGAACATCCTCGATATCGGTCAGGCGGTGATCCACGACATGCTGTCGTTCGGCATCCTCGTGGAAATCCCCGACTCCGAGCAAGGCAAGTCGGTGCTCAAGGACATCCTGTTCAAGGGTTACGAGCTCGACCAGCAGGTGCGCTTCACCCCGGTGTCCGAAGAGGATTACCAGCAATGGGTGGGCAATCAGGGCAAGAAACGCCACATCGTTACCCTGCTGACCCGCAAGGTCACCGCCGGCCAGTTGCAGGCCGTGAGCTCGATCACCGCCAAATATGGCCTGAACATCGACCATATCGACCGTCTGTCGGGTCGCATGCCGCTGGACACGCCGGCGGACAAGGGCAAGGGTTGCATCGAATTCTCCGTGCGCGGCGAAGCTGCCGATCCGCAGGCCCTGCGCGCCGAATTCCTCAGCGTGGCCCAGGAGCTGAACGTCGACATCGCGTTCCAGGAAGATTCGCTGTTCCGTCGCAACCGTCGTCTGGCGGTGTTCGACATGGACTCGACCCTGATCGAAGCCGAAGTCATCGATGAACTGGCCAAGGCGGCCGGCGTTGGCGACCAGGTGTCGGAAATCACCGAGCGGGCAATGGCCGGTGAGCTGGACTTCCGCGCCAGCTTCAAAGAGCGTCTGGCGCTGCTCAAGGGCCTGGATGTCGGTGTACTCGATTCGATCGGTGCCTCGCTGCGCCTGACCGAAGGCGCCGAAACCCTTTTCGCCGAACTCAAGCGCCTGGGCTACAAAACCGCCATCCTGTCCGGCGGCTTCACCTACTTCGCCAAGCAATTGCAGGCCAAGCTTGGCATCGACTACGTGTTCGCCAACGAACTGGAAGTGGTCGACGGCAAATGCACCGGCGTGGCGATCGAGCCGATCGTCGATGCCCAGCGCAAGGCTGATCTGCTGAAACAGCTGGCTGAAAAAGAAGGTTTGCGTCTGGAGCAGACCATCGCCGTGGGCGACGGTGCCAACGACCTGCCGATGCTGGCGATTGCCGGTCTGGGTGTGGCGTTCCGCGCCAAGCCGCTGGTCAAGCAGTCGGCGAAACAGGCGATTTCCACCCTCGGCCTGGATGGCGTGCTGTACCTGCTGGGCTTCCGGGATCGCGACGGGCAGCTCTGACAACGGCACAGGATCGCAGCTCCCGGCTGCGGTCCTGGCTCAAAGGGATTTCCACAACGAGTCGAAATCCTCCTCGCTCCCGCCATTCTGCGCGGCCTCCAGCGAGCGATAGGCAAACTGATTGAAACTGTGGGTGCTCGCCACCCGCCGATCCAGCCCGGCGCGGTGCTCTTCGCCCTGGGTGTTGATCATGACTTTACTGCCTTCCTGAAACGGCAGTCGTGGCGCCAATAGTGTCGCGGGCAAGTCGATGGCGCTGATTTCCGGCAACAACAAACCTCGCAAGTAATGGCTGTGATCGTCCCGCGTGCGCACCAGCTGCAAGCCGCAGGGCTGGGCGTGAGGCGCCACCAGTTCGATGCCCATTTGTGTCCCGGCACCGCGCACCTGGCGGATCCAGCGCACCACGGCAATGCTCCAGCCCTGATTCGTGGTGTCCTGGATGCCGACCATCTCCCCGGTCTGCAATTCGGCGGGCACTTCTTTTGGCCACGCCAGGCAATAGCCGCCGGGGCTGTGGTTGATGACCGGCAACGCATAGGTCGGGTAATGCGGCGGGCTGTCAGCGTCGCCTTCGTCGTCAGCCAAGGGTTCGTAGCGGATTTCTTCGTAAGGCAAAAACTCGTCGGACTTGCTCTGTGGCGCGGCATCGAATGCCTGGCTCCAGCTGTCCTTTTCGCCTTGGGCCACCGCGCGGCTGAAGTTTGCGGCGCGTGAACCGGGATGCCTGAGCAGTTCGCTGAAGGTGCGTTCGCCACCCAGATAGAAGTGCAGGGCGCTCATGCCCACACATACGGTCAGGTTGCCCTGGCCGACGGTGCGCTGGAAGCTGCGCTCGGCGGCTTCGCCCCAGGTGGCGTGCAGATGTTGCAGGGTGTCGAGGGTCAGACCGGCCGGTACCGGCAGTGGTTTAGACGCATCCTGGTGCAGGAGGTGGGCTTCGATGGCATCGACCAGCGGTTGCGGATCGAAGCCGAGCAGTCCCGGCTGTTGTTCGCTGCGAAATTTGCTGCGATAGCGTGGACCTGCGTCGATCTGCGCAGAAATCGCGAATAACCCTTCACCCGAGGCGCCGGGGTGCAGTTTCAGCCAGGCACTCCACGGCTCAAGCACCTGCGCGAGTTGAGCGATCGGGTTCTGGCGCAGTTGATTGCAGCGGGCGCTGCCCAGCAGCAGAGCGGCGATGTAGGTCTGTTCGACGCTCAGTTCCCCGGCGAGGCTGGCCAGGTCATCACGGACCCGACGGTGTTGCAGCTGCAAGTCGCAGGCGCAGCGAAACAATTGGTGCAATTCAAACCACAGCTGTTCCGGCGCCGGGCTGTACAACTGCGTGGCGCGCACCAGTTGCCCTTTCAGCGCATGGGTGGCGCGTTGCAGCGCCTCGCTCAGCAGAGTCGCCCGATCCTTTGTGTATTTGGGCGCGATCCGCAGAACGATCTGTTTGTAACCGATGGCCAGTTGGCTTTGCAGCGCCTGGCACAGGTTGCTGATCTTGCGTGAACGCTCATCGAGCATGATCGCCTGATGCAGAAAGTGCCGCTCAAGGTGCTGGCAGACGAAGTACACCTCGGGCCGCAGCAGTTCCAGCAGATGCAGACGATTGTCACTGGGCGTCAGCAATTGATTGAGTTCGCCAAGGCCCTGATAAAGCTGGCGCGCGGTTTCGCCGATGTTGGCTTTCGGCAGGCCGGCGATCCAGCGCTTGAGATCGCGCGGGGTCGCTTCACAGAACGACAGGCGCAACTGAGTCGGGGTCGGGGCGCTCAGTTGTGGTCGGGATCGAGGCTCACTCATGCCGTGACCAGCTCCGGCGGCGAATAGGACGATGCCAAAAACTCTAGCAGTTGTGGTCTGTTTCGCAGACGTTTGTCAGGCTTTTTTACCGTTGGTCTGCTGGCTTGGTGCCATTTCGGCAGGCGCTACTAGGCTCTTTGGCGTGCGATCGGAAACGCACGGTTGCACGGCTTGCCGCACACGTCGGGCAGGTCTCTGAACAACTTCAAGGAGATGAGGTTCATGTCTAAATACGCAGTGGCAAATCAATGGGGCGGTAATTCGGCACCCTGGCATCCGGGTGGAACCTGGGTACTGGGCGCGCGGGACAACCAGAAAGTCGTCGCGATCGAGATCAAGTCCGGCGACGGCGGCAAAAGCTTCACCGGCACCATGACCTACGCCGGCGAAGGCCCTATTGGCTTCAAGGCTCAGCGCACTGGCCAGAACCAGTACAACGTCGAGAACCAGTGGGGTGGCAACGATGCCCCGTGGCACCCAGGTGGCAAATGGGTGATCGGCGGTCGGGATAACCAGAACGTTATCGCGTTGAGTGTCACGTCGAGTGACGGCGGGAAAAACCTCAGCGGCACCAATACCTACGCCAACGAAGGGCCGATCGGCTTCCGTGGGCAGATAGAGTAACGGCGCCAGCCAGGTCGTGTCCGCCCCTTCGCAGACGTGCGAA
The DNA here is from genome assembly GCF_058801265.1 of Pseudomonas sp. GW822-FHT03F08. Taxonomy (NCBI): domain Bacteria; kingdom Pseudomonadati; phylum Pseudomonadota; class Gammaproteobacteria; order Pseudomonadales; family Pseudomonadaceae; genus Pseudomonas; species Pseudomonas sp. GW822-FHT03F08. The sequence goes on along the minus strand of NZ_JBXANC010000004.1, from coordinate 207,809 downwards.
AGGGCGGATCAACAGGTTCAGGCGTTCGGCAATGCCAGGGCCTGGCCCATCTGTACCGGCGAGCCGGCTTTCATTTCTTCAACCCATTTCACCTGATCCGGGCCAAACAGCACGATCGCGGTCGAACCCAGCTTGAAGCGACCCAGTTCCGCACCTTTTTCCAGATGAATCGGTGCACGGGCGGCTTCGTCGTAGCGGAAGGTTTTCAGTTCGCGCTTCGGTGGAGTCACCAGGCCGGCCCACACGGTTTCAATCGACGCCACGATCATCGCGCCCACCAGCACCACGGCCATCGGCCCGCGCTCGGTGTCGAAGATGCACGCTACGCGCTCGTTGCGGGCGAACAGCTCAGGGACGTTTTCAGCGGTGGTCTTGTTGACCGAGAAGATCCGGCCCGGGATGTAGACCATTTCGCGCAGGGTGCCGGCCAGCGGCATGTGCACGCGGTGGTAGTCCTTCGGCGACAGGTAAACGGTAGCGAATTCGCCGCCCATGAACGGCGCAGCATTGGCCGCGTCGCCACCCAGCAGTTCCAGCACGCTGAAACTGTGGCCTTTAGCCTGGAAAATGCGACCGTGTTCGATCGGGCCGAGCTGGCTGATCGCACCGTCGGCCGGGCTGAGGATCGCGCCCGGTGTCTCGTCCAGAGGACGGGCGCCGTCTTTCAGGGCGCGGGTGAAGAAGGCGTTGAAGTGCTCGTAAGCGGTCACGTCCTCAACCAGCGCCAGCGACATGTCCACCTGATAACGCTTGGCGAACCAGGTGGTGAAGGCATTCTTGAACCAGCGCACGCGGCACTCGGCAATGCAGCCGGCCAGGCGCGACAGCAAGTGGTGAGGCAGCAGGTATTGGCTGATGATAAACAAACGCTCTTTCATGACTGTCCTTAAAAATCCTTAAAGCTCGACGGGGGTGTCGGGGTGGTTGCCCCATTCGCCCCAGGAACCGGCGTAGCCCTTGACCCGCGGATAACCGAGGGATTTGGCCACCAGATAAGTGAAACCGGACCGGTGATGGGTCTGGCAGTGAGTAATGATTTCTTTGTCTTTCGTGATCCCGAGGCTTTCGAGGATCTGCGGCATGTCGGTGCGGATGCGCAGCTGGCGCGCCTGATCCATGCCTGCCGTCCATTCGAAGTTGACTGCGCCGGGGATGTGTCCACCCTTGGCCGCCAGCACTTTCTCGCCGGAGTATTCAAGTGGCCCGCGAGCATCCCAGATCGCCAGGTCGGCGGCACCGAGGCGGCTTTGCAGGTATTCGCGGGTGGCGGTCGGTTCGTCGTGCAGGGTCAGGGCTACCGGACCGCCGACGGCGGGCGGGATCTGGATCGACATCGGCGAACCTTCCGCCAGCCACGCCGGCAGACCGCCGTCGAGGTAGTGGTACTTGTCGTGACCGATCACGTCGAGCAGCCAGATGAAACGTCCGGCCCAGCCACCGCCTTCGTCGTCATAGACCACGTAGACCGCGTCCTTGTGATGACCCAGTTCACCGAACAGCTCTTCGAGTTTTTCTTTTGTCGGCAACAGGCCCGGAGCCGGTGCCTGGCCCAGCTGGGTGCGCTTCGGATCGACGAAGCGTGCGCCGGGAATGTGACCCTCGGCATAGCGGGCGGCACTGGTCAGATCCACCAGAATCAGGTTGCGGGCTTCGAGGCGAGGGAGCAGGTCGCTCGGCTCGATCACCAGCGCCAGGCCAGAGAAGTCAGACATGTGAGGTCTCCAGAGCACAAAGGGGAAGGATTGTAGCTGTCATTGGCCGCGCAGGCTAAAGCTGTGCAGGGCTTTCTCGATGCACTGCGCGGTTTTGCCGAAGGCTTGCACGGTGATGTCGGCGAACGGCCCGCCACCTTGGTCGGCCACCACGATCATGATGACGCGGCCGTTGTGGACCAGCGAGCGCAGGAACAGGTGTTCGCCTCGGAACAGCGTGCGCAGCGAGGGCGGCAGCAGGGCGGAAAACTGGGCGTTGTTGTCCGGGGTGATCCGCACTTGTGCCTGCTGCGCGAGCAAGCGTTGCAACACGGTGCTTTGACTGACGACGAAGTTGAGCGCAGCGGCTTCCTTCGGCAGACCGGAAATCTGATGCACACGCAGACTGGACTGCGTGCGGTCGGCCATCAGGATCATCACCCGGCGCATGCCGCTGGCCACCAGCGCGTCGCGAGCGGCAATGGTCAAGTGCATGGCATTGGTGAAACGGCTCGGCTCGGCCAGCAGTTCGGCACATTGCCGGCGCCACTTGGCGAGGTCGTCGGCATTGGGTGCGGCGGCCGGCAGCATTCCGGCAGGCAGGCGATGGGTGCCCCACGGCCACAACAGGGAAACCGCCGGGTGCCACAGATCCGGCATCGAATGTCGGCGTGCGCTGTTGGCGGCCTGCTGGTGCAGCTGTTGTTGCACCTCGTCCATCGAGATTTGCAGATAGAGGCTGGTCAGGTATTGCCAGCGCTCGCTGTGCGGACTGTCCCAGGCCTGTTGCGCCGACAGCGCCAGGCCGTTGGCCAGCAGCACGGTGTTGGCCGGCTGATTGAGCCAGTGGCGCAGGGTCGGGTCGTCATCGAGGCGATTCTGCTGGCGTAGCGGGTGATCGACATCGCGGGCGATGCGCAAAACCTTGACCAGTTCGCGTTGCTCGGTGAGCAGCAATCGATAACCCTGCTGCACCCAGATCGGCAATCGCCAGACTTCGACCAGCGCCTCACCGATCTTCAGCAGACGCACACCGAACAATTGCTTTTCCACGTCGCGGGCCGATTCGCCCTTGTGGATAACCCGCACTTCCCACTCTTCGAGCAGTTTGGGAAAGGTCAGCGCCAGCGGCCACAGCGGCGACAGAAATAACAGACTGCCCCAATGAATGTCCTGCCACAGCCGCGCCAGGCGACTGGCAAAAAAGCCGTTGGCCTGTTGCGTGGCGTGCTGGCTGATCATCTGTATCTGGCGCAAGGCCTGGGGAATTTGTGCCTGCGGTTCGGCGGGCAGGCGAGCCAGCAGTTCTTCGGTGCGGGCGAGGCCAAGGCGATTGATCGCGACCTCAAGGTTTTCCGCCGGCGCGGTCATGCTGCCCAGGGTGTGACGGTTGGCTTCGCGAATGATGCTCAGCGCCAGCGCCGGGCTGTCCTGCATCAGGTCGGCGATGTCGCGCAGCGAGCTGCGATTATCGCGGATGGCGCGGCAGACACGATCGTGGGCTTCTTGCGGCACCGGCAGGCGTACGCCGTCGAGCAGCTTCACCCAGCCATCGAGTGTGGTGGGTTTTACGTGTGGGACGTTCGTTTCATTAGCCATGTCTGGACGAGATCTTCACTGACTGTAGACGCGCCCGGCATGGGCTAAATTGGCTTTTCGCCTGAACTGGCTATAGTCTGGCGCAGTTTTGCCGATAAGTAGAAGAAGAGATTTTTTAACTTCCGAATATGACCTTGAACCCGACTTAAATAAGTACTTTCTACCTATGGCTAAAATTATCGGCATCATCGTCGTATTCGCGAGCGTGCTCGGCGGATACGTGCTCTCCCACGGCAAGATTGCCGCCCTGATCCAGCCTTTCGAGGTGATGATCATCGGTGGTGCGGCACTCGGAGCATTCCTCCAGGCCAACCCCGGTTACATGACGATGCACGTGCTCAAGAAATCCCTGAGCATGTTCAGCTCGCGTTTCAGCCACACGTTCTATCTGGAAGTGCTGGGCCTGATCTACGAGATCCTCAACAAGAGCCGCCGTGAAGGCATGATGGCCATCGAGGGCGACATCGAAGATGCCGCTGCGAGCCCGATCTTCGCCAAGTACCCGGCGGTATTGAAAGACGAACGCATGACCGCGTTCATCTGCGATTACCTGCGCATCATGTCGTCCGGCAACATGGCGCCGCACGAGCTGGAAGGCTTGTTCGACATGGAACTGTACAGCCTCAAGGAAGACCTGGAGCATCCGTCCCACGCGGTGAACGGCATCGCCGACGCCATGCCGGGTTTCGGTATCGTCGCGGCGGTACTGGGTATCGTGGTGACCATGGCCTCGTTGGGTGAAGGCGATCAGAAGTCCATCGGTTTGCACGTGGGTGCGGCACTCGTGGGTACCTTCTTCGGTATTCTCGCGGCATACGGTTTCTTCGGCCCGCTGGCGCACTCCCTGGCGCACGATGCCAAGGAAGAGCTGAACGTCTACGAAGCCATCAAGGCCTCGCTGGTGGCTTCGGCGTCCGGCATGCCGCCATCGCTGGCTGTCGAGTTCGGTCGCAAGGTTCTGTACCCGGCTCACCGTCCAAGCTTTGCCGAGCTGGAACAAGCCGTTCGCGGTCGTTAAGTCATGGAAAATAACCAGCCGATAATCATCAAGCGCGTCAAGCGCATCGCCGGCGGGCATCACGGCGGGGCGTGGAAGATCGCCTTCGCCGACTTCGCGACGGCGATGATGGCGTTCTTCCTGGTGTTGTGGCTGCTGTCCACCGCGACCCCGGAACAGAAGATTGCCATCGCCGGTTACTTCAAGGACCCGGTCGGTTTCTCCGAGAGCGGCACGCCGTACATCATCGACCTGGGCGGTACGCCGACCCTGGCGCCGGAAAACACCCTCAACCCTGAAGTGAAGTCGCAGCCGCAACCGGACAAGGTCACGGTCGACACCGAACAGGTTGAAGGCATGGCCGAGCAGGTCGAGAAGGAACGTCTGGAACTGTTGCTGCAAGAACTGCAGAACAAGGTCGACGAGAACCCGCAGCTGCAGAAGTTCAAGGATCAGATCCTGTTCGAGATCACGCCGAACGGCTTGCGCATCCAGATCATGGACGCCGAGAACCGGCCGATGTTCGACTCCGGTTCTGCACGCCTGAAGCCGTACTTCGAAGACATCCTGCTGGCCATGGCCGACACCATCAAAGCGGTGCCGAACAAGATCAGCATCAGCGGCCACACCGACGCCAAGCCGTACACCGGCACCGGTGACTTCGGTAACTGGGAGCTCTCGGCCAACCGTGCCAACGCCGCCCGGCGTGCGCTGGTGGCGGGTAGTTATCCGGACGGGCAAGTGGCGCGGGTCGTGGGTTACGCCTCGTCGGCGCTGTTCGACAAGGAGAACCCGTTCAACCCGGTCAACCGTCGCATCGACATCGTGGTGCTGACCAAGAAGGCCCAGGCGGCCATCGAAGGTTCGCAAGGTACCGAACCGTCGAAACCGGCAGATCAAGGTCAGAACGGTGCGGCCCCGGCCACACCGGTCGACCCGAACGCCTTGCCGGCGGATCAGCAGCCAGTGCCGGCGCACGAGCTGCGTGAACGGTTGAACCTGTTTGACGACGCGGCGCCGAAGCCAACCGCGCCGGGCAGCGCGGTGCCAGCCCCGGCGCCCGCGGCACCCGCCACTGCACCCGCCACTGCACCCGCCACTGCACCGGCGCCCGCGCCGAAGCAGTGACCCACAAAAAAGCCGACAGTGATGTCGGCTTTTTTGTATCCGGCGACGACTGGGCGCTTTTTTGATCAGCCTCTCACGGATAATCCCCGATCAGCGCACGCGGGTGTTTTGCTTTAAATGGCCAGCAATGAATTCAAATCCTTCTGAACCACAGGGAGTCGTGACGATGGAAAATCAGACAATCTTTTTGCTGCAACAGCAATTTGACGAATTAGCGCAACGGGTGCCTGGCGAGGGTATCGAGTTCTGGTTCGCTCGCGAACTGCAGGAGCCTTTGGGTTATGCACGTTGGGAAAACTTTCTCACCGTTGTCCAGCGTGCAATAGCCTCGTGTGAAGCCACCGGTGTGGATGCTCTCGATCATTTTCGTGGCGTTACGAAAATGATCGAGATTGGCAAAGGTGGGCAACGAGCTACCGACGATTTCATGCTTACGCGCTATGCCTGTTACTTGATTGCGCAGAATGGCGATCCGCGTAAACGGCCCATTGCCTTTGCTCAGAGCTATTTCGCGCTACAAACGCGCAAGCAAGAGTTGATTGAAGACCGGATGCGCCTGCAGGCTCGCTTTGATGCTCGTGATCGCTTGCGCGAGTCGGAAAAAGAACTGTCGCAGAATATTTACGAACGTGGCGTGGATGATGAGGGGTTTGCTCGTATCCGCTCCCGGGGAGATGCAGCGCTTTTCGGTGGGAAAACGACTCAAGCGATGAAAGATCGCTACGGCATCATCAAGAGTCGGCCACTTGCTGATTTTCTGCCTACATTGACTATTGCTGCGAAAAATCTTGCCACTGAGATGACCAATCACAATGTGCTTCAGGTTGATTTACAGGGTGAGTCGGCTATTGCGAGCGAGCATGTCCAGAACAATTTGAGCGTGCGCGACATGCTGGACCAGCGTGGTATCAAACCCGAGGAACTCCCTGCGGAAGAGGATATTCGCAAGCTTGAACGTCGGGTTAAATCACAGGAAAGGAGCATCGCCAAGCAGGCGCCGAAGCTACCGGCTGACTGATATTGAGGTGGTCGCTGGAGTGGATCCACAAACAAAAGCCGCAGGTGACTGCGGCTTTTGTTTGGCTGGGACATTCCCAAAGTCAGCGTTGCTGGCGATCTTGTTCAGTAGCCGTTTTCAGGCAGGCTGGCGATGATCGAGCGGTAGCTGTTCATTCGCTGCTGTTGCACGCGGCCATCTTCCAGGGCCTTGAGCAGGGCGCATCCTGGCTCGCGGTCGTGCTTGCAGTCGCGGAAGCGGCAGGTGCCGAGCAGGTCGTCGAACTCGATGAAGCCAGCCTCGACGTCGGCTCGGCTGACGTGGCCCAGGCCGAATTCGCGGATACCCGGGGAGTCGATCAGCTCACCGCCACCAGGGAAGTGGAACAGGCGCGCGGTGGTCGTGGTGTGGGTGCCCTGGCCGGACAGTTCGGACAACGGGCCGACGCGGGTTTCCACCTCGGGCAGCAGGCTGTTGACCAGCGACGACTTGCCGACGCCGGACTGACCGACGAACACGCTGATGCGCCCGTCGAGCTGCTTCTGCAATTGCTCCATGCCGTTGCCGTGATGCGCCGACACTTCCAGCACCGGATAACCCAGCGTGCGGTACACCGCCAACAACGCGTTCAGCGCCGGGGCGTTCTGTTCGTCGATCAGGTCGAATTTGTTCAGCAGCAACAACGGGCGGATGCCGGCGTGCTCGGCCGCGACCAGATAGCGGTCGATCAGGTTCGCATGGGGCTCGGGCAGCGGGGCGAAGACGATGACGATCATGTCGACGTTGGCGGCCACCGGTTTGAGCTGGCCACGGCTGTCCGGGCGGCACAGTTCGGTGGTGCGCGGCAGTTGCGCAACGATCACGCCGATGCCCTGGTTGCCGGCGCGCCAGACCACTTGATCGCCGGTCACCAGCGCGGGCAGATTGGCCCGCAAGTGGCAGCGAAAAACCTGGCCGGCCAGTTCGCCGTCAACGGCCTCGACTTCGACCTGCACACCGAAGTGGGCGATCACCAGGCCGTGCTGTTCCGGGCCCAGATCGCCGCCTTCGAGCGCCTCGACAGCCGAGGACTCGCGTTTGGCGGCGCGGGCGGCGCGCTCGCCCTGAATCTTTTCGATGCGCCAGTTTTGACGACGATTGAGTTGGCGTTTGGCCATGGGTGTTCCGTCTGAAGAATGCAGCGATTAGGTAAAACGGCCGCGAGTTTAGCACGCCCGGGCACCGCCCTAGGCTAAACTGCGCAGCATTGCCTAGGAGCCGAAATATGCAAAACCCGCAGAATCTGATCTGGATCGACCTGGAAATGACCGGTCTGGATCCGGAAAACGACGTCATCATCGAAATGGCCACCATCGTCACCGACAGTGACCTGAATACGTTGGCCGAAGGCCCGGTGATCGCCATCCACCACAGCGACGAAGTGCTGGCCCGCATGGATGAGTGGAACACCCGCACCCACGGCAACTCCGGCCTGACCCAGCGCGTGCGCGACAGCCGTGTCAGCATGGCCGAGGCTGAAGCCGAAACCATCGCCTTCCTCGAGCAGTGGGTGCCGAAGGGCAAGTCGCCGATCTGTGGCAACAGCATCTGCCAGGATCGTCGCTTCCTCTATACCCACATGAAGTCGCTGGAAAGCTACTTTCACTATCGCAACCTCGACGTTTCCACGCTCAAGGAACTGGCCGCGCGCTGGGCGCCGGACGTGCGCGACAGCTTCAAAAAGGGCAGCACTCACCTGGCGCTGGACGACATCCGTGAATCCATCGCCGAGCTGCAGCACTACCGCAAGCATTTCATCAAGTTCTGAGATCGGCGACCCACGCCGAGGCGCCCTCTTTTGGTGCCCCGGCGAAGTGAGTAGACTGCGCGCCTTCCTGCCAGGATCGCCACCATGTTGCTGATGCTCTACCTCGTCGCCATTACTGCTGAAGCCATGACCGGCGCCCTGTCTGCGGGCCGTCGCGGCATGGACTGGTTCGGCGTGGTGCTGATCGCCTGCGTCACGGCATTGGGCGGCGGTTCGGTGCGCGACGTGCTGCTCGGGCACTACCCGCTGACTTGGGTCAAACACCCGGAATACCTGGTGCTGACCACGGTCGCGGCGATGATCACCGTGTTCACGGCACGCTGGATGCGCCATCTGCGGTCGCTGTTTCTGGTGCTCGACGCGGTTGGTCTGGTGGCGTTCACCCTGATCGGCTGCATGACCGCGCTGGAAATGGGTCACGGCATGCTGGTGGCTTCGGTCAGTGGCGTGATCACCGGGGTGTTCGGCGGCATCCTGCGCGACATCTTCTGCAACGACATCCCGCTGATCTTCCGCCGCGAACTCTACGCCAGCGTCTCGTTCGCCGCGGCGTGGTGCTACATGCTCTGTCTGTTCCTCAACGTGCCGAGCGAACAGGCGATTCTGATCACGCTGTTTGGTGGCTTTCTATTGCGGCTGTTGGCGATTCGCTTCCATTGGGAAATGCCGAAGTTCGTCTATAACGACGCGCCTTGACGGTCGGCGTGCTGTTTCAGCGCCCACTCCACATGTTCACGCACCAGCTCTGACGGGTATTCACGCCGCGCCTTGAGCGCTTCCAGCACCGGAATGCTCGACGGTGCGTTACCCAGTCCCACCGCCAGATTGCGCAGCCAGCGTTCGTATCCCGCGCGGCGCAGCGGCGAACCCTCGGTGCTGCTGAGGAACTTGTCCTCATCCCACAAGAACAGCTCGGCCAGTTCGGCGTTGTCCAGATTGTGCCGTGGCTTGAAATCGCTTTCGCCGGACGGGCGGGCGAAGCGGTTCCACGGGCAGCAGATCTGGCAGTCGTCGCAGCCGAACACCCGATTGCCGATCAGCGGTCGCAGGTCTTCGGGGATGGCGTTCTTCAGCTCGATGGTCAGGTAGGAAATGCAGCGTCGCGCATCCAGCACATACGGCCCGACGAAAGCGTTGGTCGGGCAGATGTCGAGGCACGCGGTGCAGCGCCCGCAGTGTTCGGTGCTGTGGGGTTCGTCCACCGGCAACGGCAGGTCGACGAACAGTTCGCTGAGAAAGAAGTAACTGCCGGCCTTGCGGTTCAGCACCAGGGTGTTTTTGCCGATCCAGCCCAGGCCGGCCTGTTCGGCGATGGCTTTTTCCAGCACCGGGGCGCTGTCGACGAAGGCGCGGAAGCCGAACGGGCCGATTTCGGATTGAATCTTGTCCGCCAGTTGTTGCACGCGTTTACGGATCAATTTGTGATAATCGCGGCCCAAGGCATAACGCGAAATGTAGGCCTTTTCCGGTTTGGCCAGCAATTGCGCCATTTGCGTGTCGCCCGGCAGGTAGTCCATGCGCAAGGACACCACGCGCAAGGTGCCCGGCACCAGCTCTTCAGGGTGCGAGCGTTTGCTGCCGTGGGCGCCCATGTAATCCATTTCGCCGTGGTAGCCGGCCTCGAGCCAGCGTTGCAGATGCTGCTCGTGCTCGGCCAGGTCCAGACCGCTGATGCCGACTTGCTGGAAGCCCAGCTCGCGGCCCCAGTCCTTGATGGATTGGGCGAGGGCGGGAAGATCTGTGGTGATGGCGGACATGAGGCGAGAGAAACCGGAGCTGAGGTGCGTATAATTCTGCCAGACATCGGAGCCCGAAGACGCATGCCGCACACTAAAGATCAATTACCCGACGCGCTGTACTGCGCCGCGCAAGTGCGGGCACTCGACGCACGGCTGATTGCCGCCGGCACGCCGGGCTTCGAATTGATGCAGCGTGCCGCCCATGCCACCTGGCGCGCACTGGTGCGCCAATGGCCTTCGGCGAACGAATTGACGGTGCTTACCGGCCACGGCAACAACGCCGGCGATGGTTATCTGGTGGCTGCACTGGCCCGGCGTGCGGGGTGGACGGTGCAGGTGCTGGCCGTCGGCGATCCGCAACGTTTGCAGGGTGATGCGGCCCTGGCGCATGCCGAAGCAGTGGCTGAAGGCGTTGCGATTGCGGCGTGGACTGCTTCCAGTGAGTTGCGCGGAATTCTTGTCGACGCGCTGCTTGGCACCGGTCTGAGCGGTGACGTGCGTGAGCCGTATGCATCTGCCATCGCAGCCATCAATGCCAGCGGCCTGCCGGTGGTGGCGGTCGATATCCCTTCCGGTTTGTGTGCCGATACCGGCCATGTGCTGGGCAGCGCGGTGCGCGCTGACCTGACCGTGACCTTCATCGGGCTGAAACTCGGCCTGTTTACCGGGGACGCGGCGGATCACGTCGGCGACCTGCTGTTTAACGATCTGCAAGCGCCTGCCGAAACCTACCGTGACATTGCCGTCGCCGCCCGCCGGCTCAATGCCGGTAATCTGCCGCGCCTGCCTGCTCGATTGCCGGCTGCGCACAAGGGGCGTTTTGGCCATGTCCTGCTGATCGGTGGCGATCACGGCTTTGGCGGCGCGATTCTTCTCAGCACCGAAAGTGCGTTGCGCAGCGGAGCCGGAATGGTGTCGCTGGCGACCCGCCCGGAACATGTCCCGGCAGCGTTGAGCCGGGTTCCTGAAGCCATGGCGTTGGGCACTTCGTCGGCCAATCAACTGATGGGGCTGCTGGAAAAGGTGTCCGTGCTGGTAGTAGGTCCGGGGCTTGGGCAAGCGAGTTGGGGCAGGGCACTGCTGTCGGCCGCCGCCAATGCGCCGCAGCCGCAAGTGTGGGATGCCGACGCGTTGAATTTGCTGGCGTCCGGATTTGTCACTCTGCCCAAAGATTGTGTGATCACGCCGCATCCGGGTGAAGCGGCGCGTTTGCTGGGGATCAGCACCGCCGAAGTGCAGGCCGATCGTCCTGCGGCAGCACTGGCATTGAGCAAAAAATATACAGCGGTGGTGGTGCTCAAGGGCGCCGGCAGTCTGATCGCTCATCCCGACGGGCGTCTGGCGTTGTGTCATCAAGGCCACCCGGCCATGGCCACTGCGGGCCTTGGCGATGTGCTGGCCGGTCTGGTCGGTGCGTTGCTGGCTCAGGGCATGAATGTGTTCGACGCGGCGTGCCTGGCGGTCTGGCTGCACGCCAACGCCGGAGCACAACAAGGTAAATTCGGCCGTGGGCTGGCGGCCAGTGATCTGATTCCAGCCATTCGTCAGTTGTTGGAGGAGCATGCACCGTGTCTGAAGTAACCCTGTACCTGGCCGATGAACAGGCGATGAGCGACTTTGGCGCACGGATCGCCCGCGTGACCGGGGGGCATGGCCTGATCTTCCTCGAAGGCAACCTCGGCATGGGTAAAACCACGCTGTCGCGGGGCATCATTCGCGGGCTGGGGCACGTCGGTGCGGTGAAAAGCCCGACCTTCACGCTGGTCGAGCCCTACGAGATCGGTGACATCCGCGCCTTCCACTTTGATCTGTATCGTCTGGTCGATCCGGAAGAGCTGGAGTTTCTCGGCATTCGCGACTATTTCGAAGACGACGCCCTGTGCCTGATCGAGTGGCCCGATAAAGGTGCAGGCTTTTTGCCAAAGCCTGACCTGACCATTACCATTAGCCCGCAAGACAGCGGGCGTTCGCTGACTATTTTGTCCCAGGGCTCGCGTGGCGAGGCCTGGTGTGCCGCTTTGGCATTGGAAACCAATTAAATGATGGGGTTAGGTATGCGCTTTCGCGCGTTGGTGGCTGCCGCTGGACTGATGTTGATGGCAGTAACCGTCAACGCTGTGGCCGACACGAAGGTCAACAGCGTGCGCCTGTGGCGGGCGCCGGACAACACGCGTCTGGTGTTCGACCTGACCGGTCCGGTGCAGCACAGCGTTTTCACCCTGACGTCGCCGGACCGTCTGGTCATCGACATCAATGGCGCCACCCTCGGCGCGCCGTTGAAAGTCTCCACCGCCAATACGCCGATCACTGCGATGCGTTCGGCCCAGCGTACGCCGACCGACCTGCGGGTGGTCATCGACCTGAAAAAAGCCGTCACTCCGAAGAGTTTCTCGCTGGCGCCAAACGCGCAGTATGGCAACCGTCTGGTGGTCGACTTGTTCGATAACCCGGCCGATGCCGCGCCGCCGCCACCCACACCTGCGCCGACACCGACAGTTGCGACCGTTCCGGCCGTGCCGGTCACCCCGACAGAACCGGCGATCAAACTGCCTCCGGCCCCGGCCGGCAAGCGCGACATCATTGTGGTAATCGACGCCGGCCACGGTGGCGAAGACCCGGGTGCGTCCGGCTCACGCGGTCAGCGCGAGAAAGACGTGGTGCTGCAGATCGCCCGTGAGTTGCAGCGTCAGGTCAACGGCATGAAAGGCTTCCGCGCCGAACTGACCCGTACCGGCGACTACTTCATCCCGCTGCGTGGCCGTACCGAAATCGCCCGCAAGAAAGGCGCCGATCTGTTCGTCTCGATCCACGCCGACGCCGCGCCGTCTGCGGCGGCCTTCGGTGCTTCGGTGTTTGCCTTGTCCGACCGTGGCGCCACCTCGGAAACCGCTCGCTGGCTGGCCGACAGTGAAAACCGTTCTGACTTGATCGGTGGTGCCGGCAACGTCAGCCTCGACGACAAGGACCGCATGCTCGCTGGCGTTCTGCTCGACCTGTCGATGACCGCCTCGCTGACTTCCAGCCTCAACGTCGGCCAGAAAGTCCTGACCAACATTGGTCGCGTCACGCCGTTGCACAAGCAACGCGTGGAGCAGGCCGGGTTCATGGTGCTGAAGTCGCCGGACATCCCGTCGATCCTGGTGGAAACCGGCTTTATCTCCAACGCCAACGAAGCGAACAAGCTCTCGGCCTCGAGCCACCAGCAGGCGCTGGCGCGTTCGATCAGCAGCGGCGTGCGCCAGTTCTTCCAGCAGAACCCGCCACCGGGCACTTACATTGCCTGGCTGCGTGATTCGGGCAAGATCGCTCAGGGCCCGCGTGATCACCGCGTCAGCCCCGGCGAAACCCTGGCGATGATTGCCGTGCGTTATCAGGTGTCGCCAGCCACTTTGCGCAGTGCCAATAACCTCAGCAGCGATGAGCTGAAGGTCGGTCAGCACCTGACCATTCCTGGTACCGAACTGGCGTCCAAAGAATGAATCAGGTTCTGAACGCTGCCCGCATTGAACTGCTCAGCCCACGGCTGGCGAACCAGATCGCCGCTGGCGAGGTGGTTGAGCGCCCGGCCTCGGTGATCAAGGAATTGCTGGAAAACAGCCTCGACTCCGGCGCCAGGCGCATCGACGTCGATGTCGAGCAGGGCGGCGTCAAGCTGCTGCGGGTGCGTGACGATGGCAGCGGCATTTCCGCCGATGACCTGCCGCTGGCGCTGGCCCGTCACGCCACCAGCAAGATCCGCAACCTTGAAGACCTCGAACAGGTGATGAGCCTGGGTTTCCGGGGCGAGGCACTGGCGTCGATCAGCTCCGTGGCGCGCCTGACCCTGACGTCGCGTACCCGCGATGCCGATCAGGCCTGGCAGGTCGAGACCGAAGGTCGCGACATGGCACCCCGCGTGCAGCCGGCGGCGCATCCGGTCGGCACCTCGGTGGAAGTCCGTGACCTGTTCTTCAACACCCCGGCACGGCGCAAATTCCTCAAGACCGAAAAAACCGAATTCGATCACCTGCAAGAAGTGATCAAGCGTCTGGCGCTGGCGCGTTTCGACGTGGCGTTTCATCTGCGCCATAACGGCAAGACCATCCTCAGCCTGCACGAGGCTCACGATGACGCGGCCCGCGCCCGGCGTGTGGCGGCGATCTGCGGTTCGGGCTTCCTTGAACAGGCCTTGCCGATCGAGATCGAGCGCAATGGCTTGCATCTGTGGGGTTGGGTCGGTCTGCCGACGTTCAACCGCAGTCAGGCGGACTTGCAGTATTTCTTCGTCAACGGCCGTGCGGTGCGCGACAAACTGGTGGCCCACGCGGTGCGTCAGGCCTATCGCGATGTGCTGTTCAACGGCCGGCATCCGACGTTCGCGCTGTTTTTCGAGGTCGATCCGGCAGCGGTCGACGTCAACGTGCACCCGACCAAGCACGAAGTGCGCTTCCGTGACGGGCGCATGGTGCATGACTTCCTGTATGGCACCTTGCACCGTGCCCTCGGCGATGTGCGACCGGAAGATCAGCTTGCCGGTTCGGTCACCACCGCGATCGTCCGGCCAACCGGCCTCGAGGCCGGTGAGTTTGGCCCGCAAGGTGAAATGCGTCTGGCCGCCAATGCGCTGCTGGAGCAGCCGCAGGCACAACCGGCGTTCAATACCTCGTCGGGCGCCAGCACTGGTGGCGCTTATCAGTATCAATACACGCCGCGCCCACAACCCGCCGTGCCGGCCGCTGAAGCTCAGGCTGCGTACCGCGAGTTTTTCGCGCCGCTGCCCGAGGCGAATGCCAATGCGCTACCGGCCGGTCAGGAAGACATTCCGCCACTTGGCTATGCGCTGGCGCAGCTCAAGGGCATCTATATCCTGTCCGAGAACGCCCAGGGCCTGGTTTTGGTGGACATGCACGCCGCTCACGAGCGGATCATGTATGAGCGCCTGAAGATCGCCATGGCCAGCGAAGGCCTGAGCGGTCAGCCGTTGCTGGTGCCGGAGTCGCTGGCGGTCAGTCAGCGCGAGGCCGATTGCGCCGAAGAGCATGCGGCGTGGTTCCAGCGTCTCGGATTCGAATTGCAGCGTCTGGGCCCGGAAACTCTGGCGATCCGCCAGATTCCGGCCCTGCTCAAACAGGCCGAGGCCAACCGTCTGGTGGGCGACGTACTGTCGGACTTGATGGAATACGGCACCAGTGACCGGATCCAGGCGCACCTGAATGAACTGCTCGGCACCATGGCCTGCCACGGCGCGATCCGCGCCAACCGCCGCCTGGCCTTGCCGGAAATGAACGGTCTGCTGCGCGACATGGAAAACACCGAGCGCAGCGGTCAATGCAACCATGGCCGACCGACCTGGACCCAACTGGGCCTGGACGATCTGGACAAACTGTTCCTGCGCGGTCGTTGATGAGCCAGCTTCCTCCAGCGATTTTCCTGATGGGCCCGACCGCTGCGGGCAAGACCGACCTGGCCATCGAGCTGACCAAGGTGCTGCCGTGCGAGTTGATCAGCGTTGATTCGGCGCTGATCTATCGCGGCATGGACATCGGCACGGCCAAACCGTCCAAAGAACTGCTCGCCGAACATCCTCATCGGCTGATCGACATTCTCGACCCGGCCGAGAGTTATTCGGCGGCCGATTTTCGCCGCGATGCCCTGCAAGCCATGGCCGAAATCACCGCACGCGGAAAAATTCCGCTGTTGGTAGGCGGCACGATGCTCTATTACAAGGCTTTGGTCGACGGTCTGGCGGATATGCCGGCGGCGGATCCCGAGGTTCGTGCGCAGATCGAGGAGGAGGCTGCACGCCTTGGCTGGCAAGCCTTGCACGATCAGTTGGCAGTGATCGATCCGGAATCGGCGGCGCGTATTCACCCGAATGATCCTCAGCGCCTGAGTCGTGCGCTGGAAGTCTATCGGGTCAGCGGTCAGAGCATGACTGAACTGCGGCTGAAACAATCTGAACAAAGTACCCAAGCTGCGGCATCGGGACTGCAACAATTGCCCTATACTGTCGCGAACTTGGCCATTGCTCCGGCAAATCGTCAGGTACTGCACGACCGCATTAAACAAAGATTCACAAATATGCTGGAACAGGGATTCATCGACGAGGTCGTAGCCCTGCGTAATAGAAGTGACCTGCATGCCGGGTTGCCGTCTATACGTGCGGTAGGCTATCGCCAAGTCTGGGATTACCTGGATGGCAAGCTGACGTCGGCTGAAATGCAGGAGCGGGGCATCATTGCCACGCGCCAATTGGCCAAACGCCAGTTTACCTGGCTGCGCAGCTGGGACGATTTACACTGGCTCGACAGTCTGGATTGCGACAATCTGCCACGCGCCTTGAAATACCTTGGGACCATCTCCATATTGAGCTGAGTCCTTGCAATTGCCGTCTATCCTTGGGGGTGTGGCGGCAAAAGCCATCTGATTACCTATTTTTTATATTGAATCCTTAAAGGAGTGCGGCACATGTCAAAAGGGCATTCGCTACAAGACCCTTACTTGAATACTTTACGTAAAGAGAAAGTTGGGGTTTCCATCTACCTGGTCAACGGTATCAAACTGCAAGGCACGATCGAGTCGTTCGACCAGTTCGTTATCCTGCTGAAGAACACCGTCAGCCAGATGGTTTACAAACACGCTATCTCTACAGTCGTGCCGGTTCGTCCAATTCGTCTGCCAAGCGCAACCGAATCCGAAGCAGGTGACGCTGAGCCAGGTAACGCCTGATAGGAGTCTCCTTTGTTCTTTGAGCGCCACGGTGGTGGTGAGCGAGTCATCCTCGTTCACTTGGATGGACAGGACCCTGAGGCGCGCGAAGATCCGCAGGAGTTTCAGGAGTTGGCAAATTCGGCCGGCGCCGAGACCGTTGCGTTTTTTAACGTGCCGCGTCATCGGCCAACGGCCAAATTCCTGATTGGCAGCGGCAAGGTCGAGGAACTGCGCGACCTGGTCCACGCCGAAGAAGCCGATCTGGTGATCTTCAATCACGTCCTCACGCCCAGTCAGGAACGTAACCTCGAACGTGTTTTCGAGTGTCGCGTGATCGACCGTACCGGTCTGATTCTCGATATTTTCGCCCAGCGCGCCCGTACCCATGAAGGCAAGCTCCAGGTCGAACTGGCCCAGCTTGACCACATGAGCACCCGGCTGGTTCGCGGCTGGACTCACCTTGAGCGTCAGGGTGGCGGTATCGGCATGCGCGGTCCGGGTGAAACCCAGCTCGAAACCGACCGGCGACTGCTGCGGGTTCGCCTGCGCCAGATCAAGGGGCGGCTGGAAAAAGTGCGCAGCCAGCGCGAACAGTCGCGTCGCGGCCGCTCGCGTGCGGATATCCCAACCGTGTCTTTGGTGGGCTATACCAACGCCGGCAAATCCACGCTCTTCAATAACGTGACGAAATCCGACGTGTACGCGGCGGACCAGTTGTTCGCCACGCTGGACCCGACCCTGCGCCGTCTGGAACTGGACGACCTGGGGCCGATTGTCCTGGCCGACACCGTGGGTTTCATTCGTCATTTGCCGCACAAGCTGGTCGAGGCATTTCGGTCTACGCTCGAAGAGTCGAGCAATTCCGACCTGCTGTTGCACGTGATCGATGCGGCCGAACCGGATCGCATGTTGCAGATCGAGCAGGTGATGGTGGTGCTGGGCGAGATTGGTGCCCAGGACTTGCCGATCCTCGAGGTCTATAACAAACTCGATTTGCTTGAAGGCGTTGAGCCACAAATCCAGCGCGACGAAAACGGCAGGCCTCAACGGGTCTGGCTGTCGGCGCGGGATGGCACTGGTCTGGAATTGCTTGAGCAAGCCATTGCCGAATTGCTGGGCAGTGATTTGTTTGTCGGAACCTTGCGTTTGCCCCAGCGGTTTGCGCGTCTGCGTGCACAGTTCTTCGAGCTGGGCGCGGTACAGAAAGAAGAATACGACGAAGAAGGTGTCAGCTTGCTGGCCATTCGATTGCCACGCTCGGAGCTCAATCGACTGGTCAGTCGTGAAGGCGTTGTGCCGACGGAGTTCATCGAGCAACACACTTTGCAATAAAAGCCTGAAAAAGCGGTTGTGCCGCAACGGCAGGCATTCTGTAGCATTGGTCGGCGCGCCGTGGGTGCGTCTTTGCTTTATCAGATGGAGAGCGCTATGGCTTGGAATGAGCCGGGTGGCAACTCGAACAATCAGGATCCTTGGGGTGGCAAGCGCCGCAATAACGGCGACCGCAAGGGACCACCAGATCTCGACGAGGCCTTCCGAAAGCTGCAGGAAAGCCTGAACGGGTTGTTCGGTGGTGGTAAGAAACGGGGTGACGATGGCGGTGGTTCGGGCAAGAGTGGCGGCTTCGGCGGCCTGCTCGGCATCGGCCTCGTCGTGCTGGCGGCCGTGTGGCTGTACAGCGCGGTGTACGTGGTGGACGAGCAGGAGCAAGCCGTGGTGCTGCGCTTCGGCAAGTACTACGAGACCGTCGGCCCGGGCCTGAACATCTATTTCCCGCCGATCGACAAGAAGTACATGGAAAACGTCACGCGTGAGCGTGCCTACACCAAGCAGGGCCAGATGCTGACCGAAGACGAGAACATCGTCGAAGTGCCGCTGACCGTGCAGTACAAGATCAGCAACCTGCAGGACTTCGTGCTGAACGTCGACCAGCCGGAAATCAGCCTGCAACATGCGACCGACAGTGCGCTGCGCCATGTGGTGGGTTCCACCGCGATGGACCAGGTGCTGACCGAAGGTCGTGAGCTGATGGCCAGCGAGATCAAGGAGCGTCTGCAACGTTTCCTCGATACCTATCGCACCGGTATCACCGTCACCCAGGTCAACGTACAGAGCGCAGCCGCACCGCGTGAAGTGCAGGAAGCCTTCGATGACGTGATCCGCGCCCGTGAAGACGAGCAGCGTTCGCGCAACCAGGCTGAAACCTACGCCAATGGCGTGGTGCCGGAAGCCCGTGGTCAGGCCCAGCGCATCCTCGAAGATGCCAACGGCTACCGCGACGAAACGGTCTCGCGCGCCAAGGGTGAGGCAGATCGCTTCACCAAGCTGGTTGCCGAGTATCGCAAGGCGCCCGAGGTCACGCGTCAGCGTCTGTACCTGGACACCATGCAGGAAGTCTTCAGCAGCACCAGCAAGGTACTCGTGACCGGTAACAAGAACGGCCAGAGCAACCTGCTTTACCTGCCGCTGGACAAAATGATTCAGAACAGTTCGGGCAGCAATGCACCGGTCACCGGCTCGGCTGCCGCCAGCAACAACACGGACGTCACGCCGCATGTCACTGACCTGCCGCAGTCGCGCACAAGGGAGACCCGCTGATGAGCAATAAATCGCTGATCGCCCTGATCGTTGGCGTTGTTGTGGTACTGGTTGGCTGGAACTGCTTCTACATCGTGGCTCAGACCGAGCGTGCGGTGTTGCTGCAGTTCGGTCGTGTGGTTCAGGCCGATGTTCAGCCTGGTCTGCATGTGAAGGTGCCTTACGTTAACCAGGTGCGTAAATTCGACGCACGTCTGATGACGCTGGATGCACCGACACAACGCTTCCTGACGCTGGAAAAGAAAGCCGTGATGGTCGATGCCTACGCCAAGTGGCGCGTGAAGGATGCCGAGCGCTTCTACACCGCGACTTCCGGCCTCAAGCAGATCGCCGACGAGCGTCTGTCCCGTCGTCTGGAATCGGGCCTGCGTGACCAGTTCGGTAAACGTACCCTGCACGAAGTGGTGTCCGGTGAGCGCGATGCGCTGATGGCCGATATCACGGCGTCGTTGAACAAGATGGCGGAAAAAGAGCTGGGTATCGAAGTGGTCGATGTCCGGGTCAAGGCCATCGATCTGCCGAAAGAAGTGAACCGCAGTGTGTTCGAACGTATGAGCACCGAGCGTGAGCGTGAAGCTCGCGAGCACCGCGCCAAGGGTAACGAGCTGGCCGAAGGCATCCGTGCCGACGCCGATCGTCAACGCCGCGTGCTGCTGGCTGAAGCCTATCGTGAATCCGAAGAGATTCGCGGTGACGGTGACGCCCAGGCTGCTGCGATCTACTCCAAGGCCTACGGCCAGGATCAGGAGTTCTACGGTTTCTACCGTAGCCTGCGTGCCTACCGTGAAAGCTTCGCGAACAAATCCGACGTCTTGGTCCTCGACCCAAGCAGCGACTTCTTCCGTTACCTGGAAAAGTCCAAGCCTTGATACGACGTTGACCTGAATCATTCCGCCCGGCGGCTAAAACCTCGGGCGGGGTGATCCTTTGGGAAAACGTGTGTATGATGCGGCAGCCGGGAAATTCCCGGCTTTTTTGCGTCTGCACGTTTGATTGCTGTTTTTGTTGCAGAAGACGGGTTGAATGACCCGACAGTTTTTCGAGGAAAGTGATGGGCGAAGCCGGTAACAGGCCTTTCGCCGCGTCGTTCATGCGCGTGCGTTTTGAACGGGCCGGTCATTTTCTGCTTCACTCAAGGCTCGCCCTCGGGCTGGCCGCCCGGATCTAAGGGGAATGGCGTAATGGCAACGGTAGACCGCTGGCTGCTGCCAGATGGCATCGAAGAAGTACTGCCACCGGAAGCGGCGCGCATTGAAGTCGCGCGTCGTCAGGTGTTGGATCTGTTCCAGAGCTGGGGTTACGAGTTTGTCGTGACTCCTCATATCGAGTACCTGGAATCCCTGCTGACCGGCGCGGGCCAGGACCTGGATCTGCGTACCTTCAAGGTCATCGACCCGCAATCGGGCCGGCAGATGGGGTTCCGTGCCGACATCACGCCGCAAGTGGCGCGCATCGATGCGCACACCCTGCGTCGTGAAGGCCCGAGCCGTCTGTGCTACGCCGGCAGCGTGCTGCATGCCCAGCCGCGTGCCTTGTCGTCCTCGCGCAGCCCGATCCAGTTGGGCGCCGAGTTGTACGGCGATGCGAGCCCGAGCAGCGACGTTGAAGTCATCAGCCTGATGCTGGCCATGCTGCAACTGGCCGATGTGCCGGACGTGCACATGGACCTGGGGCATGTCGGCATCTACCGCGGTCTGGCCCAGGCGGCCGGTCTGTCGGGTGAGGTCGAGCAGCAGTTGTTCGATGCGTTGCAACGCAAGGCTATCGACGAGGTCATTACCTTGACCGAAGGCCTGCCGGCCGATCTGTCCGGCATGCTGCGTGCGCTGGTCGACCTGTGCGGCGGCCGTGAAGTATTGAGCGCTGCCCGTGAGCGTCTGGCCAATGCGCCGGCGCCGGTACTGGCCGCGCTGGAAGATTTGCTGGCGATCGCCGAGCGGCTGTCGGCGCGCTTCCCGGAGCTGCCGCTGTACTTCGATCTGGGCGAGTTGCGCGGTTACCACTACCACACGGGTGTGGTGTTCGCGGTGTTCGTGCCGGGTGTTGGCCAGTCCATCGCTCAGGGCGGTCGTTACGACGACATCGGCGCTGACTTCGGTCGCGCCCGTCCGGCCACCGGCTTTTCCACCGATTTGAAAACCCTGGTGACCCTGGGGCGTGCTGAGATCGAGCTACCGTCTGGCGGTATCTGGATGCCTGACAGTACGGATGCGGCACTCTGGCAGCAGGTTTGCCAGTTGCGCAGTGAGGGTCAGCGTGTCGTTCAGGCGTTGCCTGGACAACCTTTGGCCGCCGCCCGTGATGCGGACTGCGACCGGCAATTGATCCAGCAGAACGGGCTTTGGCAAGTATCGCCACTGGCTTCTTGAGTTTTCCTGCCGGCCACCGCCGGCACCAAGTTTGCGCGAATGAGGACAAGTGTTATGGGTAAGAATGTCGTAGTCCTGGGCACCCAATGGGGTGATGAGGGCAAAGGCAAGATCGTTGATCTGCTGACCGAACATGCTGCCGCCGTAGTGCGCTACCAAGGTGGCCACAACGCTGGCCACACGCTGGTGATCGACGGTGAAAAAACCGTCCTGCACCTGATCCCGTCGGGCGTGCTGCGCGAAGGCGTGCAGTGCCTGATCGGCAACGGCGTGGTGGTTGCACCCGACGCCCTGCTGCGCGAGATCACCAAGCTGGAAGAGAAAGGCGTACCGGTGCGCGAGCGCCTGCGTATCAGCCCGTCCTGCCCGCTGATCCTGTCCTTCCACGTGGCGCTGGACCAGGCCCGTGAAAAGGCCCGTGGCGAGCTGAAGATCGGTACGACCGGTCGCGGCATCGGCCCGGCGTACGAAGACAAGGTTGCACGTCGTGGCCTGCGTGTTGGCGACCTGCTCAACATGCCGCGCTTTGAAGACAAGCTGCGTGAACTGGTGGACTACCACAACTTCATGCTGGTTGGTTACTACAAAGAGCCTGCCATCGAGTTCGAAAAGACCCTGGCCGAGTGCAAGGAATACGCTGAGCTGCTCAAGCCGCTGATGCTGGACGTTACTGCCGAGCTGCACGACCTGCGTCGCGCCGGCAAAGACATCATGTTCGAAGGCGCCCAAGGTTCGTTGCTCGACATCGACCACGGTACCTACCCGTACGTGACCAGCTCCAACACCACCGCTGGTGGCGTGGCGACCGGTTCGGGCGTTGGCCCGATGTTCCTGGACTACATCCTGGGCATCACCAAGGCTTACACCACTCGCGTAGGTTCGGGTCCATTCCCGACTGAGCTGTTCGACGAAGTCGGAGCACACCTGGCCAAACAAGGTCACGAGTTCGGTGCTACCACCGGCCGTGCCCGTCGTTGCGGCTGGTTCGACGCCGTTATCCTGCGTCGCGCTATCGATGTGAACAGCATCTCGGGCATCTGCCTGACCAAGCTGGACGTACTCGACGGTCTGGAAACCATCAACATCTGCACCGGCTACAAAGACGCGCAAGGCAACGCTGTTGCGCCGACTGACGCTGACAGCTACGTGGGCCTGCAGCCTGTGTACGAAGAAGTGCCGGGCTGGACCGAATCGACCGTGGGCGCCAAGACCCTGGAAGAGCTGCCGGCCAACGCTCGTGCCTACATCAAACGCGTTGAAGAGTTGATCGGCGCGCCGATCGACATTATTTCGACGGGCCCGGACCGCAACGAAACCATCGTTCTGCGTCATCCGTTCGCTTGATAAGTCGTTGATGTAAAAACACAAAGGCCCCTTCATCGGGGCCTTTGTCGTTTATGCCTGTTGGACGGCATGACCTTTGCTGTGAATCTGTCTACAAGAGTGCCATCAAATTAATGGCGTCAGAAGTAGAGGGATTCACAGTGTCGGCCGTTCTCTCACTGTTACAAAGCCGTTTGTTGCGGCCCGTATTCGTTACCCTAGGTATCGCCCTTTTGGTGCAAGTGTTGGTGGCCGTCGCCCTGACGCGGAGCACCGTCACCGCGCTGGAAGCCGATCTCGGTGCTCGCCTGGGCGTCGACAGTCAGAAGCTGTCCGGCGAGCTGGAGCAGGCCGGGCGTGAGGTCACGTCGAGCCTCGATACCTTGTCCACCAACACTCGTCAGCGGCTGACTGCAGGCCTGTCCTCGCGTCTGAAGGACGAGCAGGCACAACTGCGTGCGACCCTGGAAAAAGACCTGAAGGACTCGGCCAACGACATGGCCCAGTTGCTCGCGTCCGTAGCGCCTCGCGCCATGTGGGACAGCGACGTGCCGACCCTGTCCGAATTCGCCCGCCGAGCCCAGCGCAATCCCAACGTGCTGTTCGTGGTTTACGACGACGCCACCGGCCAGCATCTGACCCGCTATCTCAACCGCGAAAACCCGATCAACAAGGCCCTTTTGGAAAAAGGCCAGGGTGAGCGGGCGCTGGATAAAGTGCTGGATGCGGCGAAGAACGATCCCTCGGTCTATTACCTCGAAGCGTCGATCAATCCCAACGGAGTCGAAATCGGCAAGGTGCTGATGGGCGTCTCGACGGCCTCGGTGGATGCCGATCTGGCGGCGCTCGATCAACGCTTCTCGGCGCTGATCGCCAGCAGCGATCAACTGGTCGGCGACAGCCTCAAGGGCGCGGCCGCCGACAGCGCCACGGCCATGCGCGCGCGCTTGCAATCGGCGCAGTCCACCGCTGCGGAGATGAAAGCCAACACCACCAGCACCGTGCAGGACGCCGCCGCGACACTGCGCTGGCGTATCGGCATGGGCCTGGCGCTGGTTGGTGCCGGCGTGCTGTTGCTGCTGGCCGTGGTGCTCGGTCACCGTGTGGTCAACCGCTTGAAGATGCTCAACGCCGCCATGGATGATCTCGCGGCGGGTGAGGGCGATCTGACCAAACGTGTGCAGATCAACAGCAAAGACGAAATCGGCGACATGGCTTCGGCGGTCAACCGCTTTGTGGATAAGTTGCAACCGATCGTGCGCGAGGCCGGGGATGTGGCTCAGCGTACCGGCGTGGAAATCGGCGCGATGACGTTGCGCAATGCCGGTGCCGACGCGGCGGCCGGGATGCAGCGTGATGAAGTCGCCGAGAGCTTGCGCGCGCTGTCGCAAATGGCCGATGAGGCGCAGTCGGAAAGCCATGCGATGCAGGCGGCGCTGAAGCAGGTGGTGGATATTCGCCAGGCCACCGACGAGAACACCCGCACGTCGGCCAAGGTCGGCAGCCTGATCGAGGCGCTGGCAGGGCAGGTCGATACCGGCGCCAAAGTCATCGAGCGCCTGGCGCAGCAAAGTGAGCAGATCGAAGTGGTGTTGACCGTGATTCACGGCATCGCCGAGCAGACCAACCTGCTGGCGCTCAACGCCGCCATCGAAGCGGCCAGAGCTGGTGAGACGGGGCGAGGGTTTGCGGTGGTGGCGGATGAAGTCCGTGCGCTGGCGAGCAAGACCCAAAGCTCCACTGGCGACATCCAGGCGCACATCGTGGCCTTGCAGCAGGGCGCTCGTGAGGCGGTTGAGGCGATCGGGCAGGCCGGGCGCCAGGCCAGCGAAGGTTTGCTGGTGCTGCGTGACAGCGCGCGACTGCAGCAGTCGGTGCAGGCGTCGGTCGAGCAGGTGCATGCGGCGATTGGCCTGGCGACTCAGGCCGCGGCGCATCAGGCGCAGGGCGCGCAGGCTGTGCGTGGGCGCGTCGAGACGATTCATGCCCAGGCCGAGAAAGCCGCTCAGGCGGTGGTCGAAACAACGGCCAGCGGCAAGGTGCTGGACGGGCTGGCGGCGCAGCTCAAGGCCAGTCTGGGTCAGTTCCGGGCTTGATATATTGCGGGCAAAAAAAATCGCAGCTTCGGCTGCGATTTTTTTATCGGCTCAAATACATCCGGGTTGTCAGCAGGTAGACGGGCAAGCCCGACACCACAATCAACAACGCTGCGTAAGGCGCTGCCGCGGCAAATTCGACGTTCGCGGTGTGTGCCCAGACTTCGGTCGCCAAGGTGTTGAGCCCGGTCGGACTCAGCAGTAGCGTCGCCGTCAGTTCCTTCATGGCATCCAGAAACACCAGCGCAAACGCCGCGCCCAGTGCCGGGAAGATGATCGGTAAAGTCACGCGGCAAAACGCGGTGAACGAAGACGCGCCCAGTGTGCGGGCGGCCTCTTCCAGTTGTGGTGCTGCCTTGTTCAGCGCCGTGCGGATCGGCGCTTGAGCCAGTGGCAGAAACAGCAGCGCATAAGCGATCAGCAACAGCGCGGAAGTCTGGTACAGCGCCGGCACGTAATGCAGGGCGAAATACACCAGTGTCAGGGCGATCACCAGCCCCGGCAGCGCGTGCAGCAGATAAGGCAGGCGCTCGGCCCAGATCGCCAATTGGCCTTTGTAACGTACGACCAGCAACCCGACCGGCACCGCCAGCACCAGACACAATCCTGCGCCACCCAGAGACAGCGCCAATGAAGACAGCAAAGCTTCAGTGATCGCTGCAACCGGAAACGCCGCTGACGATCCCACGGCGAGCCAGTACGCCAGCATCCCCAGTGGAATCCCGCTGCCGACAATCGCCAGCATCAGGCAGTACAGCTGACCCGCAGCGGCCCACGGTCCCAATTGCACTTGCTCGGCGCGACGCGCAGCCCCTTGGCCGGTACGCACATGACGGCCCTTGCCGCGCACCCGCAGTTCCAGCCACAACAGCATCAGGCACAGCGCCAGCAGCACCGCAGACAGCATCGCCGCGTTGGCATTGCTGAATTCCAGTTCGAATTGCTGATAGATCGCGGTAGTGAAGGTTTGCAGACCAATGATCGACAGTGCGCCGAATTCCACCAACATGTGCAGCGCAATCAATAATGAGCCCGCCAGCAAAGACGGCCAGAGCAGCGGCAGGGTGACGCGGAAAAACACGCCCCAGCGATTCTGCCCCAGCGTTCGGGCGGACTCTTCAAGGGACGGATCGAGATTGCGCAGCGTGGCTGCCACCGGCAGGAAGATCAGCGGGTATTTAGACAGGCTCATCACCAGAATCGCCCCGCCGAGCCCTTCGAACTGCGCGCTGAGTGAAACCCAGGTAAAGCTGCTGACGAAGGCCGGCACCGCGAACGGCAAGCATAGAATCACGCCCCACAGGCGCCGGCCCGGCAGATTGCTGCGCTCCAGCAGCCAGGCCAGCGACAGGCCGATCACGCCACAAGTTACGGTTACGCCAACCATCAGCGCTAGCGTGTTGCGCAGCAGGCCGAACACGTAGGGGCGCCACAGCAAGTGCAGCGCTTCGCTCCAGCCGGCCTGCCAGGCTTTGAGCCCGACGTAGGCCAGCGGCAGCAGACTCATGACCACCAGCAGCAACACCGGCAGCACCAGCCAGATCGATGGCCGCTTGCGGCGTGGCACGTAACCCCCGCGAGCGGCGGAGGCGGATAGCGATGCGGTCATCAGTTCAGGCCAACTTCGCGTTCCAGGTCCAGCGCTTCTTCGGCATTGCCCAGGTCGGCGGGCGTGACGTCCGGCGCTTCCAGTTCACTGAAAGGCTTGAGGCCGCGATCCGACTCCATGCCTTTGTGCAGCGGATACTCGGCAGTCGTCTGGGTGATCACACGCTGGCCTTCTTCGCTGGCCATGTACGCGAGGAACTGCTGGGCTTCTTTTGGATGCTTGCTGGATTTCAGCACGGCTGCGCTGGAGACGGTAATCAAACCGCCCACATCGCCGCCGGTGAAGTAATGCAGTTTGGAGTCGAGCTTGCCTTTCTCCCGTTGCAGGGCGAACCAGTAGTAGTTGTTCACCAGTACGGTGGCGACTTCGCCGTTTTCCACAGCCTTGAGGGCGACCATGTTGTTGCTGTAGGTCTTGCCGAAGGCGCGCAGGCCGGTCAGCCATTCTTCGGCGGCTTCGCGACCGTGCTTTTTGATGATGGCGACGGCCTGTTCCTGAAACGCGCCGCTGGTGGGCACGAAACCGACCTTGCCTTGCCATTGTGGGTCGGCGAAATCCAGGACCGATTTCGGCAGGTCCTTTTCATCGACCAGTTTCGGGTTGAAGGCCACCACGCGAACCCGGGCGGTGACGCCGATCCAGGTGCCGTTGCCGGCGACGTATTCTTTTGGCAGAACGGCCAGGGTTGCATCGTCGGCCTTGGCCAGCAGGCCTTGTTCGCCGAGGTTGTTCAGCGGTGGGGATTCTTCGGTGTAGATGACGTCGGCGGGGGAGCGGTCGCCTTCTTCGATGATCTGGCTGGCGAGCTGGTTGCTGCTGCCCTTGCGTACATTGACGTGAATGCCGGTCTTGGCTTCGAAGGCTTTTGCGATCGCATCGCCGACTTCCTTGTGTTGACCGTTGTAGAGCGTCAGGGAAACCGCGTCGGCAGCCTGGGTGAGGGGAGTGGCGAGCGCCAGGCCGAGCAGGGTGAAGGTCAAGCCGCGGCGCAGGGTATTTCGAAACATCATTCGCAGGGTTCCTCACTGTCGCATTGCAAAAACTTGCAACAATGATAAACGATATCGTTTCTCAAATGCTCCTTGCGGGGAGAGGGTGTGTCTGGTAGGTGCTGTGTCTCGGGCTTTTCCAAACCCCGGAAACGCAAAAACCCGCTTTCGCGGGTTTTTGTGAGATTCAAGATCGTGACCTTGAATTTGAATTGGTGCCCAGAAGAAGACTCGAACTTCCACGACCGTAAGGTCACCAGCACCTGAAGCTGGCGTGTCTACCAATTTCACCATCTGGGCTTCATCTTCAGCGTTGCCGCTGTTGATGTGGCGCACTATACGGAGCGTCTTTTGATCTGTAAACCCCTGATTTGATTTTAATAAATCAGTTTTAAGAAAATGACGGCTTAGAATGCAAAAAACCCGCTTTCGCGGGTTTTTGTGTGAGTCTTGAAACTGATCTAGTCTCAAACTCGAAATTGGTGCCCAGAAGAAGACTCGAACTTCCACGACCGTAAGGTCACCAGCACCTGAAGCTGGCGTGTCTACCAATTTCACCATCTGGGCATCTCGGCAACGTGTGTACGTCGTCGATGGCGCGCACTATACGGAGCGTCTTTTTAACTGTAAACCCCTGCCAGCAAAAAAAATGGTTTTTTTTACCAGCGGTGTTCAAAACGCCTTTCAGACGTCGATACAAGGCTCAAGACGCGCCTTATAGAGTTGGAAATTTCCCGTTTGATGGCGCCTATGCCAAACTAACCCGCATATAGACAAGGTGAAAACTCTCTAATGGCCGATTGGCAGTCCCTCGATCCCGAGGCCGCTCGTGAAGCGGAAAAATATGAAAACCCTATTCCCAGCCGCGAACTGATCCTTCAGCACCTTGCTGATCGGGGTTCGCCTGCTGCCCGCGAGCAACTGGTCGAAGAATTTGGTCTGACCACAGAAGACCAGATCGAAGCCCTGCGCCGCCGCCTGCGCGCCATGGAGCGCGACGCTCAACTGATCTACACCCGTCGTGGCACTTATGCGCCGGTGGACAAGCTCGACCTGATCCTCGGTCGCATCAGCGGTCACCGCGACGGCTTCGGCTTCCTGGTGCCGGATGACGGTTCCGACGACTTGTTCATGAGCCCGGCGCAGATGCGTCTGGTGTTCGATGGCGACCGTGCCCTGGCCCGTGTTTCCGGCCTGGACCGTCGCGGTCGCCGCGAAGGCGTGATTGTCGAAGTGGTGTCCCGTGCCCACGAAAGCATCGTCGGCCGCTATTTCGAAGAAGGCGGCATCGGCTTCGTCGTCGCGGACAATCCGAAGATCCAGCAGGAAGTGCTGGTCACCCCGGGCCGCAACGCCAACGCCCAGATCGGTCAGTTCGTCGAGGTGAAAATCACCCACTGGCCGACTCCGCGCTTCCAGCCGCAAGGCGATGTGGTCGAAGTCGTCGGCAACTACATGGCGCCGGGCATGGAAATCGATGTCGCCCTGCGCACCTACGACATTCCGCACGTCTGGCCTGAGGCCGTTCTGAAGGAAGCCGGCAAGCTCAAGCCGGAAGTCGAAGAGAAAGACAAAGAGAAGCGCGTCGACCTGCGTCATCTGCCGTTCGTCACCATCGACGGCGAAGATGCCCGCGACTTCGATGACGCGGTCTACTGCGAATCCAAGCCAGGCAAACTGCGCCTGTTCTCCGGCGGCTGGAAGTTGTACGTGGCGATTGCCGACGTTTCCAGCTACGTGAAGATCGGCTCGGCTCTGGACAACGAAGCCCAGGTTCGCGGCAACTCGGTGTACTTCCCCGAGCGCGTGGTGCCGATGCTGCCGGAGCAGCTGTCCAACGGCCTGTGCTCGCTGAACCCGCACGTCGATCGTCTGGCCATGGTTTGTGAGATGACCATCTCCAAGTCCGGCGAAATGACCGACTATTGCTTCTATGAGGCGGTGATCCACTCCCACGCCCGCCTGACCTACAACAAGGTCAGCGCGATGCTGGAAACGCCGAAAGCGACTGAAGGTCGCAAGCTTCGCGGCGAATACACCGACGTCCTGCCGCACCTGAAACAGCTCTACGCGCTGTACAAGGTATTGCTGGCTGCCCGTCACGTACGTGGCGCGATCGATTTCGAAACGCAGGAAACCCGGATCATCTTCGGTTCCGAGCGCAAGATTGCCGAAATCCGCCCGACCACCCGTAACGATGCTCACAAGCTGATCGAGGAATGCATGCTGGCGGCCAACGTGGCCACCGCCGAATTCCTGAAAAAGCACGAAATCCCTGCGTTGTACCGTGTCCACGACGGTCCGCCACCGGAGCGTCTGGAAAAACTGCGTGCATTCCTCGGCGAGCTTGGTCTGTCCCTGCACAAAGGCAAGGACGGCCCGTCGCCGAAGGACTATCAGGCCCTGTTGGCCAGCATCAAGGACCGTCCGGATTTCCACCTGATCCAGACCGTGATGCTGCGCTCCCTGAGCCAGGCGGTGTACAGCGCCGAGAACGACGGCCACTTCGGCCTGAATTACGAAGCCTATACCCACTTCACCTCGCCGATCCGCCGTTACCCGGACTTGCTCACGCACCGGGCGATCCGCAGCGTGATCCATTCGAAACAGGACACCCCGCACGTTCGCCGTGCCGGCGCGATGACCATTCCGAAGGCGCGTATCTATCCGTACGACGAGGCGGCCCTGGAACAGCTCGGCGAGCAGTGCTCGATGAGCGAGCGCCGTGCCGACGAAGCAACCCGCGATGTGGTGAACTGGCTCAAGTGCGAGTTCATGAAGGATCGCGTGGGCGAGTCGTTCCCGGGCGTGATCACTGCCGTGACCGGTTTTGGCCTGTTCGTCGAGCTGACCGATATCTACGTCGAAGGTCTGGTGCACGTTACGGCGCTGCCGGGCGATTACTACCACTTCGACCCTGTGCATCACCGCCTGGCGGGCGAGCGCACCGGTCGCAGCTTCCGTCTTGGCGATACCGTTGAAGTGCGGGTCATGCGCGTCGATCTCGACGAGCGCAAGATCGACTTCGAGATGGCCGAAAAAACCATCAGCGCGCCAATCGGCCGCAAGAAGCGTGGCACCGAAACGGCTGCTCCAGCGGCCAAGGCTGTGGAAGAAAAGGCTCCGGCAAAAACCGCCAGCCGTCGTCCGGCCAAGGAAAAGGTGGCCGAGGCTTATCGCCCGAGCGATGCCGTGGCGAAAAACGCCGAACTGCGCAAAAGCCGTGAAATGAAGAAGGCCTTGCTGGCCGACGCCAAAAACGGTGGTAAAGCGGCGTCCGGGGGAAAGACCGGGCGGTCGGCGCCTGAAAAGGCCTCCGGCGGCAAACCAGCCAAACCGAGCAAACACCGCAAGGGCCCGCCAAAAGCGGGTTCCGCTCCAGCCAGAAGCGGCGGGGCACGTAAACCGAAGGCGAAGTCATGAGTCAGTTGGAAAAAATCTACGGCGTTCACGCGGTAGAAGCGTTGCTACGTCACCACCCTAAGCGCGTCAAGCAGATCTGGCTGGCCGAAAGCCGCAACGATCCGCGGGTGCAGACGTTGATCGAGCTGGCCAACGAAAACCGGGTCCAGATCGGTCAGGCCGAGCGCCGTGAAATGGATGCCTGGGTCGAAGGCGTGCATCAGGGTGTGGTGGCGGACGTCAGTCCAAGCCAGGTCTGGGGCGAAGCGATGCTCGACGAGCTGCTTGATCGCACCGAAGGTGCGCCGCTGTTGCTGGTGCTCGACGGCGTGACCGATCCGCACAACCTTGGCGCCTGCCTGCGTTCGGCGGACGCTGCCGGTGCGCTGGCGGTCATCGTGCCGAAAGACAAATCGGCCACCCTGACGCCCGTCGTGCGTAAAGTGGCCTGCGGTGCGGCGGAAGTGATTCCGCTGGTGGCCGTCACCAACCTCGCACGCACCCTGGAAAAGCTCCAGCAGCGCGGGCTGTGGGTTGTCGGCACGGCGGGTGAGGCCGAGGTCAGCATCTACGACCAGGACCTGACCGGCCCGACCATCCTGATCATGGGCGCCGAAGGTAAAGGCATGCGTCGCCTGACCCGTGAACATTGCGACTACCTGGTGAACCTGCCGATGGCCGGTAGCGTCAGCAGTCTCAACGTGTCGGTTGCGACGGGCGTGTGCCTGTTCGAGGCCCAGCGCCAGCGCGGGGCCAAGGCCAAGGCGGCTGCCAAGAAGCCTTAAGCCTTAAGCCGTCCAAAATGTGGGAGCGAGTCTGTTAGCGAAAGCGGAGTTACATTCGGCATCATTGTTGAGTGTTTCACCCAATCGCGAGCAGACTGCGCTCCCGCAGCGTTTTATGGCAGAGCGAAGTTTTGGTGGCTGTTCAAATAATCACCAATTGCCTTGCACCTCTTCTGTCCCTTCTCTACAATTGCGCCCCTTGCTGTGACGGCAGGCACGCATGTGCCCCGCGCCGGCAAGTCCATAAGTGTCATTCACTCCTTGTCTGACCGTTTTTGAGCGGCAGGCTACAACCCGTAAGGAGCATTCATGCGTCATTACGAAATCATCTTTCTGGTCCACCCTGACCAGAGCGAGCAAGTCGGCGGCATGGTTGAGCGTTACACCAAGCTGATCGAAGAAGACGGCGGCAAAATCCACCGTCTGGAAGACTGGGGCCGTCGTCAACTGGCCTACGCAATCAACAATGTTCACAAGGCTCACTACGTGATGCTGAACGTTGAGTGCACTGGCAAGGCTCTGGCCGAGCTGGAAGACAACTTCCGCTACAACGATGCAGTGATCCGTAACCTGGTCATCCGTCGCGACGAAGCCGTTACCGGCCAGTCCGAGATGCTCAAGGCTGAAGAAAACCGCAGTGAGCGCCGTGAGCGTCGCGAACGTCCTGAGCACGATGGCAGCGCCGATGGCGATGACAGCGATAGCGACAGCGACAACAGCGATAACGCTGACGAGTAATCCACGGACCTTTTAAGGAGCCTATCAAATGGCACGTTTCTTCCGTCGTCGTAAATTCTGCCGCTTCACCGCTGAAGACGTGAAGGAGATCGATTACAAAGATCTCAACACTCTGAAAGCCTACGTATCCGAGACCGGCAAAATCGTTCCAAGCCGCATCACCGGTACCAAAGCTCGTTATCAGCGTCAGCTGGCCACCGCTATCAAGCGCGCCCGCTTCCTGGCCCTGCTGGCCTACACCGACAGCCACGGCCGCTGAGACCGGGTAGTCGACAAGTAAGTAAGGGATCGAATGCATGCGTGCCTTAGCTGAATTCATCATGCGGGGGCGTATGCAGGCCACGCTGGTCGTGGCCGGATCTGCGGCATTGCCGCTGTTGTTCTGGTTGAGTGCCGCTGCAGGTTGCCTTGTGCTCCTGCGGCGCGGTTCGGACGCCTTGAGCGTCCTGGGTGTGGGAGTGTTGTCAGCGTTAGTGAGCTGGCACTACCTGAAAGATCCGACGGCACTGATTGTGTTGCTCGGGACCTGCGGTCTGGCGCTGGTTTTACGCGCCGGCCACACCTGGAATCGCGCGCTGCTGGTCAGCGTGGCCGTGGGATTGTTGATTGCCGTGAGCCTGGGGACTGTATTCAGTTCCTTCACCGAGACTCTGGCGCAGACGTTTGAACAAGTCTTGCCGCTGGCGATGGGTGAGGTCTACGAGAAATTCTCGGCAGACCAGAAAGCGATTCTCACTGCATTGGCGGTCCCACTGTCGATCATTTCGACAGCGGTGTCGTTGCAGGTTTTTAGCGTGCTGTGCCTGATTCTTGGGCGCTACTGGCAGGCGTTGTTGTATAACCCCGGCGGTTTCGGTCGCGAGTTTCGCGCCATCCGACTGCCGAAAAGCGTTGCGCTGTCGCTTCTGGCCGTCATGTGTGTGGCACCGTTCTTCGGTCTGCATGCCTTGGTCCTGTTGCCGTTGTGCAGCGTGCCGCTGTTCTTCGCAGGTCTGGCCTTGGTTCACGGGCTGGTGGCGCAGAAGCGGTTGGCCGGTTTCTGGCTGGTGGGGATATACGTGACGCTCGTGCCTTTCATGCACTTGCTCGGTCCGTTACTGGTGGTCTTGGCCATCGTCGACAGCCTGATTGATTTTCGCGGTCGTCACGTGTCGAAAGACACCGATAGCGCGAACGGTGAAGGTTAAAAGTTAAGAGGATTTTCACATGCAACTGATCCTTCTGGAAAAAGTCACCAACCTGGGCAACCTGGGTGACAAAGTGAACGTTAAGGCCGGTTACGGTCGTAACTACCTGCTGCCTTACGGCAAGGCTACCGCCGCGACCCCAGCAAACATTGCTGCGTTCGAAGAGCGTCGTGCCGAGCTGGAAAAAGCTGCTGCAGACCGTAAAGCATCGGCTGAAAGCCGTGCTGCCCAACTGGCCGAGCTGGAAGTGACCATCACTGCCACCGCTGGCGACGAAGGCAAGCTGTTCGGTTCGATCGGTACTCACGACATCGCTGACGCACTGACCGCCTCCGGCGTTGAAGTTGCGAAAAGCGAAGTTCGTCTGCCGAACGGCACCATCCGCAACGTGGGTGAATTCGACGTGGCTGTGCACCTGCACGCCGAAGTTGAAGCCACCGTACGCGTTGTCGTGGTAGCAGCTTAAGCAACACCTGATCGGCTGGCGGCTTGTCCGTCAGACGGTTAACATCGGGCACGATCCTGTTTACAGGTCGTGCCCTTTGTCTTTCTGTAATCCCTGCTTTTCCTGAATAAAAAGTGGCCATGAACGAAATCTCCGCTCCCGAGCAATACGATCTGCAAACCGCATCCCTGAAGGTGCCGCCGCATTCCATCGAGGCCGAACAGGCTGTACTCGGTGGTCTGATGCTGGACAACAACGCCTGGGAACGCGTGCTTGATCAAGTCTCCGACGGCGATTTCTACCGGCATGACCACCGTCTGATCTTCCGTGCGATCGCCAAACTCGCCGATCAGAACTCGCCGATCGACGTCGTGACCCTTTCCGAGCAACTGGACAAGGAAGGTCAGACTTCGCAAGTCGGGGGGCTTGGGTATCTGGTCGAACTGGCGAAAAACACACCGTCCGTCGCCAACATCAAGGCTTATGCGCAAATCGTCCGCCAGCGTGCGACGTTGCGCCAGTTGATCGGTATCAGCAACGACATCGCCGACGCCGCCTTCAACCCTGAAGGCCGTACCGCCGAAGAGATCCTCGACGAAGCCGAGCGGCAGATCTTCGCAATTGCCGAGGCGCGGCCGAAGACCGGCGGCCCGGTGGGCGTCAACGAATTGCTGACCAAGGCCATCGACCGCATCGACACCCTGTTCAACACCGCCGACGCGATCACCGGCCTGTCCACCGGCTACACCGACCTCGACGAGAAGACCAGCGGCCTGCAACCGTCCGACCTGATCATCGTCGCCGGCCGTCCGTCGATGGGTAAGACCACCTTCGCGATGAACCTGGTGGAAAACGCCGTTCTACGCAGTGAAAAGGCGGTTCTGGTTTACTCCCTCGAGATGCCAGGTGAATCGCTGATCATGCGTATGCTTTCGTCCCTCGGTCGTATCGACCAGACCAAGGTGCGTTCCGGTCAGCTGGAAGACGACGACTGGCCACGCCTGACCTCGGCGGTCAACCTGCTCAACGACCGCAAGCTGTTCATCGATGACACCGCCGGTATCAGCCCGTCGGAGATGCGCGCCCGGACCCGGCGTCTGGTGCGTGAGCACGGCGATGTCGGCCTGATCATGATCGACTACCTGCAGCTGATGCAGATTCCCGGCTCCAGCGGTGACAACCGGACCAACGAGATTTCCGAGATCTCCCGATCCCTGAAAGCCCTGGCCAAGGAGTTCAACTGCCCCGTGGTTGCCCTGTCGCAGCTCAACCGTTCCCTGGAACAACGTCCCAACAAGCGTCCGGTGAACTCCGACTTGCGGGAATCCGGAGCGATCGAGCAGGACGCCGACGTCATCATGTTCGTGTACCGGGACGAGGTTTATCACCCGGAAACCGAACACAAGGGCATCGCCGAAATCATCATCGGCAAACAGCGGAACGGCCCGATCGGCTTCATCCGTCTGGCCTTCATCGGCAAATACACACGCTTCGAAAACCTTGCGCCGGGCAGCTATAACTTCGACGACGACGAGTAAGTCCGTCCTCGTCTGACAGCTCCTGATATTTCCGACCACAGCCGTCGGAATTGGTCATTTTTTGTGCTATATTCCGCGCCCGCGATTTTTCACCTCAACACCGGTCATCGACATGCAAGCAGCCAAGCCGTTATTTGACTATCCAAAATACTGGGCCGAATGTTTCGGGCCGGCACCATTCCTGCCGATGAGCAGGGAGGAGATGGATCAGCTCGGCTGGGATTCCTGCGACATCATCATTGTGACGGGAGATGCCTACGTCGATCACCCGTCGTTCGGCATGGCGATCATCGGCCGGCTGCTGGAGTCGCAAGGCTTCCGCGTCGGGATCATTGCCCAGCCGAACTGGCAGTCCAAAGACGACTTCATGAAGCTCGGCGAGCCGAACCTGTTCTTCGGCGTCGCGGCCGGCAACATGGACTCGATGATCAACCGCTACACCGCGGACAAGAAAATCCGTTCCGACGACGCCTACACCCCGGGTGGCATGGCGGGCAAACGTCCGGATCGCGCGAGCCTGGTCTACAGCCAGCGCTGCAAGGAAGCCTACAAGCACGTGCCGATCGTGCTCGGCGGCATCGAAGCCTCCCTGCGCCGCATCGCCCACTACGACTACTGGCAGGATCGCGTGCGCAACTCGATCCTGATCGACGCCAGCGCCGACATCCTGCTGTACGGCAACGCCGAGCGCGCGATCGTCGAAGTCGCCCAGCGTCTGTCCTACGGTCACAAGATCGAAGACATCACCGATGTCCGTGGCACCGCGTTTATCCGTCGCGACACCCCTGCGGGCTGGTACGAAGTCGACTCCACGCGCATCGACCGTCCGGGCAAGATCGACAAGATCATCAACCCGTACGTCAACACCCAGGACACTCAGGCTTGCGCCATCGAGCAAGAGAAGGGGCCGGTTGAAGATCCGGAAGAAGCCAAGGTCGTGCAGATCCTGGCCAGCCCGAAGATGACGCGCGACAAGACCGTGATCCGCCTGCCGTCGATGGAGAAAGTACGTGGTGATGCGGTCCTGTACGCCCACGCCAACCGTGTGCTGCACCTGGAAACCAACCCGGGTAACGCCCGTGCCTTGGTGCAGAAACACGGCGAAGTCGACGTCTGGTTCAACCCGCCACCGATTCCGATGACCACCGAAGAAATGGACTACGTGTTCGGCATGCCTTACGCACGTATCCCGCATCCTGCGTACGGCAAGGAAAAGATCCCGGCCTACGACATGATCCGCTTCTCGGTGAACATCATGCGTGGCTGCTTCGGCGGCTGCACCTTCTGCTCGATCACCGAGCACGAAGGCCGGATCATCCAGAACCGCTCCGAAGAGTCGATCATTCGCGAAATCGAAGAGATCCGCGACAAGGTGCCGGGTTTCACCGGCGTCATTTCCGACCTCGGCGGCCCGACCGCGAACATGTACCGCATCGCCTGCAAGAGCCCGGAAATCGAATCCGCGTGCCGCAAGCCGTCCTGCGTGTTCCCGGGCATCTGCCCGAACCTGAACACCGACCACTCGTCGCTGATTCAGCTGTATCGCAGCGCCCGTGCGTTGCCGGGTGTGAAGAAGATCCTGATCGCCTCTGGCCTGCGTTACGACCTCGCGGTCGAGTCGCCGGAGTACGTCAAAGAGCTGGTGACCCACCACGTCGGCGGTTACCTGAAGATCGCCCCGGAACATACCGAGGAAGGTCCGCTCAACCAGATGATGAAGCCGGGGATCGGCACGTACGATCGCTTCAAGCGCATGTTCGAGAAGTACACCAAGGAAGCGGGGAAAGAGCAGTACCTGATTCCGTACTTCATCGCCGCGCACCCGGGCACCACCGACGAAGACATGATGAACCTCGCCTTGTGGCTCAAGGGCAACGGCTTCCGTGCCGACCAGGTGCAGGCGTTCTACCCTTCGCCGATGGCCACCGCCACCGCGATGTACCACTCGGGCAAGAACCCGCTGCGCAAGGTCACCTACAAGAGCGACGGCGTGACCATCGTCAAGAGCGAGGAGCAGCGTCGTCTGCACAAGGCGTTCCTGCGTTATCACGACCCGAAAGGCTGGCCGATGCTGCGTGAAGCGCTGATCCGCATGGGCCGCGCTGACCTGATCGGGCCGGGCAAGAACCAGTTGATTCCGACGCATCAGCCGGCCACCGACAGCTATCAGAGTGCCCGTCGCAAGAACTCGACGCCGTCCGGCAGCCATAAAGTGGCGAAGGATGTGAAAGAGAAGACCACCAAGATCCTCACCCAGCACACCGGTCTGCCACCCCGCGCCAGCGACGGCGGTAATCCGTGGGACAAGCGTGAGCAGGCCAAGGCTGCGGCATTCGCCCGCAACCAGCAGGCTGCCAAGGAGCGCAAGGACGCGGCGAAAGGCAAGGGGCCGAAGCCGACGAAGAAGCCTGTAGTGCCACGCTGAATCGTTGTTGATGTAAACAGAACGCCAACCTTCGGGTTGGCGTTTTGCGTTGTGCCTCGCAACATTTGCGTGCAACTGTGCCAAACCATTTCACCGCATCGCCCGATTTTGGTGCTGTACTGCCTTGAGCATTCCGGGAAAGCGCCCAAGCCTCTGCATGGCATAAGTCTTGCGCGCTTTCCAATACGCTTAGGCTCGCAGGAGGCACGCCGTGTCGATTCATGTCGCATTGCATCACGTCACGCATTACCGCTACGACCGCGCTGTCGAACTCGGCCCGCAGATCGTGCGTCTGCGCCCGGCTGCCCACAGCCGCACGCGGATTCTGTCGTATGCGCTGAAAGTCTCGCCCGAGC
Organism: Pseudomonas sp. GW822-FHT03F08; assembly: GCF_058801265.1. NCBI lineage: Bacteria > Pseudomonadati > Pseudomonadota > Gammaproteobacteria > Pseudomonadales > Pseudomonadaceae > Pseudomonas > Pseudomonas sp. GW822-FHT03F08. The sequence goes on along the minus strand of NZ_JBXANC010000004.1, from coordinate 169,301 downwards.
AGCACTTCATCAACTGGCAGCAGGACCCTCAGGGCAACTACCTGGCGAGGCTGGTGTTCCCCGAGAAAACCGCCGAGCTGCGGATCGAGGTCGACCTGCTGGCCGAGATGGCGGTGTTCAACCCGTTCGACTTTTTCCTCGAGCCCTACGCCGAGAAAATCCCCTTTGCCTACGCCGCCGATGAACGCAAGGAACTGGCGCCGTACCTCGAAACCCTGCCGCTGACGCCAAAACTCAAGGCCTACCTGGACGCCATCGACCGCACTCCGCTGCCGGCCGTGGACTTCCTGGTGGCGCTCAACCAGCGCCTGAGCGAGGACATCAATTACCTGATCCGCATGGAACCGGGCGTGCAAACCCCGGAGTACACCCTCGAACACGCCTCCGGCTCCTGCCGCGATTCGGCATGGTTGCTGGTGCAACTGCTGCGCAATCTCGGGCTGGCGGCGCGTTTCGTCTCCGGTTACCTGATTCAACTGACCGCCGACGTGAAAAGCCTCGACGGCCCCTCCGGCACCGAAGTGGACTTCACCGATCTGCATGCCTGGTGCGAGGTGTACTTGCCCGGCGCCGGCTGGATCGGCCTCGATGCCACCTCCGGGCTGTTCGCCGGGGAAGGGCATATCCCGTTGGCCTGCAGTCCCGATCCGTCCTCGGCGGCGCCGATCAGCGGTCTTGTGGAGCCTTGCGAATGTGAGTTCAGCCACGAAATGTCCGTGGAGCGGATCTGGGAAGCTCCTCGGGTCACCAAGCCCTACACCGATGAGCAATGGCTGGCGATCCAGGCGCTGGGCCGGCAGATTGATGCCGACCTGCTGGAAGGCGATGTGCGTCTGACCATGGGCGGCGAGCCGACCTTCGTGTCCATCGATGACCTGGATGGCGCCGAATGGAACACCGCCGCGCTGGGCCCGGACAAGCGCCGGCTCTCCGCCGAACTGTTCCAGCGCATGCGCAAACACTACGCGCCAAAAGGGCTGGTGCATTTCGGTCAGGGCAAGTGGTATCCGGGCGAGCAATTGCCGCGCTGGTCGCTGAATTGCTACTGGCGCCGCGACGGCCTGCCGATCTGGCACAACACCGCGTTGATCGCCGATGAGCAGCAGGACTACGGCGCCGATGGCGCATTGGCCGGGCGCTTTCTGGCGAGTGTCGCCGAACGCCTGAAACTGCCGACACGTTTTGTGTTTCCGGCCTACGAAGACAATTTCTATTACCTCTGGCGCGAGGGCGCCTTGCCGAGCAACGTCAGCGCCGAAGACTCGCGTCTGGAGGAGCCGCTGGAACGTGCGCGCCTGCGCAAGGTGTTCAGTCAGGGGCTGGACAAGGTCATCGGTCAGGTGCTGCCGCTGGCACGCACCGCCAAGGGCGATCAATGGCAGAGCGGGCGCTGGTATCTGCGCGATGAGCATTGCCGGCTGGTGCCGGGGGATTCACCGCTCGGTTATCGCCTGCCATTGGGTTCGCAGCCTTGGGTGAAGGCGGCGGAGTATCCGTTCATTCATCCGAACGACCCGAATCAGGATTTCCCCGAACTGCCCGACACGGCGCAACTCAATCGACACGATGCGTCGGCTGCGGCGGATGAACGGGCGCCAAAGATCGACGAATCCGCCGACTGGCTGACCCGCACCGCGTTCTGCGCCGAGGCACGAGAAGGCCGGTTGTATCTGTTCATGCCGCCGCTGGAACGGGTCGAGGATTATCTGGAACTGGTGGCCGCCATCGAAGCCACTGCCGAGGAACTGCACTGTCCAGTGCTGCTGGAAGGCTACGAGCCGCCGAGCGATCCGCGCCTGAGCAACTTTCGCATCACCCCGGATCCCGGCGTGATCGAGGTCAACGTCCAGCCGTCCGCGACGTGGGACGAGTTGGTCGAGCGCACGGAGTTCCTGTACGAGGAGGCGCGCCAGACCCGACTGTCCACCGAGAAATTCATGATCGACGGGCGCCACACTGGTACGGGCGGCGGTAACCATTTTGTGCTCGGCGGCGCGACGCCGGCCGACTCACCGTTCCTGCGACGCCCGGATCTGCTGCGCAGCCTGATCAGCTATTGGCACAACCATCCGTCGCTGTCCTACCTGTTTTCCGGACTGTTTATCGGCCCGACTTCTCAAGCACCGCGAGTCGATGAAGCGCGCAACGATGCGCTGTACGAGCTGGAAATCGCCTTCGCGCAAATGCCGGCGCCGGGAGAAGCGTGCGCACCATGGTTGGTGGATCGCTTGCTGCGCAATCTGCTGATCGACGTCACCGGCAACACCCACCGCGCCGAGTTCTGTATCGACAAACTGTATTCACCGGATGGCGCCACCGGGCGTCTCGGTCTGCTGGAGTTGCGTGCGTTCGAAATGCCGCCCCATGCGCGCATGAGCCTGGCTCAGCAGCTGTTGCTGCGGGCACTGGTGGCGCGGTTCTGGCGCGAGCCCTATGCGCCGCCGAAACTGGCGCGCTGGGGCACCGAGTTGCATGACCGCTTCCTGCTGCCGCACTTCATCGAACAGGACTTTGCCGACGTCATCGTCGAACTCAACAATGCCGGTTATCCGCTGCGTGCCGAATGGTTCGCTGCGCATCTGGAGTTCCGTTTTCCCAAGGTCGGCGATTACGCCGTCAACGGCATCGAGCTGGAGTTGCGTCAGGCCCTTGAGCCCTGGCATGTGCTGGGCGAGGAGGGCGCGGCGGGCGGCACGGTGCGTTACGTCGATTCATCGCTGGAGCGTCTGCAGGTCAAGCTCACGGGGCTGCCGCCGCAGCGTTATCTGCTGACCTGCAATGGCCTCCCGGTACCGCTGCAACCGACCGGGCGGGTCGGCGAGTTTGTCGCCGGTGTGCGTTTCCGTGCGTGGCAACCGGCCAACTGCCTGCAACCGACGATCCCGGTGCATGCGCCGCTGGTGTTCGACCTGCTCGACACCTGGATGCAGCGTTCGCTGGGCGGCTGCCAGTACCACGTCGCCCATCCGGGCGGGCGCAATTACGAGACGTTGCCGGTCAACGCCAACGAAGCGGAGAGCCGGCGCATGGCGCGTTTCTTCCGCATCGGGCACACGCCGGGGAAACTTCCTATACCCATTGTCGAAACGAACGACGAGCTACCGATGACTCTCGATTTGCGACGCTTTTAGATCGTACGCGACGCCCGGATTTTTCGTATATCCGGGCGTCATGTGCCTGCGTTAGTCTGACCGTTCCTTGCTGGCTGCCGAGCTTTCCATGCCTGACCTGCTTGACCGCTACCCGCTGACGGCGGGCACTTACCACGAACTGCTCGACGCCGGCGGGGCGGTGCGTCCGCACTGGCAGCGACTGTTCGACCAATTGCAGCGCAGCACCCCGACGCAACTGGTGCAGCGTCAGGCATTGCTGACCCGGCAGATTCAGGAAAACGGTGTCACCTACAACGTCTATGCCGACCCCAAGGGCGCGGATCGTCCGTGGGAACTCGACCTGCTGCCCCACGTGATCGCCGCTGACGAGTGGCAACAGCTGTCGGCCGGGATCGCCCAGCGCGCGCGCCTGCTCAATGCGGTGTTGGCGGATCTGTACGGTCCGCAGCGGCTGATCAGCGAAGGGTTGCTGCCGGCGGAGCTGGTGTTCGGCCACAACAACTTCCTCTGGCCCTGTCAGGGTATCTCGCCACCGGACGGGGCCTTTCTGCATCTGTATGCCGTGGATCTGGCGCGCACACCGGACGGGCGCTGGTGGGTGACGGCGGATCGAACCCAGGCGCCGTCCGGTGCCGGCTATGCGCTGGAAAACCGCACCATCGTGTCCCGGGCCTTCCCCGAGCTGTACCGGGACTTGAAAGTGCAGCATCTGGCCGGATTCTTCCGTACCTTGCAGGAAACGCTGGCCCGTCAGGCACCCTGCGACGATGACGCGCCGCTGGTGGTGTTGCTGACCCCGGGGCGTTTCAACGAAAGCTATTTCGAACATCTTTATCTCGCGCGCCAGCTCGGCTATCCGCTGGTGGAGGGCGGTGACCTGACGGTGCGCGATGCCACGGTCTACCTGAAAACCCTCAGTGGCCTGCGTCGGGTTCACGCGATCATGCGTCGGCTCGACGATGACTTCTGCGATCCGCTGGAACTGCGCACGGATTCGGCGCTGGGCGTTCCCGGGCTGCTTGAGGCCGTGCGTCAGGGCCGGGTGCTGGTGGCCAACGCGCTGGGCAGCGGCGTGCTGGAGTCGCCGGGGCTGCTGGGTTTCTTGCCGAAGATCAATCAGCACCTGTTCGGCGAAGAACTGATCCTGCCCTCCATCGCCACCTGGTGGTGTGGGGAGGCGCCGGTAATGGCCCAAGCGTTGGAAAAATTGCCGGAACTGCTGATCAAACCGGCTTTCCCATCCCAGAGTTTTGCGCCCGTTTTCGGACGTGATTTGAGCGAAAAACAGCGCCAGAGTCTCGCCGAGCGCATGCAGGCGCGGCCTTATGCCTATGTCGCGCAAGAACTTGCGCAACTGTCCCACGCGCCGATCTGGCAGCCCGAGGACGGCCAGTTGCAACCGCGAGCCATCGGCATGCGCATGTACGCGGTGGCCAGTCGCGACGGCTATCGAGTGCTGCCCGGTGGCCTGACCCGGGTGGCGGCCGAAGCCGATGCCGAAGTGGTGTCGATGCAGCGCGGCGGCGCGAGCAAGGACACCTGGGTGCTGGGCGAGCGGCCGCCAAGCGGTGAACAATGGAAGGCCCAGCGCAACATCGGTGTGCCTGATCTGGTGCGGCGCGATCCCTATCTGCCGTCGCGGGTGGTGGAAAACCTGTTCTGGTTCGGCCGTTACTGCGAGCGCTGTGACGACAGCGCGCGGTTGTTGCGGATCATGCTGGCGCGGTACGTCGACGGTGATGATCCGCAGGCCCTGCAGGCTGCCGTGGAGCTCGGTGAGCGGCTGATGCTGCTGCCAGACGAAGGCGAGCTGCCGGAGCGCCTGCTCGCGGCTTTGCTCGGCGAGGACTGGTCGTTCAGCTTGCGTTCCAACCTGCAACGCTTGCAGTGGGCGGCGTCGCAGGTGCGCGGCAAGCTCTCGCGGGAGAACTGGCAGGCGCTGGTGGAGTTGCAGCGCGAGGCGACGGAACTGGACACCGACGAGCCGGACTTTGGCGAGCTGCTGGATTTTCTCAACCGGCTGGTGATGTCGCTGGCGGCGCTGTCCGGGTTTGCCCTCGACGACATGACCCGTGACGAAGGCTGGCGCTTCCTGATGATCGGCCGGCGCATCGAGCGTCTGCAATTTCTCAGTAGCAGTCTCGCGGGTTTCCTGCGCGGCGCCGGGGCGTTCGATCAAGCGGGGCTTGAGTGGTTGCTGGAACTGGGCAACAGCAGCATCACCTATCGTTCGCGCTATCTGGCGGTGGCGCAGTTGATTCCGGTGCTCGACCTGTTGCTGCTGGACGAGCAGAACCCCCATGCGGTGTTGTTCCAGTTGAAACTGGTGACGCGCACCCTCAAGCGTCTGAACGATGATTTCGGTGTGCCGAGGGAGGCCGGGTTGCCAGAACTGGTCGAGCGTCTCGCGCGCTTCGACCTAGGGTGTCTGGAAAATCCCCTGTTCGGCGAATCCAGCGTACGTGCGGCCCTCGACGGGCTGGCGGATCTGCTGCAAGACATCGCCGACGCCAGCGGCCAGGTGTCCGATCGTCTGGCCCTGCGCCATTTCGCCCATGTCGATGATGTCAGCCAGCGCACGGTGTCCGTCTGATGAATGCCCACTACCAGATCCTTCACGACACTTGTTATCACTACGACAGCCCGGTCTCGCTGGCACAGCAGCTCGCACACCTGTGGCCCCGGGAATGCGCCTGGCAGCGCTGCACCGAGCAACAATTGCTGATCAGTCCGGAGCCGACCGCACGTCGTGACGAACAGGATGTGTTCGGCAATCCGCTGACACGCCTGGCGTTCGAACGGCCTCATGATGAATTGCAGGTCAACGCACGGCTGACGGTCGAGGTGCTGGCGAGGCCGGCGCTGGATTTCAATCTGTCCCCGGCTTGGGAATTGACGCGCAATGCGCTGACCTACAGCAGTCAGCCGTTGTCCGCTGAGCTGCTGGAGGCTTGTCGCTACCGGTTTCAGTCACCCTACGTTCACTTGAAACGCAGTTTCGTCGAGTTCTCCGAAAGCTGTTTTCCGCCTGGGCGACCGTTGCTGCTGGGCGTGCAGGCGTTGATGGAAAAGATCTTCGACGAGTTCACCTTCGATGCCGAGGCGACGCAAGTCGCGACTCCGCTGGTCGAGGTGCTGGAGCGGCGGCGCGGGGTCTGTCAGGACTTTGCCCACCTGATGCTGGCCTGCGTGCGTTCCCGAGGATTGGCGGCGCGCTACATCAGCGGCTATCTGCTGACACGGCCACCACCGGGGCAACCGCGATTGATCGGCGCCGATGCGTCCCATGCCTGGGTGTCGGTGTTTTGTCCGGTCTTGGGCTGGGTGGATTTCGATCCGACCAACAATGTGCAACCGGCACTGGAGCACATCACCTTGGCCTGGGGCCGGGACTTCTCCGATGTGTCGCCGTTGCGGGGGGTGATTCTGGGAGGGGGGAGCCATGATCCCGAGGTCCGGGTCACGGTGATGCCACTGAATGAGTGATGAAGCACACTGCAGGAGCGGGCAAGCCCGATCCTGCAGGTTTTGCGTTCAGTGGTCCTGCGGTGTTGCTCAGGCGTCGGGCGCCGGGTCTTTCGGTGCATCAACATCATCATCGGTCGCCACTTCACCGTCAGGGTTCAGTGCCGCTTCTTCAGCCATCTGTTTCTTGCGCTGAAGCTTTTCCTCTTTCTTCTGTTCCTTGGCCAGGTCACGTTGACGCTTGGCGAAGGAGTAATTGGGTTTGGCCATGGGCGATCCTCTTGGGTCGAAGGTGAGGTTGAGCGGCGCGTATTCTGCCCTGTATCGGTGCCCGGGGGTTAACCGGGTTTCTGGTCGACCCACTTTGGCGTGACGGTCGGCTGCCACTGGTCGAGAGCATCGAGCAGCGATTGCGGCGATTCGCTCACTTGCAGCATGTCACGGTGCGGTGCGCGAACGAAGCCTTCGCCGACGATGTGATCGAGAAATGCGGTGAGTTTGCTGTAGAAACCGTTCACTTCCAGCAGGCCCAGCGGCTTGCCGTGGTAGCCGAGCTGGCCCCAGGTCCAGACTTCGAACAGCTCTTCAAGCGTGCCGAGGCCACCCGGCAGGGCGATGAACGCATCGCTGAGCTCGGCCATCCGCGCCTTGCGGGCGTGCATGCCGTCGACGACTTCCAGGCGCGACAGGCTCTTGTGACCGATTTCCTTGTCCATCAGGCTCTGCGGAATGATGCCGATCACTTCACCGCCGGCCGCCAGTGCGGCATCCGCGACAATCCCCATCAGGCCGACAGCGCCACCGCCGTAGACCAGCGTCAGTTTGCGCTCGGCAATGGCTTTGCCGAGGGCGATAGCGGCTTCGGTGTACGCCGGGGTGGTGCCGGCGTTGGCACCGCAAAATACACAAACGGATGTGAGAGACATGCCTTCCTCCTGGGTCAATCCGTCACAGGGTAATGGCTGGCACGCCTTGATCCAAGGGCTAGACTTCGCGTTTCGGGGTTTCATAGGTGCCGCTGGCGCCACAGGCGTAGGCGGCGAGCAGGCTGCACAACAGACTGTTGAAGGACATGACTGATGCTCCAGATGAGAGTTGAGCCCTGAAGATACGGCCCGGCCAAACGTCTGGCTGTTAGATTGTTTCGATGAGTGTCATAGCCTGAAAGTTGTATACAATTTTTGACTCAAGTCATAGGAACTTGCGAAGATTTCAGGCAGTCTTTCCCCCATTCGTGTTTTTGTTAACCCTGCCTTGGAGATTCACCATGTTTTCCAAAGTTGTTGCGGTATCCCTGCTGGCGCTGGCCAGCAGCCAATTGATGGCTGCCGAGTGCAAAACCACCGTTGACTCCACCGACCAGATGTCCTTCACCACCAAGGAGATCGTGATCGACAAGAGCTGCAAGACTTTCACCGTCGAACTGACCCATTCCGGCAGCTTGCCGAAGAACGTCATGGGCCACAACCTGGTGGTCAGCAAGACCGCTGACATGCAGCCGATCGCCACTGACGGCCTGGCCGCGGGCATCGACAAGAACTACCTGAAGGACGGTGACGAGCGCGTCATCGCCCACACCAAGATCATTGGCGCCGGCGAGAAAGATTCGCTGACCATCGACGTATCGAAACTGACAGCCGGCACCGATTACGGTTTCTTCTGTTCGTTCCCGGGCCACATCTCGATGATGAAAGGCACAGTGACCGTGAAGTAAGAAAAACACGGTCAAAAAAAAGCGTCCCGAGGGACGCTTTTTTTATGCCCTGGATTCAAGGCGCAAACGGCATGACGCGTTTGTGATGGGTCTTCTTGTACGTGTTGACGATGATGTCGAACGCTTCCTGACGCACCGGCTCGCCGTGCAGAAAGGCGTCGATCTCGGCGTAGGTCACGCCGTGGGAGGCTTCGTCCGGTTTGCCCGGCGACAGGTCTTCCAGGTCCGCCGTCGGCACTTTTTCCACCAGCGATTCCGGTGCGCCGAAGCTGCGGGCGATGGCCCGGACCTGATTTTTCACCAGACCGCTGAGCGGCGCCAGGTCGCAGGCGCCGTCACCGAACTTGGTGAAGAAACCCATCACCGCTTCCGCCGCGTGATCGGTGCCGATCACCAGGCCATGGGCCGCGCCGGCGATGGTGTACTGAGCGACCATGCGCATCCGCGCCTTGGTGTTGCCGAGCACGAAATCCACCGACACTGCGTGCTTGCCTTCGAAGGCGGCGACTTCGCCGGCCAGGGATTTCACTGCCGGGCCGATGTTGACGGTGTGGCGTTCGTCCGGGGCGATGAAGTCCACCGAGGCCTGGGCGTCGTGTTCATCGAACTGCACGTCGTACGGCAGGCGCACGGCGATGAACTTGTAGCCGTTGTCGCCAGTGCGCTCGCGCAGTTCACGCATGGCGCGCTGGGCCAGGAGGCCTGCGGTCAGCGAGTCGACACCGCCGCTGATGCCCAGCACCAGGGTCTTGAGCCCGGAATTGGTCAGACAATCCTGGATGAAGGTGATGCGTCGGGCGACTTCCGCTTCGAGGGCCTGGTAATCGGCGAACGGCGGCTGAACGTTGAGCTGTTCAGCAATCTCACGCTGTACGGCTTGCATGAATTCACTCCTTGCTAGAAAGGCTGGAAACGGCAGGAACCTGGAAAACGTGTCGCAAATAGGCGACGAAATTCGGGTCTTTGCAGTGGGTCTTGCCCGGCTCGTCGGAGATCTTCGCCACCGGTTGGCCGTTGCAGGCGGTCATTTTAAGCACGATGCTCATCGGTTCGACACCCGGAATGTCACAGGTCAGGTTGGTGCCGATGCCGAAGCTGACATTGATCCGACCGCGCAGCGCGCGGAAGATCTCCAGCGACTTGGGCAGCGTCAGGCTGTCGGAGAACACCAGGGTCTTACTCATCGGGTCGATGCCGAGCTTGTGATAGTGAGCGATGCATTTTTCGCCCCACTGCACCGGATCCCCGGAATCATGACGCAAGCCGTCGAACAGCTTGGCGAAGAACAGATCGAAATCACCGAGGAAGGCATCGGTGGTGATGCAGTCGGTCAGGGCGATCCCCAGCAGGCCGCGGTACTCGCGAACCCAGCAATCGAGTGCGGCAATCTGGCTGTCGATCAGTCGCGGGCCGAGTTGCTGGTGGGCCATGATCCATTCGTGGGCCATGGTGCCCAGCGGTTTCATGTCCAGTTCGCGGGACAGGTGCACGTTGCTGGTGCCGACGAAACGCCCGGGGAAATCATGCTTGAGCACGTTCACCACTTCTTCCTGCACGCGGTAGGAAAACCGTCGGCGTGTGCCGAAATCGGCGACCTGCAACTGCGACAACTCTTCGGCCGAGGCGTTGGCCGTCAGCCAGTCGAACTTGCGGTACAGCTGCTCGCGAGCCTGTTCCAGGACGGTTTCGCGGTAGCGATAGCGGTTGCGCACTTCGCTGACGATCGCCAGCAGCGGCACTTCGAACAGAATCACATGCAGCCACGGCCCGCGCAGACGGATGAACAACTCGCCGTTCTCGATGCCGGTGTGCAGGTAGCGCAGGTTGAAGCGGAACAGGCCGAGGAATCGCAGAAAGTCAGGTTTGAGGAAGCTGATGCGCTCAAGGAAACTCAACTGATCGGCGCTCAGGCTCAACTCGGCCAGACGCTCGACCTGGAAGCGGATCTCTGCCAGATAGGGCCGCAGATCTTCACTGTTACGGCAACGAAACTCCCATTCGACTTCGACGTTGGGGTAGTTGTGCAGCACCGCCTGCATCATCGTCAGTTTGTAGAAGTCGGTGTCGAGCAGGTTCTGCACGATGCGATCGGCAAACACACTCTCGCTCATAACGGGGTCTCCAGGCGGACCGCGCATTGGCGCGGTATCAATCAATGGCGCTAGTGGCTCATATCCGGGGTATGGATTGCCAGCGATTTTTATCCCGGCGCTGAGCCTCAGACCGCCTCAGGACTGTCGATCTGCTCCAGCATCCACTTCACGAAATCACGCACCTTGGGCACTTCCGCCGCGTGTTCCGGGTAGGCCAGGTAATACGCATCGGTGCTGGGCATTGCATGCTGCCAGGGAATGACCAGTTTGCCGTCGGCCAATTCCTCTTCCACCAGAAACCTTGGTAACAGGGCGACGCCGCAGCCGACCTGCGCGGCGCGGATGCACATATAAAAGGTTTCGAAGCGCGGGCCGTGGTAGCTGTGTTCGGTCTGGTAGCCCTGACTGTCGAACCAGTCGTGCCACGCCTGTGGGCGCGAAGCATTCTGCAGCAGGACCAGATCGGTGAGTTGCGTTGGATCAGTCAACGGAGTGTCCGGCAGACTGCTCGGTGCGCAGACCGGCACCAGTTCCTCGCCAAACAACTTCAGGCATTCGGTGCCGGGGCGTGAACCCTGGCCGAAATAGAACGCCAGGTCGCTGCGCCCTTGCAGCAAGTCATCGGCCTCCTGCTCGTTGCACAGGTCCAGATGAATCGACGGATGGCGCAGGCGCCAGCCTTTGAGGCGCGGCACCAGCCAGCGTGCGCCGAAGGTCGAGGGTGTGGAGACGCGCAGGACTTCGGTCTCGCCGCCGTAGGAACGCAGGTAATGGGTCGACATCTCGACCTGAGTCAGGATTTTTCTGACTTCCACCAGGTACAGATCGCCGGCCGGGGTCATCTGCAAACGGCGGCGTACCCGACGGAACAACAAGTGCTGTAACAATTCTTCGAGTTGCGCCACCTGCTTGCTGACGGCGCTCTGGGTCAGGTTCAGTTCCTCGGCGGCCCGGGTGAAACTCAGGTGCCGGGTCACGGCCTCGAAGCACTGCAACGCGGTGATCGACGGCAAGTGGCGTTTGTTCAGCATGGGCGATCCTTTTCTTGTCTTTCTGCGCAGCATGAATAAACGGAATGATATCTCGCGTAAAGGTCGTTTGTTGCACAGCCTTCCTGACGCTACAACTAAAGGTCTGCCCGGTCGTGAAAACGCGCCCGCACACATTCAGTTTTTTGCTTGAGGAGTGACCCATGGTTGCCGCATTGCTTGATCGTCTTGGTGTGAACCCGGCCCTGTACCAGAACGGCAAAGTGCCGGTGCATTCGCCCATCGACGGCAGCCGCATCGCCGCCGTGAACTGGGAAGGCCCGGCCGAAGTCGAGCAGCACATCAGTCGCGCAGATCATGCGTTCGAACAATGGCGAAAAGTGCCGGCCCCGCGTCGCGGCGAGCTGGTGCGCCAGTTCGGCGAAGTGCTGCGCGAGTACAAGAATGATCTTGGCGAACTGGTTTCCTGGGAGGCCGGCAAGATTACTCAGGAAGGCCTGGGTGAAGTGCAGGAGATGATCGACATCTGCGACTTCGCCGTCGGCCTGTCTCGTCAGTTGTACGGTTTGACCATCGCTTCCGAGCGCCCGGGCCACCACATGCGTGAAACCTGGCACCCGCTGGGCGTGGTCGGCGTGATCAGTGCGTTCAACTTCCCGGTCGCGGTGTGGGCGTGGAACACCACGCTGGCGCTGGTCTGCGGCAACCCGGTGGTGTGGAAGCCTTCGGAGAAAACCCCACTGACCGCATTGGCCTGTCAGGCGCTGTTTGATCGCGTGGTGAAGAACTTCAGCGATGCGCCGGCCAATCTGTGCCAGGTCATCATCGGTGGTCGCGATGCCGGCGAAGCGCTGGTGGATGACCCGCGTGTCGCGCTGATCAGCGCCACCGGCAGCACTCGCATGGGCCGCGAAGTGGCGCCGAAAGTCGCCGCACGCTTCGCCCGCAGCATTCTTGAGCTGGGTGGCAACAACGCAATGATCCTCGGCCCGAGCGCCGATCTGGACATGGCCGTGCGCGCCATCCTGTTCAGCGCCGTCGGCACCGCCGGTCAGCGTTGCACCACGTTGCGTCGCCTGATCGCCCATGAATCGGTGAAAGAAGAAATCGTCACCCGCCTGAAAGCCGCGTACTCCAAGGTCCGCATCGGTCACCCGCTGGAAGGTAACCTGATCGGCCCGCTGATCGACAAACACAGCTTCGAAAACATGCAGGACGCGCTGGAACAAGCGCTGAGCGAGGGCGGCCGGGTGTTCGGCGGCAAGCGCCAACTGGAAGACCAATTCCCCAACGCCTACTACGTGTCGCCGGCCATCGTTGAAATGCCGGAGCAGAGCGATGTGGTGTGCAGCGAGACTTTCGCGCCGATCCTGTACGTGGTTGGCTACAGCGACTTCGAAGAGGCGCTGCGCCTGAACAATGCCGTGCCGCAAGGCCTGTCCTCGTGCATCTTCACCACCGATGTGCGCGAGGCCGAGAAATTCATGTCGGCGGTCGGCAGTGATTGCGGCATCGCCAACGTCAACATCGGCCCGAGCGGCGCGGAAATCGGCGGCGCGTTCGGTGGCGAGAAAGAGACGGGTGGTGGTCGCGAGTCGGGCTCGGATGCATGGCGCGCCTACATGCGCCGGCAGACCAACACCGTGAACTACTCGCTGGAGTTGCCGCTGGCACAGGGCATTACGTTCGACTGACAGTTTTCTCAAAGCTATCGACCGTTCCCACGCTCTGCGTGGGAACGGTCATTTTGGTGTGTTTGGCAGGTTTCTGTTGGAGTCTGGCAATGCCGTTACGCGAAGAATGTCTGTGGGAAAAACTCACGCCGCAGCGACCGGATAACACGGCGCTCAGGGGCGAGGTCAAAGTCGATGTCTGCGTGATCGGCGCCGGGTTTACCGGGCTGTCGGCGGCGCTGCATCTGTTGGAGAAGGGCAAAAGCGTCTGCGTGCTCGAAGCCCATCGCACCGGGCATGGCGGATCCGGGCGCAACGTCGGGCTGGTCAACGCCGGCATGTGGATTCCGCCGGACGAGATCGAGGCCGGGTTCGGCGAGGCGGTCGGCAGTCAGCTCAATCGCATGCTCGGTGCGGCGCCGGCGCTGGTGTTCAGCCTTGTGGATAAATACAACATCGATTGCCAGTTGCGCCGCGAAGGCACCTTGCACATGGCGCACAACGCCAAGGGTGAGGCGGATCTGCGCAGTCGCGAAGAACAATGGAAACGCCGCGGTGCGCCGGTCGAACTGCTGACCGGCAAGGCCTGTGAACAGGCGACCGGTACGCAGAAGATTGCCGCCGCGTTGCTCGACCGACGTGCCGGCACGCTCAACCCGATGGCTTATGTCACCGGGCTGGCCAACGCTGTCATCAGCCTTGGCGGGCAGATGTTCGATCATTCCCCGGTCGCGCGTCTTGAGCGCCAGGGGCCGAAATGGTCGGTGCAGACCGAGCAGGGTTCGGTGCTCGCCGAACAAGTGGTGATCGCTTCCAACGCCTACACCGAAGGCGACTGGACCGAACTCAAACGCAATTTCTTTCCCGGTTACTACTATCAGGTCGCTTCGGTGCCGCTCACCGAAGATGCCGCCCATGAAATCCTCCCGGGCGGTCAGGGCTCGTGGGATACCCGCCAGGTGCTGAGCAGCATCCGTCGCGACAAGGACGGGCGTCTGTTGCTGGGCAGCCTTGGCAACGGCAATCAGAAACCGACCTGGTTCCTCAAGGCCTGGGCCGACCGGGTGCAGCAGCATTACTTCCCCAACCTCAAACCTGTGGAGTGGGAATGCACCTGGACCGGGCGCATCGCTTTTACTCCCGATCATTTGATGCGCCTGTTCGAGCCCGCGCCGGGACTGGTGGCCGTCACCGGTTACAACGGCCGTGGCGTGACCACCGGCACCGTGGTCGGCAAAGCCTTCGCCGACTACCTGTGTAACGGAAATCCTCAAGCGTTGCCGATTCCCTTTGCACCGATGCAGCCCCTGGCGGGCGTGGGTTTGCGCAGTTGTCTGTACGAGGCCGGGTTCTCGCTGTATCACGCGGGCCAGTGCCTGCGCATTGTCATTTGAGTGTTGAAATATGTTGCGTGAAGCGGCGCTTTTCGGCGTAGCGACTAGCCTGTAATGGTGCGGGTTGTAGCAGTCCCGCACCAGCAGTGTGCAGTTCGGTGACGCGGGCTGTTACAGGCTGGTTGCACGTCGTTTGGCGCCGCGGTTGCAATGATGGCGCGTGCGGGTTGCGCCTGAAAAAATAAATGGTTTCACCTTCCGCGGTTTAGACGGTTGCACGCCCAATGAAAATGGGAACGAAACAGTCGAAATAACAAGAAAGCAGCGACTTTTTGAAGAATAAAAAACCGATGGCACGGCCCTTGCTCTGAGCAATCCAGTGAAGTCGCAGTGCCAACTAAAAAAAACCTTGGAGCACCACCTCATGTCCCAGACGTTTTACAAGAAAGGCTTTCTGGCCCTCGCAGTGGCTACTGCGCTGGGTGTTTCTGCGTTTGCACAAGCTGATGTGAAAATCGGTGTGGCGGGCCCTATGACTGGCGCCAACGCGGCATTTGGCGAGCAGTACATGAAGGGGGCACAAGCGGCGGCCGATGCGGTCAACGCGGCGGGCGGCGTCAACGGGGAGAAAATCGTCCTGGTCAAAGGCGATGACGCCTGCGAACCGAAACAGGCGGTGACGGTCGCCAAGGACCTCACCAACCAGAAAGTCGCCGGTGTGGTTGGCCACTTCTGCTCGTCCTCCACCATTCCTGCGTCGGAGATCTACGACGAAGCCGGCATCATCGCGATCACCCCGGGTTCCACCAACCCGCAAGTGACCGAGCGCGGTCTGAGCGCCATGTTCCGTATGTGCGGCCGTGACGACCAGCAAGGCATCGTCGCCGGCGACTACATCGTCGACGTGCTCAAGGGCAAGAAAGTGGCCGTGCTGCACGACAAGGACACCTACGGTCAGGGCCTGGCCGATGCGACCAAGGCACAGTTGACCAAGCGCGGCGTGACGCCGGTGCTGTACGAAGGCCTGACCCGTGGCGAGAAAGACTTCAGCGCCGTGGTCACCAAGATCCGCGCGGCCGGTGCCGACGTGGTCTACTTCGGCGGCCTGCACCCGGAAGCCGGTCCTCTGGTCAAGCAACTGCGTACCGAAGGCCTGAAAGACGTGAAATTCATGTCTGACGACGGCATCGTGACCGACGAACTGGTAACCACCGCCGGCGGCCCGCAATACGTCGACGGCGTGCTGATGACCTTCGGCGCCGACCCGCGCCTGCTGCCGGAAAGCAAGACTGTAGTGGATGCCTTCCGCAAGGCCGGCACCGAGCCTGAAGGCTACACCCTGTACGCCTACGCTTCGGTTCAAGCACTGGCTGCGGGCTTCAACGGCGCCAAGTCCAACAAGGGCGAAGACGCTGCCAAATGGCTGAAAGCCAACCCTGTGAAAACCGTGATGGGCGAGAAGACCTGGGACGCCAAGGGCGACCTGAAAGTCTCCGACTACGTGGTTTACCAGTGGGACAAGGACGGCAAATATCACCAGCTGGAAAAACAGAAGTAAGGGCTGACGCGATCGGCTGACCTCTGCAGAAATTCTGTGGGGGCCAGCCCGGTCGTGGCTGACATTGCTCCGACGTACATCTGTATTTTTCCTAGAAGAACCGCGCGCCCCAGGGTGTGCAGGTTCTCACTGCGTGAGATTGCGTTATGGATGGTATTTTCCTGCAGCAACTGGTCAACGGCCTGACCCTCGGGTCGGTCTATGGCCTGATCGCCATCGGCTACACAATGGTCTACGGCATCATCGGCATGATCAACTTCGCCCACGGCGAGGTTTACATGATTTCCGCTTACCTCGCGGCAATCAGTCTGGCTCTGCTGGCTTACTTCGGTATCGAATCCTTCCCGCTGCTGATGCTCGGCACACTGGTCTTCACCATCGTCGTCACGGGGGTGTATGGCTGGGTCATCGAACGCATCGCCTACAAACCACTGCGCAACTCCACCCGACTGGCACCGCTGATCAGCGCCATCGGTATCTCCCTGATTCTGCAAAACTATGCGCAGATCAGCCAGGGCGCCCGTCAACAGGGTGTTCCGACGCTGCTCACCGGTGCCTGGCGCATCGACGTCGGCTCGGGCTTCGTCCAGCTGACCTACACCAAGATCTTCATTCTCGTCGCGGCGTTCGTCGGGATGGGCCTGCTGACCTACGTGATCAAGTACACCAAGCTCGGCCGTATGTGCCGCGCGACCCAGCAAGACCGCAAGATGGCTTCGATTCTGGGGATCAACACCGACCGGGTGATTTCCTACGTGTTCATCATCGGTGCAGCGATGGCGGCCCTGGCCGGCGTGCTGATCACCATGAACTACGGCACGTTCGACTTCTACGCAGGCTTCGTCATCGGCATCAAGGCGTTCACTGCCGCGGTGCTCGGCGGGATCGGCTCGCTGCCTGGCGCCATGCTCGGCGGGATCATCCTCGGGATCTCCGAGTCGCTGTTCTCGGGCCTGGTCAACTCCGACTACAAAGACGTGTTCAGCTTCTCGCTGCTCGTACTTGTTCTGGTCTTCCGGCCTCAGGGCCTGCTGGGCCGTCCTCTTGTGTCGAAGGTGTAAGCGATGTCTTCAACCACTACAAAATCCATAGATGTCAAAAAAAGCCTGGTTGAGGCGATTCTCGCCGGTCTGATTGCCCTGATCGTGTTCGGGCCGATTGTCGGCGTGGTACTCGACGGCTACAGCTTCAACCTCGAACCGACCCGCGTGGCGTGGATCATTGCCATCGTCATGGCCGGCCGGTTTGCCCTCAGCCTGTTCCTGCAAACCCCCAAGGGCCTGAAAATCCTCGAAGGATTCGAGAGCACCGGTTCCGGCGTGCATGTGCTGCCCGCCGATCACAAATCCAGGCTGCGCTGGATCATCCCGCTGCTGATCGTGCTGGCCGTGGCCGTGCCGTTCGTTTCCAACTCCTACCTGCTGGGCGTGGTCATCCTCGGGTTGATCTACGTGTTGCTGGGGTTGGGACTGAACATCGTGGTCGGTCTGGCCGGCCTGCTCGACCTCGGTTACGTGGCGTTCTACGCCATCGGTGCCTACGGTCTGGCGCTCGGGTATCAGTACCTCGGCCTGGGTTTCTGGACCGTGCTGCCGCTGGCGGCGATCACCGCTGGGCTGGCCGGTTGCATCCTCGGTTTCCCGGTGTTGCGACTGCACGGCGACTACCTGGCGATCGTGACCCTCGGTTTCGGTGAAATCATCCGTCTGATCCTCAACAACTGGCTGTCCCTGACCGGCGGTCCGAACGGCATGCCGGCGCCACTGCCGACGTTCTTCGGCCTGGAATTCGGCAAGCGGGCGAAGGATGGCGGGGTGCCGTTCCACGAGTTCTTCGGCATCGCCTACAACCCGGACGTGAAGTATTACTTCATCTATGCGGTGTTGTTCCTGGTGGTGCTGGCCGTGCTGTACATCAAGCATCGTCTGGTGAAGATGCCGGTCGGTCGCGCCTGGGAAGCCCTGCGTGAAGACGAGATCGCCTGCCGCTCGATGGGCCTCAACCACGTGCTGGTCAAGCTCTCGGCGTTCACTATCGGTGCATCCACCGCCGGTCTGGCAGGTGTGTTCTTCGCCACCTATCAAGGCTTCGTCAACCCGACCTCGTTCACCTTCTTCGAATCGGCGCTGATCCTCGCCATCGTCGTGCTCGGCGGCATGGGGTCGACCATCGGTGTGGTGATCGCAGCGTTCGTGCTGACCGTTGCTCCGGAACTGCTGCGCGGCTTCGCCGAATACCGCGTGCTGCTGTTCGGGATCCTGATGGTGTTGATGATGATCTGGCGACCTCGCGGGCTGATCCGCATCAGCCGTACCGGGGTCACTCCACGCAAAGGTGCCATTCACTATGAGAGGACTGCGCCATGAGTGAAGTCGTACTCTCTGTTGAAAAACTGATGATGCACTTCGGTGGCATCAAGGCCTTGAGCGACGTCAGCCTGAAGGTCAAACGCAATTCGATCTTCGCCCTGATCGGCCCCAACGGCGCCGGCAAGACCACGGTGTTCAACTGCCTGACCGGGTTCTACAAGGCCTCTGGCGGCAAGATCGAACTCAACGTGCGTGGCCAGCAGACCAACGTCATCAAGTTGCTGGGCGAGTCGTTCAAGCCGACCGACTTCGTCTCGCCGAAAAACTTTGCCAGTCGTCTGTACTACAAGATGTTCGGCGGCACCCACCTGGTGAACCGCGCGGGTCTGGCCCGGACGTTCCAGAACATTCGCCTGTTCAAGGAAATGTCGGTGCTGGAAAACCTGCTGGTGGCCCAGCACATGTGGGTCAACCGCAACATGCTGGCCGGCATCCTCAACACCAAGGGCTATCGCAAGGCCGAAAGCGATGCGCTGGACTGCGCGTTCTACTGGCTGGAAGTGGTGGACCTGGTGGACTGCGCCAACCGTCTGGCCGGTGAACTGTCCTACGGCCAGCAACGCCGTCTGGAGATTGCCCGGGCCATGTGCACGCGGCCGCAGATCATCTGCCTCGACGAACCGGCCGCCGGCCTCAACCCTCAGGAAACCGAAGCGCTGAGCGCGATGATCCGGCTGCTGCGCGACGAGCACGATCTGACCGTGGTGCTGATCGAACACGACATGGGCATGGTAATGAGCATTTCCGATCACATCGTGGTGCTGGACCACGGCATCGTCATCGCCGAGGGCGGTCCGGAGGCTATCCGTCACGATCCGAAGGTGATTGCGGCTTATCTGGGCGCCGACGAAGAGGAAGTCGTATGACGCAACCCATCCTCGAACTCAAGGATCTGGACGTATTCTACGGCCCGATCCAGGCCCTCAAAGGCGTTTCGCTGCAGATCAACGAAGGGGAAACCGTCAGCCTGATCGGCTCCAACGGCGCGGGCAAGTCGACGCTGCTGATGTCGATCTTCGGCCAGCCACGGGCGGCAGGCGGACAGATCGTCTATCAAGGCGTGGACATTACCCACAAGTCATCGCACTACATCGCCTCCAACGGCATCGCGCAGTCGCCGGAAGGGCGGCGGGTGTTCCCCGACATGACCGTCGAGGAAAACCTGCTGATGGGCACCATCCCGATTGGCGACAAGTACGCCAAGGAAGACATGCAGCGCATGTTCGAGCTGTTCCCGCGGCTTGAAGAGCGTCGCACTCAGCGCGCAATGACCATGTCCGGTGGCGAACAGCAGATGCTCGCCATTGCCCGGGCGCTGATGAGCCGTCCCAAGCTGTTGCTGCTGGATGAGCCGAGCCTGGGGCTGGCGCCGATCGTGGTGAAACAGATCTTCGCCACCCTGCGGGAACTGGCGAAAACCGGCATGACCATTTTCCTTGTCGAGCAGAACGCCAACCATGCGTTGAAACTGTCCGACCGGGCGTACGTGATGGTCAACGGCGAGATCCGCCTGACGGGTACCGGAAAGGAACTGCTGGTGAATGAGGAGGTGCGTAACGCCTATCTCGGCGGGCACTGAGTTTTCAGGTTTTCCACAGCGATACAGAGCCCCGAGACGCCAGTCCCGGGGCTTTTTTGTATCCAGAATCCATCACGATCCACGCCATTCCCGAAATTGTGGAAAACAAAATCCCCAACCTGCCAAAGCGCGACATATAGACGCTGCAAATCGCTGTTTTTCCACAGTTTTGACTTGTCCCCGTTTGCTGTGGAGCCGGCTGTGAATAACGTGGGAGTAGCTGGCTGAGAGCCTTTCAAACCGTGGCTTGCAGGCCTGTGGTTGTTTTTTGAACAGGCCTTTTCCCAGTTGCTGAGGGTTCGTTTGTCAACCTTTTTATGGCCACGGCAAAACAGGCGAATGCATGTGCGCAAGCCTGTGGATAAGTCTGTGATTAAACTCTGGAAAGACTGCGCTAAGGGCCGTGATTACTGGCCCTGCGCAATCACGGCGGTGACCGGTCGGTCGTGCAAAATGCCTTGCCCGGCACAATCGGCGGATCAGGGTCAAGCGAAAAACTTTGCTTTTACGGCGCAAAGCCTTGTGTGGCGTGGCTTTGCGCATTTCCACTTGCCCCCGGAAACTGTGGAAGGGCTTGTGGATAACGTGCGTGCATGTGGCTACAGGCCACGCCACTCAAGGCGTTGCGAGCATTGATCAAATAATGAGCAGAAATGCACGCCAGTCGGTGGTTGCTCGTGAATGCGGGGCCGGGCATGCTGCCTGCTGATTTTCTATTCCAATGGCTGCCCCGGGTGGCCGAAGCAAGGAGAACACGATGTCCAACACCCTGTTTATCACCGGCGCGACGTCCGGTTTTGGTGAAGCCTGTGCCCGTCGTTTTGCCGAGGCCGGCTGGAAACTGGTGCTGACCGGTCGTCGTGAAGAACGCCTCAACGCGCTGTGTGCCGAGCTGTCGAAGCAGACCGAAGTGCATGGTCTGGTGCTGGACGTGCGTGATCGCAAGGCGATGGAGGAGGCGATTGCCAACCTGCCGCCGTCTTTCGCCAAGCTGCGCGGCCTGATCAATAACGCAGGTCTCGCGCTGGGCGTGGATCCTGCACCGAAGTGCGACCTCGATGATTGGGACACCATGGTCGACACCAACGTCAAAGGCCTGATGTACAGCACGCGTCTGCTGCTGCCACGTTTGATCGCCCATGGTCGCGGCGCCAGCATCGTCAACCTCGGTTCCATCGCTGGTAATTACCCGTATCCGGGCAGCCACGTTTATGGCGCGACCAAGGCGTTCGTTAAACAGTTCTCGCTGAACCTGCGCTGCGATTTGCAGGGCACCGGCGTACGCGTCAGCAACATCGAACCGGGCCTGTGCGAGAGCGAGTTCTCGCTGGTGCGTTTCGCGGGCGATCAGGCGCGTTACGACGCGACCTACGCCGGTGCCGAGCCGATCCAGCCGCAGGACATTGCCGAGACCATCTTCTGGGTGCTGAACGCACCGGCGCACATCAACATCAACAGCCTGGAGCTGATGCCGCTGAGCCAGACCTGGGCGGGTTTTGCCATCGAGCGTAACAAGGCTTGATACGGTTTTGCCCTCTTCGCCAGCGGGCTGGCGAAGAGGGCAAATCGGCCAGAATCTGGCAGTAAGGTAGACTCATCCCTCAACAACCCCGCCGCACCCTGCGGTTTTCAAGGTTTTTCGAGGAGTTCAAGTGAGTAACCGAGGTGAGCAGTCGCTGCTCAAACAATCGACCATCCTGATGTTCGCCGTGGCGATCGCCGGGATCGTCACCGGTTTTGTTTCGGGTTCCCAGTCCATCCTGTTCGATGGCTTTTTTTCGTTGATTGCAACGTTCATCAAAGTCCTGATGTTGATCACGGCGAAGCTCATCGCCAAGCAAAGCAACCAGCGCTTCCAGTTCGGCTTTTGGCATCTGGAGCCGATGGTGCTGCTGATCGAGGGCAGTTTCCTGCTGCTGATCGCGATCTATGCGTTTCTCAACGGCGTGTTCGGCATCATCAACGGCGGTCGTGAAATCGAGCTGGGTCTGGTGATCATCTACGCGGCGGTGTTTACCGTTGTCGAGTTCGCCTACTTCTTCTACGTGCGCCACCGTAATCGCAAGCTCAAGTCGAGCCTGATCCAGTTCGACAACATCAGTTGGCTGGTGGATGCGATGCTGTCGGTGGGCCTGTTGATCAGTTTCCTCGCGGCGCTGCTGCTCAAGTCCCAGGGCTATGGCGAATGGGCGAAATTTGTCGACCCGCTGATTCTCATCGTGCTGGCCCTGACCATGCTGCCGCCGGCCTTCAAGATTCTTGGCCCGGCGCTGCGTGACGTGCTCGGTATTGCGCCGGACACGCTGGACGATCAAGTCCGTCAGGTGATGGACGCGGCAAAGGTCGAGCATGGTTTCGACGACTACGTGTCCTACGTGCAGAAGCACGGGCGGGCGCGGTTCATCGAGATTCATGTGGTGTTGCCGGCGGATTACCGGCTGCAGAGCGTCGGCCAACTGGATGTGCTGCGTGAGGCGATTTCCGCGAAGCTGGGCAAACCGGATGCGGCGCGCTGGCTGACCATCAGCTTCACTGGCGACAGGAAGTGGATTGCCTGATGTTATGTGGCGAGGGAGTTTGCTCCCTCGCCACGGCTGTCAGCTCAGATAGTCGGCGAGGCCGCGATAGCAGGTCGCCAAGTGATACGGCGTGGTCGACGGCATGTCCTTGCGGCTGACCTCGCCCTGTTCGTCGCGGCACTCGTTCCAGCCACCTGCATGCAGGAAGCGCTGCTGCAACGCCTGCAACTGGCGCAGCACGGCGGCTTCGCTGCCCGGACGCAGTGTCAGCGCGCGCAGGTATTCGGCCTGGGCCCAGATGCGCTGGGTCGAATCTTTCGGGCGTCCGTCCCTATTCAGATCGAGCATGGCCCGCACGGCACCGGACGGCTGCACCACACCGAACTGCTCGGTGAACGCAAAGGCCCGGTCCAGGGCGGCATGCAGTTTCGAACCGAGCAGCAGGGGCGAGGACTCCAGCAGGAAATACCACTCGAACTGATGGCCCGGCTCATACCAGTTATCCACAGCCCCCAGCGGTTTTTCCATCAGCACGCCATGTTGCGGATCGACGAAACGCTTGTGCATGGCTGTGCATAACTCGCTCAGCGCTTGCTTGACCTGTGCGTCTTCGCGCACGGCCAGCGTGGCCAGGAAGGCTTCGGCCAGGTGCATCAATGGGTTTTGCAGCGGGCCGGTTTCCAGGGTGATCCAGTCACGGTCGAGGCAGGCTTCATAGAGGCCGTCACCGGTGGCAAAACGCCGGCCGATGACTTCCAGCGCAGCGTTCAGGGTCGATTCGACCAAGGGCTCGCGGGACTTTTCCCAGTAATGCGCGCAAGCGAACAGGATGAAGGCGTGGGTGTAGAGGTCCTTGCGCTGATCCAGCGGTTTGCCCTGCGGATCGATGCTGTAGAACCAGCCGCCGTGCTCGGCATCGTGGAAGTGCCGTTGCAGGGAGCGGAACAGTGCGGCCGCCCGAACTTCGGCGTTATCCACAACCCCGATCAGGCTGGAAAACAGATACAGCTGCCGTGCGCAGGCCATGGCCCGATAGCGCTGCGGTGGCAGCGGCTGATGCGCGGCATCCAGCGCCTCGTAAGGCAACGCCATGTCGGCGTTCCAGCCCGGTCCTTGCCAGAGGGGCACGATCACGTCCAGAAAGTGCTGTTGCACTTCACCGAACAGGGTGGTCAATTCAGGCAGGGAGGTGGAGCGGGAAGCGTGGGGCATGGGCGGACGTCGTCACGGCAGGGGCGATTGCGCGACATGGTAGCAGAGAGTGGCGATCGATCGTTCCCGCGCCATGCGCGGGAACGATCAGAGGTGCCATTCAGCCGGCCAGTAACCACGCGCCCGTCACCGCCGAAGCCGCTCCGGCCAGTCGCACCAGTGGTGCAGCAGCCTGAGGCAGAAAACGCACGACCGCATAACCCGTTGCATGCAGGGCAGCTGTCGCGACCACGAAACCGGCGGTATACGCCCATGGGCTCGACATATCCGGCAACTCCAGACCGTGGGCCACGCCATGGAACAGCGCAAACAGCGCCGTTGCCGCCACCGCCATCACCAATGGCGGACGCACCGCCAGCGCCACCGCCAGGCCCAGCGCCAGCACCGACGCGGCAATCCCGCTTTCCAGCGCCGGCAACTCCAGCCCTTCAAACCCGAGCAGGCCGCCGATAAGCATGGTGCCAACGAAAGTGCACGGTAGCGCCCAGCGTGCCGCGCCTTGCTGCTGCGCCGCCCACAGACCGACGGCCACCATCGCCAGCAAATGGTCGAGGCCGCCGATCGGGTGACTGATGCCGGCCACCAGGCCAGAGTCGCCGTGTCCGGGGTGGGCGAAGGCCAGTGCCGGTGTCAGCAGGAGTGCGATGGCGCCGAGAATGCGTTTGAGTGTCATGAATAAGCTTCCGTGTTGATCAATGAATCAGGCTGCAGTCAGCAGGCCCTGGCGTTCGATGAAGGCGATGATGTCTTCCAGGCCCTGACCGGTTTTCTGGTTGCTGAACACGAACGGCTTGCCGTTGCGCATGCGTTGAGTGTCGCTGTTCATCATCTCCAGCGAGGCGCCGACCAGCGGCGCGAGGTCGATCTTGTTGATCACCAGCAGGTCGGATTTGCAAATGCCGGGCCCGCCCTTGCGCGGCAGCTTGTCGCCGGCCGACACGTCGATCACGTAGATGGTCAGGTCGGACAGTTCCGGGCTGAAGGTCGCGGAAAGATTGTCGCCACCGGACTCCACCAGAATCAGGTCCAGCCCCGGAAAACGCCGGTTCAGTTGATCCACCGCTTCAAGGTTGATCGAGGCGTCTTCGCGAATCGCCGTGTGCGGGCAGCCACCGGTTTCCACGCCGATGATGCGTTCCGGCGCCAGCGCTTCATTGCGAACCAGAAAGTCGGCGTCTTCGCGGGTGTAGATGTCGTTGGTGACCACCGCCAGGTTGTAGCGTTCGCGCAGCGCCAGGCACAGGGCCAGGGTCAACGCGGTTTTGCCGGAACCGACCGGGCCGCCAATGCCGACGCGAAGGGGTTGTGTGTTCATGTGATTCTCCAGATAAAAGGCCCTAGGAACGGAACAGGCGGCTGTACTGGCGCTCATGGGCCATGCACGCCAGGGACAGACCGAACGCGGCGCTGCCGAGGTGTTCGGGATTGATTCGGGTGGCGTCCTGCTGGGCCTGTTGCAGCAGCGGCAGCAGTTCGCTGGTCAGGCGCTGGGCGGCTTGCTGGCCCAGCGGCAGGGTTTTCATCAGTACCGCGAGCTGGTTTTCCAGCCAGCTCCACAGCCACGCGGCGAGGGCGTCCTGCGGGCTGATCTGCCAGGCGCGGGCCGCCAGTGCCCAGCACAGGGCAAGGTGCGGTTCGGCGCAGTGTTCGAGAAAGTCCCGCGCTGCCTGATCGAGTTCGGGCAAGCCGTTGAGCAATTGCTGCAACGAGTAGCCCATCTGCCGGCTCTCCAGATGCAGTTCGCGGGTTTCGCGGCTGGCGCGGTGGCTTTCGCAGAGTTTGCGCAATTCATCCCAGTTTTCGTCCGCTGCGCTCTGGCAGTGGGCAAGCAGCATGGGCGCTTCGAACCGCGCGAGATTGAGCAGCAATTGATCGCTGATCCAGCGGCGGGCGCTGTCCGGGCTGTCGACGCGGCCGTTATCCACCGCCATCTCCAGGCCTTGCGAATAGCTGTAGCCGCCAATCGGCAGTTGCGGACTGGCCAGGCGCAGCAGCGCCCAGGCCGGGTTCACAAACGGACGCCGAACTGGTGGAGTTTCGGCGCGTAGTTGAAGTCCTCGTCACCGTGTCGCGAATGGTGATGGCCGCCACCGTAGGCGCCGTGTTCCGGCTGGAACGGGGCTTCGATGGATTCGACCTGCGCACCCAGTTGTTCGAGCATGGCCTTGAGCACGTAATCGTCGAGCAGACGCAACCAGCCGTCACCGACTTGCAGCGCGACGTGGCGATTGCCCAGGTGATAGGCCGCGCGGGTCAGTTCAAAGGCGTTGGCGCAGGTGACGTGCAGCAGTTGTTCGGGGCGGGCGCAGACCCGGACGATCCGGCCATCTTCGGCTTGCAGGCATTCGCCGTCATGCAGCGGCGGCTGGCCGCGCTCCAGAAACAATCCGACGTCTTCGCCTTCGGCACTGAAACAGCGCAGGCGGCTTTTGCTCCGGGCTTCGAAAGTCAGGTGCAACTCGGCGGCCCAGACGGGTTGAGGGTCGATTCTGCGATGAATCACCAGCATCGGAAAGCTTCCTGCTATGGACAATGCTCAGGTTAGAGCAAGGGGCTTGCCAATCGGACGAGACGTAGGAAAACCCTGTCGGAGCCTAGCGGATGTTTCAAGATGTTGCAGGATTGTGAGGTATTTTGGTGCATGAAGGTTTTTACATGCACCAATTTACGGCGCAAAAAAAATCGCAGCTCCAGGCTGCGATTTTGGTCTGCTTACTCGGTACTCCCGAGCCCTTGCCAGTGTTTGAGCCCGATAAAGATGAAGCGCAACTGCTGGGTGATCTTCGCCTGTGGCGTCAGATGCTCGGGCAGGGCTTCGGCCGGTGGATCGATGATGTCCGGCAGGGTGGCGAACACCGATTTGACGATCAGGTCGGCCATCACGCTCAAGCCTTCACGGTTCAGGTGCTGGAGTTTGGGCATCAAGGCCAGATCCGCCGCCAGGTCGGAACTGATGTTTTCACGCAAACGGCCAATCGCCTGACGCACCGGCAGCGATCCACCGTACTGCTCACGGGCCAGAAACAGGAACTGCGAACGGTTGGCGCTGACCACGTCAAGGAAGATCCGCACCGACGCATCGATGATCCCGCCCATGACGAATTCGTTATGGCGCACCAGGCGGATGGTTTCGCGGAAGGTCTGGCCGACTTCGCTGACCAGTACCAGGCCGAGTTCGTCCATGTCGGCGAAATGCCGGTAGAAACCGGTGGGCACGATGCCAGCGGTTTTCGTCACTTCACGCAGGCTCAGGCTGCCGAATCCTCGGCCGCTTTCCATCAAGTGGCGGGCAGCGTCCATCAGGGCGTTGCGGGTCTGTTGTTTCTGTTCGGCGCGGGGCAGCATCGCAAGGGTGTGTTCTTAGGCAAGACAAGCGCCGCACTCTAGCAAATCGGCTTTGTCGGCGTCGAACGGCAGCGGGGGAGATGGAAGCGGGAAATCGCGACTTCTTTATACAGGCTGCTGAAAAGTCAAAAGCCCAATCCGGGGATTGGGCTTTTTTTCCAGGCCGCCACGGGCTTAGCTCAAAGCGCTGTTGCGTTCGATCACGCGGTCACCACCACCTTCGGCCAGGGTTTGACCTTGTGGGGTTTTGTCGTAGCCATCTGCAGCCAGGGTTTGGCCTTGTGGAGTGCGGTCGGAACCATCAGCAGCCAGGGTCTGGCCTTGTGGGGTGCGATCGGAACCATCGGCTGCAAGGGTTTGACCTTGTGGAGTGCGATCCGAGCCGTCTTGAACCAGACCTTTTTCTTCCAGACGATCACGGCCACCTTCAGCTACGGTTTGACCTTGTGGGGTCTTGTCATAGCCATCTTGAACCAGACCTTTTTCTTCCAGGCGGTTACGACCGTTTTCAGCCAGGGTCTGGCCTTGTGGAGTGCGGTCAGAACCGTCAGCGGCAACAGTCTGGCTGAACACCGAGTGGCTGGATTTCACTTGCGGGGTAGCCTGGTCGGCGGCTGGCAGAGCGAAAGCGGTGCTGGCCAGCATCGAGAGGGTAAGACTGAACAGAAGTTGGCGTTTCATGATGGGTTGCTCCTTGGGAGGGCGATAAAGTGGGTACGAAGCTAATGCTACTCTCGATAAGTCGATATAAAAGTTCATAAACACAATGGTAATAATCAACAGAATTGATTGTTCGCTCGGGAGGCTCTAGCTCGGGCGTTTCAGGCGAGCGGTTTTGCACCGCAGTGGGTATTTTCCACCCACTTACGCCTCGCAAAAGTGCGGGGCCGGTAACGCCGACTCGACCGATCGGTCAGAATGGCGACCGTTTTTTGGCCCTGATGGGGCTTTCGATTAAACCTGCGGGCTGTTTGTCAGTCGTAGACTTCATGAGGGCCCTATCAGGCCCGTCGTTTCAGCGGTGTCGATCCGCCGTCGTATTCAGGAGCTTTGTGCAATGACGCGCACGCGTAAAATCTTCGCCTGGACCTTCGCCACCCTCCTGCTGTTGCTGGCGGTGCTGGTCCTGATCATCGTGTTCTTCGATTGGAACCGGATCAAACCGCCCCTAAACGCCAAAGTATCGGAAGAATTGCACCGACCGTTCGCCATCAACGGCAACCTCGCCGTGGTCTGGCAGCGTGAGCCGGACGAGGGCGGCTGGCGCGCCTGGGTGCCGTGGCCGCATGTGGTGGCCGAAGACCTGACCCTGGGCAACCCGGATTGGTCGAAGCAGCCGCAGATGGTCACCCTCAAGCGGGTTGAACTGCGCATTTCGCCGCTGGCGCTGCTGGCGCAACGGGTGACGATCCCGCGTATCGACCTGACTGAACCCAACGCGCAATTGCAGCGCCTGGCCGATGGTCGTGCCAACTGGACGTTCAAGTTCGATCCCAAGGACCCGAATGCCGAGCCCTCGAGCTGGGTGGTAGACATCGGCGCCATCGGTTTCGACAAGGGCCACGTCACTCTGGACGACCAGACCCTCAAGACCAACCTCGACCTGTTGATCGACCCGCTGGGAAAGCCGATTCCCTTCAGCGAAATCGTCGGCGACAAAGCGGCGAAAACCGCGCTGGAAAAGGGCGGCGCACCGCAGGATTATGCTTTCGCACTGAAAGTCACCGGCCAGTACCACGGTCAGAAACTCGCCGGCCAAGGCAAGATCGGCGGCCTGCTGGCCTTGCAGGATGCGGCCAAACCGTTCCCGCTGCAGGCCCAGGCGAAGATCGGCGACACCAGTATCGAACTCGCCGGCACCCTGACCGATCCACTGAACCTGGGCGCCCTCGATCTGCGCCTGAAACTGGCGGGCGCCAGCCTGGGCAATCTCTATCCGCTGACCGGCGTCACCCTCCCGGATACACCGCCATACGCCACCGACGGTCATTTGATCGCCAAACTGCATGAGCCGGACGGCGCGCAGTTCCGCTATGAACAGTTCAACGGCAAGATCGGCGGCAGCGACATTCACGGCGATCTCGCCTACGTCGCCAGTCAGCCACGGCCCAAGCTGAGTGGCGCGCTGCTGTCCAATCAACTGCTGTTCGCCGACCTCGCACCGTTGATCGGTGCCGACTCCAATGACAAGCAAAAGGCCCGCGGCGGTGAAAGCAAACAACCGGCGGACAAAGTGCTGCCGGTGGAAGAGTTCAAGACCGAGCGCTGGCGCGATATGGATGCCGACGTCGAATTCACCGGCAAACGCATCGTCCACAGCGAGAAGTTGCCGTTCACCGACCTCTATACCCACCTCAAACTCAACGACGGCGAACTGAGCCTGGAGCCGCTGCGCTTCGGCGTGGCCGGCGGCAACCTTGATGCGCAGATCCGCCTCAATGGCCGCACTGAACCATTGGAAGGCCGGGCAAAACTGACCGCGCGCAAGTTCAAGCTCAAGCAACTGTTCCCGACTTTTGAACCGATGAAGACCAGCTTCGGTGAACTCAATGGTGACGCCGACATCAGCGGTCGCGGCAACTCGGTGGCCAAGCTGCTGGGCGGTGCCAACGGCAATCTGAAGATGCTGATCAACGACGGGGCGATCAGTCGTGAGCTGATGGAGCTGGCGGGCCTCAACGTCGGCAACTACGTGGTCGGCAAGGTCTTTGGCGACAAGGAAGTGAAGATCAACTGCGCGGCGGCGGACTTCGACATCAAGACCGGGCTGGCGACCACGCGGCTATTCGTCTTCGACACCGAGAACGCGATCATCTACATCGACGGCACGGCGAACATGGCCACCGAGCAACTGGACCTGACCGTGACCCCGGAATCCAAGGGCTGGCGTCTGATCTCCCTGCGCTCGCCGTTGTACGTGCGCGGCAAGTTCATCAAACCTGATGCCGGGGTGAAAGCGGTGCCGCTGATCCTGCGTGGGGCCGGCATGGTGGCGCTGGGCGTGATCGCCGCGCCGGCGGCGGGGCTGCTGGCGCTGGTGGCGCCGAGCGGCGGCGAGCCGAATCAGTGCGCGCCGTTGCTGGAGCAGATGAAGGCAGGCAAGGCGCCGGTGACCGTCAAACCCACCCGATAAACCCCAAATGATCGTAGCTTCGGGCCGAGGCTACGATCGCGGCGACAGTCCCGACAACAGCGCCTCTTCGCGCAGCCAGGCAAAAAACGCTTTCACCGGGGGATGTCGCTCGCGCCCCGGAACGCACAGGGCGCTGTAACCGGCGCCGTTGACCTGCACCTCTCCCTTGTACGGCACCAGCAGACCGCTGGCGACGCTCTCCGACACCAGAATATTGCTCGCCAGCACCAGCCCTTGCCCGGCAATGGCGGCTTGCAGCGCGTAATGTTCTTCGTCGTATTCGCGGACGGCCGGGTGCTGATACAACCAGTTCTCGCCTGACTGCGCGCACCACGCTTCCCAACCATGGGCGTAGAGCTTCGAGTTATGCCAACGCACGCTGATCAATGCCGGGGTGCGGCGGGCGGCCAGCGCCACCTGTTCCGGCGAGCCATACACGCCGAACGATTCATCGAACAGGCACAACCCGTAGAGGTTCGGGTAGTCGTCGAGGCTGTAGCGCAACACCAGATCGACGCTGGCGTCCTGATTCAGATCGATCACTTCGCAATGGGTGTCCAGACGCACGTTGATGTTCGGGTGTTTCGCGTAAAACCGCCCCAGTCGCGGCACCAGCCACAGCGCGGCGAAGGCGGCGGTGGTCGACAGCGTCAGGCTGCTGCCGCTGCGTTGCGGGCGCAGGGTGTCGACGCTTTGCGCCACCTCCAGAAACGCCCCGTGCAGGCTGCGGAACAGCCGCTCGCCACCCTCGGTCAGTCGCACCTGACGCGGCAGGCGTTCGAACAACGCCACGCCGAGCCAGTCCTCCAGCGAGCGGATCTGATGGGAAATTGCCGTCGGCGTCACCGCCAGTTCTTCGGCGGCAGCCTTGAAACTCAATAGCCGTGAGGCGGATTCGAACGCGCGCAGGGCGGTCAGCGGCAATGAAGCGAACATGAAAACTCCATGGATGAAATCAATTCATCCAGACTGATTTTTGCTCATTTGAGGCGATGACTGAATGGCAGCAATCTGGCGCCACACAGCCACTCAAGTCTAGTCCCAAGGAGATTCAGATGAGCAAGATTCTTGCGATCCATGCCAGCCCACGCGGTGAGCGCTCCCATTCGCGGCGCCTGGCGGAAAGTTTTCTCAGCGCCTGGCAAATCCGTCATCCGCAGGCTCAGGTCACCCGCCGTGAAGTCGGGCGGGCGCTGATCCCGGCGGTCAACGAGGCGTTTGTCGCGGCGGCGTTTTACCCGGAGCCCGAGGCTCGGCCACTGTCGATGCAGGCCGATCTGGCCCTCAGCGATCAACTGGTGGGCGAGTTGTTCGAGCACGACCTGCTGCTGATTTCCATGCCGATGTACAACTTCAACGTGCCCAGCGGCCTCAAGGCCTGGGTCGATCAGATCGTGCGCCTGGGCCTGACGTTCGATCACACCCTGGACAATGGCATCGCCCAGTACACGCCGCTGTTGCGCGGCAAGAAAGCGCTGATCGTCACCAGTCGCGGCGGTTTCGGTTTCGGCCCGGGTGGCGAGCTGGAGGCGCTGAACCACGCCGATCCATGGTTGCGCACGGCGCTGGGTTTCATCGGCATCAACGACGTCACGGTGGTCGCAGCCGAGGGCGAGGAATCCGCCGAACGCACCTTCGCGGTGTCGGTGGCTGAGGCCGAGCAGCGCTTGCTCGACCTGGCCCGGGAGTTCTAAGTGGCCTGGCTGTTTCTGCTGATTGCCGCCGGGTTCGAAGTCACCTTCGCCATGGGCATGAAGTACGCCGAGGGTTTCACCCGGCTGTGGCCGTCGCTGGTTACCGTGGTCGCGGCGGTAGGCGGGATTTATTTCCTGACCCTGGCAATGCGCGAGCTGCCGGTGAGCATCGCCTACCCGATCTGGACCGCCATCGGCTCGCTCGGCACGGTGTTTCTCGGTTTCGCGCTGCTGGGCGAGAGCCTGACGCTGGTGAAGTTGCTGTCGGTGGGGCTGATTGTGGCGGGGGTGGTGGGGCTGAAGTAGGCTGGTCGTGGAGTTGTCATCATCGAGGAGGATGCTTGGCGGGCGTTTTGCACGTCATGCATCCACCCACCGACCACAGGGATGTCTGCCCATGTCGCAGGATTCGGCCACACGTTATCCACTGGTGCTGGTGCCGGGAATGCTCGGGTTTATCCGGCTGGTGCTGTACCCGTACTGGTACGGGATCATCGCCGCGTTGCGCCGGGGTGGTGCGACTGTGATTGCGGTGCAGGTGTCGCCGCTCAATTCCACCGAGGTGCGCGGCGAGCAGTTGCTGGCGCGCATCGATGAAATCCTGCGCGAGACCGGCGCCGCCAGGGTCAATCTGTTCGGCCATAGCCAGGGCTCGCTGACGGCGCGTTACGCGGCGGCGAAGCGCCCGGATCTGGTGGCGTCGGTAACGTCGGTGGCCGGACCCAATCACGGTTCGGAACTGGCCGACTATCTGGCGAAACACTATCCGGCAGACAGTGCCCGGGGCCGCATTCTTGAGGCGCTGCTGCGTTTTGTCGGCTGGTTGATGGCACTCATGGAAACCGGTTACCTCGGGCCGAAACTGCCGGTGGATATCCACGCCTCACACCATTCCCTGACCACCGAAGGCGTGGCGCTGTTCAACCAGCGTTATCCACAGGGCTTGCCGGAAACCTGGGGCGGGCAGGGGCCGGAAGAGGTCAACGGCGTGCGTTATTACTCGTGGTCCGGCACCTTGCAGCCGGGCAAGACCGACCGTGGCGGCAACCTGTTCGACGGTACCAATCGCAGTTGCCGGTTGTTTGCCAAGACCTTCGTGCGCGAGCCGGGGCAGTGCGACGGCATGGTCGGACGCTACAGCTCGCACCTGGGCACGGTGATCGGTGATGACTACCCGATGGATCACTTCGACATCGTTAACCAGTCGCTGGGACTGGTCGGCAAAGGGGCGGACCCGGTGCGGCTGTTCGTCGAGCACGCGGCGCGGTTGAAAGCCGCCGGGGTCTAGGCGGCGCTCGGGGTGCGGGAGCGGCCGAGGACGGTCGTCCAGCGCTCGGAAAGAATCACCCCGCCCAAGGTCAGCAAACCGCCTACCAGGTGATACATCGCCAGTTGTTCCTTCAACACCACCGCGGCAATCAGCGCGGTGATCAACGGCAACAGGTTGAAGAACAGCGTGGTCCGACTCGGCCCCAGACGCTGCACAGCCTGCATCCACGCCAGCGGCGCGAGCATCGAGGCCAGCAGGCACGCGTACAGCACCAGCGGAATGTTCTGCAGGGTCAGGCCGGTTTTCGGCGACACGGCGTACAGCGGAAACAGCACCACCACCGCCACCAGCACCTGCAAGTACAGCAACACCAGTGGCGGCAGGCGCAGCTGCCATTTTTTCAGCAGGGTGCTGTAGATCGCGTAGGCGAGGGTAGCGATCAGCATCATCGCGTCACCCAGGTTCACCCCGTGTTGCAGCAGCGCGCCGAGGCTGCCGGACGACACCACCACCAGCACACCGGCGAATGACAGCACCGCACCGACCAGCGCGCCGGCGGTGAGGCGCTGGCCGAGGCTGATGATTGCCATCGCCAGCGACATCAACGGCATCAGCGACAGGATGATGCCCATGTTGGTGGCGGTGGTCATGGTCGCGGCGAAGTAGGCCAGGCTCTGATAGACCGCCATGCCGAGCACGCCGAGGATGAAAATCTTGCCCAGGTTCGGGCGGATCTGCGGCCAGTGCGCAATCACCTTCCTGAGCATGAACGGGGTAAACAGCAGGCCGGCGAGCAGCCAGCGGTAGAAGCCGATTTCGGCGGGGAAGATCGCACCGACAGCCAGCTTGTTGATCACGGTGTTGCCGGCCCAGATGAAAATCGCCAGCAGGGGAAACGCGTATTGCATGGGAAGAGAAACCAGTACGTTGATGAACGGTGATTATCCCCTGTCTGGATGCAGGCCTATACTGCGAACCGGACAACCTGCCTCTGATTCCGGACAGCATGAACAGTAAACACATCGATCTGCTGGATTTCAGCGAACTGCCGTCGGCGGTGTATTTCCGCTATGCCGACTTCAACGCCCACGAATACGCCGCGCCGCACCGCCATCCGTGGGGCACGCTGGAATACGCGGCCCACGGCGTGCTGCACATGGATGTCGACGGCAGCCGCTTCATGTCGCCACCGCAGTACGCGGTGTGGGTGCCACCGCAGGTCGAGCACAGTTTCTACAGTCATCAGCCGGTCAATTATCGGGCGGTGTGCCTGGCGCCCGAGGTGTGCGCGGATTTACCGGCGCAGGCTTGCACCCTGGCGATCAGCGACATTCTCAAGGCAATCCTCAAGGACTTCGCCGCCCGGGATGTGAAGATCCCCGCGTTCGATGCCGACCAGCGCCTGGCCCAGGTGCTGGTGGATCAGTTGCGGCAGGCGCCGGTTCATCAGTGTTATCTGCCATACGCCAGCAGTCCCGGGTTGCTGACGATCCTCGAAACCCTGCAGGCCGAGCCCGGCAACAATGAACCGCTGGCGCACTGGGCGGCGCAGGTGCATGTCAGCGAGCGCACCCTGGCCCGGCAATTCGTGCGGGAGTTGGGGATGAGTTTCGGCGAATGGCGCCAGCGGCTGCGCTATCTCGCGGCCATCGAGGCGCTGGAAAGTACGCGCAGTGTGCAGGAAATCGCCTTCGATCTCGGCTACAGCAGTGGCTCGGCGTTCATCGCCATGTTTGCCCGGCAGGCCGGATGTACGCCGGAACAATACCGGCGTAGCCATCTGGAGACTAGGAAGGTGTAACAAGCTTTGACTACACTCAGCCGGAGGCCGCCTCCATCGATGCGGCAACAAGGAGAAAACTCCATGAAGATGTTGCGTGTCCCTTTGTTGATGATCGGTCTGCTGCTGTGCTCCCAGGGTTTTGCCGCCACGGCGCAACAGAACAAGATGACCACTTGCAACGCCGACGCCACGGCCAAGAGCCTGAAAGGCGATGAGCGCAAGACCTTCATGAGCACTTGCCTGAAGGCAGCGCCGGCGGCCAACGACGCCAAGACCCTGACCCCGCAGCAGGAAAAGATGAAAACCTGTAATGCCGACGCCAAGACCAAGGCCCTGACCGGCGATGCGCGCAAAACCTTCATGAGTGATTGCCTGAAGAAAAAATAAGATCGACAGATCGCAGCGAGCGGCAGGGCATCCGCTCGCTTCGGCGCTGGATCGCTGGCAGACTGCCAATCCTTTTACGCCGTTCGTTTTGAGGCTGTATGCCAACGTTTTCTGAGCGTCATGTTGTGTTCTGGGTCAGTTGCATCATCATTTTCGGCGGTTTGCTGCTGGTGCTGCCGCTGCGCTTGTTGCCCAGTCTGTTGGCCGGTCTGCTGGTGTTCGAGCTGGTCAACATGCTCACCCCACAACTGCAACGGCTGATCGAAGGCCGCCGCGCGCGCTGGCTGGCGGTGGCGTTGCTGGGCACGCTGGTGGTGAGTGTGCTGGCGCTGATCTTTGCCGGGGCCATCAGTTTCCTGCTGCACGAGGCGGAAAATCCCGGGGCTTCCCTCGACAAATTCATGGGCGTGGTCGATCGTGCGCGCGGGCAACTGCCGCCGTTTGTCGATGCGTATCTGCCGGCCAGTGCCGCGGAGTTTCGCGTGGCCATCGGTGAATGGCTGAGCAAGCACTTGTCCGACCTGCAACTGGTGGGCAAGGACGCGGCGCACATGTTCGTGACCCTGCTGATCGGTATGGTGCTCGGCGCGATCATCGCGCTGCAGCGCGTACCGGACGTCACCAAGCGCAAGCCGCTGGCGGCCGCATTGTTCGATCGTCTGCACCTGCTGGTTCAGGCGTTTCGCAATATCGTTTTTGCGCAGATCAAGATTTCCCTGCTCAACACCTTCTTCACCGGGATCTTCCTGGCGGTGATCCTGCCGCTGTTCGGGATCAAGCTGCCACTGACCAAGACCCTGATCGTGCTGACGTTCCTGCTCGGCTTGCTGCCGGTGATCGGCAACCTGATGTCGAACACGCTGATCACTATCGTCGGCCTGTCGCTGTCGATCTGGGTGGCGATTGCCGCGCTGGGCTACCTGATCTTTATCCACAAGCTCGAATACTTCCTCAACGCGCGCATCGTCGGCGGGCAGATCAGTGCCAAGTCCTGGGAGTTGCTGCTGGCGATGCTGGTGTTCGAGGCCGCGTTCGGCCTGCCGGGGGTGGTGGCGGGGCCGATTTATTACGCGTATCTGAAGAGTGAGTTGAAGCTGGGCGGGATGGTTTAAGCGATTTGATCGCTCCCACGTCGAACCGTCTGCGTGGGAACGATCATCAGTGCAGTGTCAGTTCATCGAGCCATAGCGTTTCATGGCTTCAATCGCCAGGCCGCTGCCGATGCTGCCAAAGATGTTGCCTTCCACATGCCGCGCGTTTGGCAGCATCGCCGAGACGCTGTTGCGCAGCGCCGGGATACCGCTGGAACCACCAGTGAAGAACACCGTATCGACCTGACCCACCGCCACATTGGCGTCCGCCAGCAA
Organism: Pseudomonas sp. GW822-FHT03F08; assembly: GCF_058801265.1. Classification (NCBI taxonomy): domain Bacteria; kingdom Pseudomonadati; phylum Pseudomonadota; class Gammaproteobacteria; order Pseudomonadales; family Pseudomonadaceae; genus Pseudomonas; species Pseudomonas sp. GW822-FHT03F08. The sequence continues at coordinate 132,704 of NZ_JBXANC010000004.1, read as the reverse complement.
TTGCGTGACGCTGCCGCGCACGCGCTCCAGTTGCGAATCGATCGCCGATTCGAACAAGGCCCGGGTCAGCTCGACGCTCAGCCCGGATTCGATCCGGTCCAGCGGCACGTGGCGGCTGTCGTTGTGGGTCAGCTGGATCTTGGTTTCTTCCACTTCCATCGCCAGCCAGTGCCCGGCGCGCTGTTCGATCAGCTTGAACAGACGGTCGATGCCGCCGGTGTCCTCGATGTCATAACGCATGCTGCCCAGGGCCAGGGTCGATTTCTGCGAGTACACCGAGTTGATGGTGTGCCAGGTCGCCAGGTTCATGTGGTGACTGGTCGGCATGAACGCGCCGCTCTTCATGCGGCTGCCGTAGCCGAACAGCGGCATCAGGCCTTGCAGGCTCAGTTGCTTGTCGAAATCGGTCCCGCCGATGTGCACGCCGCCGGTGGCGAGGATGTCGTCGTGACGGTTATCCATGCCCCGACGCTCGGGCGACAGGCGCACCAGCGAGAAGTCCGACGTACCACCGCCGATGTCGACGATCAGTACCAGCTCTTCCTTTTCGATGGTCGACTCGTAGTCGAAGGCCGCAGCGATCGGCTCGTACTGGAACGACACGTCCTTGAAGCCGAGCTTGCGCGCCACTTCCACCAGGGTGTCTTCGGCTTCCTGGTCGGCCAGCGGATCGTCGTCGACGAAGAACACCGGACGTCCCAGCACCACCTGCTCGAACTCACGACCGGCGGCCGCTTCGGCGCGGTTCTTGAGCTGGCCGATGAACAGCCCGAGCAAGTCCTTGAACGGCATCGCGGTGCCGAGGACGCTGGTGTCGTGCTTGATCAGCTTGGAACCGAGCAGGCTCTTGAGCGAGCGCATCAGCCGGCCTTCGTAGCCTTCCAGGTACTCGTGCAGCGCCAGGCGACCGTAAACCGGGCGGCGCTCCTCGATGTTGAAGAAGACCACCGACGGCAGGGTGATCTTGTCGTCTTCCAGCGCGATCATCGTTTCCATGCCGGGGCGCAGCCAGCCGACGGTGGAGTTGGACGTGCCGAAGTCGATGCCGCAGGCACGGGCTGGAGAGGCGTCTTTCATGGTCTTTCGGTTCCGGTCAAAAAAACGGCCGCGCAGTGTATGCCAGTGCGCGACAGATTCGAAGGCCAGTCATCTGCTATTTCACGACTAAGCTTGCTTGAAAGTCGCCGCTTTGCCCCAAACTTGCTGGCATGGGCCGGCAGACATACCGGCGGTCGCAAGAACCGCCGTCCACTGCCGATAAACTTCTGCTGCGCCACCCGGTCACAAGTTTGAGATCGGTCAACCTGGCACGCGCGAATCGGCGCATGCTGACGGCGGCGCGAAATCGATAACGGATGGTGACTCCTTCAATGGACTTCAAAGACTATTACAAGATACTCGGCGTGGAGCCGACGGCTGACGACAAGGCAATCAAGGCGGCCTATCGCAAGCTTGCGCGCAAATACCACCCCGATGTCAGCAAGGAAAAAGACGCCGAGGCCAAGTTCAAGGATGCCTCGGAAGCCTATGAAGCGCTGAAAAGCGCCGACAAGCGCGCCGAATACGATGACCTGCGCCGCTACGGCCAGCACGGTCAGCCGTTCCAGGGCCCACCGGGCTGGCAGAGCCGTGGCGGCTTTGGTGGCGGCGGTGGCGACACCGGTGACTTCTCGGACTTCTTCAGTTCGATCTTCGGCAATCGCGGCCCCGGTTTCGGTGGCGGCGAAGGCCGGCAATCCCGCAGCGCCGGACGGCGAGGGCAAGACGTGGAACTGGAACTGCCGATCTTTCTCGAAGAGACGCTTTCGAACGAATCGAAAAAAATCAGCTTCCAGGTGCCGCAATACAACGGTTCCGGCCAGCACGTCAGCAACACCAGCAAGAGCCTGAACGTGAAGATCCCGGCGGGCGTGACCGACGGCGAGCGCATCCGCCTCAAGGGCCAGGGCGCACCGGGCATCGGTGGCGGTGCCAATGGCGATCTGTACCTGACCATCCGTTTCGCGCCGCACCCGAAATTCGATGTCGAAGGCGAAAACCTGATCATCACCTTGCCGCTGGCACCGTGGGAACTGGCGCTGGGTGCCGAAGTGGCCGTGCCGACCCTGACCGGCAAGATCAACCTCAAGGTCCCGGCCGGCAGCCAGAACGGCCAGCGCATGCGCGCCAAGGGCCATGGTCTGCAGAACAAGGCCGGCGAGCGCGGTTATCTGTTCGTCCAGCTCAAGGCCGTGATGCCGAAGGCTGCGGGCGATGACGTCAAGGCGCTGTGGCAGGAACTGGCGAAGAAAGCCGCCTTCAACCCGCGAGAGAACTTCTGAACCCGGCGACGGAGTAGCCCATCATGAGCAGCCCCCTGATCGTTCAACTGGACATGGCAGAATTCTGTGAGGCGGCCGACCTGTCGGACGTCTACGTGATCGAAATCGTCGAACACGGCATCCTCGAACCTCAGGGCGCGCAGCCCCGGGAATGGCGCTTCACCGACTACGAGCTGGCCCTGGCCAAACGCGCCGTCAAGCTGCGGCGCGACCTGGAGCTGGAATGGGAAGGCGTCGCCCTGGCGCTGGACCTGCTGGAAGAAGTGAAGGAACTGCGCGCCGAGAACCGGATGCTTCGTCAGCGTCTGGCGCGGCTGGTGGTCGAGTAGCGCTTCAAACCTGTCTGGGCAGCGTCACGCTGAACAGCGTTCCGTCGGCTTCGCTTGAACTGACTTCGATCGTCCCGCTGTGGGCGGTCACCACTTCCTTGACGATGAACAGCCCCAGACCGAGGCTGGTCGACGGCTGCCCGAGTTCTTCGTCGGCGCTGCGTACCAACGGATCGAAAATCGTGCCGATGGCCTCTTCGGGAATCGGCGTGCCGTCGTTATGCACGCTCAGGCACACGTTGACGGTGTCGCCGCGCAGATCAACGCTCACCTCGCGGGGATCGGAGCCGTGCTGCAAGGCGTTGCCGATCAGGTTCTGCAACAGCTGATCGATCCGTCCGGCATCCCAGGCACCCCGGGTATCGCCGCTGATGGTCAGTGTCGGATCGCATTCCGGATTCCCGGCGCAGGCTTCGGCGATCGCCCGGCGCGCGGCTTCTGCCAGGTCCATGGGGACAGGGTTGATCGGCAGGCTTTTGCCGAGGCGACTGCGCACCAGTTCGAGCAGGTCGCTGACCATGGCCGCCATGTGCCGCGCACCGTGTTTGATGTTCAGCGCGCAGGTCAGCGCATCGCCTTCCAGGGTGGTTTTGCGCATCAGCACTTCGGTCGACATGCTGACCGCTTGCAGCGGCGCGCGCAGGTCGTGACCGAGGATGGCGAGGAAAATGTCGCGCGAGCGGTTGACCTGCTCGGCGTAGGCTGCCGTGGATTCCGCCAGCGCTTCGTCGATGGCTTCGTTGAAGCGGATCATGTCCTGAAAATATGCCATGTCCGGCGACTGCAGCGAATTGACCCACAAGCGAATCACACAGGCGCGCAGGTGACGGAACTCCGAGGTCATCTGCACCAGGTCGAACCCCACCGTATGCCGCAACTCACCGTGGCTGGCGCCGGCCTCGTCCAGGCTCGGGGTTTTCTCGGGGCCTTCGCCCTTGGCCTTGGCGATTTGCTCGCTGGCGGTTTGTGCGGTGTCCATATCGCGTGCGGTAGCCAACAGGATCGCCCTGGCATGATCAAGCAGTGCCGCCCGGTCCATGGTGTCGGCCGCCGGGGTAATGGTCCGGGCGAACTGCTCCCATTCCTCGACGATGTGATCCGCGTGTTGCCTGATGAATTCGGATAAACGCATGTCCGGGTTCCTGGAAATTCAAGGCGGGGCGTTCGAATATTAGTCCCTTTGCGCGGGAAAGATAGCGCCGCTCGAGCCTGACATTTCCGCTGACAAGACGCCGTACTGCGAGACATATATACCGCAGCCACGGAGGTTCGCCATGGTCTGCTTTCGCTCCATTTCAAGGAGCGAAATCATGTCCGAAATCCTTCTCACCCCACCTTCGCCAGATAAGGCTGCACCGCCGCCGGGGCCGGTCGTGACGCAAAGTCTGCACGCCGGTTTTCTTCAGCAGGCCATCCCCGACTGGCTGATCAATGCACCGGTTCAGCAGCGTGAAGGGCTGAAAAGTGCCGATAACGCCACACCCGACTGGTACAGGCGCGCCTCGCGCGATCAGCGCAAGGCTGTGGGCGACGCCGTGACTGCCAGCCTCGCTGCCCAGGCTCGCCTGGACAAAGCCATGTCGAGCTTCCAGGACATCGACAGCTTCGCCGCGCCGTTGCTGACCAAGGCCCTCAAGGACCGCTTCAACGTGACGCTGGACGTCAACAAGACCTGGCTGCTGCTGAACAAACCGGTGGAAATGGGGATTTTTGCCATTGACATCGATTTCTTCGAAGTCCTGAAACTGCCATTGCTGCAAGCGGCCCTGCACAACTTCGAAGATCGTGAATGTAAACGTGGCGCCTTTCATGAAACCTCGGGATTTCGCAGGGAAACCTCGACACCCGGCACGCTTGCGCCGTTGAGCACGCCCCTGACGGTCGAGCAATTCACCGGTCTGTGCCGTTCGTTGGACATCGGGGCGAAATATCAGGCTTACCTCAAGGATTTCCTGCGCCCCAAGGACGCGGTGGCCGAACACGTGCTGCGCGACAAATTCGTCGCCGCGCATAAAGCCGCGTTGCGTGCGGCGGCCGAACTGGCATTGGTCAAAGGTGATATCGGACACGAAGACTACGCCTCGATTCGCTCGATCCTCAACGGCGAACTGGCGCCGCGTCAGGGCCGTCGGCAGATCTGGTTCCGTGATCTGGGCCTGATGGGCCGGCGCATGACTGGCTGCGTGATGTTCACAATCTGCGAGAAGTATCGCTACAGCGACGACTCGATCCTGTATATCCCGGGTGATCCTTACCACCCGCTCAAACGCTACAAGGGGCGGGAAATCGCAGCAATGTTCAAGCAGCGGTTTACCGCACGCGACGCGACTCAAACTCATCCCGCCGAACCGAATGCCTACCAGCGCTTTTTCAGTCAGTTCGTCGCCTATGCCGACCGGCCGCGCTACTTCGACCAGTTCACCGACGACACGCCGAACCGCACGTTCACGCAAAGACTGGCGCCCTACGAGCCGCTGCTCAACGAGTTTTTCAAGGCACTCAACCCGATCAACGCCGCGCTGACAGGGATCCGCGAATTGCCGCCTGCGCCGCCGGTCGAGCAGGTGCCGAATGTTGAGCCGTATCTGAACCCGGTTGACCTGTCTCGCAAGGGGGGCGGGATCTGGTCGGACAATGTCGACCTGTGGAATTACCAGTTCGAGCAGCATCGTGAGCGGTTGATCGCCGATGCCCGCAGCCATGCCGTGCCCACGGCGGATGTCGACGCCAGGGTACGCTCGGAGAAGCTCGCCGCGTTGTTGAACATTGGCATGCTGGTGCTGATGGGTGTCTCGATGTTCGTGCCGGTGCTGGGCGAGGTGATGATGGTAGTGATGGCCGGGCAACTGTTCGAAGAAACCTTTGAAGGCGCCATCGAGTGGAGCGAAGGTGATCGCAAGGCTGCCAAGGCCCATCTGATCGATGTCGCGCAGAATCTCGCGTTGATTGCCTTGATGGCGGGGGCGGGAAAGGGGTTTGCTCGGTTGGCGGCAGCCAGATCGGTGCCGGTCATCGAGAACCTGCATCAGGTGGAATTGCCCGACGGCACGACCCGTTTGTGGAAGCCTGACCTTCGTGGTTACGAGAGTCCGGTTAGGCTGGATCCGCACGCGATGCCGAATGCGCTGGGGCAATACGAGGCCGGAGAAAAAACCTGCATCCGGCTCGACGGCAAGACCTACCAGCAGGCTTATGACGAATCGCTCAAGACCTGGCGCATCCAGCATCCGAGCGATCCGCAGGCCTATCAGCCGCCCCTGGCGCACAACGGCGCCGGCGCATGGCGGCATACTCTGGAACGCCCACAGGACTGGGATCGATTGACGCTGTTGCGGCGCATCGGCCACAGCACCGAGCCCTTCGCTGACGCGCAGTTGCTGACGCTGGCCGATGTCGCCGGTGTCAGCGACAACGCCTTGCGCAAGATGCACCTGGACAATGCCTTGCCGCCGCCGGAACTGGCGGACGCCATGCGCCTGTTCAACGCCGAGCGTGACGCCGGACTGATCGTCGGGCAGGCCGCCGGTGCACAGGCGATCGACAGTCGCTTTCTGCATCTGCTGGCGCTGCTTCCCGATATGCCACGCTGGCCGTTCGGACGAGTGCTGAAGATCTACGACAGCCCTGAACTCTCGGGGAGGGCGCGCAGTTACGGGACGAGGCGCGGCGGCAAGGCGCCGATCCGGATCAGCCGGGCCGAGGTGTTGAACGGTCAGATGCCGACCCGGATACTCGCGGCGCTGGATGAAGCAGAGACGATTCGCCTGTTGGGTGGTGAGCCTGCACGCGTTCGGTCGGCACGGGCGCAGGAGTTCTCCAGACAGATGGCCGACTTCGCCAGCGCTCGTCAGCCTGCGTTATTCAACAGCCTGCTCAAGGGAACCGAGCCTGTAGAGCCTCGGACAGCAAAGCTGCAACGAGTGATCCCCGGCCTGACCGACCGTGCGGCCGCAGCCGTGTTGGGGCAAGCCAATGCCGGGGAACTGGCACGGCTGGACAGCGCAGCGAAGGTCCCCTTGCATTTACAGGAACTCGGTCGCTGGTATGGCCAGGCAGGGCGCTTGAGCCGGGCCCTGGCCGGATTGCGCAGTGAAACCATGGCCTCTGCCGATAGCCGCCATCTCGCGTTGCAGACGTTGGGACGGCTACCGGGCTGGTCCAATGACGTGCGTCTGGAAATCCGCGAGGGCAGTATCAGCGGCCCGATGCTGGATGCCATCGGCAGCGAAACGGCCGCCGAACACAAGTATCTGGTCAAGTACAGGGACGCCTATCAAGCCGCCAATGAACGAGGCGAGCCGCTCAACAGCATTCCGTTCAGGGGCGACAACTTTTTCGCCTCGTTGATGCACGCCTTGCCTGATCAGGCACGTCATGCACTGGGTCTGCCGAATGTCGGGCAGAGTGTCCAATTACAAGACGCAATCTTTGATCGTGCGCTCGCCGAACGCAGTCAGTCGGCCGGGATTCTGCGTGCAGGCGCCGCAGAAAAAACCTGGTTCAAACCGCCGCAACGCATTGCCCCCAAACTGCTTGGCTATCCCGCCAGCGGCGATGGACCGGGGCCGGCCCCGGTGTTGATCGGGCACGTGCAGAACGTCTATCCGGGATTGACCGACGTCCAGGCCCGCGGCTTCATTCTTGAGCAATGGCGGCTGGGCAAGACCGACCAACAGATCTTTCATCTGCTCAACAATCGAATGAGCGAATGGCGAGAGCTGGAAACAACGCTTGATCAATGGCTGATGTCGCAGAACCTGCGCCTGCGCAGTACCCGCGACGAATTCGTCAGCGTGGTGCAAAACATAAAGGACTGTTGGCGCAACGCACCGTTGGCCGAGCACAACGCTCAAGCGGCGCGCCTCACGATCATCAGTGATGCTCCGTTGCCGTCATTGACGGCGGATTTCTCTCATGTGCGCGAACTGACATTGCGTGCCCCGGTAGTGGGTGACACGCTTGCAGCGTTCCCCAATGTTGAAAAACTGGTGATGAGCGCCGGTGTCGGGGAATTCGACAAGGTCCTCACGACGTTGAAGACACTGCGGCACATGACCCGGCTGAAACTGGCCACACCCATCACGGGCGCGGTGGCGTCGAGGGTCAGGGAACTGATCCGGCTCGAGGAACTGGAACTGCACTGTACGGGCGGCGGCATCAACACAGTGATACCGATGCAGTTGGATGTCAGCGGCATGCGCCAGCTGCGCAGGCTTGAAGTCGGCAGCCCGCCAATGCACCAATGGCCGCGCGGCGTTCTGGATTTATCACGACTGGAGCGTCTGAACCTGCGATCAACCTCGATCAATGCGCTGCCGATGGAAATCTATGAAGGTCATCAGCGACTGTTGTCCGGTCTGTCGCTGGACTGGTCGAAGTTCCCGCGCCGGGTGTTCAAACCGATCTACGAATTCGTCCGCAGTCAACCTCGGCATCTGATCGATCTGGACGAAATGGTTGCCGACTACTGTCGCGGTGAGCTCAAGCGTTTTGTCGGTATGGAGTCCAGCCTGTTCGATGTCCTGAGCAATGGTTTCAAGATGCAATGGACAGATGCCGGGAGCCGGCTCGTCGCCATCGAAGCCCTGAGTGAACAGTTCAGCGAACTCAACCGGCTGACGGAGTGGGTCGGTTCCGAACCGACCATCGCCAATGGCGGCGCCGCACGCTCGGCAGTCGCCGAAACCTTGCGGAGCAATTGGCGCAGTGGCTTGTTCCAGCGCTACGGCGCGCGCACCGAAAGCGTGTTTTTCAACCTGTACGTCAGTTTGCCCACCGATCCGTCGGTGCTGGATCTTCTGGGTTCTCCCGTGGACAGTCTGCCGGTCTTGTCTGCTGAAGGTTTCAGCCACGTCAGAAGCCTGCATCTGGCCGGGTTGCAGGCCCCGGTCGAACAGTTGCGCGGTTTCATCCGCACCTTCCGCGGGGTCGATACCCTCGACCTGAGCCATTGTGGCTTGACCGAACTGCCGCTGGAGCCGAGCGATCTGCCGGCGCTCGAAACCCTGAACCTGCACGATAACCCTCTGGAGCGTGTCGACGTGCGCGGCATGAATCGCCTGATGGCGCTGGACCTGAGTTCGACGGCCCTGCGCGAATGGCCGGCCGGTGCCGAGGATCTTCCGGAACTGACCTGGCTGGATCTCAGTGGCAGCCAGTTGACCTCGCTGCCGGATGCGCTGCTGACGCGTGATGCATTGTTGCTGGATACCAGCCTGACCGGCACCCCGTTGAACCCGCAAGCCAAAGCCGCGCTCGCCACTGCGCGGCAGAGGATCGAAGGCGCCCGAGGCCTGGCCCCCGGATCGTTGCAGCGTTTTGCGCTGGAGGAACCGCGTCACCGTACACCGCCCACCGAAAGCGGTTCGGTCATCGCGCGGCGCCTGTTGCCGTTGCCGCCACGGTTGCCTGCTGTTGAAGGGCCGGCCGGATGGGGCGCGCGCTTGCGCCGCCTGCGCCCGCAGTACGACAACACTCGGGCACAACAGGCCATCGAACGGATGCAGGGCGCGGGGCTGACCGAGGTGCAGATCAGTGCGCGAATCGACGCTTGGGAACAGACATTCGAGTCGCTGACGCGGCGCCTCAACGATTGGTTGTTCACCCACGAAACCCGCGGTATGGATTGGGTCGTGTCGTCGCGCACCCGCCAGATTGCTGCGCAGCGCATCATCGAATGCTGGCGGGACGGTACGGTCGACTGGAATGGCGTCACTGATCGCGAGCTGAACCTCGACGGTCTGCAAGTAGGCAATCTGCCCGAGCTGACGAACGTGTTTCCTGCGGTGAGCACCCTGAACCTGGCGGGGGTCAAGCTTTCCACCGATGGCTCCAATGCGTTCCTCAGGGCATTCACGCAGGTGCGCCGACTCAATCTCAGCGGCAACCACTTGCCGGCTCTCCCCGAACCTGTCGGGCAAATGCGTCAGCTGGCGCGACTGGAACTGTCGTTCACCGGCCTTGCGGATTCTGCGGCGCTGTCTCAAACGCTTGAGGGGTTGACCCAATTGCAATGGCTGGATCTGAGCCATAACAGCCTGCGCACGTTCAGTGTCGCTCGACTCGGGCGGCTGGAGCGGCTGGATCTGCGCGACAACCTGCTCACGGGCTGGCCGGAGGGAGTATTGCAAGCCCCGCACTTGCAGGCGATCGACTTGAGCAACAACGAAATATCGTCAATTCCAACGCAGCTGTATGACGGCAGCCATGCTGCGCTGATTGCCGGCAGCAATCTTTCGGAAAACTATGAAATGTCGCAGCAAAGTCTCGTTCTGCTGCGCGAGTACGCTGATGCGAATGGGCGTCGTGACGCGCTGGGCATGACGTATGCCGATATCGACCGGATGATCGACGATCTGGGCAGCACCACCGAAAGCGATGCGGAGGGCGCGGGCACCGATAGCGATCCCGAGCCGGATGAGGACATTCCGGCACTCGCCGAAACGGTTCTCGAGCAGCAAATGACGCCGTGGATTGAAAACATCCCCCAGGAGGACGCCGTGCGTTATCGGGCGATGTGGCAGCGGTTGGCAGTCGAACCCGACAACGAGGCCTTCTTCCATCTGCTGTCGCGGATGCCGGACACCGAGGAATTCCGGGTGTTTCGCGCCGACCTGACCCGACGGGTCTGGGAAATCGTCGAGGCGGCCGATGGCAGCCAAGAGCTGCGCGATACGCTGTTTTCCATGGCGACCACGCACACGACCTGCGTCGACGGGCGAACCCTGGCGCTCAGCGAAATCGAGGTCAAAGTGTATGAGTACAACGCCTTGCGACACCTGCAGCCAGGTCTTGCGGCGAAAGGGCGTGCCTTGCTCGACCTGTCGCGACAACTGTTTCGCCTGGGTGAGGTGGAAAAACTCGCGGCGCGCAGCATGGGCCGTCACGCCGATCCTGCGGAAGTGCGCCTGCAGTATCGAATCGGCCTGACGTCGGGTTGGGAGGATGGTCTGCAACTGCCGGGGCAACCCAGCCACATGCGGTTTGCCCGGCCGCTCAGGGGCGAGGATCTGGCAGCCGCTCGCGCTGCGGTGGTGAAGGCTGAAAAAGGCGAGGGGTTTTATGAGGAACTGATCAGCCGTGATTACTGGGTGCAATACCTGACCGAGAAGTACCCGGATGAACTCGGCGCGCTCAAGCGCAGTTCGGATGAAAAATTGCAGCGACTTGAGGATGAATACGAAGACGTCACCAGCGCGGCGTACCAGGAGGCGGTGCAGATGCTCGAGGTTGAACGCAGTATTGAGCGCAACCAGCAACTGATTGCCTTGTCACGCCTGGAAACCGGCGAGCCGGTGACGGTCGGGCTTGAGGGGGAGCGGTCCGGCACTTCGCGGTATCTGATGGACACCTCAGACCGCTGAAGCGCTGGCAGCCTCGGTCGTCGAGAGGCTCGACGACCGGGGCCAGACATCAGAACAGAAAGTAACGCTGCGCCATCGGCAGGGTTTCGGCCGGCTCACACCAGAGCAACACGCCGTCGGCTTTGACCTGATAGGTCTGCGGGTCGACGTCGATGTTCGGCAGGTAATCGTTGTGGATCAGGTCGGTTTTCTGCACGTCGCGGCAGCCTTTGACCACGGCGATTTTCTTTTTCAGGCCCAACGCTTCGGGCAGCCCGGATTCCTGCGCTGCCTGGCTGATGAACGTCAGACTGGTGGCATGCAACGAGCCACCGTAACTGGCGAACATCGGGCGATAGTGCACCGGTTGCGGGGTCGGGATCGACGCGTTGGCGTCGCCCATCAGGCTCGCGGCGATGGCGCCGCCCTTGAGGATCAGCGTCGGTTTTACACCGAAGAAGGCCGGGCGCCACAGCACCAGATCCGCCCACTTGCCGACTTCCACCGAACCTACCTCGTGGCTGATGCCATGGGTGATCGCCGGGTTGATGGTGTACTTGGCGATGTAGCGTTTGGCGCGGAAGTTGTCGTTGCCTTCGCCGTCCTTAGGCAACGGGCCGCGCTGCTTTTTCATTTTGTCGGCGGTCTGCCAGGTGCGCGTGATGACTTCGCCGACGCGGCCCATGGCCTGGCTGTCGGAGCTGATCATCGAGAACGCGCCGAGGTCGTGGAGGATGTCTTCGGCGGCAATGGTTTCGCGGCGGATACGGCTTTCGGCGAACGCCACGTCTTCGGCAATGCTCGGGTCGAGGTGGTGGCAGACCATCAGCATGTCGAGGTGTTCGTCGATGGTGTTGCGGGTGAACGGCCGGGTCGGGTTGGTCGAACTCGGCAGCACGTTGGCGAAACCGCAGGCCTTGATGATGTCCGGCGCGTGACCGCCGCCGGCACCTTCGGTGTGATAGGTGTGGATGGTCCGACCCTTGAATGCGCCGAGGGTGGTTTCAACGAAACCGGATTCGTTGAGGGTGTCGGTGTGGATCGCCACCTGCACGTCGTACTGGTCGGCGACGCTCAGGCAGTTGTCGATGCTCGCCGGGGTCGTACCCCAGTCTTCGTGCAGCTTGAGGCCAATGGCGCCGGCCTTGACCTGTTCGATCAATGGCTCCGGCAGGCTGGCGTTGCCCTTGCCGGTGAGGCCGATGTTCATCGGGAACGCATCGGCCGCCTGGAGCATCCGCGCCAGGTGCCACGGTCCCGAAGTGCAGGTCGTTGCATTGGTGCCGGTGGCCGGCCCCGTGCCGCCGCCGATCATGGTGGTGACGCCGCTCATCAGTGCTTCTTCGATCTGCTGCGGGCAGATGAAGTGGATGTGCGTGTCGATGCCGCCGGCGGTGAGGATCATGCCTTCGCCGGCAATCACTTCGGTGCTGGCACCGATGGCGATGGTCACGCCGGGCTGCACGTCCGGGTTGCCGGCCTTGCCGATGGCGGCGATGCGCCCGTCCTTGAGGCCGACGTCAGCCTTGACGATGCCCCAGTGGTCGATGATCAGCGCGTTGGTGATGACAGTGTCGACCACTTCGGCTGCCAGCAACTGGCTCTGGCCCTGGCCGTCGCGGATCACTTTGCCGCCACCGAATTTCACTTCTTCGCCGTAGGTGGTGAAGTCCTGTTCGACTTCGATCCACAGCTCGGTGTCGGCCAGGCGCACCTTGTCGCCGACGGTAGGGCCGAACATGTCGGCGTAGGCTTGTCTGGAAATCTTCATCTAGCGTCCTTCAGAGAAATAACGGCACACACGGACTCAGAGGTCACCCATGACCCGCCCGGCAAACCCGAACACCCGCCGGTGCCCGGCGTAATCCACCAGTTCCACTTCGCGGCTCTGGCCCGGCTCGAAACGCACGGCCGTACCCGCCGGGATGTTCAGGCGCATGCCACGGCTGGCGGCGCGGTCGAAGGTCAGGGCGTCGTTGGTCTCGAAAAAGTGGTAGTGCGAACCGACCTGGATCGGCCGGTCGCCACTGTTTGCCACTTTCAGGCTGATCGTGCGACGACCGACGTTGAGTTCGATGTCGCCGGGCTGGATCCGGTATTCGCCGGGAATCATCAGTGGGCTCCTTGCAGGATCTTGTAATAGAGGGCTGTCGGGCGATACGTGCCGCTCGGGTCGCAGGCGTAATCGGGAATTTCCCCGGCGCGGGTGTAACCCAGGGCCTTGTAGAAATCTTCGGCGGGGGAGCCGGCCTCGGTATCGAGGTAGAGCATGCCGCGCTTGTACTGGCGAGCGGTCAGTTCCAGCGCTTCCATCAACTGCTGACCGAGGCCGCGCCGCCGGGCCTGTTCGCGCACCAGCAGTTTCTGCACTTCGGCGCGGTTCAGACCGTTGGCCTTCTGGCACAGGCCCAGTTGCACGCTGGCCTGCACCTGTTCGTCCTTGACCACCACCCACAGCAAGACGTTGCCCTTGTTCAGGTTGTCCTGCACTTCATCGAAATAGGCGCGGGCCTGAGTGGCATCCAGATCGGCCATGAAGCCGACGCTGGCGCCATACCCCACGGCGTCGAGCAGCAGGTCGATCAGGCCCTGACGATAGTGCGCAAAACTTTCAGCATTGACGCGTCGCAGTTGGGCGGGGTTCATCGGTGTCACTCCTTGTTGGCGAGCGGCGGCTCCGCGCCAGGGTTGAGGGTCAGTTGCATGAACGTCAGGTCGAGCCAGCGGCCGAACTTGGTGCCGACCTGCGGCATTTGCCCGGTGCTGATGAACCCGGCGCGTTCGTGCAGGCGGATCGACGCGGCGTTGCCGCTTTCGATGGCGGCGACCATGACGTGCTTGCCGCAGGTTTTCGCACGTTCGATCAGCGCGGTCATCAGTTGCGGGCCGAGGCCGTTGCCGCGCTGGTCGCTGCGCACGTAGACCGAGTGCTCGACCGTGTGACGGAAACCGTCGAACGGCCGCCAGTCACCGAACGAAGCGTAGCCGAGGGTGGTGTTGTCGGCGTCGACGATGACCAGGATCGGATAGCCTTGGGCCTGGCGCGCGCTGAACCACGCCTGACGGTTGCCGAGGTCGACCGGGGATTCGTTCCAGATCGCCGTGGTGTTGAGCACGGCGTCGTTGTAGATGTCGCGGATCGCCGGCAGGTCGGCATGCAGTGCATCGCGGATGGTGTAAGTCATGGCGCGGCCTCAGACGATCGGTTGGTGAACGGTGACCAGTTTGGTGCCGTCGGGGAACGTCGCTTCGACCTGGATCTCCGGGATCATTTCCGGGATGCCTTCCATCACCTGATCGCGGGTCAGCAGGGTGGTGCCGTAATGCATCAGTTCAGCCACGGTCTGGCCGTCCCGGGCGCCCTCGAGCAGCGCCGCCGAGATGAAAGCCATGGCTTCCGGGTAGTTGAGCTTCACGCCACGGGCCAGTCGCCGCTCGGCAACGAGGCCGGCGGTGAAGATCAGCAGCTTGTCTTTTTCGCGTGGGGTCAGGTCCATCGTTTGAAATCCATTGTCGGCAGTTGAAGAAAATCAGGTGTTCCAGATTCGGGGAGGCAGGGCTTCACGGCCAAGCAGCGCAGGCCTGAGCAATCGCCAGAGTTCGATCAGCCAGGCCCGCGCCAGCAATGCTTCACTGGCCAGGCAACGGGCGACCAAAAGTCCGGGCAATTGCGTCAGATCCCCGCGCACTTCATGGTCCAGCGAGCGGCAGCGCTCCAGCAGTTCAGCATCAATCTCACCGGTGACCAGCAACGTCGCAAACACCGGATTGCCGTCCAGTCCGATCGGCGAATCAAGCAAACCGTCATCGCCGACGATGCGCTGGCGCTCATGCCACAGCAGCCGGCCATCGCGGCGAATATCCAGATGCGCCTGGAAATGCCCGAGGTCGAAACGCTCACCACTGGCCGGGCGCCCGAGGGCCACCACGTCCCAGTAGAACAGTCGTGCATCGCCTTCAAGGTCGATCGAGGTCGTGAGTTCCGCCTGGGCGGCGCTGTAGACGATGGTTTCCTGCGGCAGCCATTCCAGTGTCGCGCCGGCGGCGACGTGCAGGTCCAGCGACTGATAAGCGGGGCCTGCCGCGCGATACCACTTGGCCGCGCCGGGGCTGGTGATCTGTGCCCAGGCGCTCTGTTCGACGCGGGCGCTGATGTCGAGCCGGTCACCGCCGGCAATGCCGCCCGGCGGGTGGACGATGATGTGCTGGCAGACCTCGGGCCCTTCGGCATACAGATGCTTTTGCACCCGCAACGGACCGAGGTGTCGGCGTCGGGTCGGCCGCGTGCAATCGCCGAAGCGGGCGTAGGCCAGCTCAAGCTCGGCGTGCCAGCTCGGGGTAAACAGGGCAGTCGCTAAAGGTAAGTTCATGTTTTCTGATTATCGTTAGGACGCTACAGATTAGTCCGTAACCTCAAATAGTCACCAGCCCGCGCACACCTTCGGCTTCCATATTTTCGCCACGGCCCTGCTGCACGATCTCGCCCCGGGACATCACCAGGTACTGATCGGCCAGTTCGGCGGCGAAATCGTAGAACTGCTCCACCAACAGGATCGCCATGTCGCCTCGGGCGGCGAGCTTTTTGATCACCGCGCCGATTTCCTTGATCACCGACGGCTGGATGCCTTCGGTGGGTTCGTCGAGGATCAACAGTCGCGGACGGCTGGCCAACGCTCGGCCGATGGCGAGTTGTTGTTGCTGACCGCCGGACAGGTCGCCGCCGCGCCGCTGTTTCATTTGCAGCAGCACCGGGAACAGTTCGTAGATGAACGCAGGAACCTCTTTGGCTTCGCTGCCGGGGAAGCGCGACAGGCCCATCAGCAGGTTTTCTTCCACGGTCAGTCGGCCGAAAATCTCCCGGCCCTGCGGCACGTAGGCGATCCCGGCGTGCACCCGTTGATGCGGCTTGAACGCGGTGATCGGTTTGCCTTCCCAGTTCACCGCGCCTTCCTTGGCCGGCAACAGGCCCATCAGGCATTTGAGCAACGTGGTCTTGCCCACGCCGTTACGGCCGAGCAGGCAGGTCACTTCGCCGACCTTCACGTCAAAGCTCAGGCCACGCAGGATGTGGCTACCGCCGTAGTACTGATGCAATTTGTCGACTTGCAGCATGTTGGAATTCCTCTTCAGCGCCCGAGATAGACTTCGATCACGCGCTCGTTGTCCTGCACCTGTTCCAGCGAGCCTTCAGCCAGCACGCTGCCCTGATGCAACACGGTGACGTGGTCGGCAATCGAGCCGACGAAGCCCATGTCGTGTTCCACCACCATCAGCGAATGCTTGCCCGCGAGCGACTTGAACAGCTCGGCGGTGAATTCGGTTTCGGCGTCGGTCATGCCCGCCACCGGTTCGTCGAGCAGCAGCAGTTGCGGGTCCTGCATCAGCAACATGCCGATTTCCAGAAACTGTTTCTGCCCGTGGGACAGCAGCCCCGCCGGGCGATTGACCGAGGTGGTCAGGCGAATGGTGTCGAGCACTTCGCTGATCCGGTCTTTCTGCTCGCCGCTCAATTTTGCCCGCAGGCTGGCCCACACCGACTTGTCGGTTTTCTGCGCCAGCTCAAGGTTCTCGAACACGCTCAGGGCTTCGAACACCGTGGGTTTCTGGAACTTGCGACCGATGCCGGCCTGGGCGATCTGTACTTCGCTCATTTGCGTCAGGTCGAGGGTTTCGCCGAACCACGCCTTGCCATGACTCGGGCGGGTCTTGCCGGTGATCACGTCCATCAGCGTGGTCTTGCCCGCGCCGTTGGGGCCGATGATGCAGCGCAGTTCGCCGACGCCGATGTACAGGTTCAGAGCGTTCAGCGCCCGGAAACCGTCGAAGCTGACGCTGATGTCTTCCAGGGTCAGGATCGTGCCGTGACGGGTGTCGAGGCCCGGACCGACGCGTTGTCCGAGGCCGATCGAGTCGCGGCTGGTGCCTTCGTCCTTGTTGGGCTCCACCGGGAAAAAGGCCGGTTCCAGCATGAATTCAGCGCTCGCCGTGACTCTCATGATTCACCTCGTTTCTTCAGCAGACCGATCACGCCTTTGGGCAGGTACAACGTCACGACGATGAACAGCGCGCCGAGGAAGAACAGCCAGTATTCGGGGAACGCCACGGTGAACCAGCTCTTCATGCCGTTGACCACGCCGGCGCCGAGCAGCGGGCCGATCAGGGTGCCGCGCCCGCCAAGGGCCACCCACACGGCGGCCTCGATCGAGTTGGTCGGCGACATTTCGCTCGGGTTGATGATCCCCACCTGCGGCACGTACAGCGCACCGGCCAGACCACACAACACCGCACTCAATACCCAGACGAACAGCTTGAAACCCCGTGGGTCGTAGCCGCAGAACATCAGGCGGTTTTCCGCGTCACGCAGGGCGGTCAGCACCCGGCCGAACTTGCTGCGCGCCAGCCGCCAGCCGATGAACAGGCTCGCCACCAGCAGCAATACCGTCGCCAGAAACAGCACCGCGCGGGTGCCGGGTTCGGTGATGCCGAAACCGAGGATCGTGCGGAAATTGGTAAAGCCGTTGTTGCCGCCGAAGCCGGTCTCGTTGCGGAAAAACAGCAGCATCCCGGCGAAAGTCAGGGCCTGGGTCATGATCGAGAAATACACGCCTTTGATCCGCGAACGGAAGGCGAAGAAGCCGAACACCAGCGCCAGCAAACCCGGCGCCAGCACCACCAGACACATCGCCCAGAGGAAGTTGCCGGTGCCGCTCCAGTACCACGGCAATTCGCTCCACGACAGAAAGGTCATGAACGCCGGTAAGCCATCGCCGGCGGCCTGACGCATCAGGTACATGCCCATCGCATAACCGCCGAGGGCGAAGAACAGGCCGTGACCGAGGGACAAGAGACCGGCGTAGCCCCAGACCAGATCCAGCGCCAGGGCGACGATGGCGTAGCAGAGAATCTTGCCGACCAGCGTCAGGGTGTAAGCCGAGACATGCAGCGCACTGTCCGCCGGCAACAACGACAGCAGCGGCAGGGCGATCAGCAACGCGAGAACAACGGCACCGACAGCGATGGAAACTTTGGGGCCGGCCTTTTGTGTGGCCGTAACGAGCAGGGGCTGGTTCATCAGTCGATCACCCGTCCTTTCAGTGCGAAGAGGCCTTGCGGACGTTTCTGGATGAACAGAATGATCAGCGCGAGGATCAGGATCTTGCCGAGCACCGCACCGATCTGCGGCTCGAGAATCTTGTTGGCGATGCCCAGGCCGAACGCTGCGAACACGCTGCCGGCCAGTTGCCCGACGCCGCCAAGCACCACCACCAGGAATGAATCGATGATGTAGCTCTGGCCGAGGTCCGGGCCGACGTTGCCGATCTGGCTCAGCGCCACGCCGCCGAGCCCGGCGATGCCCGAGCCGAGACCGAAGGCGAGCATGTCGACACGCCCGGTCGGCACGCCGCAGCAGGCGGCCATGTTGCGGTTCTGGGTGACGGCGCGCACGTTCAGACCGAGGCGAGTCTTGTTCAGTAACAGCCAGGTCAGCACCACTACGAACAATGCGAAGGCGATGATCACGATGCGGTTGTACGGCAGCACCAGATTCGGCAACACCTGAATCCCGCCGGACAACCATGCCGGGTTCGCCACTTCAACGTTCTGTGCACCGAACACCAGGCGCACCAGCTGAATCAGCATCAGGCTGATGCCCCAGGTGGCGAGCAGGGTTTCCAGCGGGCGGCCGTAGAGATGGCGAATCACCGTGCGCTCCAGTGCCATGCCGATGGCGGCGGTAACGAAGAATGCCACCGGCAGCGCGATCAATGGATAGAACTCGATGGCCTGCGGTGCGTAGCGCTGGAACATCAACTGCACGACGTAAGTCGAGTAGGCACCGAGCATCAGCATCTCGCCGTGGGCCATGTTGATCACACCCAGCAGGCCGAAGGTGATCGCCAGGCCCAGCGCCGCGAGCAACAGAATCGAGCCGAGGGACATGCCGCTGAAGGCCTGGCCGAGCAGTTCGCCGATCAGCAGTTTGCGCTTGACCTGGGCGAGGCTGGTTTCGGCGGCGGTGCGCACATTGGCGTCAGCCTCGACGCCGGGTTCGAGCAAACCTTCGAGGCGAGTGCGGGCCAACGGGTCGCCGGTTTCACCGAGCAGACGCACGGCCGCGAGGCGTACTGCCGGGTCAGTGTCGACCAGTTGCAGGTTGGCCAGCGCCAGGCTCAGGGCGGCGTGGACGCTTTCGTCTTTTTCGCCAGCCAGTTGCTGGTCGAGGAATTTCAGCTGCGCCGGTTTGGCGCTTTTCTGCAATTGCTGCGCGGCAGTCAGACGGGTTTTGGCGTCGACGGCGAGCAATTGGTGGCTGGCCAGTGCGGTGTCGATCAGACCTCGCAGGCGGTTGTTCAGGCGCAGGGTTTTGGGTTGGCCGTCGACGGTCAGTTCGCCTTGTTGCAGGGCGTTGATCAGTTCGACACGGGCCGGATCGGGCTGCGCGGCCCAGGCTTCCAGCAGTTTGGCTTGTTGCACGGGGTTGGCGGCGACGAAGTCTTCGGCGTCGCTGGCGTGGGCGGCTATCGGCAGCAAAAGTGCGAGGGCCAGGAGCAAACGGTATAGGGCAGTGGGCATAACGGGCCTTCCTGTATTGATCGTTCCCACGCAGAGCGTGGGAACGATCAGGTTGAGCGGGTTAACTCAGTTGCTCTTCACCGCATACTCCGGCTTCTTGTCGTTGCCCGGAATGAACGGACTCCAGGGCTGCGCACGAATCGGCCCCTCGGTCTGCCACACCACGTTGAACTGACCATCGGCCTGGATCTCGCCGATCATCACCGGTTTGTGCAGGTGGTGGTTGGTCTTGTCCATGGTCAGGGTGTAGCCGGACGGCGCGGCGAAGGTCTGGCCGCCGAGGGCTTCGCGGACCTTGTCGACGTCGGTGGACTTGGCTTTCTCCGCCGCCTGCGCCCACATGTGGATGCCGACGTAAGTGGCTTCCATCGGGTCGTTGGTCACGGCTTTGTCGGCGCCCGGCAGGTTGTGTTTCTTCGCGTAGACTTTCCAGTCATCGACGAACTTCTTGTTCACCGGGTTCTCCACCGACTCGAAGTAGTTCCACGCCGCGAGGTTGCCCACCAGCGGTTTGGTGTCGATGCCGCGCAGTTCTTCTTCGCCCACCGAGAACGCCACCACCGGCACGTCGGTGGCCTTCAGACCCTGGTTGGCCAGTTCCTTGTAGAACGGTACGTTGGAGTCGCCATTCACGGTGGAGATCACAGCGGTCTTGCCGCCGGCCGAGAACTTTTTGATGTTGGCGACGATGGTCTGGTAATCGCTGTGGCCGAACGGGGTGTAGACCTCTTCGATGTCTTTATCCGCTACGCCTTTGGAATGCAGGAACGAACGCAGGATCTTGTTGGTGGTGCGCGGGTACACGTAGTCGGTGCCGAGCAGGAAGTAGCGCTTGGCGCCGCCACCTTCTTCGCTCATCAGGTATTCAACCGCCGGGATCGCTTGCTGGTTCGGCGCGGCGCCGGTGTAGAACACGTTCGGCGACATCTCTTCGCCTTCGTATTGCACCGGGTAGAACAGCAGGCCGTTGAGTTCTTCGAACACCGGCAGCACCGATTTGCGCGACACCGAGGTCCAGCAACCGAACACCACCGCGACCTTGTCCTGCGTCAGCAACTGCCGGCCCTTTTCCGCGAACAGCGGCCAGTTCGACGCCGGGTCGACCACCACTGGTTCCAGCATCTTGCCGTTCACCCCGCCCTTGGCGTTGATCTCGTCGATGGTCATCAACGCCATGTCTTTGAGCGATGTTTCGGAGATCGCCATGGTGCCGGACAACGAATGCAGAATCCCGACCTTGATGGTCTCGGCGGCCTGTACCGTCCAGGTCATGCCCATCGCGGCAATGGATGCCGTGAGTGTGAAAGCCTTGATCAAACTGCGACGCTTCATTGTGCGATCTCCACGAACGTTAAAGTTTTTTATGGTTGGCAGATGCGAACGACTGAAGGGTGTTTTGCAAGGGCTGTGCCCGGTCGGGATCGGGCAGCAAAAGGTCGGTTTAGAGCGGTTGTGCGCAGGGACGGCGCACCAGGAGGGGACAGGCGGCAGGGTGTGGTGCGGGGAAGTGCTTCATTGTGGTGCTGCCGCGAGGCGGCAGCAGTGTCGGGTGGAACTCAGTTCACACCGGGGAACGAATCGACGTACTTGATGGTGAAATCAGGGAAGGAATCAACGATCTGGATTTTGTAGTCGGGAAAGCTGTCGACGGTTTTCCATTTACCAGCCGAGTCCGGGAACGAGTCGACTTTCTTCACTTTGAGGTCGGGAAACGAGTCCACGACCTTCACCTTGTAATCGGGGAAGCTGTCGACGAATTTGATCTTGCCGTAGATCTTCGAGACATCGACGGTCGTATCGGCCAGCACCGCGCTGGATCCCACAAACAACAACGCGACAACAGCTGCTTTCAACATGACACTCATCCTGAGAAAAATCGGGTGCGCAGTCTAAGGCAGGCTCAGCGGCGGCGCATCAGGCCAATGAAAAACAGCCCGCCGAGCGCTGCGGTGGCAACGCCGATCGGCAAGTCTTCCGGTGCGATCAGCGTCCGCGCCGCGACATCGACCCACACCAGAAACACACTGCCGAGCAACACGCACACCGGCAGCAGGCGCCGGTGCTCGGCACCGATCAAGCGCCGCGCAATGTGCGGCACCATCAGCCCGACAAACCCGATTGAGCCGCTGATCGACACCAGTACCCCGGTCATCAGTGAAGCAATCACGAACACCCGCAGACGTACCGCCCGCGCGTTCAGGCCAAGGGTGACAGCCGTCTGTTCGCCAGCCATCAAAGCGTTCAATGGCCGGGCCATGCCCAGCAGCAGAATCAGCCCGAGCAACACGCTGAGCGCCGGCACGGCCAACAACTCCCAGCGCGCCAGGCCGAGGCCGCCGAGCATCCAGAACATCACCGCCGAACTGGCGCGGTGATCGCCCATGAACAGCAGCAGATTGGCGATCGCCATCATCACGAACGACACCGCTACACCGCACAACAGCAACCGGTCACTGTCCAGTCGCCCGTGACGGTTGGCAATGCCCAGCACCAGAAACATGCTCAACAACGCGCCGATAAACGCGGCAATCGGCAAGGTCAGCAGACCGACGATTTCGCCGACGTGCAGCACCACGATCACTGCGCCGAGGGTCGCGCCGGAGGTAACGCCGAGCAGGTGCGGGTCGGCCAGAGGGTTACGCGTCACCGCTTGCAGCACCGCACCGATCAACGCCAGCCCGGCGCCAACCAACGCACCGAGCAACATGCGCGGTACACGGATCAGCCAGACGATGTGCTCCTGACCAGCGCTCCAGTCGGGCACGCCGAAACCGAACAACTTGTGCAGCAGAATCCGCCACACCACGTCCACCGGCACCCGCGCCGGGCCGAAGCCCAGCGACACCACGCACGACACCAGCAGCACCGCGCCGAGGGCGATCAGCAGCCAGGCGTAACGACGATTGATCATTCGCCGTGGAACCCTTTGGCCAGAGTTTCAACCGCCAGCACGTTGTCGATCCCCGGCGTGGCCTGCACGTAAGGGATGACAATGAAACGCTGGTTCTTGATCGCGTCCACCGATTGCAGCGCCTTGTTCTTCAGCAGAAATTCAATCTTCTGCTCGGCGGTGATTTCGCTGTAGTCGACGATCACGATCACCTGCGGATTGCGCTCGACCACGGTCTCCCAGTTGACCCGGGTCCAGCTCGCATCGACGTCATCGAGGATGTTGCGCCCACCAGATGCGTCGATCAGCGCTTGCGGCATGCCGAGGCGGCCGGAGGTCATGGCGCGGTCTTCGCCGCTGTCGTACAGGAACACCCGTGGCTTCTCGGCGGGCAGGTCTTTGCGGATGTCGGCGACCTGACTTTGCATGTCGGCGATCAGCGCGTTGGCGCGATCCTGCACGTCGAAGATTTTGCCGAGGTTGCGCAGGTCGTTGTAGGTGTCTTCCAGCGTGGCGGCCGGGCGCTTCATCACGAAGGCGCAGGACTCGGTCAGCTCATAGACGTTGATTCCCAGCGGTTGCAGGGTCTGCGGCGTGAGATCGCCACCGACGCGCATGCCGTAATCCCAGCCGGCGAAGAAGAAGTCGACGTTGGCGTTGAGCAGGGTTTCCACCGACGGGTATTTGGCCGCCAGTTCCGGCAGGCCATCGAGCAGCGACTGCATTTCGGGTGTTACCGACTTCCAGCCACTGACGCCGCTGTAGCCGGCCATCTTCGACTTGAGGCCGAGGGCGAGCATCATCTGGGTCATGTTGATGTCGTGGCTGATCGCGTGTTTCGGCGCTTCCTTGAAGGTCACTTCGCGGTTGCAGCTGTGGATCGTCAGCGGGTACTTCGTGGCCTCGGCGAAGGCTTGGGTGGTGCCCAGCAACAGGGCGAGGCAAAGCAGGGAACGCACAGTCATGGTCGGGTTATCCAGGTGATTCGCGGGTAGCCGTGAAGGGGGTGGGAATCGATCAGTGCTTCAACGCCGAACACGTCGCGCAGCAATTCAACCGTGAGGACTTCTTGCGGGGTGCCGCTGGCGACGATGCGACCGTGGTTGATCACATACAAACGGTCGCAGAACGCGGCGGCGAGGTTCAGGTCGTGAATGCTTGCCAGGGTGCCAATTTGCAAGCGCTTGACCAGTTGCAGCAGTTCCAGCTGATAGCGCGGGTCGAGGTGGTTGGTCGGCTCGTCGAGGATCAGCAGTTGCGGTTGCTGGGTCAGGGCGCGGGCGAGGATCACGCGTTGTTTTTCACCGCCGGACAGCGTGGCGAATGCGTGGTCTTCGAAACCATCGAGGCCCACGGATTTGAGGGCCTGGGTGGCGAGGTGGCGGTCTTCCAGCGTGTCGCCATCGAACAGGCCTTTGTGCGGCGTGCGGCCCATGGCGACCACTTCTTCGACGGTCAGGCCGAAGGCGTCGGGGAATTCCTGCAAGACCACGGCGATGCGTTGCGCGCACCAGCGTGAAGATTGCTTCCAGACGTTGTGATGATCGAGTCTGACCTCGCCGTGCTCCGGCTGGCTGAAACGGTAGGCGCAGCGCAACAGGCTGGTCTTGCCGCTGCCATTGGGCCCGATCAGCCCGACGAACTCACCGGCGGCCACTTGCAACGAGGCGTCACGCAGCTGGAACTGGTGATGGCAGTGGTCGTGGCCCAGTGGGGACCATCTCAGGTCGGTGAGGGTCAGGGAGGTCATTTCGTTCCTGTTCTAGAAGGTGTAGTCAGCTGTGACAAAGAACGAACGAGGCTCACCCAGAATCCACTGCTGCCCCTCATTGTATTGGCTTTGCGCATAGGTCCGGTCAAACAGATTGTTCACCTGCAACCCCAGCGTGGTGTTGTGCAGGGCTTTCCACGACAGCGTCGCATCGACCACGGTGTAGCTCGGCAGTTCGTTGCGGTTGGCCATGTCGGCGTAGCGCGCATCGACATAACGCACGCCGGCGCCGGCTTTCAGGTCATCGGTCAGCGCCTTGCTCAGCCACAGGTTCGCCGTGCGACGTGGCACGTCCACCGGGCGATTGCCGTTGCGCGACACCGGCACGCCGCCGACCACCTCTTCGAAATCGTCGTACTTGGCTTTAACGATGGCGGCGTTGGCTTGCAGTTGCCAGGCGTTTGGCAGTTGCAGATCGAAGCTGGCTTCCAGGCCGTTCGACGATTGCTGGCCGACCTGCTGCTTGAGCGTCGGGTTGCCCGGATCGTCGGTCAGCAGCTTCTTCTTCACGATGCGATACGCCGCCAGCGTGAATTCGCCACGCTGGTCCCAGAACAGCTGCTTCATGCCGATCTCGGTTTGCCGCGCGGTGGACAAGTCGTATTGCTGCTGGCTCGGGCTCAGAGAAATCAAACCGCCGATGCCATCGGTGCTGGTAGCGACCTGACCGTAGAACGAGGTGTCCTGCGTCAACGCGAACACCAGCCCGGCCTTCCAGTTGTTGCCGGTCAGTGTCTTGTCGCTCTGGCTGCCGTCGACCAGGTTGTTGCGATCCACGTGCACGTAGTCGCGGCGCACGCCGGTTACCAGCGACCAGCGCTCGCTCAGTTGCGTGCGGTTTTCGGCGAACACCGACATCTGTCTGGTGGTGCTGTCGAACTGATCGCGATACGGGTCGGCGCTCTCGAAATAACCGGTTTGCGGGTGATACAGATCCAGCGGCTGACCGTTCGGCAATACGTCGTTGAACGGCGAGTTACTGTTGAGCTGGAAGCGGATGCGGTTGTAATCGACGCCGGTCACGGTCTGGCTGTCGAGGCCGAACAGCGAATGCTTTAAGGTGAAAGTCTGGCGGTCGCCGACCTGTTCCTGTTGGTGGCCGATGCCGAAATAACCGCTGCGGCTGAGTTGTTGGCTGCCAGCGTCGAAGTTGTAGTTCTCGGCGTTCTGCCAGCGGCGCTGAGCCTTGAGGTAATACAACTCGTTGCTGGCGCTGACCGCGTCGTTGATCTGCCAATCGGTGGTCAGGCGTGTCCATTGATCGTTGTAGTGCTGCTTGTCGTTGCGCACGTTGTAGTTCTTGTTGCGCAGGCTGTCCTTCAACTGGCCGTTGATCAGCGGTGTGCCGAAGTAGTTCTGCGGGCGTTGGTCGCCGTAATCGTGGGCGAGGGTGAAAGTCAGATCATCGGTGGCCTGCCAGCGCAGGGCGGCGCTGATGAAGTCGCTGGACGAGTCGCCGCGATCGATCCAGCCGTTGCTGCGCAGGCGGTTGAGGTTGAGGCGATAGCTCAGGGTGTCGGTCAGCGAACCGCCGCTGTCGAACGCCTGTTGCTGGCTGTCGAACGAGCCGTAACCGACGCGCACGTGGTTTTCGATTTCGCCTTCGAACGGTTTCTTCGGGATCACGTTGACCACCGAACCGGTCGCGCCTTCGCCGTACAGCACCGAGGCCGGGCCGCGCAGGACGTCGACGCGCTCCACCGACCAGGTGTCGACCGGGAACGTCACGGTGCCCATGCCGGTGTACATCCGGTTGCCGTCATACAACTGCATCACCGAACTCTGCCCGGTAAAACCCCGGGCCTGCAACGAAGTACCGCCATCACCCGGTGTGCCGGTTCGGCTGATGCCGGTACTGCGCGACACCGCGTCCTGCACGCTGCGGTCGCCACGAGCGCGGACTTGCTCGCCGCTCAGGCTTTCGACGCTGGCCGGGGTTTCCATCGCGCTGAGGTTCAGGCGTGAGCCGGCGCTGGTCGGCGTGGTCAGGCTGACGGTCTGGTCGTCATTGGCCAGAGCCGTGATGGTGCCGGTGGGCAGCGTCAGCGGCGCGCTGTCGGCGTGGGCGCTGTTGTTCAGGGCGAACAGGCAGAGGCTGGACAAGAGGTACTTGTTCATCGGGGTGGTGAATCACTTCTTCAAAAGAAAAGCCCGCAGGCTCATGGCAATGCATGGCTGCGGGCAGAGCAGCAAATTAGTGTTATACAGTAACACTAAAGATTGCCGGAGTTTAAGCCCCGGCAGTTTAAAGATCTGTCTAGGTCGCGCATCTCGCCTGTTTCATGATGAAGTTGAGGCAGATTCAGCTTGTCGGCCCAGACGCGACAACAGCAGCCGATCCAGCAACCACACCACCACCAGCGAAGCGCCCACCAGTGGAAACACCACCGCCAGAACCAGCATGATCGCCACGCCGGTTTTCCATTTCGGCAGATCGTGACGCAGCGGTGGTACGCCGAATTTTCCTTGCGGGCGACGCTTCCACCAGATCACCACGCCGCTGACGGCGCTGAGCAGAATCATCAGACAGATCAGCAGCACGATGATCTGGTTGAAGGTGCCGAACATCTTGCCTTCGTGGAGCATCACGCCGATTTCCGTGGCCCGGGCGACGGCACCGTATTGCTCGAATCGCACATCGGCCAACACCTTGCCGGTGTACTGATCGACGTGCAGGGTCGCATCGTTGCGCGGGTCGTCGGCGAACACTGCGATAGTGAATACGCCGGTGGCGGTGGTCGGCAGGGTGATGCTGTAGCCCGGCTCGACCTTGCGCTCAATGGCGATGTTCTGCACGTCCTGCAGGCTGATGATCGGCGCGGCGGGACCGTGTTGCATGCCGCCGTGGGCCATGTGTTCGGCGTGGTCGCCGGACATCGGCATCGGGGTGTTTTCCATGGCCCAGGGTACGGTCTGGCGCGCGGCGT
The DNA here is from genome assembly GCF_058801265.1 of Pseudomonas sp. GW822-FHT03F08. NCBI lineage: Bacteria > Pseudomonadati > Pseudomonadota > Gammaproteobacteria > Pseudomonadales > Pseudomonadaceae > Pseudomonas > Pseudomonas sp. GW822-FHT03F08. The sequence continues at coordinate 105,550 of NZ_JBXANC010000004.1, read as the reverse complement.
TGTTGAGGCTGCCGGCCTCGACGTCGGAGGTCGGCACGTTGTCCCACATCGCCGCCGGGAACACGTTCCACACCTGGGCGTACTGCTTGCCCCAGAACCCGGTCCAGGTCATGCCGCTGAGCAGCATCACCAGCAGCAATGCCGCACCCCAGAACCCGGTAACGGCATGCAGATCACGCCACAGAACGCGACCGCGACTGTTCAGGCGTGGCCACAGTATTCCGGCGGCCTGACCTCGCGGCCACCACAGGAAAACCCCGGACACCAGCAGCACCACGCCCCAGCCGGCGGCGAGTTCGATCAGCCGGTCACCGATGGTGCCGATCATCAGTTCGCCGTGGATCGCCCGGGCGAGCGCTTGCAGGTTTTGCTTGGCGTCCTGCTCGCCGAGGATGTCGCCGTGGTACGGATCGACAAACACGTTCAGCTCATGGCCGGCGTTCTTCACCAAGAATTGCGCGCTGCGCTCGGCGTTCGCTGGCGGCAGGTACTGGGTGACCTGGCCTTGTGGATAAGCGCTTTTGACCTTTTGCAGCAAGTCATCGGCCGGCACGGTGTGATGCCCGGCCGGGACGTTCAGCAGGCTGCTGTACATCAGCGAATCGAGTTGCGGTTTGAACAGGTAAATGATGCCGGTCAGGGCCAGCATCACCATGAATGGCGCGACGAACAATCCGGCATAGAAATGCCAACGCCAGGCCAGGTTGTAGAAATTCGGTTTGGGCTGTTTCATCACGAGTGCTCCGCTTGGCTTGGATCTTCTAGTTGTCTGTTGTCACTCGCTCCCTCAAGGGGAGCGAGTGCCCTTGAGGGTTAGAAACTCATATCCACCTTGGTCCAGAGCGTGCGCCCCGGCTCATTGATGGCTTGCGGGTCGTTGGCCGGGTAGCCGAACCCGGCGTTGCCCGCCAGGTTGAGGTGTTCGGCGTAAGCCTTGCCGAACAGGTTGTCGACGCCGGTACTGACCTTCCAGTTCTTGTTGATCCGGTAGGCACCGTTGAGCGAGAACACGCCGAAGCCCGAACTCTTGTCGTAATCCTTGCCGACCACGTTGCCCTTGTTCTGGTCGATACGGTTTTGCGCGGCAACCACTCTCCACAGTGCGCCGGCGCTCCAGTTGTCTTCGCTGTAGGTCAGGCCGAAACGTGCATCCAGCGGTGGCATTTGCGGCAGCGCCTTGCCGTCGCTGCTGTTCTTGCCCCAGGCGTAGGCCAGGGTCGCATCGGCTTTCCAGTGGTCGGTGAGTTTGTAAGCGGCACCGAGTTCACCGCCCATGATCCGCGCGTCGATGTTCTCGGCGCGGGAGGTGCTCATGCCCATCATCGTCGGGGTGTAGTCGAACAGGATGTAGTCGCGTACCACGCCGATGTAGCCCGAGGCCCAGGCTTCGAGGTCGGCGTCCTTGTAGTTCACGCCGAAGTCGAGCTGAGTGGTTTTTTCCGGTTTGATCGAATCGAACGCATTGACCGAGCCGGCCGGGCCGGACTTGGGCGAAAACAGTTCCCAGTAATCCGGGAACCGCTGGGCGTGGCCGAGACCGGCGTAGAGCGTGGTCGGGCTGTCGGCCAGGTCATGCTCGTAACGGATGAAACCGCTCGGCAGGGTGTCGGCGCGGGTATCGCCTGCGGTCGGGTTCGGGCGGGACATCATTCCCGATCCGGTGGTCTGCCGATAATCCTTGGCCGAGGCACGGTCGACCCGGGCGCCAGTGATCAGGCGGTCACGGTCGGCGGCGTACCAGGTCATTTCGCTGAACACACCGTAGTTATGGAAGTCGGCGTCCTTGTTGCGCGGCAGATCCTTGTAGGCGTCGATGCCCATGGCCGCGCGCTGACGGTGTTCGTTGGTCTGCGCATCGAGGCCGGTGATCAGCTGGATATCGGCCCAGCGCCAGGTCGCCTTGATCCGCGCGCCGAGGGTGCGGCGGTCGACGTTGGACGCCATGGGACCTGCCATCATCCCGGTGCCGGATGGCGTGCGCAGGGTGTAGTTGTCCATCACGTGGTCGGCGTAGTTGTAGTAGACCTGCGCTTCGAGCTTCTCCAGCACATCGGTGATGTTGGATTGCTCGAAGCGCAGGCCGAGGCTTTCACGCAGGAATTGCGAGCCGTCCATGCCGCGCCCGGCGTAGCGCGCTTCGCCGTCGCCCTTGCCGGCGGTCAGCTCCAGCAAGGTGTCGGCATCCGGGGTCCAGCCCACTGCCACGTCGCCGTTCCACTTGTCGTAGCGCGAGGCGACGGTGTCGTTGTTGCCATCGCGGTAGTCATCGGAATGCGCGGTGTTGCCGATCACGCGCACATAGCCCAGCGAGCCGCCGGCCGCCGCATCGACGACTTTGTCGAAGCGTCCGTTGGAGCCGGCCAGCACGCTGGCATTCACGCGGGTGCCGAGTTCGCCGAAGCTCTCTGGCTCGCGGTCGAACAGGACTGTGCCGGCCGATGCGCCCGGTCCGTAGAGCACGGTTTGCGGGCCTTTGATCACGGTGAGTTTGTCGTAGGTCTCGGGCGAGATGTACGAGGTCGGCGCGTCCATCCGGCCGGGGCAGGCGCCGAGCATCATGCTGCCGTTGGTGAGGATGTTCAGACGTGAACCGAACATGCCACGCAGCACCGGATCACCGTTGGTGCCGCCGTTGCGCACCAGGGCGAAGCCGGGAATGGTCTTCAGATAGTCGCCGCCATCGCTGGCCGGCACCGGTTGGCGCGGGTCTTTCGGGTTGGTGACGATGGTCAGCGGCGAGCTCGGGGCGATGGCGGTGATCACCGTCGGGCTCAGTTCTTCTGTGTGGCCGGCGTGTTCATCGGCGTGGACCAGCGGGGACAGCAGAACGCCGCAAAGGACGGCGGTAGCGTGCCTGAAACGAATGCGCGATTCGTTCAGGGCGAAGGACGCCGGGGCAGAACCCGAGCGTGGGACAGCAGAAAACCTGGACATGACAATTTCCATCAAACAGTCGTAAACGACACGGCCGGCAGCCTGAAGCTGTCTTCTCAACCGTGTGCAATCAGAGGTGGGTGTTTACGCTGCGACGGGCGGGGCGCGGGTGCGGGCGCCGGGGAAGAAAGTCTGCCGGGCATGGCCCAGACGTGGTGAGGGCGTGGTGAAGGTGTTGACGTGGGCGATGCTGAACGTGGCAAAACTGCCGCCACCGGTCAGTGCCGGGCAGTTGAACAGCAGGCTGCAATAGCCGCATTTCTCCCACAACACATGGTGCGACGATTGCGGCGGGCAGTGTTCGGCCGAGGGTTTCGCTTCATGCGCGGAATGATCCATGCCCGCCATGTCCATCGACATGTCCATGCTCATCGGCATCGAAGTCGAGGCGTGCTGATCCATCGGCATCGACTGAGAAATCAGCGGGCCGATGAAGATCATCAACATGGCGAACAGGGCGATCCAGCTGCCGCGTGTCAGGTGTTCAGTCTGACGGCGTTGCACGGACGACCTGGCGCTGCGCGGGCGCATGGGCGGAGTCTGCCGAAGGGGTTACTGGGCGTGCGCGTGTTCCGGCATGTCTTGCGGTGGCTTCTTCTGCACGGCCACTTCGACGGTCACGTCACCGGCCTTTTCAAAGTGCAGGGTCAGCGGGAAGCGCTTGCCGTCGGTCAGGAGGCTGCGGTCGGTCGGATTCATCAGCATCACGTGATAGGCCATCGGCGCGAAGGTCACGTTCTCGCCGGCCGGGATCGCTACGTTCGGCACCTGTTGCATCTTCATCAGATCGCCCTGCATCACGTGTTCGTGCAGTTCGGCAGTCGGAGCGATGGGCGAATCGACGCTGAGCAGGCGATCGGCGGTTTTGCCGCCGTTGTGAATGATGAAATACGCGGCAACCGTCGGCGCATTCGGCGGCAGTTCCTGCGACCACGGGTGGGCGATTTCCAGCTCGCCGGCCTTGTATTCGTGGGCATGGGCGAAGCACGCAGGCAGCAACAGCGCAGCGATGACGATGAATTTGTTCAACATGGCAGTTCTCCAGAACGATTTGAAACGCAGGTCAAATGCGGGAACAAATCAAACCAGAGGAGAGGCGCGGGGATTGAGGCTCGGCCATTGCTGGCGCGGTGTCGGGGCTTGCAGCAAGGCGGGCGCCACACTGCGATTGCTTTCGTACCGGGCGAAGTACAGCTGCGGCGAATGCCCCGGCAACGCCACCACCGGCGCCGATCCGGAACAGCACCAGCAATGCTGCATGGTCGAATGATTGTCACCGCTTTGCGGTGCTTTCTGATCGAGGCTGCCGATGTCGATCGCCACCATCTTCGTCCCGCTGCCGGTGCAGAAACTGCTCCACAGCAACTGCTCGGCCGGTGTCTGCGCCGCCTGCGCCATGGCACCCGTCAACGGCATGGCGAGCATGTTGAACAGCACTGCGAAGCAGGCGATCCAGGCAAATGCGAGCCGGTGTCGGTTCATGGGACAGGTCCGTAGGGTGGGCGATCAGGCGCGGCTATTTAGCCTGATCAGGGCCGATAAGTAAAAAAGCGTCGTGCGGTTTGGTGTCGCAGCGCACTTTCAAGAGAGTGTAGCGGCTCGAATTTGCATTGCATGGGACTTGCGTCAACAACTGAAGCTATCGCGAGATGAAAAAAGCTCCGTCCCGATCAAGGTTTTTCAAGAGCCGCGATGACGTCAGCAACCGTCGAAAACTCCCGATCAACCCCCGCCAACCCCGGCCGCTTCAACACCATCACCGGCACCCCAAGCTCCCGCGCCACTTCCAGTTTCGGCTCGGTTGCGGTGCTGCCGCTGTTCTTGCTGATCAGCACGTCGATCTGCCGGCGTTCGAACAGCGCCCGCTCATCCTCCAGCAGAAACGGTCCACGGGCGCCGATGACTTCGCAGCGTTCGTTGCCGGGATAAACGTCGAGGGCGCGCAGGGTCCAGAAGTGGTGTGCCGGGATTTCATCGAGGTGTTGCAGCGGTTCGCGGCCAAGGGTGAACAGGGGGCGGCGGAAGGGTTCGAGGGCGGTGATCAGTTCGGCCCAGTCGGCGACTTCGCGCCAGTCATCGCCCGGCTGTGGTTGCCACGCCGGGCGGCGCAGGGCCCAGCAGGGAATGCCGGTGAGTTGCGCGGCGGTGGCGGCGTTCTGGCTGATTTGTGCGGCGTACGGATGGGTCGCGTCGAGCAGCAGATCGATGCCTTCATCGCGAATGAACTGCGCCAGACCTTCGGCACCGCCGTAGCCGCCGACGCGCACCTGACACGTCAGATCGGTCGGCACACGGCCCACTCCAGCCAGGCTGTAAATGTGTTCCGGCCCCAAAGTGCGCGCGATGGCCAGCGCTTCAGTCACGCCGCCCAGCAATAGAATCCGTTTCATACAAAAGCCCCCGCATGGCCAACGATGCCGCCCTGACGATCAATCGCAAACACCTCGACCTGCACCTGCGCCGGCACCACGCTGCGTGCGAATTCCAGAGCATGACGGCAGACCTCGTCGCCCAGTGCAACGCCCGCCGCACTGGCCATCGCCAACGCCTGCTGACTGGTGTTCGCCTCGCGAATGGCTTGCTGCAAGGCGTCATCGGCGCCAATCGCCGCCGCCCATTCGGCCAGTTGCGGCAGGTCGATGCTCGAATGGCGCGAGTGCAGATCCATGTGCCCGGCCGCCAGTTTGCTGATCTTGCCGAAGCCGCCGCACAGGCTGAGTTTATCCACAGGCACTTTGCGCAGGTGCTTGAGCACGGCGCCGACAAAGTCGCCCATTTCGATCAGGGCGATTTCCGGCAGGTCGTAGACCCGGCGCATGGTGTCTTCGCTGGCGTTGCCGGTGCAGGCGGCGATGTGCAGGTAGCCGTTGGTTTTTGCCACGTCGATGCCTTGATGGATCGAGGCAATGTACGCCGCACAGGAAAACGGCCGGACGATGCCGCTGGTGCCGAGGATCGACAGGCCGCCGAGAATCCCCAGGCGCGGGTTCATGGTTTTCAGCGCCAGGGCTTCGCCGCCCTCGACATTCACCGTCACCTCGAAGCCGCCGCGATAGCCGGCTTCTTCGGCGAGCAGGGTCAGGTGATCGCTGATCATCTTGCGCGGCACCGGGTTGATCGCCGGTTCGCCGACGGCCAGCACCAGCCCCGGCCGAGTGACGGTGCCGACGCCTTTGCCGGCGATGAAGCGGATACCCGGCTCAGCCATCAGTTGCACGCGGGAGTAGAGCAGGGCGCCATGCGTCACGTCCGGGTCGTCGCCGGCATCCTTGAGGGTTCCGGCTTCGGCGCCATCTTCGGTCAGCCGGCAGAACTCCAGGCGCATCTGCACCTGCTTGCCCTTGGGCAATACGATTTGCACGGCGTCCGCCACCACTCCACCGAGCAACAGGCGGGCAGCGGCGAGGCTGGTGGCCGTGGCGCAGCTGCCGGTGGTCAGGCCGCTGCGCAGGGGCGCAGGTTGTTCGGCGGTTTCGTCACGCATCGAGGGGTTTGACCAGATCGAGCAGGGTGATCGGCAAGGCCTGACGCCAGGTGTCGAACTCGCCCAGCGGCTGCGCCTGGGCGATGTGGATGCGGGTCAACTCGCCGCCATGGCGTTCGCGCCAGCTCATCAAGGTCATTTCGCTTTGCAGGGTCACGGCGTTGGCCACCAGTCGGCCGCCGGGTTTCAGTTGCTCCCAGCAGGTTTCCAGCACGCCTTCGCGGGTAACGCCGCCGCCGATGAAAATCGCGTCCGGACGTTCCAGCCCGGCGAGGGCTTGCGGTGCACTGCCGCGAATCAGTTGCAGACCGGGAACCCCCAGCGCATCGCGGTTGTGTTCGATCAACTGTTGTCGACCGTCATCGGCCTCGATAGCCAGAGCGCGGCAACTCGGGTGAGCGCGCATCCACTCGATGCCGATTGAACCGCTGCCGGCGCCGACGTCCCACAGCAGTTCGCCCGGTGTCGGGGCGAGGCGGGCGAGGGTGATCGCGCGAACGTCGCGTTTGGTCAGTTGACCGTCGTGCCGGAAGGCCGAGTCCGGAAGGCCGGCGAGGCGCGACAGGCGCGGTGTCTGCGGATCGGCGAGGCACTCGAGGGCGATCACGTTGAGGTCGGCAATGACCGGATCGTTCCAGTCGTTGGCGGTGCCGTCGATCCGGCGTTCGGCGCTGCCGCCCAGATGTTCCAGAACACTCAGGCGACTGGCGCCGAACCCGCGCTCGCGCAGCAATGCCGCAACAGCTGCCGGGGATTGACCGTCGTTGCTCAGCAGCAACAGGCGCACGCCGCTGGATAACTGACCATTGAGGGCCGCAAGCGGACGAGCCACCAGCGACAGCACGCTGACGTCCTGCAACGGCCAGCCCAGTCGGGCGGCCGCCAGCGAGCAGGAGGACGGGGCTGGCAGAACCAGCATCTCGGCCCCCGGCACCTGACGCGCCAGACTCGCGCCAACGCCGTAGAACATCGGATCACCGCTGGCCAGCACGCACACCGCTTCGCCGCGACGCTCGAGAACCGAGGCCAGGGAAAACGGGCTCGGCCACAGCTGGCGCTCGCCACGGATGCACACCGGCAACAGATCCAGCTGACGCTGACCGCCGATGATCCGCGAGGCGCCCATCAAGGCGCGCCGGGCATTCTTGCCCAGGCCCTTGAAGCCGTCTTCACCGATTCCCACTACTGTCAGCCAGACCGTCATGCCGTTCCTCAATTTGTGCGCGCGTACCAGGGCTGCATGATAACGCGGCGGCTGTTCTCTCGCGCTGGTCTGTTGCCGATCCCGGAAACTTCCTGTCGTTGAACAGGCGTTGTCGGATTGGGTGTGTTTGTTATGGTTCAGATCAACTCAAACAAAAGCCAGGATTGGCAGGAAGACATAGGGAAATGAATTTGAAAACAGGAACGCTCACCCATCATGCGACGCTGGTAGGGGATATTTTGCTGACGGGGGTAGAAGGGCAATCGAAAGAGGATTACGACTTCGCATTGAACTGTACTTACATCGCAAAGAAAGAAGCGGATAAACAGTACAACAGTAATACGCAACCCGGGCCCTGGATCGATTATTTCGCCGACCTGCTGTATTCGTATTTCTGGAAGAAGGACGAGATGGATATCGAATACGTCCAGCCGAATTTTTCGGGAACTGTCGGTGAGGTGTGGATGAAACTGGCAAGACCCTGGCTCAGCCCTGAACAAGTCAGTGGTGTGAATTCGGGATTGTCGAGTCTGGAAGCGGAGGTTGATCTGCTGAAAACAATCAGGGGGCTGAGCGGAAAGGCCTTCGATTTCAAACTGATCCCCGTCAGTTATAACGCGAACGGAGATATGGAGCTTGTCATTACCAATGTCAGGTTCATCAAGTCCACACTGACGACCAGTTACCTGTTCTGGAAAGTTCATCAGCCAATGAGTCAACTGGATATCCGTGCTCGACGCGTGTCGATGAGCCGTCGCGCGATCGAAGTTCGTCGGCCATTGGTGGAAAAGGCAATAAAAGGGATGTCGTTCGACTTTGCTCATTACGAAATATAGCCGCCGAGGAGACAGAATATCGGGCGTTCGTGATTATTCCGACCGGCAGGCATTTTCATGCACTCGGGCAAAGCAGGCATAATGGCGACCTTTCGCCCATCCTGGCGCTGCCCGTCAGCCGGTCATCCCTTGAACGAACGCCCGATATCCACAGCTATTCGCCCCTCGGCCTGTCCGGGGTTGCTGCGTATCGTCCAGGCGCTGGATGGCGGTATCTGCCGGATCAAGCTCGATGGCGGTTCGATCTCGGCCGATCAGGCCGATGCGGTGGCGAATGCCGCCGAGCGGTTTGCCGGCGGGGCGATCGAGGCGACCAACCGGGGCAATCTGCAGATTCGCGGCATCGGCGATCAGTCCGCCGCGTTGATCGACAGCCTGCTGGCCGCCGGTCTCGGGCCGCGAACCGCTGCGGGCGACGATGTGCGCAACCTGATGCTCAGCCCGGCCGCCGGCATCGACCGGCAGATGCACTTTGATACCCGCCCATTGGCCGGGCAGATCCTCGAGACCCTGCAACGTCATCCGCGTTTCCATGAGTTGAGCGCCAAGTTCGCCGTGCAACTGGATGGCGGTGAAGCGCTGGCGATGCTCGAACATCCCCACGATCTGTGGTTGTCTGCATACGAAGCACGCGGCGACACACTGTTGGCGTTCGGCCTGGCGGGTTGCCCGACGGATCGACCATTGGCCGCCGTGACGCTTGCGGACGGACATGCGCTGGTGGTCGCCGTACTGGAACTGTTCCTTGATCTGGCCCACCCTGAGCAGACGCGAATGCGCCATCTGCTGGATGAATACCCGGTCCCCGTACTCCTTGAAAAACTCGCTCAGCGGATCAGCCTGCTAGCCGTAGGTGATTGGCAACGTGGAGCCGTGCAGGAAGGCTTGCACATCGGCATTCATCCTCAGCAAGTGGCAGGTCAGGTCTATGTCGGTGCTGTACCGGCGCTCGGTCGTCTCGATCCGGACATGCTGCGAGGTGCCGCGCAATTGGCCAGAACCTTTGGCGACGGCAGCCTCCGTTTCACACCCTGGCAAAGTCTGTTGCTGCCCAATGTGCGGGAAGCGGACTCAGTCCAAGTGCTTGATGCTCTGAGCAAGCTGAACCTGCTGACCCAGACCGAAGATCCGCTGTCACACCTGATCGCCTGCACCGGCTCCAACGGTTGCGGCAAAGGCCTGGCCGACACCAAACACGATGCCCGCCTGCTGGCTACGCTGTTGCCACGCACCGTGGATGTGCACCTGTCCGGCTGCTCGCGTTCCTGCGCCGCCGCACACCGGGCTGCCGTGACTCTGCTGGCGGTCGGCCCCGGTCACTACGATCTCTATTTTCGCGATGCAGCTCTGCCGGGTTTCGGCGCGCTGCACGCCCACAACCTTACTATCGAAGCGGCCGCGACCTTGCTCGCCGCCCGCTCACGGAGCCCCCTTGATGCTTGATTACATCCGCGACGGTCAGGAGATCTATCGCAACTCCTTCGCGATCATTCGCCGCGAGGCCAACCTCTCGCGCATCCCGGCCGACCTGGAAAAACTCGCGGTGCGGGTGATCCACGCCTGCGGCATGGTCGAGGCCATCGACGGGCTGCAATTCTCCGAGGGCGCGGGCAAGGCCGGGCGCGATGCGCTGGCCGCCGGCGCGCCGATCCTGTGCGATGCGCGGATGGTCTCCGAAGGCGTGACCCGTGCGCGCCTGCCGGCCAACAACGAGGTGATCTGCACCCTGCGCGACGACAGCGTGCCGGAGCTTGCGCGTGAGCTGGGCAACACTCGCTCGGCCGCGGCGCTGGAACTGTGGCGTCCGCATCTGGAAGGCAGTGTGGTGGTGATCGGCAACGCGCCGACCGCGCTGTTCTATCTGCTGGAAATGCTCGACGCCGGCGCTCCGAAACCAGCGCTGATCCTTGGCTTCCCGGTGGGCTTCGTCGGTGCTGCCGAATCCAAGGCCGAACTGGCCGCCAACAGCCGTGGCGTGCCGTTCGTGATCATGCAGGGCCGCCTCGGCGGAAGTGCCATGGCCGCCGCTGCGGTCAATGCCCTAGCCACGGAGATCGAATGATGCAGGCTAAAGGACGTTTGATTGGCCTGGGTGTCGGCCCCGGTGATCCGGAACTGATTACCGTCAAGGCCCTGCGCCTGCTGCGCGAATCGCCGGTGGTGGCGTATTTCGTGGCCAAGGGCAAGAAGGGCAATGCGTTCGGCATCATCGAAGCGCACCTGCAGGACGCGCAGAATCTGCTGCCGCTGGTGTACCCGGTGACCACCGAAGTGCTGCCGGCGCCGCTGTCCTACGAGCAAGTGATCAGCGATTTCTACGATGATGCGGCGGAAGAAGTGGCGGCGCATCTGGATGCCGGTCGCGACGTGGCGGTGATCTGCGAGGGTGATCCGTTCTTCTACGGTTCCTACATGTACCTGCACGATCGCCTCGCCAGCCGTTACGAAGCCGAAGTGGTGCCGGGCGTCTGTTCGATGCTCGGCGGCGCATCGGTGCTGGGCGCGCCGCTGGTGTATCGCAATCAGAGCCTGTCGGTGCTGTCCGGCGTGCTGCCTCATGACGAGCTCAAGCGCCGTCTGGCCGATGCCGACGCGGCGGTGATCATGAAGCTGGGGCGCAATTTCCCGAAAGTGCGCGACGTGTTGGCAGAGTTGGGCCTGGCCGAGCGTGCGCTGTACGTCGAGCGCGCAACCATGGCCAATCAGAAGATCGTGCCGCTGGATGAGGTCGAGCCGATGTCGTCGCCGTACTTCTCGCTGATCATTGTTCCCGGCGAACGGTGGCAAGGCTGATGACCCATCCCACACCGGCCATCGTCATTCTCGGCCAGGGCGCGCTGGCCACGGCCCGTCGCCTTCAACAGGTCTATCCGGGCGCGCAGGTTCATGGCCTTTCAGGGCGCGTCGAAGGCGCCGACCTGACTTACAGCGACTTCGGCGCAACCCTGCGCGAGCTGTATCAACAAGACACGCCGATTATCGCTCTGTGCGCGGCCGGCATTGTCATCCGCACGCTGGCGCCACTGCTGCTGGAAAAAGGCGTCGAGCCACCGGTGCTCGCCGTGGCTGAGGATGGCAGCGCCGTGGTGCCGCTGCTCGGCGGCCTGGGCGGGGTGAATGTCATGGCCCGTGAGATGGCGGCTGCATTTGAAGTGCCGGCGGCGATCACCACCAGCGGCGAGTTGCGCTTTGGCACCTGCCTGCTCAACCCGCCCGGCGGTTATGCCCTCGGCGATCTGGAGCAGGGCAAGCGCTTTGTGTCCGATCTGCTTGCCGGCCACAGCGTGCGCATCGATGGCGCCGCGCCTTGGCTTGAGCAGGCGCAACTGCCGGAAGATCCGCAGGCGCAGCGCTCGATTCACGTCGGCAGCGATGCCCGCGTGGCGAGCGCCAGTGAGTTGCTGATTTATCCGCGCAGCGTGGCGGTGGCGGTCGGTGCCGATGTGGCCGACCTGCCGGATGCGATTCGCAATGCGTTGCGGCAGGCCGGTGTGGCGATTGAATCGCTGGCCTGTCTGGTGGCGGCTGACGTTCAGATGGCCAGCCCGGCATTGCGTGAAGCTGCGCTTGAATTGGCGGTGCCGCTACGTTTTGTTGCGCCAGCGAGTGACATCGCGGAGCTGGCAAGCCATGCCGTACCAGACGCTCGAGTCATCACAACATCCCACGACATTGCCATCGCCGTGGCCGAACAGCCGCTGGATGTTTCGCAGGTCGGTCGTCCGCGCGGACGTCTGGCCGTCATCGGTCTCGGGCCGGGTGCCGCCGAGTTGATGGTGCCAGCGGTGAAAGCAGAATTGGCTCGGGCTACCGATGTGCTGGGTTACGAAACCTATGTGCGCATGGCCGGCCCGTTCCGCGACGATCAAGTGCAGCATTGCACCGATAACCGCGAAGAAATGCAGCGCGCTCGCCATGCCTTCAGACTGGCCGCTCAGGGCCGTTCGGTGATTGTGGTTTCGTCCGGTGATCCGGGCGTGTTCGCTATGGCGGCGGCGGTGCTTGAGGCGTTGCACGAGTCGACGGATCCGGCGTGGCACAGCGTCGATCTGGAAATCCTGCCGGGTGTTTCCGCGTCGCTCGCCACCGCCGCTCAGGCCGGTGCACCACTGGGCCACGACTTCTGCGTGATGTCGCTGTCGGACAACCTCAAGCCGTGGTCGATCATCGAGAAGCGTCTGGATCTCGCTGCCGAAGCGGATCTGGCGTTGGCGTTCTACAACCCGATCTCCCGCGCCCGTCCGTGGCAACTGGGGCGAGCGCTGGAAATCGTCGCGCAACATCGCACACCGCAAACGCCGGTGGTGCTGGGCCGCGATATCGGTCGGCCGGGGCAGACGCTGCGAGTGACGACGTTGGGCGCGCTGACACCGGATCAGGTCGACATGCGCACGATGGTGCTGATCGGTTCGTCCACCACATGCACTTTCCCTCGCACCGAGGGCGGGGAGTGGGTGTATACGCCGCGCTGGTATGGGGAAAGACCGGTCAGTTGATAACGGTGTAGTCGGAAATTGTTGCAAACACTTATGGATCTAAGTGACAAGGCCGCGAACGGAAGTTTGCGGCCTTTCTTTTTTGTGTGGGTAAGTTATGCGAGTTTATATTTTATTGAGGTAAAAAATGTTGAGTTGATGTTGTCGGATGTTTCTGTTGACATTGTTTGAATGGCTTTGTTTTTTGTCTTTGGAGATGCGTTGTACTAGTTTTGCTTGAAGGTTTTTATCTCTCGAATTGTTCACTGTTTCGGTTTGCCAAAAAGGCATTGTTCTTTTCGGTTGGGTACAGCTGTGCGCACTTTGTTGTGCGTATGTCATCGAGTGTTTCAAGGAAGGTGGTTTATGCAAGATATGAAGATAAAGGCGGTTGATGGCAAGCACTTGAATTTTGTCAAACTGTTTAAGCTGACGGAGCTTGAACAGGCACTCTTGCCCTACAAGAATACTCGTCAATATGACGCGGTTATCCGTTACTACTTCGCCTGCATCGGTTTGCTCGACTCACCCCGGCTACAGCACCCGCTGGCGCTGTTCAGACAGGCGCTGGGAGAGTTGGGGCCGCGTCGTGTACGCCGCGATGTGGAACAGGATCCCGCGCCGAGCCCCGATAAAGAGGCATCGCCCGGTCTGACGCAAATTCTTGGAAGAGTGGATGACTTCGACGCGCGACTGCAATACGGCATAGAACTGATGAAGGTCTCGGCGACGCAGGTGCCGAAGATACTGCACTTCGTCTGGGTCGGAGGAGGCGTCGGGGATATACAGCGTGATTACATCAACCTGTGGAAACAGGTGCTGACTGGACACGACTACACAATCAATCTCTGGTACGACAGCGATGCGTTACTGGCCCATAAAACCAACCGTTTGATTATCGAGGCCGCCAAAGCAGATGCAATGTTGCAGGGTGGAACCGAAAGTACGTCTGAGCGGGTATTGGGCGAATCGTATGTCGCCCGCGCCATTGTTCTGAAACAGCAGATGTACGATTACATCAATGATGCAACCGCACGAGGCGAATCGGCCGATGACGCGAGAGTTCAGTTACTGGCTCGTGCTTATGGACAAGACGCAGGGGGTTTACGTGAGCTGAAGAACCGAAATCGTGAAAGCGTAAAGGGCTTGGTTGACAGAGGTTTACGACTGCGCGACCTGGCGAGTACGGAAACACCTTTGCAGTTGCGAGATATCTACGAGCGCGAAATGCGTCTGCGTGGCAACTTCGCCGCAGCGTCGGACATTGTCAGAATGGAAGCGTTGTATCCGGAAGGCGGCAGTTATTCCGATGTCGATAACTTGCCTCCGTTACTGCAAGAGATCGGTGGTGTCGACATTAGCGGCTTCGACAACGGAGCACGACTGGGCGTGTTGCAGTTGCTGCTGGATCACAACCCCCACTGGATGCCTGGCCGTGAAGCTCTGCGCAGTCGATACACCGATTACACGGTGCGAATTCCTGAACAGCATCGTCCAGAACTGCAAGCTTTCGCCAGTAGCCAGCCAAGCCTCAATCAAGTGTTCCAGCCTCCCCGGGACCTTCTCGCCCGACCTTACACCTTAAGGGCCGTGGCAGAGGGTTCCACGATCAGTAATGCCTTCATGTTGGCCCATCCCGGTTCGACAGTCATCGAGTCCGTGTTTGATCGCTTCCGGTTCAATTATCGGTTGGTTGAAGACACTGCCCGGCTGGCTGCTCAGAGAGGTGTCAGACTTGAAGATTCTGAGGCGATGTCTTCACTGGCGAACGAGGTTCTGGAAAAAGCCTACGGTCCTCTCATTGACTTACCAGGGGAGGAGTCGATTTTCGCTGCCTATCTTGCAGACGCCGCCGCCAATTACTACAACGACGGCATTCGTCCGCAAGGTGAGGGGACGATCTATTTGACCGGCCCGGTCGGCATCAAGGACGGTACGAGCGATTTCGAAAAGGCTCGGTTAACGTCTCGCGGCGCAGAAGCCTCCCGTGCGGAGATGGCAATAGATCCCCTGACGACAGTCAATCGCACAACCGAAGAGGAGCAGGATCACTCCTGGAAAGACAATGAAACCGACTTTGACAAGTGGGTGGAAACCGAGAAGCAGAACTGGCGCGATGGCCAATACAAAACCCGCTACGCCGGGAACATCGCTGAGTTGCTGAAGCAGGCGACTGTCGAATTCGAACTCGGCTGGCCGCTCATCGAAGGACGCCATGTCCTGAACACCGAGCTGTTGCAGCGCATGGCCGAGCGCCTCGGCGAACCGTTTACCCAGGCGATGATGAGCGGCCACGACGGCCCGGTCGTGTTCGCTGAAAGGATGCCGCTGAGCTTCGATGATCGTCAGGCCATCCGCAATCAGGACACGCGCCTGCGACCGCCGGCATTCCCTAAAAATCAGCTCGCGCAAAATCTTGCGCTGGATGAAATCTTGATCGGTCTTGGTGCTGGCTCCTGGCACCTTGAGCAGCTCAACCCATTGCAGCGTTTGACGATAGGAGCATTGCTGGGCGTCGAGTCACTGGACAGTCAGAGCTTTTCTGCCCTGAGCGGTGCGCTGGACAATCTGATCAACAGCGTCAGGGAGCGTGGAACCTCCGGGCGTTACGCGGTGATCGAACAGCATCTCTATCAGCGTCGGGCACCCGCGTTTCTGGCGGGGATGGCGAGTGTCGAGGATGGCTTGCCGGCGAACTCGGTCAGCGCATTGGGCCTGAAGAAAAACGCGCTGGCCAACGCCGTGACGCTGTTCGACTGGGGGCGTCAGGTGGCGCAGATCCAGCGGCTCGCCACTCAGGAACACCGCGAAAAGGTGCAGGAGCGGGTGGAGCAGGTACTCAATCAGTTTGAAGCCGGTACCGCGAAACTGGTGCCTCAGGATCTGTTGATGCACGGGCCGGGTGATACCGCTGCCGGGCGCTGCTTTCCGCTGGCGTTGGCGATGAGTGCTGCCCTTACGCAAAGTGATACGGCGACCCGACAGTTACGCGAGCGGTTTTTCCTTGCGGTACTTGAACCGGAGCAATCGGACTCGACAGCGTTTCTCGGTGCACTGGAGGACATGCGTGGCGTAAACGCCGCCGAACTGGGCACGGCACTGGGGCGGGTCGATCTGGACAAGGTCGTCACAACCCTCGAGGAGTCCGTCGGGACTCGAACCCTGATGCTTAACTCGGACAACCACTCGATGCTGGTGGCCCGGACAGTGAGTGGGGCGACAGACGCTTACCACTTTTATGATCCGAACTTCGGCCTGTTCGAATTCGACAGTCCAGCGACCTTCAAAATGGCCTTGAAGCAGTTCTTCAAGGACACAAACATGGCCCGACACTATGCGGTGTATGGCAAATCTGGCCGGCCGCTGTTCGATCTGATCGATGTCCAGGGGGAGCAGGTTGCCGGTCTGGAGCTGTCGAGCGGCTTCAAGGTGGCTCAGTTGCTCAAGGATGAACCACTGCCGGACAAACCGTTCAGGCCCATTCGCCAGAGGGTGAACAGTGCTCACGGCCAGTCGCTGATGGCGAATTCGCGCCTGGGCAGTGCGCTGCTGTCTTCAGACAATCACTGGTGGGCGGAGCAGATCGCTGAGGCAACTTCGCGCTTGCAGGAGGGCCATGATTCGGTCACTCCATTGGTGCCGTTGTTCGATTCGCTGGAGGTGATACCCGAGGGCGGCTATCGGGTGAACATGATCGATCCGCAGAGTGGCGAGTCGGTGGCCATGGTCACCAGCCGGGATGATCGCCTGTTGCGAATCAGGAGCTACCTGACTGACCTGTTCTCGACCCTGGGGCGCAAACGTGCGACCGGCGCGGTGGTGGGTCCGACCGAGGCGGCAGCGGTGCACACGCTCAATGCCGGGTTTGCGGTGCAGGCACTGATGAATGCGTTGCGCGGGCGTGAAGGCGACGAGCGCACATTGACCACTGCGGTGCAGTGGCATGCCTACGTCAACTACGCACAACTGGTGCATGGCAATGTGGTCGATGTGGCAGGGCTGATCAGTCTGGTTCAAGCCACGTTGCGCGATGAAAAACTGATTGCCCGCACCAGTGCGAAGGTGGTCGGCGAAGCACTTGAGCCATTGACCGGCAGAACCCTCGGCGCAGTGGCCGGACATGTCGTCAACGAGGGCGTCGGTGCCGTGCTGGGTCTGGCCAATGTTGGCTTCGATATCTATCAGCTGGCGAATGCCCGCGATGATGTCGAGACTGCCACCTATGCAACTCAACTGACTTTCGACGCCAGCAGTCTGGCCCTGACGGGAGCGGGACTTGGTGCGGCGCTCGCCGGCGCGGGTACGGCGGCTGCGGTGCTGGGCGGCGCCGGGGTGATTCTGGGGGGCCTGGCGGTCGGCGTGGCTGCACTGGCGCAGAACTTCGCAACCATCGCAGAAGAAGCGAAAGCGGTCGGGCTGTTTTTCGCGGAACTGGAACAGGCGCATCACAGTGCCGGGTATCGCTATAGCTGCGAGCAAGGTGCCTGGTTGCCGCGTCCGTCGCTGATTATCAACGGTCTGGATCTGAACACCGGGAAGCTGCTGCTCGATAGCACCCGTCTGTATCCGCTGCACGATCATTTCGGCGTACCGGAATTCGAGGTCGATTACCCGCGAGCCATCCACCTGAGCAAGGAACTTGGCTACCCCGCCGAAATGGCGTTCGCACCACCGGCCGATCAGGCCATTGTGTTGCCGTGCACGCCGCTCACCTGCTACCGCTACGAGTACCAGATCCTGCCGTTTTCATCGCAACGCCACGACAAGGGCTTCGATATTGCGCGGCGTCTGGAGAAGAAAAAAACGGACGGTCAGTGGTTGTTCCTGTTTTCGTTCTACTCGTTTCCCAGCCACCACATCGTCCATCGGCTGTACCCTGATTACCGGCCGACCGAGATCAGCGTCACACTCGATGGGCAGGCGCGCAAACTGGTTGTGCCGGTAATTCCCAAGCCTTGGCACGAGCAAATCAGCTATCGGATTCAGGGTGGTGGCGGCACCTGCACACTGGTGCTCAACCCCGGTGTAAACCTTGAGCTGGTGTCAGTGGGCGTTCAACAGAATCGCTGGATCATCGTCGCCCCCTGGGCCGGCGAGAAGGACATTGTGTTTGGCAAGGACGGGCAGTTCAGTGTCAAGGGCTGCCAGTTCAAGGTGACGGCGGCCATTGCGCCGGACATTTCCCTGCTGATCGAAAATGGCCGGCTCTTCAGGGTCGCCGGCGCCAAACGCAATGAGCTGGAGCTGCTGCAAGAGCAGGCGCCTAAAGGGCTGGACGGGCAGATCCTGCAGGATCATCTGCAAGAACTCGCGCGGGCTCATCGATTGGCGCTGCGTTATACGCCGATCCACGACTATCTGATTCCGTTCGAAAACATCAAGGCGCCGCGTTACACCAATGGCTGGTATGACGCCGAGGATGACCGGATCCTCTACATCCGCAATGACGAGGTGTTCGATGATGAGGGCCTGTTGTCGGTGGTGGTCGGCGGCTCGGCGTTTTTCCATGATCCGTTCGGTTACGAGATCTGCCAGGTCGATGCCGGCACCGGGCTGCTCAGCCATCGTTATCGTTTGATGTTCCGTCGCACAGGTGTCAGCACGATTCGCAGTGTGGAGGTCGATGGTCAGGGCGTCGTGCATGTGGTGCAGGAATATGCCTTTGAAAACGGCGCGCTTGAACGCCTTGACTACCTGATTCACGAAGGTGAGCTGTGGTTGAGTTCGGTTACTCGCGGACTTGAACCGACCTTCGAGTCGCTGCTCGATGACAGCACTCCCTTGGCCGGTTGGGCTCCGATACTGGGCGAGTGGGTGGTGCCCAAACCGGTTCACGATGACAAGGGTTATGCCATGGTCGACTGGCAGTTCGCGCCTTACGTTTCGATCTGCTGGAAGATCGAAGAGAACGCCCGGGACATGGCCTGGATTCGTACCCGTGACAATCTGATCGTGCGGCCGGTACCGCGTCGTCGTCATGCACGCGGCTGGCCCGACTCGGTCCAGAACCTGAACGAGTTGATGCTGCTGACGCTGGCTGATGACGTCGACGTGTTCGTCATCTACGACCGCCCGCTTCAGAACCTGTGCCGGGTGCAGCGCACAGTGGAGGAAGGGCAGGGCCAATGGTCGCACCGCTGGGTGCAACCTGAGGGCTTGAAACAGGTGACTGCTGAGCACAAGGGGTATCAGGCGCGGACCGAGGACGGGTTGTCGTTCGAGATCGGTACCGACGGCGAAGTGCGTTTTGCGGGTCTGGCCGAACCGTGGCTCAAGGGACGAGGGCAATGGTGGCTGGCGCTCGAAGTGGTGGCCCGGCAATACACCGCTGAACAGTTCGCGATTGTCGGCATTGCCAACGCCGCTGGCGATGTACGCTTGCACGCCTGGTACGTGGGTGGCCGCCTGCTGCTGTGTGAGGCGCAACAGACGCAGCTCCGATTGCTCGGCATGACGCCGGACAATCAATCGGCATGGCTGTTCGAACCCGAAAGCGGCGAGGTCTGGCGCCAGACCTTTATCGATAAAGAGCAACTCGACCAGGCCTTCGGAAAAGGCACGCAATTGTTACAGGCCGCATTGCTGCCCAAACCCGAACGACAGTGGACTGCCTGGCGTTTTGCCGATGTCCGGATCGACGGTGCCGGTCTTGTGGGCACGACGCGGGAGGGGGTGGTGCTGCAACTGGAACATCAGGCACCCCCGCTGATCACCGGCGTGCAGCATGATTGGCTGGCGATCCATGGCGACAATCTGATCGGCAACTTGCAGGCCTTGCTGGCGAATGAGGCGCATCGTCCGTTCATTTCAATCGCTGCGCAGGACGCCAGTGTTCAGTGGTACATCGCCGACAGCGCACGGCTGATCCAGATCCCCGCTGCCGATTTACCGGAGGATTTCGAGCTGCTCGGAACCCGGCGAAATACCGATGTCCTGCTACATAAGCCGCAGGAGCGGGTCGTTCAGGGCTACCCGAGTTTGCGTCAGATCAAGCCGCTGGATTATGTCCAGCGCACGGGTGAGGTACTGGTGCTTGAAGGGCGGGTGGATGCCTACGATCTGCTGCCGCTGGTGCCGGACGATGTGCGCACACTGGTTCTGCGGGTGGGACGCGGTTCGATGAAATGGCATGTGACCGAGGCGCTCATGCGCAAGCTCGATTCGCTGGTGGTGGATTGCCGTTATCCGCTGGTGGGTTTTCCGCAGTTCATGGGCCGCTTGATCCTGACCATGACAGATCCGCACAAGCTCGAAGTGGGGATGGTCGAGGAGCATCTGGTGGTAATTGATCCCGACAGTGAGCACTGTGTGCTGGTGCGCAATGCGGATGCGCCTGATCCGGCGCTGCGTGGTGATGCCATGCTTGAGGTCAAGGGGCTGCGTCCATGTCAGGTGTCGACCCTGGTGCGCTGGCTGAAGGCGCGCAAGGATGAAACCGAAAGCGTGACGTTGAAAGCCTTGATCGATCAGGCTGGCGCGAAGAAAACCGTCGAGTCTGCCGATTGAGGGCTTACGGGCACTGACGAAAAAAGACCGCCGACGTTACCGTCGGCGGTCTTTTCGTTTCAGGGTTCAAGGCACAAGGTAGCCTTTGACCCCGGTAAAGATGATCTGCGCCGCCAGCGCACATACGAACAACCCCATCAGGCGGCTGACGATCTGCAGGCCCTGGTCGCCGAGAATCCGCTCGATGCGGTTCGACAGGTAAAGCACCACTCCAACCGTGAAACTGGCGAGGGCGATACTCATGATCGCGATCAGCTTGTCATCCCAGTGCGGCTGGCTGACGCCCATCACCAGCAATGCACCGATGGTGCCGGGGCCGACGGTCAATGGAATGGTCAGCGGAACAATCGTTACATCCTGCTGCACGTTGTCGGTCTGCACGGCCGACTTGCCCTGCGCCATGCCCAGCGCCGAGATGAACAGCACGCTGCCGGCACCGATGCGGAACGCATCCACGGTGATGCCAAACACGTCGAAGATCACCCGTCCGAACAGATACAGCAACACGCTCGACACCAGGGTGGCGATCGCTACTTTCCAGGCCAGGCGCCGTTGTTCCTTGCGCGAATACCCCCGGGTCAGGCTGATGAAGCAGGACAACACGAAGAACGGGCTGTAGAGCACCAGCATCTTCAGGTAAACGCTGAACAACACATGGAGCATGATTGAAACTCGCGCCGACGAAAGTTGAACGGAGTCTATCAGGCGCCGCACGGTCTGTCGGCAAGATCGCTGTGGGTGATCGATTGGTAGTGGTGAAGTTGCTGTTTGTTGTTTTCGTGCAAGTATTGTTGTGACTGTTTGTTGTTATCTATTGGTAATGGTTGTTGGCTTGTTAGTTGGTTTTCCGCTGTGTAGTTTTGTTTTGCGAACTCAGGAAGGGTTCGTTGAAAAAAAACAAACTAAGGAAATTGCTCATGGAAAAAAATACTGTTGTTACTCTCGCCGATCGCCTGGAGCGTCTGAGTGCTTATGATGTAACGCCTGAAAAGATCATTATCAATTCGCGCAGTGCTTCCGGCGTGATGGCTTTCGATATTGAAGAACCGAGTCGGGCTTCGATTGTGGGCGATGCGATTCTTTCTTTTGTTTCGGGCATGTCCGATCAGAACCGTGCCGATGTACTCAATACTTATCTTTTTGCATCGTTGGCGGCGAACAAGAAGTACCCCGCCGATAATCAGGGTAAGGAGTGGTATCAAATCTTCCTCCAGGTCATGCAGGACGCTGGCTGGATCGTCCTGAAGCGTTATTACGACTCGACCTCCGCCTCCGGTAAAAGCTTCACGATGGACCAGTTGGCCCTGACGATCCTGAGCTCGGCAGTCGCTGCGGCAGCGGTTCCGGGGCCGACTTCGGCACTGTTGCTGAAAGTGGCTGCCGATGCGATGGCCTCGCTGCAGAACTCGGATAAACCGTTGAAAGTATTCGATCAGAACATTAAGGAAAAAGGCACCGGGGGTTTTGCCGTGGGTTCTTGCCTTGAAACTCCAGGCCAGGAAGTTATTTTGACATTGGGTGCTGTTCGTTATATCAATCGAGCCAATCAGACCAAAGTGCTGTTCGTTAATTGGGATAGCAGTTCCGTGGATCTGTATCGCGGCGAATCGCATATGACCATGGTGCCGTCCATCATTGAAAAGACTCGCGCCATTATTGCTGGAAAGTTGGGCGATCGTGCGGTCAGGCAAATCAGTGAGTGGGAAATCTGACTTAATAAAAGTAGATGGCGGTGCGATACGCCGTCATCTATCCCCTGTGCTGGAGGTATGGATGAATATGCAATACTCGGTTTATGCCAATGCAGGAGCATTGGTTTTGCTACCTTCAGGAATGTCTGCCCAGGAACAGCAAGATGTTCAGCACTCCGTCTTGTTTGCACAATTGGCAGCCACCCGGAAATGGCTTCAATCCGGCCAGGTCGAATGGTATTCAATCTGGCAGCAAGTTTTGAAAGACAGTTGGTTGCAACGGAAAGTGGCATGGGACACCTTCACCCCGCCACTGGACGCCATGGCGTCGGCCATGGACTGGATGACCCTGCTGCTGGAGAAGTCGCTCGATGATGTCGATGCCCGTGAATGGCTGCCGGTACTGCAAGACATTGCCGGGTTGCCGGCGGCAGATCCACTGATCGGGTTTCTTCGGGAGAGGATCCAGCAACCTGTACTGGCACCGGAGGACAAGGCCGGGCCGGTTGACCTGCTTCGTTTTCTGGTCGTCGTTGCGCAACCGGGCCCTCGTCTGAGTGCGGTGTATATCACCCTGAAGTCTTCAGAGGGCGGTACAGTCAATCCGTTTTCCAGGGTCTTCACATCGGCCGATGTGCAGGGTGTCGTCGAACAAAAGTTTTTCCAGGCGGATATGTCTGCCGTACTGCAGGAGCCGATCCGAGGCGTGCTGGAAAAGCGCCTGGAACCGTTCGCTGAGCTGATCCGGCAAATGCCCGGGAAGCCAGAGGTAGAGGTTGGCGTCCAACGCTGATCAAGACGTCCGTGCGGTGCTGCGGTTTTGCTGGTCACGCTGGGCCACCCAGTGCTCGATCAGCTCGCGCAGTTGCGACAGCTCCACCGGTTTGGCCATGTGCCCGTCCATGCCGGCCTGGCGCGCACGCTCCTTGTGTTCGGCGAGGATGTGCGCGGTCAGTGCGACGATCGGCGTACGGATGCGCTGATTGCCGACTTCCCAGGCCCGCAGTTGCTGGGTGGCGGAGAAGCCATCGAGGATCGGCATTTCGCAGTCCATCAACACCAGGTCGTAGCGCTGGGCTTTCATGGCCTGCAAGGCTTCTTCGCCATTGCTGGCGGTGTCCGGTTGCAGATTGAGCTTGCCGAGCATGCCACGGATCACTTTGGTGGAAATCGTGTTGTCTTCGGCGACAAGAATGCGGAAATCGCTCGGGACCTTGACTGCCGTGGCCGGGCCGGTTGCTTGAGGCTGGAACACCGCCTGGCCACGGTTGCGCTGGTTCAGTTCGTCGGCCAGCGTAGTCTTGAGGGTATAGCCGGCCACCGGTTTGGCCAGGATGCGTTTGATCCCCGAATTTCGCGCGATGATCTTGCTCGGCGCATTGCTGATGCCGGTGAGCATGATCAGCAGGATGTCGTGGTTCAGGCTTGGGTCTTCCTTGATCTTGGCCGCCAGTTGCATGCCGGTCATGCCGGGCATGTTCTGGTCCAGCAAGACCACGTCGAAGTAATCACGCAAATGCGCCTTGGTGCGCAACAGGGCCAGCGCTTCCTTGCCTGACGGTACCGCGCTGACGTTCAGGCCCCAGGCGCTGCACTGTTGCACCAGCACTTTGCGGCAGGTGTCGTTGTCGTCGACCACCAGTACCCGCGCGCCTTGCAGCGGACTGTCGAGATCGGAGGTCGGATGCTCCAGACGATCGGGGTCCAGCGGCAGGGTCAGCCACAGCGTGCTGCCCTGGCTGGCGCCGCTCTTGATGCCGAACTCGCCCTGCATCAGGCGAATCAGTTGCCGTGCGATCACCAGCCCGAGATTGCCGCCCAGCCGGTTGGCCGACAGGAAGTGCTTGCTGTGCAGCTCGGCGTGCATCAACGCATCACGCTCTTCCTGGTCCATCGGCTGACCGCTGTCCTGCACGGCAATACGCAGGCGCGGTTTGGTGCTGCGCTCATCGAGGGCAACCACCACCAGCACTTCGCCTTCTTCGGTTTTCTTCAGGGCGTTTTCCAGCAGGCTCAGCAGCGTCTGGCGCAGACGCGTCGGGTCGCCGCTGATGACCCGTGGCACCTGCGGCTGGATGAAGCTGATCAGTTCGACGTTCTGCTGTTCGGCCTTGGCGCGGTAGATGCTCAGGCAATCGTCGATCAGGGCGTTGAGGTCGAACTGCACGTCGTCCAGCTCGATCTGCCCGGATTCGAGGCGGGAGATGTCGAGGATCTCGTTGATCAGGGTCAGCAGTTCGTTGCCGGCGCTGTGGATGGTCTGCACATAGTCGCGTTGCTTGACCGACAACGGCGTGCCGAGCAGCAATTCGGTCATGCCCAGCACACCGTTCATCGGCGTGCGGATCTCGTGGCTGATCTTGGCGAGGAATTCGGCCTTGGCATTGATCTCGGCGTTGCTCGCGGCGAGGTCGCGGCTGATGCTGAAGCGGCTTTCGGTGATGCTGCGCTGGCGCTCGCCGAGGGCAATGCTCATCAGTAGGCCACTGATGCAGATGAAGCCCATCAGGGTCATGATCAGGCCTTGCGGCGCCACCAGGGTCAGCCCCAGCAAGGCCGGGAGGATGATCAGCGTGCCGATGTTGAACACCACCATCGCGGCGACGAACAAGCGGGCAGGGCGGTAGCCTTTCTGCCAGTGATAGAACGCCACCAGCAACATGCTCAGCCCGGCCAGGGCCACCAGCGCGTAAGTGATGATGTTCAGCGGCAGGGTGTTGACGAACAACAGCAGCAGGCTGCAGATCACGATGAACAGGATGTCGCCCAGCAGCAGTTTGTTCAGCGGGTGCGGGCCAAGCGGGGCGAAGAAGCGGTAGGCGAACATCAGGCCGGCCGGCGCGGTCAGCAGCAGGGCCAGATAGGCGCCGGGAGTCTGGATCGCGTGCCAGTTCGGCAGCCATGGGCCAGCCAGGTTGAGCAGCAGCAACAGGCTCAGGCTCAGCAGCGCTTCACAGACTGCCAGCCACAGGCTGCTGCGCGAGCGGGTGTAGGCGTAGCGGATCAGGTTGTGCAGGATCAGCATCGCCAGGCAGCCGAACAGCAAGCCGTAGATCAGCGTCTGATTATGGTTGGCCGCGCCCATCACCGCCGATTGCAGGGTGATGTACGGGCGTAACTGGTGGTCGGAGACCATTCGCAGGTAGATGTCGAGGGACTTGTCGCTTTGCGGCAGCGGCAGCAGAAAGTCGCTGCTCGGCAGGGGGCGCTCGGCCTGGGCCTGGACGGTGCCGGTTTCCCGTTGCTCGATCAGTCTGTCGCCATCGAGCACGTACAGATTGAGGTGCGACAGGTCGGGAGCGAAGATGCGCAGCACTTGTTCGTGCTTGCCGGGCGCCAGTCTGAAGCGCAGCCATAACGCGCCATCGGGTTCGGCCGCGGTGAGGCGGTCAAGCTCGATAGGGCTGAATTGATTGGTGTAGCGGGCGGAGCGGATGTCGCTCAGCTGGAGGTTGCCCTGATCGTCGAGCAATACCGACCAGCCACTGCCTTGCGCGGCCTGGGCCGGGAGCATGCAGAGCAAGGTCAACAGTGTGACGGTGAAGCCTATGGCAATCCTGAGCCAGCGCACGGCGAAATCCCTTCGTAGGTTGATGCCAGAATATAACGATGCGCAGCGTCGGAACAGTCCGGCAAGGACCAAGGGCCCTTGCCGGAAACACAGCGTAGCTTATTACCGGGTTTCGCCGCGTTCACGGGCAATGGCGCGGTAGCCAATGTCGGTGCGGTAGAAGCAGCCTTCCCAGTCGATGGCCTTGGCCAGTTTGTAGGCCTGCTCCTGGGCAGCACCCACGCTGGCGCCCATGGCAGTAGCGCACAGCACCCGACCACCGGCCGTCACGACGTTACCGTCCTTGAGCGCGGTGCCGGCGTGGAAGACCTTGCCTTCCAGGCTCGCTGCCGCGTCCAGACCGTTGATCGTCGCGCCCTTGGCGTAGTCGCCCGGGTAACCGCCAGCGGCCAGCACAATGCCGACGCTCGGACGTGGATCCCACTGCGCTTCGACTTTATCCAGGGCCTGGGCCAGTGCCGCTTCGACCAGTAACACCAGGCTCGACTGCAGACGCAGCATCACCGGCTGGGTTTCCGGATCGCCGAAACGGCAGTTGAACTCGATGACCTTCGGATTGCCGGCCTTGTCGATCATCAGACCGGCGTACAGGAAACCGGTGTAGACGTTGCCTTCCTCGGCCATGCCGCGCACGGTCGGCCAGATCACCAGATCCATCACGCGCTGGTGCACGTCGGCGGTGACCACCGGGGCAGGGGAGTAGGCACCCATGCCGCCGGTGTTCGGGCCGCTGTCGCCGTCGCCGACGCGTTTGTGGTCCTGGCTGGTGGCCATCGGCAGGACGTTCTTGCCGTCGACCATGACGATGAAGCTGGCTTCTTCGCCGTCGAGGAACTCTTCGATCACGACGCGCGAACCAGCGTCGCCGAAGGCGTTGCCGGCGAGCATGTCGCGCACGGCGTCTTCGGCTTCGGCCAGGGTCATGGCGACGATCACGCCTTTACCGGCGGCCAGGCCGTCGGCCTTGATCACGATCGGCGCGCCTTTTTCACGCAGGTAAGCCAGGGCAGGCTCGATCTCGGTGAAGTTCTGGTAGTCGGCGGTCGGGATCTTGTGGCGTGCCAGGAAATCCTTGGTGAAGGCTTTCGAGCCTTCCAGCTGCGCAGCACCGGCGGTCGGGCCGAAGCAGTCCAGGCCACGGGAGCGGAACAGATCGACGACGCCGGCAACCAGCGGCACTTCCGGACCGACGATGGTCAGGGAAACGTTCTTCTCGGCGAAGTCGGCCAGTTGCTCGAGGGCCAGTACGTCGATGGCGACGTTTTCGCACTTGGCTTCAATCGCGGTGCCGGCGTTGCCCGGTGCGACGAAAACCTTCTGCACACGCGGATCCTGAGCCACTTTCCAGGCCAGGGCGTGTTCGCGGCCACCGCTGCCAATGATCAAAACATTCATTTCAAAAACCTCGGATGACGCTAATTCTGTTTTGGAACCTGAAGCGCTTCACGCTCCAGGAGGTCGCAATGAAGCCGGTAGATGCAAGGCGGAGTCGACCTCGGTGAGCGGAGTTGCCTTTTGGCAATGAGCATCATCGAGGTCGGCTCCAACGCAGCAGATGCCGGCTTCAGTGCGGCCGTTGTCTGATTAGTGACGGAAGTGGCGCATGCCAGTGAACACCATCGCGATACCGGCTTCGTCAGCAGCAGCAATCACTTCAGCATCGCGCATCGAACCGCCTGGCTGGATCACTGCAGTGATACCCACCTTGGCCGCATTGTCCAGACCGTCGCGGAACGGGAAGAACGCATCGGATGCCATCACCGAACCGGCGACTTGCAGACCGGCGTGTTCAGCCTTGATCGCGGCAATACGTGCCGAGTTCACGCGGCTCATCTGGCCGGCGCCGACACCGATGGTCTGACGGTTCTTGGCGTAGACGATGGCGTTGGATTTAACGTACTTGGCCACTTTCCAGGCGAAGATCAGGTCGTGGATTTCCTGTTCGGTCGGTGCGCGCTTGGTCACCACTTTCAGGTCGTCGGCGCCGATCATGCCGATGTCACGGCTCTGAACCAGCAGGCCGCCGTTGACGCGCTTGTAGTCCCAGGCAGCAGCGCGGTCAGCCGACCAGTCGCCGCAGGCCAGCAGGCGCACATTGGCCTTGGCAGCAACGATGGCGCGGGCTTCTTCGCTGACGCTCGGGGCGATGATCACTTCAACGAACTGACGCTCGACGATCGCCTTGGCGGTCTCGGCATCCAGTTCACGGTTGAAGGCGATGATGCCGCCGAACGCCGACTCGGTGTCGGTGGCGTAGGCCAGTTCGTAGGCCTGACGGATGCCGCCTTCGGCGTCCGGGCTCACGGCCACGCCGCACGGGTTGGCGTGCTTGACGATCACGCAGGCTGGTTTGACGAAGCTCTTCACGCACTCCAGCGCGGCGTCGGTGTCGGCCACGTTGTTGTACGACAGCTCTTTGCCTTGCAGCTGGGTGGCGGTAGCGATGCCGACTTCGGCCGGCTTGGCTTCCACGTAGAACGCCGCGCTCTGGTGCGGGTTCTCGCCGTAGCGCATTTCCTGGGCCTTGATGAACTGGCTGTTGAAGGTGCGCGGGAATTCGCTGCGACCTTCGGTGCTCAGGGTCTCGGCAGCCTGGTTCACGGTGCCCATGTAGTTGGCGATCATGCCGTCGTAGGCGGCGGTGTGTTCGAACGCCTTGAGCATCAGGTCGAAACGCTGAGCGTAGGTCAGGCCGCCGGCCTTGAGGTTTTCCAGGACGTTGGCGTAATCGCTGGCATTCACCACGATGGCCACGTCTTTATGGTTTTTCGCGGCCGAACGGACCATGGTCGGGCCGCCGATGTCGATGTTTTCGATGGCGGTCGGCAGGTCGCAGCCTGGTTTGCTGATGGTGGCTTCGAACGGGTACAGGTTGACGGCTACCAGATCGATCGGCTTGATGCCGTGCTCGTTCATGATCGCGTCATCGATACCGCGACGACCGAGGATCCCGCCGTGGATTTTCGGGTGCAGGGTTTTCACCCGCCCGTCCATCATCTCTGCGAAACCGGTGTAATCCGCGACTTCCACTGCGGCCACGCCGTTGTCCTGCAGCAGTTTGAAGGTCCCGCCGGTGGAAAGGATTTCCACGCCCAGGGCTTCCAGCTCCCTGGCGAATTCGAGGATCCCGGTCTTGTCGGAAACACTGATCAAGGCGCGGCGGATCGGCAGGCGGGTAGTCTGGTCGGTCATCTCAATTTCCATCAAAAGCAAGGGAAGTCAGCAAAAAAGGCGACCGGTTTTACGCGGGCGCCTTTCTGGTTTGATTGAATGCTTACAGCAGATCGTACTGCTTGAGTTTCTTGCGCAGCGTGCCGCGGTTGAGTCCGAGCAGCTCGCTGGCTTTGGTCTGGTTGCCCTTGACGTAGTTCATCACGCTTTCGAGCAGGGGAGCCTCGACTTCGGAGAGCACCAGGTTGTACACGTCCGTGACGGCTGCGCCCTCAAGGTGGGCGAAATAATTGTGCAGCGCCTTCTCGACACTCCCGCGAAGGGTCTGGCCTTCTTCGCTCGGTGTATTGAGGTGCTGTTTCAAATTCACGTTGTCGCTCACGGGTGTTGTTCCACTCACTAAAGTCTCGGTCATCATCGTCATGCGGCCACCCCTTCTCCGTCCCCTGTCAGGCTCTTGTAACGTTCGGCGAAGAACTCCCGAACGTTGGCGCATTGTGTTTCCGTACCATCCAAACGATTGAAACGGGCGCGAAACTCCTTGGCGCCCGGCAAGGTTGCGAGATACCAGCCCACATGCTTTCGGGCAATGCGTACACCCATCACGTCCCCATAAAAGGCGTGGAGGGCGGCCAGATGCTCAAGCAGAATGCGTTCCACCTCGATCAGCTCCGGCGCCGGCAGTTTTTCGCCGGTACGCAGGAAGTGTTCGATCTCACGAAAAATCCATGGCCGCCCCTGGGCGGCCCGGCCGATCAACAGGCCATCGGCACCGGTCGCGTCGAGCACGTAGCGGGCCTTTTCCGGCGATACGATGTCGCCGTTGGCAAAGACCGGAATCGACACCGCCTGCTTGATCGCGGCAATGGTGTCGTACTCGGCTTCGCCGGTGTACAGGTCGGCGCGGGTGCGGCCATGCACCGCCAGCGCCGTGATCCCGGCCTGCTCGGCGATCTTCGCCACGGTCAGGCCGTTCTTGTTGTCGCGATCCCATCCGGTGCGGATCTTCAGGGTCACCGGCACATCAACCGCAGCCACCACGGCGTGCAGGATCTCGGTAACCAGTGCTTCATCCTTCAACAACGCGGAGCCGGCAGCCTTGTTGCAGACTTTTTTTGCCGGGCAACCCATGTTGATATCGATAATCTGTGCACCCAGTTCGACGTTGGCCCGGGCCGCATCCGCCAGCATCTGCGCGTCGCCACCGGCAATCTGTACCGAGCGTGGCTCGGGATCGCCTTCGTGGATCATGCGCATGCGCGACTTGCGGGTATTCCACAGGCTCATGTCACTGGTGACCATTTCCGAGACTACAAGCCCTGCGCCCAATCGCTTGCACAACTGACGAAAGGGCTGGTCGGTGACACCCGCCATGGGGGCGAGGATCAAGCCGTTCTGCAATGTATATGGGCCGATGCGTACCGCCGACATAGGACTTCCCTGAAGTGGGGCCGGATCATGAGAGTTCGAAAAAGGGTTGGCATGATACCCGCTCTCGATGACTGGATAAAGGCTGAATTGAACAAAATCTGAACAGTTATTCTGTTATTACCGCCGGTTTGGTCGGTCGATGCCCAGTCAGAAAACTGCCGTCAAACCCGGAGCGGTGAAGCGTTTCACTCGGGCGAGTGGAAACTCAGGCTGTAGTTCACCGCTTTCGGCCCCGGGTCGAGGATGTCGAGGGCGATGTGGATCGGCGTCTGCGGCGGCATCTCCGCCATGCCTTCAAGGTCGCCGTTGAGGTATTCGCCGGGTTTGAAGCGGCGGCTGGCGATCAGGTGGCCGTTGAGGTCGGCGAAGCGCAACTCCAGCAGCGGAAACGGTTGCGAGAAGGGCGCGCGGTTATAGATGATCGCGTCCACCACCAGCGCTCCGCTGAACTCCGGATGGCTGCGCACTACCAGGTTGCTGCTCTTGATCTTGGCGATATCGACCTTGGACGGCACCGTGCAGCCGATCTGCGGGCACAGTTGCTGGAACCACGGGCGGTATTGATCCTGGCGAGCCAGCTCATCGAAATGATAGGCGATGTACTGACCGGCGAGGGCGCCGGCGGCCAACAGAATCAGCAACAGCCAGAGCAGGCGTCGGCCCCAGGGCGAACGGCGTTTCTGCCAGTCCAGTTGCAGCGGATCGTCGGTCAGGTCCTGCAGCACTTCGGCACGTACGCCGGGCTCGCTGCGTTCGCGCTTTTTGCGCGGCGGCTCGACCGCCGGCAGATCGTCGTCCACTTCGTCACTGGCCGACAGGCGTTCGTGGCGCGCGGAATGATCGATCGGGTCGTGCAGGCGCAGTTGCGGGATGGGCGGCTCGTCATCGAGGTCCACCGGCTCCAGTGACAACGAAGGTTCGGTGCGTTCCTGCTTCACCGGTTCGAGGTCGACGGCTTCGGTTTCATGCTCGGGTTCGCTGATCCGTTCGTCCGCCGGTTCGCTGAACAGGCTGTCCGACCACGGCTCGTCTTCCGGCTCATGGCTGTCGCGTCGAGCGCTGAGAGACTCTTCGCGCGGGCGGCCGAATTCGGTGGTCGGCTGGATTTCCCGCTGCTCGAGGCGGGCCAGTTCCTGATCCAGGTCCAGGCTGTCCAGATCCAGCTCGGCGGCGCTCCACTGCTTCTGGCTGATGGTGCGCGGCTCAGGCGGTTCGATTGGCTCGGGTGGTCTGACGACGACCGGTGCTTCGGTGACCGGTGCCGGTTCGACGATGGCTGGCGCTACCGGCGTGACTGCTTCCTTGCCTGCGCGTTGTTCGAGCAACTGCTTGGCTGCGTTGAACACTTGCAGGCAGGAGCCGCAACGAACCACCCCGCGGGCCACGCTCAATTGAGTGTGGCTGACGCGGAAACTGGTTTGGCAATGCGGGCACTGGGTGACGAAGCTGTCGGTCATGCGGCGATCCGGATTGAGCAGGCGGTCATTCTAGCGCCGACGGCCGGTGATGCGCACCCAGCCATCACGATTGGCGATCGGGTCGAGATCGAAGTCCTGCGCGTAGGCAGCGGCGACTTCTTCACCTTGTTCGGCGAGGATCCCGGACAGTGCGAGACGCCCGCCGGACTTGACCAGGCCGGACAGTTGCGGCGCCAGGGAAACCAGCGGACCGGCCAGAATATTGGCCACCAGCACGTCAGCTTTGACCTGCGGCAGATCCTCCGGCAGATACAGCGGGAACAGCTCGTCGGCAATGCCGTTGCGACCGGCGTTGTCGCGGGACGCTTCCAGCGCCTGCACGTCGATATCGGTGCCGACGGCTTCCTTGGCGCCGAGCAGCAGGGCGGCGATGGCCAGAATCCCCGAGCCGCAACCGAAGTCCAGCACGTTGCAGTCTTTCAGGTCCTGACCGTCCAGCCATTCCAGGCACAGGGCCGTGGTCGGGTGGGTGCCGGTGCCGAATGCCAGGCCCGGATCCAGCAGCAGGTTGACTGCGTCAGGTTGTGGCGCGGCGTGCCAGCTCGGCACGATCCACAGACGCTGACCGAATTGCATTGGCTGGAAACCGTCCATCCAGCTGCGTTCCCAGTCCTGGTCTTCGATCACTTCGCTGTGATGCTCGGGCAGCGGGCTGCCGGTCAGCAGTTCCAGATGGGCCAGTACCGGCGCCGCTTCGGTGCCGCCCTCGAACAGGGCCAGCAAGTGGGTGTGCGCCCACAGCGGGGTGGTATTGAGTTCCGGTTCGAAGATCGGCTGATCTTCGGCGTCCATGAAGGTCACCGAAACGGCGCCCACTTCAAGGAAAGCGTCTTCGTAGGTTTCGGCTTGTTCTGGGCTGATGGCGAGACGGACTTGCAGCCAAGGCATGGCGGGCACCTGTGAAAAAGATTGATTGCAGCCTAGCGGCCTGCGAGAAGCGCGCAAGTTTACGCGAGCGCGACGGTTTTGTGGGAGCGGGTAATGTGTGAGCAGATGAAACCTTCGGAAACAACAAAGCCGCCCGAAGGCGGCTTTGTCAGGTGCGGGCTGAAGTTTAGTGCTTCTCGCCAGCCAGCTTGTGCTCGAGGTAGTGAATGTTCACGCCCCCTTTGCAGAAGCCTTCGTCGCGGGTCAGGTCACGGTGCAGCGGGATGTTGGTCTTGATCCCGTCAACCACGATTTCGTCCAGGGCATTGCGCATGCGTGCCATGGCTTCGTCGCGGGTGGCGCCGTAAGTGATCAGCTTGCCGATCAGCGAGTCGTAGTTCGGCGGAACTGCATAACCGCTGTACAGGTGCGAATCGACGCGAACGCCGTTGCCGCCTGGAGCGTGGAAATGCTTGACCGTGCCCGGGCTCGGCATGAAGGTTTTCGGGTCTTCAGCGTTGATCCGGCATTCCAGCGAGTGACCGCGGATGACCACGTCATCCTGAGTGAACGACAGCTTGTTGCCAGCGGCGATGCTGAGCATCTCCTTGACGATGTCGATACCGGTGACCATTTCCGAAACCGGGTGCTCCACCTGAACACGGGTGTTCATTTCGATGAAGTAGAAACGACCGTTCTCGTACAGGAACTCGAAGGTGCCGGCGCCACGGTAGCCGATGTCGACGCACGCCTTGACGCAGCGAGCGAGGACTTCCTTGCGGGCCTGCTCGTCGATGCCCGGTGCCGGCGCTTCTTCGAGGACCTTCTGGTGACGGCGCTGCAGCGAGCAGTCACGGTCGCCCAGGTGGATGGCGTTACCCTGGCCGTCGGACAGAACCTGTACTTCGACGTGACGCGGGTTGGTCAGGAATTTTTCCAGATAGACCATCGGGTTGCCGAACGCCGCGCCAGCTTCGGTGCGGGTCAGCTTGGCGAAGGCGATCAGGTCTTCTTCCTTGTGCACCACGCGCATGCCGCGACCACCGCCGCCGCCAGCGGCTTTGATGATCACCGGGTAGCCGACTTCACGACCGATGCGCAGCGCCGTTTCTTCGTCTTCCGGCAGTGGGCCGTCGGAGCCTGGAACGGTTGGAACGCCCGCTTCGATCATCGCGTGCTTGGCCGATACCTTGTCGCCCATCAGGCGAATGGTGTCGGCTTTCGGGCCGATGAAAGCGAAACCGGAGTTCTCGACCTGCTCGGCAAAGTCGGCGTTTTCCGCGAGGAAACCGTAGCCTGGGTGAATGGCAGTAGCGCCAGTCACTTCAGCGGCCGCGATGATTGCCGGGATGTGCAGGTAAGAGTGCGCGGCAGAAGCCGGGCCGATGCAGACGGATTCGTCTGCCAGACCCAGGTGCATCAGCTCTTTGTCGGCCTTGGAGTAAACGGCGACGGTCTTGATGCCCATCTCTTTGCAGGCACGCAGAATCCGCAGGGCGATCTCACCGCGGTTAGCGATCAGAACTTTTTCCAACTTCGCAGTCATCAAAGGCTCTCCGCAGTTCAAACGATGGTGAACAGCGGTTGGTCGTACTCAACCGGCTGGCCGTCTTCGACGAGGATGGACTCGATCACACCGCTGGTTTCAGCTTCGATGTGGTTCATCATCTTCATGGCTTCAACGATGCACAGGGTGTCGCCTTTCTTCACGGTCTGGCCGACTTCAACGAAGGACGGCGAGGTTGGCGAAGATTTGCGATAGAAGGTGCCGACCATCGGCGAACGGGCAACGGTGCCGTTCAGCGCTGGAGCAGCAGCGGCAGCTGGAGCGGCGGCAGCGACTGGAGCGGCAGCGGCAACAGGTGCAGCGGCCGGAGCCTGCATCGGAGCCGGTGCGTAGTACTGCTGCGCCGGGGTCTTGCTGTGGCGGCTGATGCGTACGGACTCTTCGCCTTCCTTGATCTCGAGCTCGTCGATGCCGGACTCTTCCAGCAATTCGATCAGTTTCTTAACTTTACGGATATCCATGAATCATCAACTCCCAAGGGTCGGTCAGGGGCGTATAGCTTGTTGTTCAAGCTGCTCTAGTGCAGCCTCCAGGGCCAGTCGATAACCGCTGGCGCCAAGGCCGCAGATCACTCCCACCGCTACGTCGGAGAAGTAAGAGTGATGGCGGAAAGGTTCGCGTTTGTGCACGTTGGACAAATGCACTTCGATGAATGGGATGCTCACCGCCAGCAGCGCGTCACGTAATGCGACACTTGTGTGTGTAAAAGCTGCTGGGTTGATCAGAATGAAGTCCACACCTTCGCCGCGTGCGGCGTGGATGCGGTCGATCAATTCGTACTCGGCGTTGCTTTGCAGGTACAGCAGGTGATGGCCGGCTTCACGGGCGCGGCGTTCCAGGTCCTGATTGATCTGCGCCAGGGTCGTCGACCCGTAGGTCCCGGGTTCGCGGGTGCCGAGCAGGTTCAGGTTGGGGCCGTGCAGCACCAGTAGCGTTGCCATCTGCGTGTTCCTTGTTATGGGTGAGCCTTCGTCAGAACCCGGCGACTATGCCGCAAAGACTTTGTGACTGTCCAGTTCTCTGCAATAGCCAGCACGATCTCCGATGTTTGCGCGAAATATGTGACTGAGTGATCAGATCCGGTCATTCGCACCGCCAAACCCCGCAGAGTTGCGATCAGACGCGGAAAGCCTGAACCGCTGTATGCAGTTGCCCACCCAATACCAGCAGATTCTCCCCCTGTTCGCGTCCTTCGCCGATGCGCAGCAAGTTATCCCCACCCAATTGGTGAATCCGTTCGCTGTGATCGCGGATTTCGCTGACCGCGCCACTTTGCTGCGCGGTGACATCGGCGATGCGCACAGCCGTGTCGGAAATGGTCTGGATTGCGCCGACGATCTTGTCCAGCGCGCCGTCCGCCGATTGCGCCTGATTGGCTGTGGCTTCGGCGTGTTCAACCTGAGCGCGCATGCCTTCGACCGATTGTCGGGCCGCAGTTTGCAGGCCGGCGATCAAGGTTTGGATTTCTGCGGTGGCGCCGGCGGTGCGTTGCGCCAGTGAGCGGACTTCCTCGGCCACCACGGCAAAGCCACGGCCCATTTCCCCGGCGCGGGCGGCTTCGATCGCTGCGTTGAGGGCCAGCAGGTTGGTCTGGTCGGCAATCGAGCGAATCACCGTCAGCACGCCGCCGATGGTGGCCGACTCTTCGGCCAGATGCTCGATCATCTGCGCATTGCCTTGCACTTCTTCTACCAGTGCATGCAGGCCGGTGAGGCTCAGGCCGATGACTTTTTGCCCATGCTCGACAGCCTGTCCTGCGTGACGGCTGGCGTCTGCGGCCTGACGCGCATCGCCGGCCACTTGCTGGATGGTCGCTTCCAGTTCGCTCAGGGAGTCGCGGATCAGCGCTGTATCGCCGGCCTGATGCTCCGCGCCGCTGTGCAGGTCATTGCTCAGATCGGCGAGGGTGCGACTGCTGCCCGCCACTTGTTCGGCATTGCCGCGAATCGTCCCGACCAGATCCACCAGATAGGCTCGCAGGCGATTGAGCGAGGCTTCGATGTCGTGCAGTTCGCGGTTGGTCTTGCCCAGATGAATGTCACGGCTGAAGTCACCTTCGGCCCAGGTCGACAGCGCCGGTGCGAGGTTGGTCAGGGTACGGGCCAGGCGTCGCTGCAGGGTGTCGATCAGCAGGGCGATCAACAGGATCAGGCCGATCATCACGCCTTGCATCAGGCGGACTTCGCTCTGAATCTGGCCGTGCTGGGCGCGT
Organism: Pseudomonas sp. GW822-FHT03F08; assembly: GCF_058801265.1. Classification (NCBI taxonomy): domain Bacteria; kingdom Pseudomonadati; phylum Pseudomonadota; class Gammaproteobacteria; order Pseudomonadales; family Pseudomonadaceae; genus Pseudomonas; species Pseudomonas sp. GW822-FHT03F08. The sequence goes on along the minus strand of NZ_JBXANC010000004.1, from coordinate 69,123 downwards.
ACCACCGGCTCCAGACCGGAGATGGCTTGTTGAACGGCGGCGATTTTCTGGTGGGTGGCGGTGCTGAGCTCGGTGCGTTTCTGGATCTGGTCGCGAGTACGGGCCAGTTCTGCAGGGTAACGGCCGAGCAAACTGTTGAGTTCGCGTTTGAGGCCGACGCCGGCATCTTCGGCGACCGCTTTTTCAGTGCTTTCAATGCCCATCATCGAGGCGAAATCGTCGCTGCCGGATTCACTGCGGGTGACCACACCGAGCAGGGGCAGGGCATCGATTGCCTGGGCCTGGGTGCGGATGTTGGTGACTTCGCGTTCGACATCGGCAGCCAGTTCGCTGCGCCCGCTGCTGACCAGTTTGTCCCGGGCCAGCGACAACTTGCCCAGATGTTGAGAGGCCGCGAGCAGCGGCGTCAGGTAAGTCGAGTTGCCGCCGGCATAGGTGCTGAGTTGATCGAGGCTGGCGCTCAGTTCGCGCTCGGCCTGCAACAGCAAGGCTTGCGGATCGCCGGCCAGTTTGCCGGCGGCGAGCAGGTCGGTCTTGCTGAATTCGTCGAGGCTAGACAGGCTCGGGCGCAGGGTATCGGCTAATGCCGGCGGCAGTTCGCCGAGCTCTTTCTGCAGGCTGTCGATGGCCTGGCTGGCGCTGCTCAGGCGCAGGGCGTCGCCGCTACCGAGGTAGTCCTCGACGTTGCGCGCGACTTCATTCTGAAATTGCTGGGACAGCCCGAGGTAGCGCTCCATCAGCAGATAAGGGCGTTCGAGGGCTTTCTGCGACCACCACAGCGTGGCGCCGAGGGCCACGCAGACGGCGACCAGCAACAGCGTGTTGAGATTGGTGAGCAACTTCAGGCGCATGACGGCTACCAACGGCAGAAATGGTAAGCGCCTGAATTTATTGCGGTTCTGTTACAGGGTTATGACCGAATCAGTGGAATCCGGTGAAAAAGTGGCACTTTGCTTTGAGTCCCGCGCGGTCTGCACCCGATTGCGGCCTTCACCCTTGGCGCGGTACAGCGCCTCGTCGGCCTGGCTCGCCATCATCAGGCTGTCGGAATCGTCGTGCATCTCCACCACCCCGGCGCTGAACGTGCACCACAGATCGTGGGGTTGGGCCGGGTAATGGATTTCGGCGAAGCGCTGGCGAATTTCGTCGAGCACTTTGTGCGCGGCGTCTATATCGGTGTCGGGCATGACGATGGCGAATTCTTCGCCGCCGTAACGGCCGATGAAATCGGTCTTGCGCAGACGCTGCTTGAGGAACAGCGCCAGACTCTTGATCACTCGGTCGCCCATGGGGTGGCCGTGGCTGTCGTTGACCCGTTTGAAGTGGTCGATGTCGAGCATCGCAAAACTCAGCGGCTTGTTTTCGCGGCGGGCGCGGAACGAGCAGTCTTCCAGTAACTGAAGAATGTGCGTGTGGTTGTACAGGCCGGTGAGGCTGTCGCGGACCATTCGCGCCTTGAGATTGCGCGCACGCGCTGCGCGGTTGCGCACCGTGGTGATCAGGTGACGCGGCTTGATCGGTTTGGTCAGGAAGTCGTCGCCACCCTCGCTCATAGCGTCGAGCTGCTTGTCCAGGTCGTCTTCGGCCGACAGGTAAATGATCGGCACGCTGACGTAGCGGTCGTTGTGGCGGATGACCTTGGCCAGTTCGGTGCCGGTGCAGGCCGGCATGTACATGTCGAGGATGATCAGGTCCGGCTGGAAATCCGCCAGCTCGGCCATGGCCTGAATCGGCTCGATCAATGTGCGCGTGACAATCCCGGCGCTGTTGAGCAGGCGCTCGGTGTGCATCGCCTGGGCGCGGGAGTCGTCGATGATCAGCACTTTATAAGGTTCGTACTGGGCGACGCAGGTCAGGACTTCGATTTTTTCCAGCAGACTCGAGGCTTCGAGGGTGCCGGTGAGGAATTCCTGACCACCCGCGCGCACGGCGGCGAGGCGGGTCGGGGTGTCGGTTTCATGCAAGCTGAAGAACAGCAGCGGCAACGGTTCTTCCAGACCTTGCTGGGCCTCGGCGGCGAGTTTCAGGCCGACGCCGGCGCCGCTGAAGTCCACGTCCATGACGATCGCGGCCGGCAGGCGCTCGACCATCGAGGAGCGAAACGCCGACACGCTGTCCAGCGCCTGGGCACTGAGACCAAAAAACTCAAGTTGCTTGGCCAGCCGCTCGGCGCGGTCGTGATCCTGAAGCATCACGTAGATCGGTTTGCGCAGGGGCGGCAGAAAGGTCTGGTCGAGCTGATCGCCATGGCGCAGGCCGGTGCGCGACAAACGCTGCATCAAACGGTTGAGGTCGGTGATCAGGCCACTGCTCAGGCGCCCGCGATTGGCGTCCACCGCTTCCAGCGACTGGCTGATGTGGTGGGCGAGTTGAGTGTGCTCGGGCTGTTCGAAGCGCTCGGCAAAACGCAGCAGGCGCAGGTTGGCCTCGCTCAGTTCGGCGAGGTCGGCAGTGGACCACTCACTGCGTTGCAGGCGCTGCCATATCTCAAGAATCTGACGTGCCTGATGAATTACCCGCTGGGCAAAGTGGTGCTTGAGGCGCTCACGGCTGGGGTCTTCTGGCTCGGTCATATCCTGACTACTAGTTAGGGTGCATGCTGAGATCGACTGGTGGCTCTATGCTAGCACCTCTTTCCGGTTACATGAGTGTCGTACGTCAATAATCTGCGGTGCGTCACCATTCAGTTTCCGACCGGCGGGTTTCAATCCGAACCGGATCGTCGGGAAAGTCCCCGTGAACAGGGCACTTCGTGGCGCATCGAGAACCAGCTTCTGCCGAAAGCGCGAAACGAAAACCTGAGGGTTCACGAATTTTTCCATCGGTATCGACAAGGTTTTCTCAGGGCGACGGGTATCAGGGAATCCCTTAGCGCACGACGGCAGGCCCAAAGAGTCACCCCCTGTCATTATTGACGGGTGCGGGCCAGAGGCACGTTGTTGTATGGTTGCTGTCGAACCGTTGAACCCAAGATTGAAAGGATATCGCCATGCTGGACTGGAAGAATCGCGCGGGCAGCGCGCCCGAACGTGCCGCCGAGCCGAAGTCGGCCGCGCGCAGCTATGTTGGCGGCCTGTTGTTCAGCCGCGCGCTGGCCACGCTGGTCGGTATTTATCTGTTGGTGACCATCGGCCTGGGCTGGTACTGGAGTGAAGAGCCGGCCCTGTTCCCCGTGGCGCAGAACGCACAGCTTGCCGCCGAGAAAGAAGGCAAGCAGATGGTGGTTGGCTACACCACCGTCGAAACCCTGAAGACCGTCGCCGGCACGCTGCTGAACAAGCCGGGCGGCTACATTTCCAACGACCGTTTCCCGCCGGGCCTGTGGATGGACAACATGCCGAGCTGGGAATATGGCGTGCTGGTGCAGGTGCGTGACCTGACCCGTGCCTTGCGCAAGGACTTCGCCCGCTCGCAGTCGCAATCGGCTGAAGACGCCGATCTGGCCAAGGCCGAACCGCGCTTCAACTTTGACAACAAGAGCTGGATCCTGCCGTCCAGCGAGTCGGAATACCAGGAAGGCATCAACTCCCTGAGCCGTTATCAGGCGCGCCTGTCTGACCCGACGCAAAAGAACGCGCTGTTCTACGCTCGCGCCGACAACCTGAACAACTGGCTGGGTGATGTCGGGACTCGTCTCGGTTCGCTGTCGCAACGCCTGTCGGCCAGTGTCGGCCGGGTCAAGCTCAACACCGCGCTGAAAACCGAAGTGCCGGCGGTGGGTGAAGTGCCACAGGTCGACGAGGAAATCGTCGAGACCCCGTGGATGCAGATCGACAACGTGTTCTATGAAGCCCGCGGTCAGGCCTGGGCGCTGTCGCACATGCTGCGTGCCATCGAAGTCGATTTCGCCGACGTGCTGGCGAAGAAGAACGCCACGGTCAGCGTGCGCCAGATCATTCGTGAACTGGAGGCATCCCAGGAGCCGGTGTGGAGCCCGATGATCCTCAACGGCAGCGGCTTCGGGGTGCTGGCCAACCACTCGCTGGTGATGGCCAACTACATTTCCCGGGCCAACGCCGCCGTGATCGATCTTCGTCAACTGCTCAATCAGGGCTGAGTCATGAGCGACAACGCCAGAGAGGCGGCCCACCGGGCGGCCTCGGATGCCGAACAGATCGCTTGGGTCGACGAGCAGGACAACCTGCTCGGCGCCCTGGTGCGCTCCGACTTGCGCGAGCGCGGGCTGATCGGGCGTGGCACCTACATCATGCTGTTCAACTCCGCCGGTGAACTCTGTGTCCACCGGCGGACCCTGAGCAAAGCCATTTATCCCGGCTACTGGGATGTGGCGGCGGGCGGCATGGTGCAGGCGAACGAGTCCTACGCCGAGTCGGCGGCCCGTGAGCTGGAAGAAGAGTTGGGGGTGAGCGGTGTCGAGCTGACGGCCCACGACCATTTCTACTTCGAGGACACCGGCAATCGCCTGTGGTGCTCGGCGTTCTCGGCGGTGTGGGACGGGCCGTTGATCCTGCAGCCGGAAGAAGTGCTCGAAGCGCGCTTCATTCCGGTCGCCCAGGTCATGCTGGAAATCGAGCAAAAGCCTTATTGCCCGGACTCTCTGGCAGCCTTGAAGCGCTATCTGAAGGCTCAACAAAGCAACGTCGCAAAGAACTCATAAAATGGCGCCGATTGGCACTTAGCAATCGGCGTTTTTGCCGTTACACTGCGCGACCTTTTCAAGCTGTGCCGGCCTGCTTTACAGGAGCAACCGGCACAGTAGCGCTGCCCCTGCCTGAGTGGGGCTTCGCGGTCGATAGCCTTGCCCAAGGCTGCGATCAGTCTTTGTCCTCCCAAGAGGATTGCCGGTGGCCAAAAAAGCCGCATCCTTCGCCGCCCTGGGCGGCCTGGTATTTTCCACCGACGCAGGTCGTCATTGCCCGGAATGCAGTAAGCCGGTGGACGCCTGTATCTGCAGACAAACCGTGATCCCGGCCGGCGACGGTATTGCCCGCGTGCGCCGCGAGAGCAAGGGCCGTGGCGGCAAGACGGTGACCACCATCACCGGCGTGCCCCTGGCCGAAGACGCACTCAAGGAGCTGGCGACAACGTTGAAGAAACGTTGCGGCACCGGCGGTGCGTTGAAAGACGGGATCATCGAAATCCAGGGCGATCATGTCGAGCTACTCTTGGCCGAGTTGATCAAGCACGGTTTCAAGGCGAAGAAGTCCGGCGGCTAGCAGCCTCTGTGAAAACCACCAGCGGCTTGATCCGGCTCTGATTGTCATCAGTCCCGGCGTCGTCTCCATGGTTTTCACAGAGCCTGTTCATGACCGGTTTCTAAACTCAACGCTGTCAGCGCGGTCTACCGCCCCGCTGACGAACCGTCATTTTCATTCTTTAGACTGCGCCGGCCTGCAATCAGGCGACGCACTATGACTTCTTTATAGGGGACTTCGATGTCCGTACGACGCACACGCAAAGACGATGGCAGCCAATGGACAGTTGCGGACAGCCGCAGTGTTTACGGGATTCGCCATTGGGGGGCCGGGTATTTCGCGATCAATGACGCCGGTCGCGTCGAAGTTCGTCCGAACGGCCCGAGCAGTTCACCGATCGACCTGTTCGAACAAGTCGACCAGCTGCGCAAGAGCGGTCTGTCCTTGCCGCTGCTGGTGCGTTTCCCCGACATTCTGCAAGACCGCGTCCGTCAGCTGACCGGTGCGTTCGATGCCAACATCGAGCGTCTGGAGTACCAGAGCAAGTACACCGCGCTGTACCCGATCAAGGTCAACCAGCAGGAAGCGGTGATCGAAAACATCATCGCGACCCAGAACGTCTCCATCGGTCTGGAAGCCGGCTCCAAGCCTGAGCTGCTGGCCGTGCTGGCGCTGGCACCGAAGGGCGGCACCATCGTCTGCAACGGTTACAAGGACCGCGAGTTCATTCGTCTGGCGCTGATGGGCCAGAAGCTCGGCCACAACGTGTTCATCGTGATCGAGAAAGAATCCGAAGTCGGTCTGGTGATCGAAGAAGCGGCTTCGCTGAAGGTCAAGCCACAGGTCGGCCTGCGTGTTCGCCTGTCGTCGCTGGCTTCGTCGAAGTGGGCGGACACCGGTGGCGAGAAATCCAAGTTCGGTCTGTCGGCCGCGCAACTGCTGTCCGTGGTCGAGCGATTCCGCGCCGCCGGCCTGGATCAGGGCATCCGCCTGCTGCACTTCCACATGGGTTCGCAGATCGCCAACCTGGCCGACTACCAGCACGGCTTCAAGGAAGCGATCCGTTATTACGGCGAATTGCGCAACCTGGGTCTGCCGGTCGATCACATCGACGTCGGTGGCGGTCTGGGTGTCGACTACGACGGTACCCACTCGCGCAATGCCAGTTCGATCAACTACGACATGGACGACTACGCCGGTGTCGTGGTCGGCATGCTCAAGGAATTCTGCGATGCGCAGAGCCTGCCGCATCCGAACATTTTCTCTGAAAGTGGCCGCTCGCTGACCGCACACCACGCCATGCTGGTGGTGCAAGTCACCGACGTCGAGAAGCACAACGACGACGTGCCGCAGATCGAGAACAAGGAGTCGCTGCCGGAAACCGTGCAATGGCTGGTTGATCTGCTGGGCCCGACCGACATCGAAATGGTCACCGAAACCTACTGGCGCGCCACTCACTACATGAGCGACGTGGCTGCCCAGTACGCCGATGGCAAACTGACCCTGGCCGAGAAAGCCCTGGCCGAACAGTGCTACTTCGCCGTGTGCCGTCGCCTGCACAACTCGTTGAAAGCGCGTCAGCGTTCGCACCGTCAGGTGCTGGACGAGCTCAACGACAAGCTGGCCGACAAGTACATCTGCAACTTCTCGGTGTTCCAGAGCCTGCCGGACACCTGGGCCATCGGCCAGGTGTTGCCGATTCTGCCGCTGCACCGTCTCGACGAAGAGCCGCTGCGTCGTGCTGTCCTGCAAGACCTGACCTGCGACTCCGACGGCAAGATCAAACAATACGTCGACGAGCAGAGCATCGAGACCAGTCTGCCGGTGCACGGGCTGAATGAAGGTGAGGATTACCTGCTGGGTATCTTCCTGGTGGGCGCCTATCAGGAAATTCTCGGCGACATGCACAACCTGTTCGGTGACACCGACTCGGTGAACATCTACCAGAACGCCGACGGCAGCGTGTACCACGCCGGGATCGAAACTCATGACACCATCGAAGACATGCTGCGCTATGTGCACCTGTCGCCGGAAGAGCTGATGACCCACTACCGCGACAAGTGCGCCAGTGCCCGTATCAGCGCTACCGAACGTACCCAGTTCCTCGATGCGCTGCGCCTGGGTCTGACCCGTTCCTCCTACCTGTCTTCCTGACGTCAGGTTCCGAATCCATCAGGTTGTCTGAAATTGTTCCGCACGCAGCGGAAGTTTCGGATGACCTGATGAGACTTCTCTTTTTCTGCTAGCGAATTGGCCTTCATCCTCACAAGAAAAGTGATGTTGTCTGCTTTTCGCGTAGGCCATTTCCTAATTTGTACTTCGGCTCTCTACTCGGCCATGGCTCTCGGCGAGAATCCCCGGCCGCCCCTCCTGTAGAGAATCGCCCATGTTCGATCCAGCCGACGAGTCGTCGTTTCGTCTCGATGTCACGGGTCTGTCCGCCCCGCTCGAAGTCCTGGCCTTTACCGGTTGCGAGGCGATCAGCGAGCCTTTTTCGTTCGAAATCGATCTGTTGATCGACGACCCTCATCTCGACCTTGCCGGCCTGCTGTACCGCTCGGCGCGTCTGTGCTTCGGGCCTTCGGGCAACGGCGTGCACGGACAGTTGCAGGGTCTTGTCCAGCACGAACAGGGGCATGGCGCCAGATTGTGCCGGGCACGACTGGGCCCGAAGCTGAGTTGTCTGGGCCTGCGCCATAGCCAGCGAATCTTCAGTGGCCGGTCGGTGCCGCAGATCCTCGATCAGGTGCTCAGGGAGCACGGTATCAGCGGCCATCAGCGCCGGTTCGAATTGCAGGCGGACCACCCGTCACGCAGGTTTTGCACTCAATACGGCGAATCGGACCTGCAACTGGTGCAGCGCTTGTGCGCGCAGTCGCGGATCCACTATCACTTCGAACATGGGCGCGAGAACCATTGCCTGGTGTTCGGTGACGATCCGGCGTTGCTGCCGCAAACGGGGAGGGTGAGTTTCGCGGCGCAGGGGCGTGCGCCGGCGGTGCGCCGCTGGCTGATGCGGGAGCGGGTCCGAGAGCCCGGTGATGACGCCCTGCGGACCCGAACGGCGCAGGGACACTCCGATGTGCCAACCCTGCGTTGCGGTCGGTGGCTGAGTTTGTCCCCGCGGCCGTTTGCAGAGTGCGACACCCACTGGCTGTTGACCCGTATCGAGCACCGCGCCGATCAGATGCTCGAACCCTCCTACAGCAACCGCCTCTGTGCCGGCGAGCACTTGCAGGCGTGTGAACCGGTCGTCGAACGTTCGGCATTGCGCATGGGCAGTTTGCAGCGGGCCTGGGTGGTGGCGGTCGACGAGCCGCAACCGGATCGCTCGCGGCCGGTCGCGGTGCAGTTCGACTGGCTCTATCAGGGCGAAGGGGCAAAACCCAGCCACTGCTGGCTGCCATTGGCTCCTGCGTTGGCGGATACGACGCTGACGTCATTGCGTGAAGGCGTCGAGGTGGTGGTGAGCTTTCTCGAGGGCGATCCCGAGCAACCGGTGATCAGTGGTGTTCTGCAGTCGGCGGCAACCACTGAGTGCCATGAGGATGACGAACCGCCGCCACTGCCCGACACCCTGGCGAGTGAAGGCCTGGCGCCATGGCTGAAGACGGGCGAGCCCTTGCTGCTGCTGTGTCTGATGCCGGGAGGCGGCAGTTATCACCACTGCCGGGAGTCGGTGTGCAGCTGCCGACTGGTCGCCGGGTTCAGCCCTGGCGATGGACGATGAGTGGCAAGGCGCCGGGGCAGCGTGCGCAATGGCTGTTGCTGGATGTCGGGCATGCACCGCAGGCGTTGAGCGTATTGCGTCAGGCGTTCTCCGGCGTACCGAGCCTGAAGCTGTTTGACGGCACGGAGTTTCAGCCCGTGTGCGAGCAGGGGCCGTTGTTGGTCGATCTGCGCGATTGCCCGGTGTTGTCGGCGTTGTGTCACACAGACCCACAGACCTGGTGCGGGCTGCTGCTAGGCAGCGATGCCTCGAGCGAATCACTGCGTGAACATTTGCAACGGATGCTGACGGTTTCCGTCGGCCTGAATCATCGTGCGCTGCTCAGTTACTACGACCGGCAGACCGCCAGTTACTTTTTCGACGCCTGCGATGCCCGCCAGTTGAGCCGCTGGCTCGGGCCGATCAGTTGGCTGCGCTGGTTCGGCGGCACCTGGGCCGACCGGGCGAGCGGCAGCCTGGGCTGGCAACAGCTGCGAAATCCGGGACTGGCCATCGAGCCACTGAAGATTGAACAGGGGCTTACCCATCATCAACGTGAGCGCCTGCATCGCTGCCTGCTGGAGCAACATATCTGGCGCTGGAGCCAATCGACGGGAACCGATTACCGCACGTTGTCCTCCCACGTTGAACAGGGCCTGACTTTGGGTTTCAGCGAGCGGGCCGTGCTGGACGACTGGTTGTGGCTACGCTTGCAGCATCCCCGGGCAGAACTGATGCAACCGCCACAAGGATTGACCCAGCAAGAGCGGCTCGACCATCTGCGTCGACGCTGGCAGAACGATCCGGAGTGAGGTGCTCCCCTTCATCGCCTCAGTGAACGGTGCCGACAAACCAGCCGTCGTTGCGCCGCAGTCGCCACGCCAATGTGCCGAGAGTCAGGCTGCGCAGCACCATGAACAGCAGGAATGAAATCCACAGCCCGTGATTGCCCAGCCCGTTCAGCGCCCAGGCGAACGGCACCAGCAGAGCGACCGTCAGCAGCATGCCGTTGCGCATTTCCCGGGCGCGGGTGGCGCCGATGAACAGACCGTCGAGCAAGTAGCTCCAGACCGCAATCAACGGCAGGACGGCAAGGTAAGGCAGGTAGATGAACGCGGTGTCGCGCACGCTCTGGATATCGGTCTGCATCTCTATGAACAGGTGCCCGGCAAAAAGAAACAGCGCGGCAAAGCCCAGGCTTGCGAGCAGCGACCAGCCGCCGGCCACCACCAGCGAACGGCGCAGGGCGAGGCGATCGCGGGCGCCAATGGCATGCCCGCACAAGGCTTCGACCGCGTGGGCCAGACCGTCCAGCGCATGGGCGGTCAACAGCAGGCCATTGAGCAGCAGCGCATTGGCCGCGACCGTAGCGTCACCCAGTCGTGCGCCTTGTACGGTGATCAGGAAAAACACCGATTGCAGCGCCAGGCTGCGGATGAAGATGTCGCGGTTGACCCCCAGCAGCGGTCGCCAGCTCTGCCACAACCTCAATGCGGCCCAGACGATGTGCCCAGGATAGGCGCGCAGGGCCTTGCGGGTCAGCGCCAGACCGAGCAGGGCGCCGCTCCATTCGGCGATCACCGAAGCCCGGGCCGAACCGACCACGCCCCAGTCCAGGCCGATGACGAACCACAGGTTCAGCACGATGTTGATCAGGTTGGTCGTCAGCAGAATCGCCAGCGGCGCCCGGGCGTTCTGGGTGCCGAGGAACCAGCCGACCAGCGCATAACTGGCCAGTGCCGCCGGCAGCCCGAACAGGCGGGTGTGGAAGAAGTCGCGGGTCAACTGATTGAGTTCCGGCGAAGGCTGCATGAAGTGCAGGGCGACACCGCTCAGCGGCACGCCCACGGCACCCAGCAGTAGTGCCAGGCCCATGGCCAGCAACAGACCTTGCAGCAGGATTTGCCGCAGCGCCGCACCATCGCTGCGCCCGGCAGCCTGTGCGGCGAACCCGGTGGTGCCCATGCGCAGGAAACCCATGGCCCAGGCCAGAAAGGTGTACAGGCTGGCCCCGACCGCCACCGCGCCCAACTGATGGGCGTGGGGCAGGTGACCGATGACGGTGCTGTCGACCAGCGCCACCAGCGGCACGGAAATGTTGGAAAGGATCATGGGGGCGGCGAGGGCCCAGACCCGGCGATGGGTCGGGCGGTCGCGCCAGTCGGCGATCAGGTTGGACATGCGGGCTCCTTGGGGAGCGGCATTGTAGCGGGTGGGGTCAGTGAATGATCCAGCTCAGCAGCCACAACCCCAGCAGCAACCAGATGATTCCCGCAATGATCGACGCATTCATGAATGCGCGGATCGCCGACCACAGCAGCATCAGGCCGACGATCAGCGCGATGATGCTGATGATCGAAGTGTCCATGCCCAAGGCCTTCGCCAGCCCGTCGACGAAGTTGCCGCCGGCATTGCCCAAGATGTTGAACAGGCCGCTCAGGCCGTCGACGATGAAGCGGATGATCGAGCCGAGCGCCTGGCCCAGCCATTCGAAAAAGCTTTCTACCTGCATGTTTGCATCCTGATGAAAGAGCTGAGCCTTGGGCCGCGCCGGGGGCGGCCGAGTTCCCTGCAAGCATAGAGGGTTTGCCGGGTGGTGGCTGCCCCTTGCCTTCGCGCAGCATCCCCCCGAAGCTATACGCCTTCAGGAGAAAACGATGAACCTTGTTGAACTGACCGAACGCCTGCACGCCATTCGCGACCGCAATGACTGGCGGCAATTTCACAGCCCGAAAAACCTGGCCATGGCTGCCAGCGTGGAGATGTCCGAGCTGGTGGAAATCTTCCAGTGGCTGACCGAAGACCAGTCGCGCGAATTGCCCGCGGACAAACTGGCCCATGCCGGCCAGGAAGTCGGTGATATCGTCCTCTATCTGTTGCTGCTGTGCAGCGAACTGGGGCTGGACATGAATGCAGTGGTGCGCAGCAAGCTCGCCGACAGCGAACGGCGGTTCAGCTGATGAGCGACCGTCATTTCGATCAGTTGGCGACCCGTTTCGCCGAAAAAATCTACGGCGGAGCCAAAGGCGCGATCCGCCTCGCGGTGTTGCAGGCGGATCTTGCCGAAGCCCTGCCGGATCGCCCGTTGCGGGTGCTGGACATCGGCGGTGGTCTTGGCCACATGTCGCTGTGGCTGGCCGAGCGTGGGCACGACGTGACCTTTACCGAGCCGGCTGAACCGATGCTCGAAGGCGCGCGTCAGCGTTTCGCCGAGGCCGGGCAGACCGCGACGTTCATTCAGGCGCCGTGGCAGGAACTGCTCGGTCAACTCACCGAACCCTATGACGTGGTGATCTGCCACGCCGTGCTCGAATGGCTGGCCGAACCCCACGCGATCCTGCCGGTGCTGCATCAACTGACCAAGCCCGGCGGCTGGCTGTCGCTGGCGTTCTACAACCGTGATGCGCTGGTTTATCGCAACCTGCTCAAAGGCCATTTCAAGAAAATGCGCAAGAACGACATGGCCGGCGAGAAGCAGAGCCTGACCCCGCAGCAGCCGCTCGATCCACGGGAGCTGGCCGCGCAACTCGAAGGGTTGTGGCAGGTCGAAACTCAGAGCGGGGTGCGGGTTTTCCACGATTACATGCCGGTGGAATTCCAGGCCCGCGCCGAGTTGATCGATTTGCTCGAGATGGAGCTCGCCCACCGTCGTCACCCAAGCTTCGCCGGGCTTGGGCGTTACTTGCACTGGATCTGCCGGCCGATCTGATCGGAGCGTGAAATGAAAGGTCATTCAGGGTTACTGCTGATCTGTCTGGGGTTGGCCGCGTGTCAGGGCAGCAATCCCTATGTGGCGCAGTCGCGGCCATTGCCGCCGGCACCACCGCAAGCCGCGACCACCTTCGATCGCAGCGCCTACCCGGCACCGCCAAGGGATTACGGGCGCTACCGCAGTTGGGCGTGGCTCAATGGGCGCCTGCCTGCGGGCAGCGCATGGGCGGATTCGGCGCAAGTGGCCGAGGCGGTGAGCAATGCGCTGGACCAACGTGGCTTGCGCCCGTTGCATGACAATCGCCCGGCCGACCTGTTTGTCAGTGCCAACCTGAGTCTGGAAACCCGACTGCGCCAGGTCCAGGACGATTACGGGTACGGCGGATACGGTGGTTATGACCGTTACGGCCGAGGCTACGGGATGTACAACACAGTGCCGATCGTACGCACCTATCAGGAGCTGGTCGTGGTGGTTCGAGTCGATCTGTTCGATGCCGGCAGCGGTCAGCCGGTCTGGAGTGCCAGCGCCGAAACCGGCACCCAGGGCAACCAGAGTGACCGGGCCGATGCGATCCGGGAGGCTGTCGAAAAGGCAATGTCGGCGTATCCTCCCAGTTAGCTTCCTGCCAATGAGAAGCTCCCCAGGTTCATGTCTTCCACCGGAGAAAAACCATGTTCCGCCGTCTCGCTTTACTGGCCGTGGCCGCGCTGCTCAGTGCGTGCGCCGCGAACCAGGTCAATCATGACTTCGACGCCAGCCGCGACTTTGCCGCCTACCGTAGCTGGAGCTGGAAAGAACCCGCCCTGCAATACCGTCCCGACGACCCACGGATCAAGAGCGACCTGACCGAACAGCGCATCCGCCAGTCTGTCGCCGATCAACTCGACCAGCGCGGCCTGCGTCCGGCCGCTGCGGGCAGCAAAGGTGACTTGAATGTGCAGACCTACCTGATCGTCGAGGATCGCCAGCAACAGGTGACCACCAACTACGGCGGCGGTTGGGGTGGCCCGTGGAACGGTTACTGGGGCGCACCGATGTACAACGAAACCCGCAACATCACCTACAAGGTGGCGACCATTCAGGTTGATCTGCTCGACGGCAAGGACGGCAAACTGGTGTGGCGCGGCAGCGATGAACAGATGCTCAGTCGCACGCCGAACCCGGCGGATCGCAGCAACGCCATTCGCGAGACGGTGACGCGAATCCTGTCGAACTATCCACCGCGCTAAGCCAGTGCAAAAAACGGGAGCCATGGGCTCCCGTTTTTTTTGCATGGCGCGTTGCCAGCAGTCTCGTTGTGCCACGTCTACACTGACACCCACCCATGGAGGTTGCGCCCGGCTGTGCGCCGGCAAAGGAGTGCGCCATGTCGCGTCATTCACAGTGTGGCGGCCCGGCCCGGCAGCGGGGGGCCATCGGCTTGATGGCGGCTGCCACCCTCAGCCTGGCACTGATATTGATGCTGCTGGTGGTGGACACCGGCCGGTTGTACATGGAGCAACGCAAACTGCAGCGACTGGTGGATACCGCCGCCCTGGAAGCCGTCAGCCGTGGCGGCAATTGCCTGCCGGGACTCACCGCCGCCAGCTACGCCGGGCAAAGTGCGACCCGCAACGGTTTTACCGCCGATGCCAACAACGTCATCGTGGTCGATTGCGGAACGCTGGTGACCGCTGCCAGCGGCCTGCGCACCTTTACGGTGGATGCCACGCAATCGGCGGCGGTCAAGGTCGCGGTCAACCACACCGTGACCACCAGTTTTGCCGGGGGCGTGCAGGCGCTGTTCAGTAGCACGCCGGTCAGTCTCAACACTGTGCTCTACGCCTCGGCGGTGGCCGCCCTGCCAAAGCCGACCGTCGCCCAACTGAATATCCGCAGTAACCTGGCCAGCATCAACACCGCCCAGTCGAACATCCTCAACCCGCTGTTTTCCGGGTTGCTCGGTGGCAACGTCAACCTGACGGCCTTGGGCTGGAACGGCTTGCTCAACACCGACATCAACCTGCTCAGCTACCTGAATCAACTGGCGATCAACCTCAACGTGGCCGCTGGCAACTACACCCAGTTGCTCAATACCCAGGCCACGGTGACGCAACTGATTCAGGCTGCTGTCTCGGTGGTGCAACTCAATGGCGCGACAGCCGACGTAATCACTGCGTTGGGCCAGCTGCAAGTGGCGGCAACCAATGCCGCGCCGGTAAAGCTCGGTGACATCCTGCAACTGCAGACCGGCACCACGGCGGCCGGACTCGACGCCAATCTGCAATTGCTGCAACTGGTTCAGGGGGTGATTCAGTTGGCCAACAGCAAAAGTGCGGTGGCCGCGACCTTGCCGATCAGCGTGCTGGGGCTGGCGAATGTCACGGTGCGGGTCAAGGTCATCGAGCCGCCGCAGTTCTCTGCGATTGGTGATCCGGCGCTGGCCAAGGCCAATCCCACCGGGCCGAACCGCATTTATGTGCGCACGGCGCAGATCCGCACGATGCTTTCAGTGAATCTGCCGGTGTTATCCGGGGTGGCCGGGCTGAGCAACGCGGTATTGGGGCTGGTCGGCACGCTGTCCACGACCATCAATCAGTTGTTGACCCTGAATCTGGTCTCGTTGGTGAACTCACTCGTCTGTCTCAGTTGCGAGCGAATGGACCCGTTGTTGTTGCCATCACCGGAAATCGACATCAGCCTGGATGCCGGCGGCGCCATCAGCTACGTCACCGACTACAGCTGCCCGACCGACAATAGCGGCACCAAAAGCCTGACGGCCCACACCATCACGTCGGTTGCCGACCTCAAACTGGGCAAGATCGACCCGACCAACGCGTTTTCATCCTCTGCCGAGCCCACGGTCACCCCGTTGCCCCTGGTGGACCTGGGTATTGTGACCTGCCATACGATTTTGGGCATTGGTGGCTGCGATCCAAGCACCCACGTTCAATACGCCGCCGGCGGCATTGCGATCATGGTCAACACCAGCGTGGCGCAGAATACTCAGGATCTGGTGTTTTCCAGCGGCACGCCGTTCGCCACGCCGCCAAACCTGAAACTGCCGCCGAGCGTGATTTCCGCTGCGCCCTCCAGCAACATCGTCAACAGCCTGGCGAGCACCCTCGCCGGGATCAATCTGATTGTCTACCAACCGGTCGGCAGCAATCCCCTTGGCGCCGTTGTCGCTGGCGTGGCGGGTCTCATCAGCAGCGTCACGACGATCCTGCAGCCGCTCATTACCAACCTCGTGAGTCCGCTGCTCGACCCGCTGCTCAACAATTTGCTCAGCGGGCTGGGGATCAATCTGATGGATGTCGACGTCGGCGCCAACATGACCTGCGGCCAGACCGGCAAGGCGTATCTGGTGATCTAGTCGTCGGGGGCGATCGGCAGTTCGATGCAGAACCGTGCGCCGTCCACCGAGTTGCGCACACTGAGATGACCGCCCATGTTGTCGATGATCCCGTAACTCACCGACAACCCCAGACCGGTGCCGACACCCACCGGTTTGGTGGTGAAGAACGGTTCGAAAATCCGCTCCAGCAGTCGCGAGTCGATACCGCCGCCGTTGTCCTCGACCCACAGTCTTACTTTCTGCTCGTCGCGCTCGGCATAGATCGAGATCCACGGTTTGAACGCTGAATCGGACTCACGCTTGCCCAGCAACGCATCCCGAGCGTTGACCATCAGGTTGATCAATACCTGCTCAAGCTGATCGACATAACCGCGTACCTGAACCTCGAACGCGGTTTCACTGATGCGCAAATCCACGCCTTTGCCACGCATGCCTTCGGCCAGCAGCGACAGCGTGCCTTCGATGGCGCTGGCCGGGTTGAACAGTTGTTGCTCGATCTCGGAACGGCGGCCGAACACCCGCATGTGGTCCACTACTTTCGCGGCGCGCTGGACCTGCGCGTCGATGCGATTGAGTTTGTCGGTCAGGTAATCGATCTGCACATCGCCGTTGCTCAGGCGCTTCTGCACGTTGACGATGGCCATGCGCATGACGTTCAGCGGCTGATTGATTTCGTGGGCGAGACCTGTGGCCATTTCGCCGAGGGTGGCCATTTTCGCGCTTTGCGTGAGTTGCTGCTGGGAGCGGCGCACTTCGGTGTTGTCGCGGCCCACCGCCTGCACTTCGATCAGTTTTCCGTGCTCATCGAACACCCCGCGATCCGACCACACCCACCACGCATGTTCGCGCCCCGGCAATTGCAGGTTGATTTCCGCGGTGCTGACGGGTGATTGCGGGGTCAGCAACGCCAGGTGCTCAACGAAGGCGGCGCGCTGAACGTCGGACATCCAGCTGCCCAGATCGACGCCCGCCAGGGCTTCCGGGGCGCATTCCAAGTACGTCGCCAGCGGCCGGTTGCCGAACGTCAGAATGAGGTCCGGGCGATAGCGGCAGATCATCGCCGGCGAGTCTTCCACCAGAATCCGGTAGCGTTCTTCACTCTGTCTGACCTGTTCGGCGGCCAGCGTCGCTTCGGTGACGTCCAGCCACAAACCGACGGCCTCCACCGGCAGGCCGAGGTCATTGCGCAACAGCCGGGCTTCGTCGAGCAGCCAGTGATAATCGCCGCGACTGTCGCGCAACCGATAACGGGCGCGTACCGAGCCTTCGCGCAGCAGTTGTCGGGTCCGTTCGAAATACAGGGCCCGGTCATCTGGATGAATCCGCTCTGCCAGCGCGCTGGCGTCGCAGTCTTCCAGGCTCCAGCCCATTAACGGTTGCAGACTGGCGCTGAAGAACGCTGGCAGCAAGGCCCCTTCGACGTAGTGCTGGACGTAAATGACCGCCGGAGAACTGGCGATCAGGTTGTCCAGCCGCGCATGGGCTGCAGCGGCCAGTTGCTGCTGGTTCTTGATGTCGCTGATGTCGAGCATGAAACCCACCAGCCGGCGGTGATCGCCGGTGCCGGTGACTTGTCCCTGAAGGCGATACCATGCCGGCATCTGACCGGCGTCGGGATGATGCAAACGCACGCACAGGTCGAGGATTTCCCCGTGCAGTTGCAGGGCTTGCAGGCGGCTGCGGACTTCTTCGCGGTCAGCGGGGTGGATCAGCATCAGCCAGTTTTCCAGCGTCAGTGTCAGCCTGTCCTGTTGCAGGAGGGTGGCCAGCGTCGGAGCCAGGTGAATTTGTTCGCCATTGTCGATTTCCCACCAGCCGGTGCCGAGCAATGTCTGCAAGGATTCCAATCGCTCCAGTTGCAGCTGATGTTGCTGTTCACGCAGGCGTCCGAGCAGCGGCCCCGCCAGTGCGCCGGCCAGCATCAGCCAGTCGCGATCGGTCAGATACGGCGCGGTCTTGTCCACCGCATAAAAGCCGCAGAGCAACCACGCCATCACGCCTCGGTCATCGCTGTAAGGCACGGCGAAACCTTCGGCATTGCCGAACAGGCCCTGGACCCGTGAGTGTTCATACTGGCCGTAATGCGCACCCAGGCGCTGCGGGCCGGTGCCATTGAGGCTGTCGAGCGGCGTGCCCAGACGCTGGCCGTCATGCCACAGCGCCGGTGCGTCATGGGCGTGGAATTGCTGGTGGATCAGCCAGCCCTGTTCCTGTTCATCGAGCAGCGCGAGTGCCAGGCACGGGATCTGCCAGCGCTGGGCGATCACTTGCAATTGTTCGCTGACAAGCATCGGCAATCGTCCCAGGCTGCAGCTGCGCAACTGTTTGCTGATCTGCTCGGCGATCAGATGGCACGCTTCGCGCTGACGTGATTGCTGGCGTTCGAGCAACAGGTCGGCAATGTCCATCAGTTGCAGCAGCCAGCCACTGCCCAGCGGCTGGACCCAGCCTCGCAGGTGCAGGGTCTGGTCGCTCAGGCCTGGGAAATCCAGATCCAGCAGTTGCCCTTGCCAGTCCAGCGGCCGGCCCTCGATGGCCAGCGTGCTGTGAGGCAGCAGGTAGTCGTGCAATGGCAACGGTTTGTCACGGGGCGTCTGTTGCGCCAGCAGCAGGCGCAGCGGGCCGGCCATTTGCAACACGCCGCCTTCGCTGTCGAGGTGGATATGCAGGCCCGTCAAAGGCGAACCGAGCACGTCCGGCAAATCGTTGGCGAGCATGCCCCGCTTCATCAGGCGGCCGAGCAGGTTGTCACCCGGGGTCAAAATTTCAGGCTCGAGATGGCGGTCAGGTTGGTGGGCAGGCTGGGCACAGTGCCGACGCCCGGCAACACCAGAAACGGGATGACCTGATTCAGTTTGCTGACCGGGTAATTGACGCTGACGGTGAGGGTGCCAAGTGTCGGGTCATAGACCGCTGACGTATCAGTGCCGACCACCACATTCAGTGACGACGGCAGCACCGACAATTGCTGGGTCAACGCAGCATTGGCGGTACTGACCAGCACGGTCGAATAGTTGGGGATCGTGGGATCGACCGCTACGGCGCGGCGTATCGCTTCGGCCGTGACCTGGTTGAACGTCTGCATCAACACAAACGGCAGGCTGTAGCTGACGAGGCCGTAAAACACCGCAAAAAAGATCACGAATACCAGGGCGAACTCGATCGCCACCGCACCTTTTTGCGCCTTCCGAGAGCCGGTTTTCATCCGTGCGTCTACCCTGACAGTCACTGCGTAGTATCAGCATAGAATCATTCAGCAAAAACGGACGGTTTTTACCGGATGCAAAGTCTTGTCCTACTGATCTGGCTGGCGGTCTGCGCGGCACAGGATGCCCGGCAACGACGGATTGCCAATGCCCTGACCCTGGGGGTCGGTACCCTGGCGCTGGTCTATCTGGTGTATTTCGGCACCACCTGGATGGGCGCCGAAGCGGGGCAGGGCGGTTGGGCTTGCCTGGTGGCGCTGGCGTTCACGTTGCCCGGGTATTTCATGGGGCGAATGGGCGCCGGCGATGTGAAATTAATGACAGCTCTTGGCCTTGCGACGGACGGCACATCGCTGCTCGGGATTTTTATCGGTGCCGGCGCGGCGAGCCTGATCTGGATTCTACTGGCGCCAAGAGTCTGGCTGCATATGAGTCAAGGGCTTAGGCATCGTCTTCGATATATGGCGCCATCGATGTCAAAAAAGCTGCCATTTGCGCCGTTCGTGCTGATCGGGTTTTTACTTGCACTACCCTGGATCCATTAGTCGCTAAACGCCACTAGTCTTATGTACATAGTCGGAAAGTGCGTCTACTTTCAAAGGTACTGGTTATACGGCCAACGGCTGACAGTACAGGAATGGTCAGTTTTGGCCCGGGCATGGAGTGGCACGTGAACAAGCTTACATCTGCGGTAAAAGTCCTCGTTGTCGATGATCAGCCTCTGATCGTCGAAGAACTCTGTGAATTTCTCGAGAGCAGCGGCTACCGCTGTGTTCCGTGCGAGTCCAGCAAAGAGGCGATCGAGCGTTTTACTGACGACACCGCGATCGGTCTGGTGCTGTGCGACCTGCACATGCCGGACATGGACGGCATTCAGCTGGTGCAGGAACTGCAACGGCTGGCCGGCAAACACCGGGCGTTCGAAGCGATCATGCTCACCGGCCGCGCCGACAAGCAGGACGTGATCAAGGCGTTGCGCGCCGGGATTGCCGACTACTACCAGAAACCGGTCAATCTGGACGAGTTGCTGGAGGGTCTGCAGCGTCAGGAGGTGGTGCTGCAGGAACGGCAGAAAACCCTGCAACTGGGGCATCTGAATCAGAAGCTTCAGGACCTGTCGTCGTCCATCGATGATCTTTATCAGGATCTGGACAAGGTTCGTCGCGGCCCTGCGCCCGTCAGTAACGAGGTGCCGAGCGAGGCCGATGCACTGGAGATCCCGGCGATCTTCAATCAGCTGTCGCCACGGCAACTGGACGTGGCACGCCTGGTGGGCAAGGGGCAGACCAATTATCAGATCGCGTGCGAGTTGGGCATTACCGAGAACACCGTGAAGCTTTACGTTTCGCAGGTGTTGCGCCTGACCCACATGCATAACCGCACGCAGTTGGCGTTGGCGTTGTCGCCGGGTAACTCCGGTTTGCGTCAGCGAGTGACCGCACACTGAGACAGACTGCCGGGTAATCGCTCTACCCGGCATTCACCTTCGGTTTTGGAAACAGGTTGTCGAGGGTTTCCAGCAAACGCACGTGATAGATCGGCTTGCGGAACAGGTCCAGCACCTGCAACCGCAGCATGTCGCTCACGTCCTCCATGTCTGCATGTCCCGATGTCACGATCACCGGCAGATGCTGGCGCGAGGTGTGTTCGCGCAAGCGCTTGATCAACGACATGCCGCTTTCCTCCGGCATGCGCAGATCGGTGATCACCAGGGCGATATCGGGATGGCGGGTCAGGTGATGCAGGGCGAGCTTCACCGAGGTCGCGGTATGACAGACGAAGCCCTCGCCCTCCAGCAACTCCGCCAGCTCCAGCAATGCGTCCTCTTCGTCGTCAACCAGAAGCAACTGTTGGCGGGGCAGTGAGGAAGCAGTCATGGGGCAATCCCTGAGAAACTGAAGGTGGGTCCGAGTGTAGTGTGAGATTTACCAACCATCGAGTCAGGGCAGCTGCGTCGGCGCATTCTGTGACGAACCGCCCAGGGCCACGAGGATGTTGTTGAAGATCGCGAACACCTTGCCACCAACCGGCGTCACGAACACCACGACCACCACCGCGACCATTGCCACCACAATCGCGTATTCGATAGCCGACGCGGCTTCGGTACTCGTCAGAAGCAACCGGGCACGCATCATCAAGTATTCAAAGAGCATGGGAGTTCTCCTTACATGCCAGGGGCTGCCGGGCACCGGAAAGACAATGGGCGGGCAATGCCTGCGCGCTTTTTTCTCGGCAGCCGGCAGGCATGGATGGAGAGAAGGACTCGGTCAGGGGATGGTGGGTTTGGTCGGAACCGTACCATTCAGCGAGGTCATTATCGTGCTGAAGATGTTGTAGACCTTGGTGCCCATCGGGGAGACGAACACCACGACCACCACCGCCACCATGGCTACCACAATCGCGTACTCGATAGCCGATGCTCCTTCATCGCTCTTGAGGAACAGCCGCACCCTGGCCGCCAGATAGTCGAGACTCATACGAAACATACGTCTACTCCTTCGCGCCTTTGGCGCTGATGTCACGCGACAGCGGCAAGGTTCCACCGTGCCATTTGAGCATTGTCAACAAACTCCCTCCCAACAACTGTAAGAACGAACTAATCACAAAGGATTAGTCGCTTCGTCATTTCCGGTATTTCGACTGCTAATTGGCCAACACCCATACTTTCGTAGGTTATTTGCCCGCCAGTAATGGCGTTTTGGCTTGTTTCAGCTAGCGTGGAAATAGCGAAATAGTTGGATGTTCATAGCTGCCTGATTGCGATGTTCCCTTGGTTGGAAGTGCGGGCTGGTAGTGCAGCAGGATAGGGAGAGCCGTCATGAACAGTCGTGTCACCATGGGCCTTGCCGCCGTGCTTTTACTGGGGGCCATTGTTGTCGGGTATTGGGGCCTGGTGCTCAGCCGGCAACCTGCTCCGGTTGCCGAGGCACCCGTGCCGGCGGTGGTCACCGTCGAAAAAACCGTCGCTGCCGCCGAAGACCAGACCCGCCAGCCAGTGGTGGTCCTGGTGCATGACGTCCCGCCGTTCACCCCCCTCACCGCCGCCGACCTGGCTGTTGAAAAACTGCGCAGTGCGCCTGCCGGCAGTCTCGGCACCATCGAGCAGGCCGTGGGCCGCACGCCGTGGCGCCACCTGAGTGCCGGGACCTGGCTCAACGATGAAAGCTTCGAGGCCGGTGGGACACTGGCGCGCATGATCCACCGCGATGAGCGCGCGCTGGCGGTGTCGGTCGATGAAGTCATCGGCGCGGCCGGGCAACTGGTTCCCGGGGATTACGTCGATGTGCTGCTGTTCCTGCGCCAGGACGCCAGCAACCCGCAGCAGTCGGCGCAGATTGTGGTGCCGGCCATGCGCGTGCTCGGTGTCGGCGAGCAATACGGCCTGACCAATGACGGTCAACCGTCCGCCCCCGCGTTGAGTGCCGACGACAAGATCAAACAGGATCAGCGCCGGATTGCCGCGCGCACCGTGGTGCTGGCGGTGCCCGAACAACTGCTGAGTCGAATGATGCTCGCCACTCAGGTCGGGACATTGCGCCTGGCGGTGCGCAGCAGCGAAGAACAGCGCCTGGCCAAGTATTGGGCCGGCGAAAGCCAGGCACCGGACAAACTGGTTGCCGCCAACAGCCAACTCTTCCAGTTCACTCAGCTGGCGCTGGGGACTGCGCCGAAAGCGCCGCCGAGCGGCGACCACGCGGGGGCGATACGGCCTGCGGTGGAAGTGATTCGCGGCAATCAGATCAACCAACAAAATCCATGACTGAGCAAGGATCCAAGTGCATGCAGAGTCGTTCCTGGCCGACCTTCAATCCCGTGCTCCGGGCCTTGCTGCTGATGGGACTGTCGATTAACGCGGCTCATGCGGCCAGCAGTAACTGCTCGGCCCTCGGGCGCCTGCCGCCCGTGATCGAAATCAACGAAGGCTGGCAACAGGACATGCAATCACCGGTGGCGATCACGCGCCTGGCCATCGGCGATCCGAAAATCGCCGACGTGCATGCCAACGGCAGTTCCTCGTTCCTGCTCACCGGCATGGCGCCGGGCGCCACCAGCCTGATGGTCTGGACGGGCTGCTCCGGCGAACCGCGTCAGAGCATGGTGTTCGTCAAGGGCGCCGCCACCTCGGCCTTGACCGGCACCGGTGCATTGCCTTCGGATGATGCGCTGTTGCCCTCGCAAGTGCAGACCGACATTCGTTTTGTCGAAGTCAGCCGCACCAAACTCAAACAGGCCTCGGCCAAGCTGATCGGCACTCGCGGCAATTTCCTGTTCGGCTCCCCCGGGACATTGCCGCCCATCGATGGCGTGCCGCAGCCGCGATTGCCGGTGGACAACTCGCTGTTCAACTTCTCGTGGATCGGCGGCAATACCATGGCGATCATCAACGCCCTTGAGGGCAGCGGTTTCGCCTACACCCTGGCGCGACCAAGCCTGGTAGCGCTGAACGGGCAGAGCGCGAGCTTTCTCGCGGGGGGGCAGATTCCGATTCCGGTGCCCAGTTCCGGTAGCGACAGCGTGTCCATCGAATACAAGGAATTCGGCATCCGCCTGACGCTGACGCCCACGATCATCAGCCACGACCGCATCGCCCTGAAAGTCGCGCCGGAAGTCAGCGAACTGGACTTCAGCAACTCCGTGCAGATCGCCGGCACCACGGTGCCGGCCCTGACCATCCGCCGCACCGACACCAGCATTTCCCTGGCGGACGGCGAGAGTTTTGTCATCAGCGGCTTGATCAGCACCACCAACAGCTCCCAGGTCGACAAGTTTCCGGGGCTGGGCGATATCCCGGTGCTGGGGGCGTTTTTCAAAAGCTCGCAGATCAAGCGCGAAGAGCGTGAACTGCTGATGATCGTCACCCCGCATCTGGTGCGGCCGTTGTCGGCAGACGCGCAACTGCCGTCGTTGCCGGGCGAAAAACTGCGCAACTACGACCCGAATTTCTACCGCATGTTCTTCCTGGAAAACGGCAACTTCGACAAGCGCAGCGGGTTGTCCCAATGAGCCAGAACCTGAGTCAGACCTTTCTCGCCATCACCCGCAACAGCACCGATCTGGAGTGGCTGCAAAGCGCCCTCGCGCCCTTGGGCCAAGTGGTCAGCGCCGGTGCCGGCAGCCTCGATGAATTGCTCGCACTGGTGGATGTCACCTTCGCCAGCCTGGTGTTTGTCGGTCTCGATCGCGAACACGTGGTGGCCCAAAGCGCGCTGATCGAAGGCGCGCTGGAGGCCAAGCCGATGCTGGCAATCGTTGCCCTCGGCGACGGCATGGACAACCAGCTGGTGCTCAACGCCATGCGCGCCGGAGCGCGAGACTTTGTCGCCTATGGTTCGCGCTCCAGCGAAGTGGCCGGGTTGGTACGACGCTTGAGCAAGCGCCTGCCACCGGTGGCCA
Source organism: Pseudomonas sp. GW822-FHT03F08 (assembly GCF_058801265.1). Taxonomy (NCBI): domain Bacteria; kingdom Pseudomonadati; phylum Pseudomonadota; class Gammaproteobacteria; order Pseudomonadales; family Pseudomonadaceae; genus Pseudomonas; species Pseudomonas sp. GW822-FHT03F08. Next base: position 44,609 of record NZ_JBXANC010000004.1, on the reverse strand, counting down.
ACAATGCCCAGTTGGGTGGCCTGACCGTTTTGTACGGCGTGCAGAGCAGTTCCGACGGCGCGTTACTGGCCAACCATATGGCGCTGGTGGTGCAAAAAAGCGGACAGCAGACGCTGTTGCTGGATCTCGGCCTGCCCCGTGGCGACAGCCTTGCACTGCTGGGACTGGAGAGCTCGTTCCACTTCGGTGATGCCTTGCGCCACCTGCGAAGGCTCGACGCCACGCTGATCGACAGTGCCTTCACCAGCGCTGAAGCGGGGCTGCGGATTCTGGCGTACGCCGACAATGACGAGCCACTGGAAAGCACCAGCGCCGCCGAGCTGTACATGCTGCTCAGCGCCTTGCGCCAGCACTTCCAGCACATCGTCGTGAACCTCACCGGCCAGCCCGACAGCGAAGCCTTGCGTACCTTTGTCAGCCACTGCGACAAGCTGCTGTGGTACACCGACCAGAATGTGCTCGATTGCCGGCGCAACCTGGCGGTGTTCAATCTGTGGCGGGAAAAAGGCATGAAGCTCGATCACGGACGGCTGTTGGTCGACCGCTATCTGAGCAACGTCGCGCCGGATGCGGACACCCTCGGCAAGACCTTCAATCTGGAAGTGATCGCGGTGCTGGCCTTGAGTCCGGAGCTGCGCATGAACGCCAAGAACCAGGGCGTCAGCCTGTTTGAACTGGCCCCCCGGGAAAAACTCACCCAGAGCCTGCGGGCGCTTGGCGAACGCCTGGCCAAACGCTCCGAAAACATGGTCAATCGTTCAGAAGGCCTGACCAAACCCAAGTCCACCTGGTTCGACCGGTTGCGAGGCACCTCATGAGTCCGGAAAAACTCTTCGGCGCCCCCGCGCGAGGCCAGTCGGGCAACGGTGATCACGAAGGCCTGAAACTGGTCCTGCATCGCTACATCATCGATGCCATCGAGGAGTCCGGGAAAAACCTGCTGGAAGGTTCGCGGCAGTTGCTCGCGCAATTCGTCACCGACAAGGTCGCCGAATACATTGCCCGTTTGCACCTGGCGATTTCACGTTACGAGATGGAGCGGCTGGCGGAAGAAATCGTCGACGAGCTGACCGGATTCGGTCCGCTGGAAGTGTTGCTGCGTGATCCCGCCGTGACCGAAATCCTGGTCAACGGCCCGCACCGGGTATTCGTCGAGCGCGACGGGGTACTGCATCAGAGTGATCTGCGCTTTATCGATGCGCATCACGTCGAACGGGTCATGCAGCGCATTCTGGCGCCGCTCGGGCGACGGCTGGACGAGTCTTCGCCGATGGTCGATGCACGCCTGCCCGACGGCAGCCGGGTCAACGCGATCATTCCTCCCATTGCCCTCGATGGCCCGTGCCTGTCGATTCGTAAATTCCGCAAGGACATGCTCAAGAGCAGCGACCTGATCGCCATGCAGACCATCGATCTGGCGATTTTCGATTGCTTCCAGGACGCCGTGGGCAAGCGCTGCAACATCCTGATCAGCGGCGGCACCGGCACCGGCAAGACCACGTTGCTGAACATCCTCAGCCAATTGATCAACCCCCACGAACGGCTGGTGACCATCGAAGACGTCGCCGAATTGCAGCTCGGCCACCCGCACGTGGTGCGTCTGGAAACCCGGCCGCCGAACGCCGAGGGTCATGGCGAGGTCAAGGCCAGCGATCTGATCCGCAACGCCCTGCGGATGCGCCCGGACCGGATCATTCTCGGCGAGATCCGTGGTGTCGAAGTGCTCGACGTGCTCACCGCAATGAACACCGGCCACGACGGCTCGATGAGCACGGTGCACGCCAACAATGCCCAGGATGCGTTGCTGCGTCTGGAAACTCTGGTCGGTCTGACCGGGCGCACCGTGGCCGAACGCACCCTGCGCCAGATGATCTGCGCGGCGCTCGACGTGATCATCCAGTTGACCCGCATGCCCGATGGCCGCCGCTGCGTCAGCGAAGTGGTGGAGGTGGTCGGTGTGCGTGAAGACGTTTATGTCACCAACACGCTGTTCCGTCTTGATCGACGCACCGGTTTCGGCTTCCTGCGTGAAGCGGTCAACCCGGCCGGCGACAAGTTACGGCACGAGTCGAGTCTGGGCTGAGCGCATGGAGCCTTCGTCATGATCGGACCGGTGATCCTGATCGTCATTTGCCTGCTGATGCTGGGGCTGTCGATTCGCCTGTTCCTGCATGGTGTGCGCAAGACCGCCAATGAACGGGTGCTGACGCGACTGGCCGCCGGGCAACCGCAGGCGGCGGTCGAAAAATCCTCCTGGGCGGGGCTGGAGCGGATGTTTCTGCGGGCGGGTCTCGGCCGTCCGAGCGAGCACTTCGGGTTATGGCTGGCGTTGTGGGTCCTGGCCATGATGCTGGGTTACCTGATGGCCGAATGGATCGGCCTGTTGATCCTGATGCTAGCGCCGCCCCTGATTCTGCGGTTGTACATCGCCTGGCTGTACCGGCGCCGGCTCAATCGCATGATCGAACAACTGCCGCAGTTGCTGGACCACACCGTGCGCAGCCTCAAGTCCGGCCGGACCCTGAGCGACGCGGTGATGGGCGGCATCGAAACCAGTGACGATCCGTTGAAGTCGGCGATGGGCCGGGTGCAGCGCAACGTGCAGCTGGGGGTCAACCTGCCGGACGCGGTGAGCGATTTCGCCGAACTCTACGAGCAGGATGAACTGCGCATGTTCGCCCTGGGCCTGAAGGTCAATCATCGCTACGGCGGCAACGCCAGCGAATTGCTGGAGAACCTGATCAAACTGATTCGCGAGCGCGACCAGGGTGCCCGCCAACTGCGCGCCCTGACCGGCGAAACCCGCATGACCGCTTGGGTGCTCGGATCGCTGCCCTTGATCCTGGTGAGCTATTTCATGCTGACCAATCCCGGCTACATGCTCGGCATGTGGAACGACTCCGGGGGCCAGACGATGCTGATTATCGCGGTAGTGCTGCAGGTGCTCGGTTGCCTGGCGCTGTGGCGCATGTTGAGGAGTGTCTGACATGGTGATGCTGGCCAGTCTCATGCTGTTGCTCGGCGCCCTGCTGCTGGTCGGCAGCCACCTGTTGACCGAGCGCCGTCGGGTGCGTCAGGTCAACCAGCGCCTACAGGGCCATCTGGTGCGTGAAAGCCGCTTGCGCACCTGGTTGCGAGCGCTGGGCAACAGCCGCTTCGGCCAGCGCTCGGTGAGCATGGACAGCGAAACCCAGACCCTGCTCAGCCGCCTTGGCTGGCGCCGGGCCAGTGAACGCTCGCTGTTTGCCGCCTGCCAGATCGGCACGCCGTTACTGACGCTGGGCCTTGGGCTGTTCTTGCAGGAAGTGTTTTTCCCCCAGGCCCCCAACGGCTGGCTGGTACCGATGATCGCTACCGGCGCCGGCTATCTGCTGCCCAAACGCCTGCTGGCGTATGCCGCTGGCCGTCGGCAGAAAATCATTTCGGTGGAAGTGTCGACGTTCATTCCTCTGCTGCGGATCCTGTTCGAGTCCGGCATGGCCGTCGAGCAGGCCTTGCGCGTGCTCAGCATCGAGGGGCAAAAGCTGCTGCCGGAACTGACCAGCGAACTGCGCCTGATTCTGGCGCGTGTCGACTCGGGTCTGGAACTCGGCCAGGAACTGAACAAGGCGGCGGCGATGCTGGCAGTGGATGAGTTCACCGACACCAGCGTGATCCTGCAACAGCTGATTCAGCAGGGCGGCGGGGCAATGAAATCGCTGCTGGCGCTCAAGCAACTGCTCGATGACCGCCGCCTGACGCGCTTGCAGGAATACATCTCGAAGATGTCGGCGAAGATGTCGGTGGTCATGATGCTGTTCCTGTTTCCGGCCTTGCTGATTGTATTGGCGGGCCCCGGTTTTACCGCAATCACTCGGGCGTTTGCGTCCTGACACTGGCGATGGAGAGCATTTGATGAAAGCACTGATGGTTGTGGCAAGTCTGTTGCTGCTCGGCGGTTGCGCAACGGACGGTCAGGCGCCGTGGACGACGATGCTGGCGCCGGCCAGTTGCAGCAAGCTGAGTTCCGAGCAGGAGCTGTCGCTGAACCTGGTCGATGACCTGGCCAACGACGGCAAGCTGCACGCCAGCCTGGCCAACCTGCAAAGCCTGCCCGACAACCTCGTCGAGGTGCGGCTGCGCAAGGCCAGGGTCTATCGTCTGCTGGGGCGCAGTGAAGCCGAGCCGTTGTATCGCGGCCTGCTCGGTACTTGTCTGAGCGCCGACGCCGAACATGGCCTGGGCCAGCTGTATGCCGCCCGTGGCGACAACGGTCAGGCGCAGGCCCACTTGCAACGGGCGGTGCGACTGGCGCCCACCAACGAAAACATCCGCAACGATCTGGGCGTGGTGTACCTCAATCAGCTGCGACTCCAGGACGCCCGGTTCGAGTTTCTGACGGCGATCGAGTTGAAGCAGAACAATCAACTGGCGACGCTGAATCTGGTCACCCTGTTGATCTACCAGAACAACTGGCAACAAGCCGCCGAAGTCGTCAGCCGCGCGCACCTGACCCCGGAACAGTTCACCGATGCCCAGGAGCGCGCGGAAAAACTCAAGGCTCCGGTGCCGGCCAAACCCGCCGCGAGCAATCAGGTTGCGGTGGTGGCTGACCCGCAACCGGCGACGATCAAGTGAACCTCCAGGAGGCGCCATGAACACGTTCAAGACCCTGTGCTGCCTGAGCCTGCTGAGCCTGCCGCTCGCTGCCTTCGCCATCGACGCCGGCCCGGCATCGGCCCAGCAGCAGGAAACCGAAGGCTGGCTGTTGCTGCAAAGCCGCAACAAGGCCGCGTCCCCTGACCCGCAAGCGGCCACGGCCACCGAGCGAGAACTGGCGATGCAGCGCTGGCTGAAGAAATACAAATATGAAATTCCCGATTTCTATGACCCGGATGCGGGCGGGAAGATCGAGAAGCAGTAGTCGTGCTTCGCAGGCCACCGGAGTGGCCTGCGACAGCGACTTACAACTGATAGCTGAAACTGATGCTGTAACGCGGCCGGCGATTGAACGTATCCAGCGCTTCATCCGACATCGGTTTGGCCGCCTCCAGCGCAATGTTGTAGTACTTGGCATCGCCGAACCTCAGGCCCACCGCGGCCGAAGACAGACTGTTGGCCTGTACCGGCAACTGGTTGAACCAGCTGCGCGAGCGATCGAGCACCACGTAGGGTTGCAGGATGCGCACCCAGTTGCCGTCGCGGTTGAAGCTGTAGTTGATCTCGTAAGCCACCCCCCAGCCCTTGTCGCCGGACGCCTGGTCGTCGGGGTAGCCACGACCGAAATTCTGCCCGCCGAACACCGCGCGCTCGCTGTCGGGCAGGGTGTCGTCGCTCCAGTACAACGCCCCTGATAGCACGCCTTGCCAGTTGTCGAAGAACTTGTCGCTCTGTACCCCCGACAGTCGCAGACGGAAGAAATGCAGGTCGATGGCGCTGTTGTTGGTGTGCGCGCCCATGCTGTCGAAGCCTTGATAAACCCCGCCACTGAGAATCCGCAGTTGCCGGGCATCGGCCTTGCGCCAGTCGCTTTCGAAGGCGAGGGCGCGGATGTCGGTGCGTTCTTCGGCGCTGAGTGGATAGCCGATGACGTTGTAGCGGGTCTTGTCGTTGACCGCGTACAGGCGCGAGCCGGCCGTCAGCAATTCATTGGAGGCGGCAATCAGCGGCATGCTGAAACCGATGGAGTAACGGTCGTTTTCGCGGTGCGGCTTGAGTTCCAGACCGTTGTTCAGAAGCACGTTGGTGCCGGGGTCGGCGCGGTAACGTGAGGCGGACAGGCTCAGTTGCGTGCCTTCGTCATCGAGGAACTGGCTGTAGTCCAGGCGATAGTAATGCTCGTGGTCATCGCCCGGCGGAAACAGGCCGCTGAGGCTCAGCTGTTCGCCCATCGAGGTCTGTGAGTTGCTGCTGACGCCGAGCAAGGCCTGGGTGCCGTTGCGGTTGTCTTCGGTGGTACTCAGGGTGCTGGTGAACGGTTTTCGGCTGGCCTGGGCGATCAGGGTCGTTGCGCCGTCGGTGGTGCCGGGTGGCGGCACCTGAGCCTGGATCGTGACGCCGGGGATGCGGGTCATCAGCGTGGTGTAGCGTTCGAAGGTCTTGCGGGTCAGCGGGCGTTCAGCCTGGATCTTCGCCGTCAGTCTGTCGATCAGTCCCTTGACCCGGCCGATATCGCCCTGGACCTGAACATCCCGAACATAACCTTCCACCAGCACCACTCGCGCGGCACCGTCGTCGAAAGTCTGCTGCGGCAGGAAGGCGTAGGACAGCAGGTAGCCGTCGTTCTGGTAGCGACGGGTGATGTTGCGTGTCGCTTCAATCAGATCGGCGAGGCTGGTTTCGTGGCCGATCAGGGGTTTGTAGATCTCTGCCAGTTCGTTGAGCGGGTAAATCGTGCCGCCTTCGATCTGCACGGTTTTCAGGTTGATCTTCGTGCCCATCATCAACGGCTCGGCAGCCGCGGCACCGGGTTCCGGAACTTGCAGCGGGGCGGCGCTCGGACGGTAGGCGTCGGCGGGCAGATTCGGCACCGGCAGGTTGCGGATGGTTTCGTTGCTGTTGAGAAAGCTGGGAAGGGTGTCGGCGAGGGCAGCGGAACTGAGACTGAGGAACAGCAGGGATGCCATAACGCGCATAGGACACTCCATGTTCAAACCGCAGCACTTGGCGGGTTTTTTCCTAAGAAAAAAGCGGAAGACTCGTGGGAATCTTCCGCCCTCAACCAAGCGTAGGCGCTGTAGGTTAGGCCGTCGAATCGGCCAGGTGCAATTCAGCGTTTGTTGCCGCCCAAGGTGCCAGTCAGGCCACCGAGAACTCCGCCCAGACCGCCACCGGTGCCAGCGGCGGTGCCGCCGTTGACCAGCCCGCCGACGGCGGTGACGGTGTTGCCCACGGTGGCGACGGTGTTGCCGACAGCGGTCACGACCGGGTTGCTGTTGGTACCGGCGATGGCACCGCCAAGGTTACTGACCGCACCACCTGCCTGACCGGTGAGGCCGGCAATCGGGGCGCCGAGACCGGTAGCACCGCCGACATTCTGAGTCAGGTTGGTGACGGCGGCGGTGACCGGTGCAAGGCCGGTGCCTATGTTGTTGCCCAGTGTTGCCAGAGGTGTGGTGGGCGTGGTGATCGGTGAACCCGAACCACCGATTGCTGTATTGAGCGAGGCCACAGTATTGCCGGCCGATGCCAGGACATTGCCCGGTGAACCGAGTGAGCCGTTGCCGGCACCGAGCCCGGCGCCGACATTCACGACCGCGCCACCAACGGTTTGCAGCAGACCATTGTTGCCAAGGCCACCGCCGACGCCTGTTCCGGAACCGGTGCCGTTATCCGCCAGCCCGCCGGTCTTGCCGACCGCCGAACCGACATTGCTCAGGGCGCCGCCGACGGTGTTGGTCAGGGCATTGCCGTTGCCTGCACCGGTGACTTTGTCGCCCACACCGTCAACCGTGCTGCCGACTTTCTGCAGCAAGCCGTTCAGTGGATCACCCAGGCCGGTGGTGCCGCCGAGTTTGTCCGTGGTGCTTTCGACCATGGCAATCACCGGCACCAGTTTACTGCCGACCTCTTGGGTCACCGAGCCGAGTGGGCCAGTGGTAGTGGCGGTGCTGAGGGTGTCACCGAGCATGGTGACTTTTTCACCCACCCCGTTGAGCAGCGGCGCCACTTTGGTGACCACGCCGCCGACCACAGGCACGCTGCCGGTGGCGGTCGCCAGTTTGCCGCTCAGGTCAGACACGCCGTTGCCGACATCCTGCACCACGCCACCGACGGCCGACGCGGTGACGCCCAGGCCGTTATCGGTGGTTGCCAGTTTGCCAATCCCGTTGCCGATGCCGTCGCCCAGTGTGGATACCACATTGCCGGCGGTTCTGGCCGCGCTTTGCACCACGCCACCCACCACGGGTACGCCACTGAGTGAGTCGCCGACCTGACCGACGCCATTGCCGACGCCGGCAACGGTGCCGCCGACATCCTGCACCAGGGTTGAGGTGACCAGCGGCTGAGGCGTAGTCGGGTTAGTGGGGTTGGTCGGGTCGGTTGGATTGGTCGGGTTGGTCGGGTTTGTCGGATTGCTCGGATCCGAGCCACCAGTCCCACCGGATACTGTGGTGCCGTCGGTTCCGGTTGTGCCGCCAGTCCCGGTTGTACCGCCGCTGCCGGATGTCCCGCCAGTGCCTGCGGTGGAACTGTCTGGCGAAGAGCTGCCGGAACTGCTGTGGTGACCGCCACCGCCACTGCTGCAACCGGCCAGGCCGAGTGAGAGGATCAATGCCAGCGCTGTTGCTGATTTGCACCAAACTTGAGTTTTCATGAGGGATATTCCTTGCACCTGTCTCAACGTTCGTTGTCTTCGACGGCTAGCCGGTTCTGTTGCCGGCAATGCCTTCGTCCGTTGTGCTCATATCAGTCGCAAGGTTGGATCCACACCATTCTCAAGTTGGTATTAACGCCTTTATATAAGCGTGTGATTTGCTGCTTAACGACTAATGCCGAGGATATAAACGCGCAAAAAAAAGCCTTGAGAATCAAGGCTTGATGTTTGGCCGGGGGCTGGATAACGGCGGCAGAAACTTAAGTTATATACACACAATTGATCATGTTTCTCTGTTGTGATCGAACTCCGCGAGGGGCGCGGTAACGATCGGCGCGGCCTATTGATTCAGGCAATCGGTTGCCAGTGGCCGACCATGTGCTCCAGGTCCCCGGCACCGATAAGACGCAACTCACCGCTGGAACCCGCCGCGCTGGCGAACAGCGATACCTCGCTCGGCAGGCGCACCGGTTTACGAAAATGCACGGCGATTTCCAGGTTGGCCCTGGGCAGGTGATCCGCCAGCGCGGCCAGGGTGCGGGCCTTGTTCCACAGACCATGGGCAATGGCGGTGGGGAAACCGAACAGCCTGGCACTGGCGGCGCTCAGGTGGATCGGGTTGTAGTCGCCGGAGACCTTGGCGTACTGCCGGCCGATGTCCGCCGGGGCTTTCCATTGCGCCACCTGCATCAGTGGCAGCGTGGGCTCCCACGCCTGTTCGAGCGCCTCGCCTTCAAGCTTCACGCCTCGACAGAGCATCTGGCTTTCGGCTTCCCACAGCGGGCCAAGCTGATCGTCGAGGCTGGTCAGCAGATCGAAGGTCGCACCTTTCGGATGTGGTTTCAGGTTGTGTACCCGAACGCTGACCTGCGCGCGGCTGATCCCGCCCATCGGCCGCAGAATGCGGATGCGATTGCTCAGGTGAATCAGCCCCAGCAGCGGGAAGGGAAAGTCTTTGGCCGTGAGCAACTGCATCTGCAACGCAAACGCCAGGACATGTGGATAAGTTGGTGGCAGCAGACCGTCATCGGCAAAACCGCAGACCTTGCGATAAGCCGCCAGACGCTTGCCGTCGATGTCGACCCCGCAGCGCAGACCGCTGTCGGGCAAACGGGTGCCGGTGATTTTGCGCCGGGTCGCGGCCCGGACATACAAACCCGGCAGACTCGGTTCGCGGTGCAACGTGTGCCATTCGATGCTCATGCCTAAGCCCCCAGAACACTTTGTCCACAGACCCGCAATGCCTGTCCGGTGAAGGCACCGGTGCCCGGTTGCGCCAGCCAGGCCACGGCTTCGGCGACGTCTTGTGGCAGGCCACCCTGGCCCAGCGAACTCATGCGCCGCCCGGCTTCGCGCAGGCCAAAGGGAATGTGCGCGGTCATCTGGGTTTCGATGAAACCCGGCGCCACGGCGTTGATGCTGATGCCACGCTCCAGCAGCGTCGGTGCCCAGGCCTGGGCCAGTCCGATCAGCCCGGCCTTGCTCGCTGCGTAATTGGTTTGCCCGCGGTTGCCGGCGATGCCACTGATCGAGGCGAGCAGAATCACCCGCGCGTTATCGCGCAGGGTGCCGCTGTCGAGCAGCGCCTTGGTCAGCACTTGTGGGGCATTGAGATTGACCGCCAGCACCGCGTCCCAGAACTCGGGCGTCATGTTGGCCAGGGTCTTGTCGCGGGTGATGCCAGCGTTGTGCACCAGAATGTCGAGGCCGTCCGGCAACTGTTCGATCAGCTGCGCGGCGGCGTCCTCGGCGCAGATGTCGAGCGTGATGGCGCGCCCGCCGAGGCGCGCGGCCAGGGCTTCCAGATCGGTCTTGGCCGGCGGCACGTCGAGCAGAATCACCTCGGCGCCATCACGGGCCAACGTCTCGGCGATGGAGGCGCCGATACCCCGCGCCGCGCCGGTGACCAGCGCCTTGCGCCCGGCCAGCGGGCGCGTCCAGTCGGTCACTGGCGTGGCGCAAGGATTCAGACGAATCACCTGCCCGGAGACAAATGCACTTTTCGGCGAGAGGAAAAACCGCAGCGGCCCTTCGAGTTGATCCTCTGCACCTTCGCCCACGTAGATCAATTGCAGCGTGCCGCCGCTGCGCAACTCCTTGGCCAACGAACGGGAGAAACCTTCAAGTGCCCGCTGAGCACTGGCGGCGAAAGGTTCGCGCAGGGTTTCCGGGGCGCGGCCGAGGATCACCAGGTGCGCGCTGCTGTCGAGGTTCTTCATCAATGGCTGGAAGAACTCGCGCAGTTGCTTGAGCTGGTCGGTGTGCTGCAATTCACTGGCGTCGAACACCACCGCCTTGAGTTTCGGGCCATGGCCGGGAATCCATTGGGTGGCGGTCGCTGGCTGATCGCCGTAGCGATAAATGGCATCGGTCAGCCGGTTGGCAAAGGCGCTGACCCGTTCGGCCAGCGGCCCGCCGCCGATCAGCAGCGCACCCTCCACCGGCCGCAGGCGCCCGGCCTGCCAGCGTTCCAGCCGCACCGGCGACGGCAGGCCCAGGGCCCCGACCAGACGGTGGCCGATGGACGAGTTGGCGAAGTCGATATAGCGGTCAGACATGGAACGCTCTCCAGAAGATGGGGTTCAAAGTGTGGACTGCGAAAGGCAATCAATCGTTCGATCCACGCAATAAGGCCTACGCTAGAACAGCAGAGTAGTTTGCCCCCGGTGTTTTTGGGGCCCGGCGGGATTTTCAGTGCCCGATTTTCAGACTGGATATTTCACAAGGAGTTTTTCATGAGTCAGCTGCGCCGCGTCGCGATCATTGGTGGCAACCGCATCCCATTCGCCCGTTCCAACGGGCCGTATGCCACCGCGAGCAATCAGGTGATGCTCACCGCCGCCCTTGAAGGCCTGATCGAACGCTACAACCTGCATGGCCAGCGCATGGGCGAAGTGGTCGCGGGGGCGGTGCTGAAACTGTCACGGGATATGAACCTGACCCGCGAATGCGTGCTCGGCTCGCGCCTGTCGCCGGCAACGCCTGCCTATGACATCCAGCAGGCCTGCGGCACCGGCCTGGAAGCCGCGTTGCTGGTGGCGAACAAGATTGCCCTCGGCCAGATCGATTGCGGCATTGCCGGCGGCGTCGACACCACGTCTGACGCGCCGATCAGCGTCAGTGAAGGCCTGCGCAAGATTCTCCTGCAATCCAATCGCGCCAAGACCACTGGCGACAAGCTCAAGACCTTCCTGCAATTGCGTCCGAAACACCTGATCCCCGAATTCCCGCGCAACGGCGAACCGCGCACCGGCCTGTCGATGGGCCAACACTGCGAATTGATGGCGCAGACCTGGAACATTCCTCGCGAAGAACAGGATCAACTGGCACTCGAAAGCCACCACAAACTTGCCGCGTCCTACAGCGAAGGCTGGCACAACGACCTGATGACTCCGTTCCTCGGCCTGACCCGCGACAACAACTTGCGCCCGGACCTGACCCTGGAAAAGCTCGCGACCCTGAAACCGGCCTTCGAGAAAAGCGCCAAGGGCACGCTGACCGCCGGCAACTCCACGCCACTGACCGATGGCGCATCGGTGGTGTTGCTGGGCAGCGAAGAATGGGCCAAAGAACGTGGCTTGCCGATCCTCGCGTATCTGCGCGACGGCGAAGCGGCGGCGGTGGACTTCGTCAACGGCGCCGAAGGGCTGCTGATGGCCCCGGTGTATGCGGTGCCGCGCTTGCTGGCGCGCAATGGTTTGACCTTGCAGGATTTCGACTACTACGAAATCCACGAAGCATTTGCCGCGCAAGTGTTATGCACACTGAAGGCCTGGGAGGATCCGGAGTACTGCAAATCCCGGCTGGGGCTTGATGCGCCGTTGGGGTCGATTGATCGCAGCCGTTTGAACGTCAAGGGCAGTTCGCTGGCGGCGGGGCATCCGTTTGCTGCGACGGGCGGGCGGATCGTGGCCAATCTGGCGAAGCTGCTGGATGCGGCGGGGCGGGGGCGGGGGTTGATTTCGATTTGTGCGGCGGGGGGGCAGGGGGTGACGGCGATCATCGAGCGCTGAAAGAACAAGACGCCCCTCTCCTGAAAGGAGAGGGGCTTTCATAGATCACTCAGGTACGGAACCTGCGCACCAACCCATCCAGCTCATTCGACAACCCCGCCAGACTCTGCGAATCCAGCCGCGCCGAATTCGCCAGTTCCGCCACCAACTGCGCATCACCGTGAATCTGGCTGATGTGCCGATTGATATCCTCGGCCACCTGATGCTGCTCTTCGGCGGCCGTGGCGATCTGGGTATTCATGTCCCGAATCACATCCACCGATTCACGGATCTGACCAAAACTCGCCCGGGCCTCGCCGATTCGCGTCACCGATTGCTGCGACACATCGAGGCTGGCGCGCATCTGTTGGGTCACGGCGCTGGTGCGCTTGGCAAGGTTGCCCAGCAGACCGTCGATTTCCGCCGTCGAATCCGCCGTGCGTTTGGCCAGTGCGCGAACCTCATCGGCCACCACCGCAAAGCCACGGCCTTGCTCACCGGCACGCGCCGCTTCGATGGCGGCGTTGAGTGCCAGCAGGTTGGTCTGTTCGGCGATGGAACGAATGGTGCCGAGGATCGACTGGATGTCGTTACTGTCGCGTTCCAGTTGCTGCATCGACTGCGCCGATTGTTCCAGTTCCTGGCTCAGTTGATCGACGCTGTGCACCGCCGCATCGATCTGCTGCTGACCTTCGCGGGCCTGGCGCTGGCCACTGTCGGCCGACTCCGCTGCCTGGCTGCACGAGCGGGCGACTTCGTTGGCGGTGGCGACCATTTCGTGGAACGCGGTCGAGACCATGTCCACGGCTTCACGCTGGCGTCCGGCGGCTTCGGCCATGTCGCCGGAAACCCGGGTCGAACTCTGCGAGGTGGCGAGGATTTTCCCGGCCGCGCCACCGATGTGCTGGATCAGGCTGCGGATCGCGGTCAGGAACTGGTTGAACCAGTTGGCCAGTTGCGCGGTTTCGTCGTTGCCACGGATATCGAGGTTCTTGGTCAGATCACCTTCGCCCTGGGCGATGCCTTCCAGACCGCTGGCCACGCTGCGGATCGGGCGTACGATCAGGCTGGCGAAACTGGCGCCGACCACGGCGAACAGCACCGCCAACACAGCCGCGATAATCGCGATCAGCCAGGTCAACTGAGTGGCCGAGCTCATCACGTCGTTCTGTTTGATCAGGCCGATGAAGGTCCAGCCCAGTTGCTCCGACGGCCAGACGTTGGCCATGTAGCGCTCGCCGTTGAGTTCGACTTCCACCAGCCCTTTGCCGGCCTTGGCCAGTTGCGCGTAACCGTCGCCGAGGCTGTCGAGGGGCTTGAAGTTGTGCTCGGGCTGTTTCGGATCGACCAGCACCATGCCGCTGTTTTCCAGCAGCATCAGGTAACCGGTTTCGCCGAGCTTGATCTGTTTGACGATCTCGGTGAGCTGCTTGAGCGTGACGTCGATACTGACCACGCCGCCGTTGCTACCGAGTTTGTTGTCGATGGTGCGCACGGTGCTGACGTAGGTCGCATCGTCCTGCGCCCAGTAATAGGCGGCGGTGCGCAACGGTTTGCCGGGTTTGGCCTGAGCGGCCTTGTACCAGGGACGCTGACGCGGATCGTAGTTGCTCAGCTTGGGGTCATCGGGCCAGGAAACGTAACCACCGGCAGCGGTGCCGACGATCGCGTAGGCGTAGGCCGGGTGGCTGTTGCCCAGATCCTGCAGGAAGGAGAAGACCTTTTTGTCCATCTCGCCCTGCGGGATGCTTTCGGCGTTGGCGCTCATGTAGGTCTTGAGGCTGTCGTCGGTGTTCTTGATCAGCGGTTGCGTCGCCAGGTAATCGACGTTCTGGCTGATACCGTCAAAAAAAAGCTGCATGGCGTTGCTGACCTGACGGATCTCGCGTCCGCTGCCGTCGACAAAACCTTCCCGGGCATCGCTGCGCAGGTTGAGTACCACCAGCGTGGCGACCAGCACCACGGGCAAGCAGGCGATGATTGCAAACGCCCACGTCAACTTCTGTTTGATGTTCATCCGCGCTCCAGATTTTCTTGTAGGCCCACGCAGTGCAGATGACTCGCGGTTTATTGGCAGCCGAAAACGGTGTTTTCCACTCCATTCCCTGAGTGCGACATCGAAGCTTTTTTGGAACGATTGTCGGACAAATTCCTCTGTCTCTGAGGGCTTCGGCTGCCGGAGAGGGAAATTGAGGCTGTAAGAGAAAATTCTTACGGGTGGAGTGATGCTGGATGTCAGATTCTGTCGCAAATGCCCTCAAGTCCCTGCGCCAACAAGTTCGGCAGGCTCGGCTATGATTCGCAGCGGTCGATACAAGAGCGGCGGATTGGCCCGTTTGATCCGGCACAGTGTGTGCATCCACAGGTTCACAGGTCGGCAACCCCTCCCCGTGATGCGAGGATTGCCGTATAACGAATGACATTCGCGTGTTTGGTAATAAAGGACCCACAATAAAAGCTGATGAAGACTCCAAAACGCATTGAACCCCTGATCGAGGACGGTCTGGTCGACGAAGTGCTGCGTCCACTCATGAGTGGCAAAGAAGCAGCTGTTTATGTGGTGCGCTGCGGCAATCAGTTACGTTGCGCAAAGGTCTACAAGGAGGCGAACAAACGCAGTTTCCGCCAGGCGGCCGAGTATCAGGAAGGCCGCAAGGTTCGTAACAGCCGACAGGCCCGGGCGATGGCCAAGGGTTCCAAATTCGGGCGCAAGGAAGCCGAAGACGCCTGGCAGAACGCCGAAGTCGCGGCGTTGTTCCGCCTGGCTAACGCCGGGGTGCGGGTGCCCAAGCCGTACGATTTCCTCGAAGGCGTGCTGCTGATGGAACTGGTGGCCGACGAATACGGCGACGCCGCGCCGCGTCTGAACGACGTGGTGCTGGAACCGGATCAGGCCCGCGAATACCACGCGTTCCTGATTTCGCAGATCGTGCTGATGTTGTGTACCGGCCTGGTGCACGGTGACCTCTCGGAGTTCAACGTGCTGCTGACGCCGACCGGCCCGGTCATCATCGACCTGCCGCAAGCGGTGGATGCGGCGGGCAACAACCACGCGTTCAGCATGCTGGAGCGTGACGTCGGCAACATGGCGTCGTACTTCGGCCGGTTCGCCCCGGAGTTGAAGAAGACCAAATACGCCAAGGAAATGTGGGCGTTGTACGAAGCGGGTACGTTGCACCCGGCCAGCGTGCTGACCGGCGAGTTCGACGATCCCGAGGACCTGGCCGATGTCGGCGGGGTCCTGCGCGAGATCGAAGCGGCGCGCCTGGATGAGGAGCGCAAGCAAGCCATCCGCGCGGCGGACGACGAGCCCAAGGGCAAGTCCGACGAACCGCCTCCGCCACCGTGGATGCAGTAAGCATCTGAAAAAGAAAACCCGGCTTCGGCCGGGTTTTACACATTCAAGGATTGATTGTGACCACCACCTCCCGCAATGCCCGGCTGATCATCACGGCGCGGCTGATTTCCGATTTCGGCGCTTTCCTCAACATGGTTGCGCTGGCCACTTATGTCTACCTGCTGAGCAACAGCGCCATGAGCGTCGGGATTTTCCTGGCCAGTCGCGTGGGCGGCGGGATCTTCGCCAGCCTGATCGGCACCGCGTTTTATCGCCGATGCAGCGGTCGCTTGCCGTTGATTGCCTTCGATCTGCTGCGCGCCGCTGTGCTCGGGTTGTTGCTGATCGTGCCGGTCAGCCAGCAGGCGTTGTTGCTGCCGCTGATTGCGTTCGGCCTGGGCTTTGGCAATTCGATGTTCGCCATCGGCCTCAACAGCCAGTTGCCGCGTCTGATCGAGCCTGCGCAGTTGCTCAAAACCAATGCCTGGATCACGTCCGCCTCTTCCATGGCGATGGTCGGTGGCAGTCTGGTGTCCGGGCTGCTGGTCGCAGGGTTTGGCTTTGAAACGGTGTTCGCGTTGAATGCGCTGACCTATCTGCTGGCGGCACTGTTGATCGCGCCGCTGCGGTTCAGCGCACCGGAGGCCGTCGGCCAATCCAGCGCTAAACAGGGTGAATGGTCGGCGTTGTTGCAAGGCCTGCGCAGCGCCCCGGTGGTGGCGGCGATGCTGGCTGTCACGATGGCCGACACTTTGGGTAGCGCTGCACACAACGTCGGATTTCCGATCATTTCCAAACTGCTGACACCGGACTCGGCGAGCACCACGCTGGGCCTGATGCTCGCGGTATGGGCCAGTGGGAAATTGCTGGGCGCGCGAATTGCCAGTCGCTTGAATGGCTCTGAAAACATCCATCTGGAGCGCAGGTACTTTGGCGGGGTGTTGCTGATGTCCTGCGGTTTCATCCTGATGTTCCAGCAGCACAGCGTCGTCGGGCTGTTGCTGTTTTCGCTGCCGGCCGGATTGGGTGACGGGTTCTCGGAAGTCGGCCTGATGTCACGTCTGCAACGGGAACCGGAGCCCCTGCGCCTGCCGATCTTCAGTTTCCTGACGCTGTTGCAGATGACCGGGTTCGGCGTCGGCATGCTGATCGCCGCACCGTTCTACAACTGGTGGGCGCCGGGTGCCGTGGTGCTGCTGTTCCACGGCATTCCCCTCGCCACGGTGCTGTCGATGAAAGTCCTGCTGCTCAGGCGCGAGCGGGTTGCGCGCAGCAGCCCGACGCCAGTTCCTTGAGGATCGGGCAGTCCGGGCGATGGTCGCCCTGGCAGTGTTCGACCAGATCCTGCAGGGTGTCGCGCAGTTCGCCGAGTTCGCGAATCTTCTGATTCAGCTCGTCGATGTGCTGGCGGGCCAGGGCCTTCACATCGGCGCTGGCGCGCTGGCGGTCCTGCCAGAGGGTCAGCAGTTTGCCGACTTCCTCCAGCGAAAAGCCCAGGTCCCGCGAGCGCTTGATGAACGCCAGCGTGTGCAGGTCATCGTCGCCATAGACGCGATAGCCGCTGTCAGTGCGATGGGCGGCCTTGAGCAGGCCGATCGACTCGTAATAACGGATCATCTTCGCGCTCAGGCCACTGTGGCGGGCCGCTTGGCCGATGTTCATCGGTTGTCCTCCAGATCCTCGGGTTTCCAGGTTTTCAACAGTAGCGCATTGCTCACCACGCTGACGCTCGACAGCGCCATCGCCGCGCCGGCCAGCACCGGATTGAGGAAGCCGAACGCCGCCAGCGGAATGCCGATCAGGTTGTAGACGAAGGCCCAGAACAGGTTCTGCCGGATCTTCGCGTAGGTCTTGCGGCTGATCTCCAGCGCTGCCGGCACCAGCCGAGGGTCGCCGCGCATCAGGGTGATGCCGGCGGCGTGCATGGCCACGTCGGTGCCGCCGCCCATGGCGATGCCGATATCGGCAGCGGCCAGTGCCGGGGCGTCGTTGATGCCGTCGCCGACCATGGCCACGACGCCGGTCTTTTTCAGCTCGGCGACGGTGGCGGCTTTGTCCGCCGGCAGCACTTCGGCGTGGACGTTTTCGATGCCCAGCGCTTCGGCCACCACACGGGCACTGCCGCGGTTGTCGCCGGTCAGCAGGTGGCTGTGGATATGTCGCGCAGCCAGTTGTTGCACCGCGTGCAGCGCGCCGGGCTTGAGGGTGTCGCCGAAGGCGAACAGGCCGAGGACACGGGGAACGGGGCCTTTTTCGATCAGCCAGGACAGCGTCCGGCCTTCGGTTTCCCAGGCCTTGGCGGATTCCGCCAACGTGCCGGCGTCCAGGCCGGTTTCTTCCAGCAGTCGGCGATTGCCCAGGGCGAGGCGCCGACCGTCGAGATGGCCGGCAATGCCGCGACCAGTCAGGGACTGACTGTCGCCGACGTCGGGCACCGTCAGATGGCGTTCGGCACAGGCATCCAGCACTGCTTTGGCCAAGGGGTGTTCACTGCCGCGTTGCAGCGCGCCGGCCGCTGTCAGCAGGGCGTTCTCATCACCGTCGATCGCACTGAAATGCGCGATGCGCGGGGTGCCGGAGGTCAGGGTGCCGGTCTTGTCGAACACCACGCTGCTGACTTCATGGGCGCGCTCCAGCGCTTCGGCGTCCTTGATCAGAATCCCGTGGCGCGCCGCCACGCCGGTGCCGGCCATGATCGCGGTCGGTGTCGCCAGACCGAGGGCGCAGGGGCAGGCGATCACCAGCACCGCGACGGCGTTGATCAGCGCGGTTTCCAGCGGCGCGCCATACAACCACCAGCCGATCAGCGTGGCGAGAGCCAGCAGCAGAACCGTCGGCACGAACACCTGACTGACTTTATCCACCAGTTTCTGGATCGGTGCCTTAGCCGCCTGAGCGTCCTCCACCAGGCGGATGATCCGCGCCAGTACGCTTTCCGCGCCGAGCGCCGTGGTGCTCACCAGCAAGCGGCCTTCGCCGTTGATTGCACCGCCGGTGACCTTGTCGCCCGGTTGCTTGGGCACTGGCAGGCTTTCGCCGCTGATCAGCGCTTCATCGGCATGGCTCTGGCCTTCCAGCACTTCGCCGTCCACCGGGAAACGTTCGCCGGGTTTGACCAGTACAAGGTCACCGAGGCGCAGGGCGCTGATGGCGACGTCTTGTTCGCGACCCTCGATGACTTGAATCGCTCGCTCCGGGCGCAAGGCTTCCAGTGCACGGATGGCGCTGGCGGTCTGGCGTTTGGCGCGGCTTTCGAGGTATTTGCCAAGCAGCACCAGAGCGATGACCACCGCCGAGGCCTCGAAATACAGATGCGGCATGCGCCCGTCAGCGGTCGCCCATTCATAGAGACTCAGGCCGTAACCGGCGCTGGTGCCCAGGGCCACCAGCAAGTCCATGTTGCCGGCACCGGCGCGCACGGCTTTCCATGCGGCCACATAAAAACGTGCACCGAAGATGAATTGCACTGGGGTAGCGAGAGCGAATTGCGCCCAGGCCGGGAGCATCCAGTGAATGCCGAAGGGTTGCAGCAGCATCGGCAACACCAGCGGCAAGGCGAGGGTTATCGCGCAGATCAGCGCCCAGCGTTCATGGTTCAGGCGTTGCTGGCGATTGTCGGTCTGGTGTTCAAGTTCGAAGAGGCTGGCCGAATAACCGGCCTTGCTCACGGCGGCGATCAGGAGCTGCGGATCGACAGCGCCAAGCAGTTCGAGGTGGGCGCGTTCATTGGCGAGGTTGACGCTGACGCTTTTCACCCCCGGAACCTTGTTCAGGGCGCGTTCGACACGGCCGACGCAGGAGGCGCAGGTCATGCCGTCGATGTTCAATTCCACGGTTTGCTGCGGCACGCTGTAACCGGCACGTTCAACCGCCTCCATCAGCGCTGGCAGGCTGTCGCCGGGTGCCTGCACCCGGGCCTGTTCGGTGGCGAGGTTGACGCTGACGGCGCTGGCACCGCTGACTTTGCTCAAGGCGCGCTCGACGCGGCCGGCGCAACTGGCGCAGGTCATGCCGCTGATGGGCAGATCGAACGTGATGGAATCGGACATCGGTCGTACTCCCTGTAGTGGATGCCTACAGGATCAACCTTGCCATGCTGGCAAGGTCAAGCGCCAGATTCCGCCGCCCGATCCGGATGAGTCAATAACCGAGGCCGGTTGGCTTGAGGTACATGCCTTCCGCATTCATCGCAATCCGGAACTTCAGGATGTCGCCGGCATGCAGTTTGATCTCCTGCGAGCCCGGCGCGAGCATGCCCGGGTTGCAGCCCGGCATTTGCCCCGGCAGCAGTTTCAGGCGCAGCGAGACATTGCCCGGCGGCAGGTTGAACGAGGTGCTCTGTTCCTGGAACAGTCGCGCCGACAGTTGATCCTGGATGTACACGCCGATCTCGCAGGAGGTCGCGACTTCCAGGCGCTCGCGGGAAATGATCAGCACCCCGAAATCTTCCCCGGCGGCATGCACCGAAGGGATCGCGGCAAAGAGGCTGAGTAAGCCAAACAGGCTGAAAGCTGACCAGCGCATGGCTGAATCTCCTGAATTTATGTCATTGATGCACGCAGCTTGGCCGAGCGCGGCGCCGATTGCCAGCCCGGCAGTTTTTTGCAGAACTTGACCTTGCCATCGTGGCAAGCTCGAAACTGCCGGCAACCTCACTCAAAGGAGTCATTCCATGCAAGTGTTCACTGTTGAAGGCATGTCCTGCGGTCACTGCGTCAAGGCCGTCACCCAAGCGGTCCAGAGCAAGGATCCGGCGGCCAGCGTGCGGGTCGATCTGGCAGCGAAGGAAGTCGGCGTCGAAAGTGCGTTGAGCGCCGAGCAGGTGATCGAGGCGATCAGCGAAGAAGGCTATGTCATCAAACTCGCCTGATCTTTTTAATAGTTAGCGAGCTACCGGAATGTTCAAGGCGTCCTCGCGCGGCTAGACTGTCGGGCTGCACTCTCTACTAAAGTGCCCGCCCAACTGCCTGTCGAACCTGGACGCCTGATGAACTTCCGTACCATTCTGATTCTCGGTGCCTTGACCGCTTTCGGTCCGTTGGCGATCGACTTCTATCTCCCCGCGTTTCCCACCATGGCGCTGGCGTTCGGCACCGATGAGAAACACGTCCAGCTGACGCTGTCGGCTTACTTCTTTGGCCTGTCCATCGGTCAACTGGCCTACGGTCCGGTGGCGGATCGTTTCGGGCGGCGGATTCCATTGCTCACCGGCCTTGTGCTGTTCACCCTGGCGTCATTGGCCTGCGCTTATGCACCGAATCTGGAATGGCTGATTGGTGCGCGGTTCGTTCAGGCACTGGGCGGATGCGCCGGGATGGTGATTTCCCGGGCGGTGGTCGCTGACAAATGCGACGCTGTGGGTTCGGCGAAAGTCTTTTCGCAATTGATGCTGGTGATGGGGCTGGCGCCAATCCTGGCGCCGATGCTCGGCGGTCTGCTGGTCAATACGACGGGTTGGCAGTCGATCTTCCTGGTGCTGACCGGGTTCAGTGCCATGGCCGGCCTGGCGGTGGCCCTCGGCCTGCCGGAAAGTCTGCCGGCCCATGTTCCGCGCCAGCCACTGTCCGGTGCTCTGCGTCAGTACGGTCGACTGCTGACCGACCCGGTCTACATGGGCCATGCCCTGACCGGCGGCATCGCGATTGCCGGGATGTTTGCCTACATTGCCGGCTCGCCTTTCATTTTCATCAAACTGTATGGCGTCCCGGCCGAGCATTTCGGCTGGCTGTTCGGCACCAACGCGGCGGGCTTCATTCTGGTGGCGCAGGTCAATGCGCGACTGTTGGCCAAGCGTGGCCCGGCGTTTCTGCTGTCACGGGCGGTCTGGGTTTACTTCGGCGCCGGGCTGACGCTGCTCGCGGTCAGTGCCCTGCACACCGAGGCACTGTGGCCGCTGCTGATTCCATTGTTCATTTGCGTGGCGAGTCTTGGTTGCATCAGCCCCAATGCGGCGGCGAGTGCGATGAACGGGCAGGGCGCTCGCGCCGGCAGTGCGTCAGCATTGCTCGGCAGCATGCAGTTCAGCGTCGCCGCCGGGGCTTCGGCGCTGGTGGGGGTTTTGCACGATGGCACCGCCGTGCCGATGGCCATGGTCATCAGCCTGTGCGGTCTGTTGGTGGTCAGCGCGGCAATGCTTACCCGGCGCATACAGAATGCCCGGGCGCTGGCAAAGGCGCAGGCCGAAGTCTGAACGGAGGAACTCAGCCGACAGCGCGTTGCTGGCCGAGGTCGGGAATCTGATGGGGCGCGTACAGACGCGCTTCGAGGGTGCGGGTGAAGGCCCGAGCTTCGGCCTCACTGCGGAATGTCACGGCGTGCTGGTCGAGACGAACTTGCCACTGGGACTTTGCCACTTCTTTTATCAGGATCTTCATTGCTGACCTCCCGGACGTAAAAGATTGCATCGCAGAGGTTTCGATTGTAGACCCGAATACGATCGCAATTGTGACAAGGGTCAAGCATCTGACTGACGGCAAAAAGCAACCGCAGCCCCCGAGTCAGCCACGTCTGGCGCTGACGAAGGCTGCGGCCTCCGAAGTTTTAGAAACTTTCTAAAACAATTTTTCCCTTGGCCTTGCCGCTTTCCAGCAATTCATGGGCTCGGCGCAGATTGCTCGCGTTGATCGTGCCGAAGTGCTCGCCCACCGTGGTCTTCAACGTCCCGGCATCGATCAGCTCGGCCACTCGGTTGAGCAGTTTGTGCTGCTCGATCATGTCCGGCGTTTCGAACAGCGAGCGGGTGTACATGAACTCCCAATGCAGCGACAGGCTCTTGCGCTTGAGCTTGGTCACGTCCAGCGACTTCGGATCATCGATCAGCGCCAGTTTGCCTTGCGGCGCCAGGGCCTCGACCAGTTGGTCCAGATGCTGGTCGGTCTGGGTCAGGCTGGCGACGTGGGTCACATGGGGGTGGCCGGCGCGTTTCAGTTCTTCGCTCAACGGCTGGCTGTGATCGATCACCAGGTCAGCGCCCAGCTCGTTTACCCAGTAGCGGGTTTGCGGACGGGAGGCGGTGCCGATCACTTTGAGCCCGGTCAGCTGGCTGGCCAGTTGGGTCAGGATCGAACCCACGCCACCGGCCGCGCCGACGATCAGCAGGCTCTGGCCTTCATCGGTGTTGCCTTCGCGGATTTGCAGGCGTTCGAACAACAGCTCCCACGCCGTAATGGCGGTCAGCGGCAGGGCGGCGGCCTCTGCGAAACCGAGGGTTTTCGGCATATGGCCGACGATCCGTTCATCCACCACATGCAGTTCACTGTTGCCACCAGCCCGGGCGATGGAGCCGGCGTAGAAGACCTTGTCGCCGGCCTTGAACAGCGTCACTTCACTGCCGACCGACTTGACCACACCGGCCACATCCCAGCCCAGCACTTTGGCGGCGCCGCCTTCTGGCGCGACGTTCTGGCGAACCTTGGTGTCGACCGGGTTGACCGAGATCGCTTTGACTTCGACCAACAGGTCGCGCGGGCCGGCCACTGGCTCCGGCAGTTCGATGTCTTGCAGGGATTTTTCGTCGCTGATCGGCAGCGATGCGTAATAGGCGATGGCTTTCATGGATGACTCCGAAAGATGCTTGAAGGAAGGATTCAGGCGATGGCGCGCAGACGCTTGAGCTCGAAGTGTTCGAGGAAGCCTGCGGCCTGAGCCCGGAAATGCTGGATATGCGCACTGTCGTCGTGGGCCTGCAGGGCTTCGTCGCTGGCCCACTGCTCGATCATGTAGAAGGCCAGCGGGTTGGCCAGGTCCTGGTGCAGGTCGTATTGACCGCAACCGGCTTCGGCGCGGGTCGGTTCGATCAGTGCACGCAGATGCTGTTCGAGGGCGTCCTGCTGGCCAGGTTTGGCGATCAGGGTGGCAATGGCGGTGAAGGGCTGGGACATGTTCGACTCCGGAACGGGATGAATTCGATGGGAGGCATGATTGGCTATTTCTACGCGAGATAAAACCGGCTAAAAGAGCAGTCTCTTTCAATATTTTTTTGATAATCGAGGCTGAAATGCTGCGTTTCGATGACTTGCAGTTGTTTGTCCGGGCGGCGGATCTGGGCAGTCTGTCGGCGGCGGCCCGGGTGATGGACATGTCCGCCGCCGTGGCCAGCGCGGCGCTCAAGCGTATCGAACAACAACTCGGGGCACGGTTGCTGGCGCGTTCCACCCGCAGTTTGCGCCTGACCTCCGAGGGCGAAGGCTTCCTCGAATACGCCCGGGCGGCGCTGAGCAACCTGGATGAAGGCCGTCGTCTGCTGGCCAGCGGTCAGGACCAGGTCAGCGGGATTCTGCAACTGTCGGCACCGTCGGATTTCGGCCGCAACCTGCTGTTGCCGTGGCTTGATGAGTTTCAGCGTGAACACCCGAAATTGACGGTGCGTCTGCTGTTGGGCGACCGCATCGCCGATCTGTTTCGCCAACCGGTGGACATCGCCCTGCGTTATGGCGAACCGGAGGATTCCAGTCTGGTCGCATTGCCCATCGCTGCGCAGAACCGGCGGGTGCTGTGTGCCTCTCCCGGCTATCTGGCGAAACACGGCGAGCCGACTCAACTGGAACAGCTCGCGCAGCACAATTGCCTGTTGTACATGCTGGGCAGTCGGGTGCATGACCACTGGAGTTTTCATGACGGCAAACGCGAAGTCAGCCTGACCGTCAGTGGCGACCGCTTCAGCGATGACGCCGACGTGGTGCGGTTATGGGCCGTCGCGGGGGCGGGCATCGCCTACAAATCCTGGCTGGATGTGGCCGACGATGTGCTCGCCGGGCGATTGAAAGTGCTGCTGCCCGGCCTGCTCTGCGAGCGGGCTCCGCTGAATCTGCTGTGCGCCCATCGCGCACAATTGAGTAAGCCGGTGAACCTGTTGAGGGAGATGCTCGCCAGCCGTTGCGCCGAACTGAGTAGCCGATTTCCCGTTTTTCCGCAGGTTGATCATTAGTCGCAGGTAAATAGCGAAATTTCTGTCAGGAACAATCACCAGCCGTACCCGCTCCGGCGCAGGACGCCGCGAGCAACCCGCTTATACTAGCGACCGCCTGAAGCCTGCACCGGCACGCGGGAACAGGCTCGCTCGGACCGACACTGACCGGGCAGCGGTGAGGGTTGCATCAATTACTGCGAATGCCGGGTGGCAGTGTGTTGCCTTGCCTCGGATCAAGGCGTTTTGCGCGGCTTGGCCGACGACTGATTACTGGTCAAGATGTCTCTGAGCAGTAGACGATACGATTCAACAGGGAGTGAATACATGGAACATGCACCTTGCATCAGCCAGATCGCCACGTTGCTGGCCGATCCCAAACGCAGCGCAATGATGTGGGCGTTGATGGATGGCTCGGCCCGGCAGACCGAGGAACTGGCTCTGTTGGCGGGGCTGTCGCCCTCGTCGGCCAGCGCGCATCTGGGGCGCTTGTCCACGGGCGGTCTGTTGAAGGTCGAGGCTCGCGGGCGCAAGCGCTTCTTTCGCCTGGCGGCTCCGGAAGTCGGCGCGGCCATCGAGGCCCTGGCCAGCGCCACGCTTGCCAGCGCGCCGCGGGAGGTTCCCGACGTGTTCAAGCGCGCCACACCCATTGCCAGACCACAGGCCGCGCCGTCTTCCCTGCTGCGTGCGCGTTTTTGCGACGATCATCTGGGCGGTACGCTGGCGGCCGACCTGTACCAGCGCCTGCTCGATGCCGGCTGGATCGAACAGCTTGAACATCGGGTGGTCGTCACCCACAAGGGCTCGACACAGTTGGCCAGTCGCGGGGTCTTCATCCAGGCGCTGGCTCATCGCAATGTTCAGGTGGCTTGCGCGTGCCCGGACTGGAGCGAGCGACGCCCGCACATGGGCGGTTCGCTGGGGGCGGCGTTGTTGCAGCTGTTCATGCAGTCCGGCTGGTTGATGCTGCCCAACGATTCCCGCGCCCTGCAACTGACGGCGGCGGGGCAGCGGGAAATTCATCGATTCGCCCGGGAAACCGAGCTGGAAATGGCATTGTAGAGCGCTTCGCACCATTGTCCGGATGACTGGCGTCGCCTACGACTGCGAACAGGTCGCATCTGGCACAAAGGCTGAACGGCTATCGCGCACACTCGATCCGCAGACATTTCGGATGGAGGAGGTGGCATGGACACGGGAAACTTCAGCGCGGCAGATCGACTGGAACGCCTGCCGGTCAGCGGTTATCACCGGATCATATTCATCATCATCGCCCTGGCGTTTTTCTTCGACTCCATGGATCTGGCGATGATGACCTTCCTGCTCGGCTCGATCAAAACCGAATTCGGCCTGAGCAGCGCCGAAGCCGGGCTGCTCGCCAGTTCGAGTTTTTTCGGCATGGTGCTGGGCGCATCGCTGTCCGGACTGCTGGCTGATCGTTTCGGCCGTAAACCGGTGTTTCAGTGGAGCATCGTGTTGTGGGGTGTGGCCAGTTACCTGTGCTCTACGGCGCAAACGGTCGAGAGCCTGACCCTGTTCCGCATCCTGCTGGGGATCGGCATGGGCATGGAGTTTCCGATTGCCCAATCGATGCTGTCGGAGCTGATTCCGGCCCGGCGTCGCGGGCGCTACATCGCCTTGATGGACGGCTTCTGGCCGCTGGGGTTTGTCGCTGCTGGCGTGCTGTCGTATTTCCTGCTGCCGCTGATTGGCTGGCGCGACATCTTTCTGGTGTTGGCGGTGCCGGCGGTATTTGTATTGGCGATCCGCTTTTTTATTCCCGAGTCACCACGCTGGCTGGAACAGGCGGGTAAGCATGACGCGGCGGACAAGGTGTTGTGCGCCATTGAGGACCGGGTGCGGGCGTCGCTTGGCGGGGCTGCGTTGCCGGAGCCGGTTCGCCTGCCTCGGGTGATCACGCCTCCGGGCAACTTCCTGTCGGCCCTCGGCCAGATCTGGTCGCCGCTGTACCGCCAGCGCACGATGATGCTCTGGAGTCTGTGGTTCTTTGCATTGCTCGGGTTCTACGGACTGACGTCCTGGCTCAGCGCGTTGCTGCAACAGTCGGGGTTCGCGGTCACCCAGTCGGTGTATTACACGGTGCTGATTTCCCTCGGCGGGATTCCCGGGTTCCTGATGGCGGCCTGGCTGGTGGAGCGCTGGGGACGCAAGCCGGTGTGCATCGTCACGTTGCTCGGCGGCGGGGTGATGGCGTTTCTGTATGGGCAGAGTGCGGTGTTCGGCGGCAATGTCGGGCTGCTGATCGGCACGGGTCTGTTGATGCAGTTTTTCCTGTTCGGCATGTGGGCGGTGCTCTACACCTACACGCCCGAGTTGTACCCGACCTCGGCGCGGGCGACGGGCTCGGGTTTCGCCTCGGCCATCGGGCGCGTGGGATCGCTGCTCGGGCCGTTGGTCACCGGGCTGGTGTTCCCGATCACCGGGCAGGGCGGGGTGTTTGCGTTGGGGGCGTTGTGCTTTGCGATTGCGGCGGGGGTGGTGTGGCTGTTCGGGATGGAGACCCGGGGCAAGACGCTGGAAGAGTTGACTGAAGCGGTTGTGCGCTGAGACCTGAAAAGCCGTTCGAACACGGGCGTGTTCGAACGGCTTTGTGCTGTTACGGTTTTACCAACCGCGCATCCAGGCTGTTTTGTGCCAGGCGTTTGGCCTGATCCTGGGTCATGCCCAGATGTTCGTGCAAGGCATGGAAGTTTTCGGTGACATAACCCCCGAAGTACGCCGGGTCATCGGAGTTCACCGTGACCTTCACGCCGCGCTCGAGCATGTCGAGGATGTTGTGCTGGGACATGTGATCGAACACGCAGAGTTTGGTGTTCGACAGCGGGCACACGGTCAGCGGGATCTGCTCGTCGATGATCCGCTGCATCAGGCGCTCGTCTTCGATGGCGCGAACGCCATGGTCGATACGCTGGATTTTCAGCAGGTCGATGGCTTCCCAGATGTACTCCGGCGGGCCTTCTTCGCCGGCGTGGGCGACGGTCAGGAAGCCTTCGTGACGGGCACGGTCGAACACGCGCTGGAACTTGCTCGGCGGGTGACCCATCTCGGAACTGTCCAGACCTACCGCGACAAACGCATCACGGAACGGCAGTGCCTGGTCGAGGGTTTTCTGCGCTTCGTCTTCGCTCAGGTGGCGCAGGAAGCTCAGGATCAAACCGCTGGTGATGCCCAGTTGCTGCTCGCCATCCTTCAGCGCGGCGGCGATGCCGTTGAGCACCACTTCGAACGGGATGCCACGGTCGGTGTGGGTCTGCGGATCGAAGAACGGTTCGGTGTGGATCACGTTCTGTTCTTTGCAGCGCAGCAGGTAGGCCCAGGTCAGGTCGTAGAAATCCTGGGAAGTGCGCAGCACGTCGGCGCCCTGGTAATA
Organism: Pseudomonas sp. GW822-FHT03F08; assembly: GCF_058801265.1. Lineage (NCBI taxonomy): Bacteria > Pseudomonadati > Pseudomonadota > Gammaproteobacteria > Pseudomonadales > Pseudomonadaceae > Pseudomonas > Pseudomonas sp. GW822-FHT03F08. The sequence goes on along the minus strand of NZ_JBXANC010000004.1, from coordinate 16,688 downwards.
CAGGTCGAGGAATTCCTGCAGGTTGTTGAAGGCGTAAGCCTTGCGCAGGGTCTCGACGTCGCTCCACGGCAGGGCGATCTTGTTGCGTTCGGCCAGGGCGAACAGCAGCTCGGGCTCCAGCGAACCTTCGAGGTGCAGGTGCAGTTCAGCCTTGGGCAGGGCATTGAGCCAGTCGTACATATTCTTTTCTCATCAGGTGCAATGACGGCATTCTACAGATGCCCGCCGAAACAATTGGCAAAACCTGACCAACCGATCCATCACACCGCTTCCTGCTCTCGTCGGTAGGCGTAGGTATCGGCGAAGCGTGACAGCAGGAATTCGGCGCAGGTGGTGGTCGGATATTTCGCTGGATGTCGGTCGTCCTGGCAACCGGGCAGGCATTCGATGCGGGTGTCCGGATGCGGTTCGGCGAAGAACGGCATCGAATAGCGATCAACGCCTAACGGGCTGATCACCCGGTGCGGGGTCGAGCGATAACGGTCGTTGCTCCAGCGCGCCATCATGTCGCCGAGGTTGACCACGAACGTGCCGTCGATGGGCGGTGCGTCGATCCACTGGCCTTTTACGTTTCTCACCTGCAAGCCGCCGGCCGCGTCCTGATACAGCAGAGTGATACAGCCGTAATCGGTATGCGCACCGGCCCCCTGCTGTTCGGCGGAACTGGCGGTGTGACGCGGCGGGTAATGGATCATCCGCAGCACGCTGACCGGCTCGTTGAAGCGTGTGTCGAAGAAGTCGCTCTCGATGCCCAGCGCCAGGGTCATGGCTCGCAGCAGGGTTTGCGCGAGGGCCTGCATGTCGAGGTAGTGCTGCTCCATCAGCGTTTCCCAGCCGGGAATGGCCGGATGACGGTTGGGGCCACGCAAGGGTTTTGCTGCCAGCACCTCGGGATGATCGGCCGGCAGGTGCAGGCCCATGTCGAAGGTTTCCTTGAGGTCGCTGGGTTTGTCCGGGTCGAGCTGCTCGGTGGCGATGGCGCCGTAGCCGCGGTGATGGACAGTCTGGGTGATGTCGATCTTGAGTTTTTCTTCTGCCGGTTGCGCAAAGAAGCGCTGTGCGTGATCGAGCAGGGATTCGATTCGCTGCGCAGAAATCGGGTGACCCTTGATGTAGAAGAAGCCCCATTCGCGGCAGGCGTGGTCGATCTGTTCGGCGACGGCGGACCAAGCGTTCTGGTCGTCGGAGTAGAGCGGGCTGATGTCGATGATTGGAAGCTGATCCATACAAAATCCTTGAAAGGTAAAAGGGGGATCGTTCCCACGCTCCGCGTGGGAATGCCTCAATGGACGCTCCGCGTCCGCTTTGGCAGGGACGCGGAGCGTCCCGGGCTGCATTCCCACGCAGAGCGTGGGAACGATCAGGGTCAGGTCGGCGTCAGGTGGATTACTTCGGCATCTCGGCCTTCATGCCTTCGACGTAGTAGTTCATCGACGCCAGTTCCACATTGGTCGCGCTGACCCCCGCCGGGATTTTCTCGACCCCGGCCTGATCCTTGATCGGCCCGGTGAACGGTTGCAAGGTGCCGCTCTTGATGTCAGCGATGATCTGCTCGGCTTCGGCCTTCACCGGCGCCGGCACCAGATCGCTGATCGGCAGTTCGACCGTGCCTTCCTTCAACCCGCCCCAGTAGTCCTGGGATTTCCAGTTGTGATCGATCACGCTCTGGGTCGCCTGAATGTAGTGCGGTGCCCAGTCGTTGACGATCGAAGTCAGCACCGCTTTCGGGCCGAAGTGCGCCATGTCGGAAGCGTAGCCCACGGCATAGACGCCACGTCGTTCGGCGGCCTGGATTGGCGCCGGGCTGTCGGTGTGCTGGAACACCACGTCCACGCCCTGATCGATCAGCGCATTGGCGGCGTCGGCCTCTTTACCCGGATCGAACCACGAATTGACCCACACCACTTTGATCTCGGTGCCGGGGTTGTACTTGTTCAGGGCCAGCTGGATGGCGTTGATGTCGCGGATCACTTCCGGGATCGGGAACGAGGCGACATAGCCAATCTTCTTGGTCTTGGTCATCTTCGCCGCGAGGAAACCACCGACGTAACGGCCCTCGTAGGTGCGCGCCAGATAGGTGCCGAGGTTCTTGTCCTGCTTGTAGCCGGTGGCGTGTTCGAAGGTCACCTTGGGAAACTGTTTGGCGACTTTCACCGTCGGGTTCATGTAGCCGAAAGAGGTGGTGAAGATCAGGTCGTAGTTGTCCTTGGCCATGTTGCGGATCACCCGTTCGGCATCGGCGCCTTCGGCGACGTTCTCCACGTAGTTGGTGGTGATCTGCGCGCCGAGTTTTTCCGCCAGCGCCTTGCGCCCCTGTTCATGCTGATACGTCCAGCCGTGGTCGCCGATGGGGCCGATGTAGACGAAGCCGACTTTCAGTGGATCGGCGGCACTGGCGCCCAGGCTGAGGCCAAGGCCCATGGCGATGCACAGCAGTGTTTGCAGTGGACGTTTTTGCATGAACGCGAACTCCCTTTTGTTGTGTGTGGGGAGGGCAATGCAAAAGGCTGACCAAGCGGACAACAAATCGAGTCGAAATCGAGGCGAGGCCTTCGCGAGCAAGCTCGCTCCCATATGGGAGCACGATCACCCGTGGGAGCGTGCTTGCTCGCGATGAGGCCGCCAAGGCCAATAAAGTGCACCTGCCGAACCGGCTGCCATTCCGTGGTGCGCTAAGGTGTAACGAACTATTAGCGCCGCCCCGCAGTCAGTCACTCATTCGTCCCCAGCGCCCGCAGGCCCGCCATGCTCACGATCCTCAAGCAAGAAAGCTTTCTGCTGCTGGCCCTGATCGCCGCTCTCGTGGCCTATCCGCTGGAACACTGGTTGCTGCACAGTGGCCAGGTCGTCGCCTTGACCGGCGGGCTGGTATTGATCGCGTTTATCGTCGCCGCCTCGATGCGCGTCGCCCATCAGGCCGAATTGCTCGCGGAAAAAGTCGGCGACCCGTACGGCACGATGATCCTGACCCTCGCCGCCGTGCTGGTGGAAGTGGTGATCCTGGCGATCATGATGAGCAACGAAGCCTCGCCGACGCTGGTGCGCGACACGATTTATTCGGCGGTCATGCTCGACATCAACGGCATCCTCGGTCTCGCCGCATTGATGGGCGGGATCAAGCATGGCGAGCAGTCCTACAACGATGATTCGGCCCGCAGTTACAGCGTGATGATTCTCACCGCCATGGGTGTGTCGATGGTGGTGCCGGAGTTCATTCCCGAGGCCGACTGGAAAATCTATTCGGCGTTCACCATCGGCGCGATGGTGGTGCTTTATACGTTGTTCCTGCGCATGCAGGTCGGCCCGCACAGCTACTTTTTCAGCTACAGCTACCCGGATAAACGCCGCAAGAAAGAGCCGGTGGAGCAGGAGCCGAAACCGGTCAGCCTGGCGCTGTCGATCGGCATTCTGGTGTTCGGTGTGGTGGTGATCGGCGCACTGGCCGAGGAGATGTCCAAGACCCTCGATCTGGGCCTGGAAGGGACGGGCGCACCGCCGGTGATCACGGCGATTCTGGTGGCGGCGATTTCGGCGGCGCCGGAGATCCTGACCGCGTTGCGCGCGGCGCTGGCCAATCGCATGCAGTCGGTGGTCAACATTGCGATGGGCGCGTCGTTGTCGACAGTGATCCTGACGGTGCCGGTGATGGAAGCGATGGCGCTCTACACCGGTCAGCCGTTTCAGATGGCGATGACCCCGGTGCAGACCGTGATGATCTTCATCACGCTGATCGTCAGCGCGATCAACCTCAATGACGGGGAGACCAATGCCATTGAGGGCATGACCCATTTTGTGTTGTTTGCGACGTTCATCATGTTGTCGCTGCTGGGGTTGTGATTGATCGTTCCCACGCTCTGCGTGGGAATGCCGCAAAGGACGCTCCGCGTCCTACGCTGGGACGCAGAGCGTCCCGGTATGCATTCCCACGCGGAGCGTGGGAACGATCAGAGGGGGGAGATCAGGTGCCGGCGATCAACTGCCGAGCCGCCTGGCTGTGATCGGCAATCAGGCCTTTGAGATCCAGCCCTTCAACCTGCCCGTCAACCACGCGCCACTTGCCGCCGACCATCACGCGATCCGCGCGGTCCGCGCCGCACAACAGCAACGCCGAGATCGGATCATGACTGCCGGAGAAGCGCAGTTCATCCAGCTTGAACAACGCCAGGTCCGCCTGCTTGCCAACCGCCAGTTCGCCGATGTCGGTACGGCCCAACAGGCTCGCCGAGCCCTTGGTTGCCCAACCCAGCACGCGTTCCGGGGTGATCTTCTCGGCGCCATAACGCAGGCGCTGGATGTACAGGGCCTGGCGGGCTTCGAGGATCATGTTCGACGCATCGTTGGACGCCGAGCCATCCACACCGAGACCGAACAGCGCGCCGGCATCGGTCAGGTCGATGCTCGGGCAGATGCCGGACGCCAGACGCATGTTCGAGCTCGGGCAATGGCATATGCCGGTGCCGGCCGCGCCGAGGCGGGCGATTTCGTCGGGGTTGAAGTGGATGCCGTGGGCCAGCCACGTGCGCGGGCCGAGCCAGCCGACGCTGTCCAGATAATCCACGGTGCGCAGGCCGAAGCGTTGCAGGCAGAAATCCTCTTCGTCGAGAGTTTCGGCGAGGTGAGTGTGCAGGCGCACATCGAGTTTGTTCGCCAGATCGGCGCTGGCGGACATGATTTCCGGGGTCACCGAAAACGGCGAGCACGGCGCCAGAGCGATCTGGATTTGCGCGCCGTCGCCACGCTCGTGGTACTCGTGAATCAGGCGCTGGCTGTCGTCGAGAATTACCTGGCCTTCCTGCACAGTCTGCTGTGGAGGCAGGCCGCCGTCCTTCTCGCCGAGGCTCATCGAACCACGGGTGAGCATGGCGCGCATACCCAGTTCGCGCACGGTTTCGACTTGCACGTCGATGGCGTTTTCCAAGCCATCCGGGAACAGGTAGTGGTGATCGGCGGCGGTGGTGCAACCCGACAACAACAGTTCGGCCAGCGCGACTTTGGTGGCGAGGGCGAGCTTTTCCGGGGTCAGGCGTGCCCAGACCGGGTACAGGGTTTTCAGCCATGGGAACAACGGCTGATTGACCACCGGCGCCCAGGCGCGGGTCAGGGTTTGATAGAAGTGGTGATGGGTGTTGATCAGGCCCGGAAGGATCACGTGCTCACGGGCGTCGAACACTTCATTGCACGGGGTCGACGGTTGCTGGCCGGCGCCCAGCACTTCGGTGATCACACCGTCTTGCAGCACCAGACCGCCACGGGCATCGAGGCCGTTGGCCGTGAAAATGGCGAGGGGATTTTTTAACCAGATACGGGTCGCAGGCATTGTGGCCGGCTCCTCTGAAAGTTGGGTTCAGGGTTGCCAGCTCAGTGTTGCCCTGTCTGCTGATCCAGGGTCGCCGCGAAGGACGAGGTGCGGAGTTTCGAACAAAATGTTGCGACGGGCAAGCCCAACCCGACCAGACACCGGGATAACCCTGTGGGAGCGAGCCCCCACAGGGTCCAGCGATTACCAGGGAATGGTTTCACCCTTGTAGTTCACGAAGTGATGGCCGCCCTTGCCGGCAAACGCATCGACCTGATCCACCAGACCACGGGTGCTGGTCTCCACGTCGATGTCGGCACCTTCGCCGCCCATATCGGTTTTCACCCAGCCCGGATGCAGCGACAGCACCGTGAGTTTCTGATCGCCCAACTGAGTGACGAAGCTGTTGGTCATCGAGTTCAGCGCCGCTTTGCTGGCCTTGTACAGCGCCAGTTCCGGCGCATCGGGCATGGTCACGCTGCCGAGCACCGAACTCATGAAGGCCAGCACGCCGCTGCCGTCGCGAATCTGCCCGACGAAACGCTGGGCCAGGTTGATCGGCGCCACGGCGTTGGTGAAGAACAACTGACCGACTTCTGCCAGCGTCGCGCCGCCCGGGGTCTGCACTTCAGGGCCTTTGACCCCGGCATTGACGAACAGCAGGTCGAAGGTCTCGCCCTTGAGTTGCTGGCTCAGGGCTATCACGGCTTGCTGGTCGTCCATGTCGAGTTTTTCGACTTGCACGTTGCCCAGTGCTTTCAGCGCCTCGGCGTTCGCAGGATTGCGAACCGTGGCGGTAACTTGCCAGCCGTCGGTCAGCAGGGTTTTCACCAGACCCAGACCCAGGCCCCGGGAGGCGCCGATGATCAGTGCGTGCTTGGCAGGATTCAGTGCGGACATGATTGGCTTTCCTTGAAAGTTGAAAGATCACGGGTTCAATGGACAACGTTGACCGAGCCGATGCTGCAATTCCTGGCGCAGCTCACCGAGTTCAGCCATGCGGGTTTCGACCAGCTTGAGTTTGTCTTGCAGCAGTTGCGTGACGGTGGTGTCGGGGTTTGGCGATTGCCACAACGCGCCAACGCTGCTGCCGATCTCGCCAAGGGTAAAGCCCAGACGCTGCGCCGTTTTGATGTAGAGCACCAGTTGCACCATTTCCGGCGGATAGTCGCGATAACCGTTGGCGCTGCGTTGCGCCGCGATCAATCCGCGTTCCTCGTAAAATCGCAGCGTGTCACGGCTGACATCGCAGGCCTGGGCCAGCTCACCGATGCGCATCAAAGACATCTCGAAAGTGTTTGACCCTGGAGCATACTCCAGGCTTTACCGTGGTTGCTCCCTGAATTTTCGGAGCAAGGACGATGTGGACTTCAACGCAGTATCGACAGTTGGTGCGCGGCAGTGCCTGGTATGACTTGATCGTGACAGTGGCGTTTGTCACGCCATGGAGTTTTGCTGTGTTGCATGGGGTGTTGACGGCGTTGAGTCAGGCGCTGGAATTGCCCGGTGAGTTGCCGGCGTTCGAACCTGCGCATCTGTTGATGGCGAATCTGTTCGGTTCGGTGGTGTGCATGTGGTCGGTGCTGCGGATTCGTGATCCGCAGCCGGTTTATGGGCGCTATGACGCGGTGACGCGATTTCTGTTCGCGGCGTGGATGACGTATGCCCTGGCCCACGGCGCCAGTTCGTTGGTGGTGGGTTTCCTGGTTCTCGAAGTGGCGTGGGGCATTGCTCAGGCGTTGCCTGTTCGGTCGCTGTCGCGGGCCGTCACGGCTTAATGTCCGGCCTGCCACGGCTGTCCCAGTGATACCGGCGCGTACAACCGTGTACGCACCGCATCCCGCGACAACAACACCAGCACCAGAATGGTTGCGACGTACGGCAGCATCGCCAGCAAGCTTGAAGGAATCGCCAGCCCCAACCCCTGCGCCACCAGGTGCAGGATGCTGGCGAGTCCGAACAGATACGCGCCGAGCAACAACCGCCACACCCGCCAACTGGCGAACACCACCAGCGCAAGGGCGATCCAGCCGCGCCCGGCCGTCATGTTTTCCGCCCACATCGGCGTGTACGCCAGCGATAGGTAAGCCCCGGCCAGTCCGGCCATCGCTCCGCCGAACAATACGGCCAGCGTACGCACGGTCAGCACCGGCAAGCCCATGGCACTCGCGGCGTCCGGGTTTTCGCCGACCGCCTGGATGATCAGCCCGACACGGCTTTTCACGATCACCCAGGCCACCAGCGCAAACAGCGCGAAGGACAGGTACACCAGCAGATCCTGGGCAAACAGCATGCGGCCGATCAGCGGGATGTCACTCAAGAATGGAATCGCCAGCGGCTCGAAACCGGCCAGCGGTTTGCCGACCCACGCCGCACCGACAAAGGTCGACAGGCCCACACCAAAAATCGTCAGCGCCAGCCCGGTCGCCACCTGATTGGCGTTGAACACCAGCGCCACCAGGGCAAACAGCGACGACAACAGCATCCCGGCAAGCATCGCCAACACCACGCCCAGCCACAGGTTGCCGCTGTTGAACGCGACGATGAAACCGATCACCGCACCAAACAGCATCATCCCTTCCTGCCCGAGGTTGAGAACGCCGCTCTTTTCGCAGATCAGTTCACCCAGCGCCACCAGCAGCAGTGGCGTACCGCAACGCACCATGGCGTAGAAAACATTGCTCAGCAGATCGATGTCCATCACAGCGCTCCGGCGGTTACGGCGGTGGTTGAAGTGCGTCGGGCCCAGCGCAGGTTCAGACGGGGTCGGTAGAGGATCAGCACGTCACAGGCCAGCAGGAAAAACAGCATCATTCCCTGGAACAACTGGGTGATCGCCTGCGGCAGGTTCAGCGTCATCTGCGCGCTCTCGCCACCGATGTACAGCAGCGCCATCAACAGGCTGGAAAACAGAATGCCGATGGGATTGAGCCTGCCGAGAAACGCCACGGTGATCGCCGCATAGCCGTAGCCCGGCGAGACCTGCGGCACCAGTTGCCCAATCGGCCCGGTGACTTCGCAGACCCCGGCAAGTCCCGCCAATCCTCCGCTGATCAGCAGTGCGAGCCAGATCAGACGCTTCTCGCGAAACCCGGCGAACCCCGCCGCGCGTTTATCCAGCCCGAGCACTTTGATCTGGAAGCCGACGAAGCTTTTCTGCAACAACACCCACACCGCCACCAGCGCGAGCAGGGCGAAATACACCCCGGCGTGAACCCGACCATCCTCCATCAACAGCGGCAAGCGGCTGGCGTCGCCGAACATCGCCGACTCGGGAAAGTTGTACCCGGCCGGGTCCTTCAGCGGCCCGTGGACGCAGAACAGCAGAAGGTTCAGCGCGATGTAATTGAGCATGATGCTGGTGAGGATTTCGTTGGCATTGAAGCGCGTGCGCAACCAGGCGGTTAGCCCGGCCCACGCGGCGCCGGCGAACGTGCCGGTGAGCAGGATCAGCACCAAGGCCCAACGGCTCTGCATATCGATGATGTTCACCGCCAGCGCACTGCCGGCCAACGCACCGAGCAACAATTGACCTTCGGCGCCGATGTTCCAGATTCGCGCCTGATAGGCCACCGCCAGACCCAGCGCGCAGAGCAGGATCGGCAACGCCTTGACCAATAATTCGGAGACGCCATACAAGTCGCTGACCGGCGCGATCAGCAAGGTGTGCAAGGTTTGCAGCGGATCTTGACCGAGGGCGATGAACAGCAGCGAGCCACAACCGAGGGTCAGCACCGCCGCCAACAGCGGCGAGCACCACAGCATCAGGCGCGATTGCCGGCCACGGGGTTCGAGGGAAAGCAGCATGGGAAACTCCGTTAAACCGTGGCGGGTTGTGGTTGAGGGCTGTGGAACTGGCCGGCCATCCAGCCACCGACATCGCTGATTCGGGTTTGCACCGTGTCTTGCAGCGCCGACATCCGCCCGCCGCAGAGCGCGCCGAGGCGGTCGCTGATCTGGAACAGTTCGTCGAGGTCTTCGGAAATCACCAGGATCGCCGCGCCGGCGTCGCGCAGGGCGATCAGGGCGCGATGGATCACGGCCGCCGCGCCGACGTCCACGCCCCAGGTCGGGTGCGCCGCGATCAGCAGTTTCGGTTGCTGAAGAATTTCCCGACCGAGGATGAATTTCTGCAGGTTACCGCCGGACAAGCTGCGGGCGCTGGTTTGGGTATCCGGGGTTTTCACGCCGAAGCGCTGGATGATCAACTCGGCGAGGGATTCGACTTTGTTGCGCTCGATCAACCCGTGGCTGACCAGCCCTTGTTGAAAGGCTGTGAGCAGGGCGTTGTCTGCCAGGCTCAACTCCGGGACCGCGCCGTGCCCGAGGCGTTCGGCGGGGACGAAAGCCAGGCCGAGTTTGCGTCGCGCCTCCGGACGTAGATCGGCGACGGCGCGTTCTCGGAAACAGATGGTTTGCGCTGCATCGCGGGGCAGGATTTGCTCGCCGCTCAGCAGTGCCAGCAATTCATCCTGACCGTTGCCCGCCACACCGGCGATGCCGACGATTTCACCGCTGCGCACTTGCAAGTCGATGTCGATCAACGAACAGCCGAACGGATCGGGGTTGTGCCAGTTCAATCCGCTGACCTGCAAAAATGTCGCGCCGCCACTGGTTTTCGGATACTCGCTGATCAAAGCCGCCGACTCGCCGACCATCAGTTGCGCCAACTCTCGGTCGGAACATTCGACCGGTACGCAATGCCCCGCCACCCGACCACCGCGCAATACCGTGGCGCTGTGGCACAAGGCACGCACCTCGCCGAGTTTGTGGCTGATGAACAGAATGCTGCAGCCCTCGGCCGCGAGCCGGCGCAGGGTGATGAACAACTCGTCGGCCTCCTGCGGCGTGAGCACCGAAGTCGGTTCGTCGAGGATCAGCAGGCGAATGTCCTGCATCAGGCAACGAACGATCTCCACCCGTTGTCGCTCGCCGATCGACAGGCTGTGGACAAGTCGCTCCGGTTCCAGCGCCATGCCATAACGGCGGGACACCTCACGGATTTTCGGTTCAAGCTGTTTCGGCGTCCCGGCCGCCGGGCCCATCGCCAGCGCAATGTTCTGCGCCACGGTCAGGGTTTCGAACAGCGAGAAATGCTGGAACACCATGCCGATGCCCAACTGCCGGGCCTGGGCCGGGTTACGCATGTTCACCGGTTGCCCTTGCCAGAGCATTTCGCCCGAGTCGGCCTGGGTAACGCCGTAGATGATCTTCATCAGCGTGCTTTTACCCGCACCGTTTTCACCGAGCAGGGCGTGGATTTCACCGGGGGCGATGCTCAGATCGATGGCATCGTTGGCCAGACAACCGGGATAACGTTTGCTGATGCGGCGCAGTTGCAGGCGCGGGGTGGGCGTGGCGTTGGGCATGACAGGCTCGGCTTGCTTGGAGTTGTGCCTGTGGATAAAGCAATTTCCTGGCCATTGAGTCAGGAACCCGTCAGGCCCTTGCCCGGCGACCCTTTGCGTAGAGCATCGAATGCAAAATTGCCCGGATGGGCAGCACCAATTGAGCGCAAAGCCGTTGATCAGGCTCCAGTTTTGTTCGTGAAAATCTGGTTAAAAAACGAGCAATCCCGCCGGAGCCAAGCAGCACCTGCGGCTAAGGGAGTCATGAACGGGTTATCCACAGGTTGCTCCACAGTATTTGTGCGCAATCGGAAAACCTTGGCATAAGCGCATCGGTGCTATCTCCCAATGGCGATAAACAGATCTAACTGATTGTTTTTGCTTGGAATTAAACTTTTTTCACGTGGTTTGGGCGAAAAGTGAACAAAACGCGCAAAGCCACGTGACAGAAGGGTTACAGCGGTGTGTGCTCAGGTTATCCACAGTCGGGTGCACAGCTGATGTGGGCAACTCGGTGGAATAAGCGAATCGTGTCGTGCCCCGAAATATTGCAGGTGTTCAGCGCTGGAGCAGGATGCGTCCACGGCTGAGATCGGCCAGTTGGTTTTGCAGCAACGGGATCTGCGCTTCCCCCACTGCCAACTGTAATTCGACGCCGTTGGCGGTGAAGTTTTCCTCCACCACCAGACCGCCGAGATCCGCCACTCGCAATTTCACCAGCGCCAGCTCGGAAAACCCGCAGGCACAACGCAGGGGCACACGGCTGATCAGTTCGACTTTCGCGGCGGCTTGCAGGCACTTGTTGGCCCCGCCGCCATAGGCCCGGGCCAATCCGCCGGTGCCCAGTTGAATGCCGCCGTACCAGCGGATCACCAGTACTGCGACCTGATCGCAATCCTGCGCTTCGATGGCCGCGAGAATCGGCCGTCCGGCCGTGCCGCCCGGTTCGCCGTCGTCGTTGCTACGGTACTGATCACCGAGTTTCCATGCCCAGCAATTGTGCGACGCGTTCAAGTCGCTGTGCTGCTCAATGAAGGTTTGCGCGTCGGCAGGGCTGCCGATCGGTGCGGCGAAGGTGATGAAACGGCTTTTGCGAATCTCTTCGCGGAATTCGCAAAAGTCGCTGAGGGTGAAAGGCATAAACGTCTTATAGAGAAGGAGTGAGGCCGCAGCCTTTGAGAATGATGCGGATCAGGTTGGTGCCAGCGTCGTCCATGTCCTGTTTGGTCAATTTGCTGCGACCGCTCACTCGGCAGATCTGTGTGGCGAAGTCGGCGTAATGCTGCGTGCTGCCCCACAACAGGAAAATCAGGTGCACCGGATCCACCGGGTCCATCTTGCCGGCATCGATCCACGCCTGGAACACCGCGGCCCGGCCCTGGAACCAGGCGCGGTAGTCCTGGTTGAAATACTCGGTCAGGCATTCACCGCCGCTGATCACTTCCATCGCAAAGATCCGCGACGCTTGCGGCTGACGGCGGGAAAACTCCATTTTCGCGCGAATGTAGCGGGTCAGGGCTTCGGCCGGATCGTCCTCGGCGGTCAGGGTGTTGAAGGTGCTGTCCCACAGCTCGAGGATGTTGCTCAGCACCGCCACGTACAACCCGAGCTTGTTGGTGAAGTAGTAATGCAGATTCGCCTTGGGTAACCCGGCCTTGGTGGCGATGGTGTTCATGCTGGTGCCTTTGAATCCGTGACGGGCGAACTCGTCTTCGGCGGCTTTGATGATGGTCTCTTCGTTCTTCTGACGAATGCGGCTGGCAGGTTTGCCGCCGTGAGCGGGGACTTCAAAGGTCATAGGCACTTCCGGGTTTGTCTGTGGGGTGCAACCAGTTGCGTTGATAGCGCAACCATCGGCCTGCGACAAGCCCCGGGCGAATAAAACCCCGGTCGTCAGCGCGTGGCGGCGAGGCTTTCGAGAAAACTTTCCAGCACCAGATGCGGACGCCGGCCTTTGCGGGTGACCGAGGCGAGGCTCAAATCATAGAAACGCGTGTTGGCCTTGAGCGCGCGCAGCCGCCCCTGTTGCACCCAGAGGCTGGCGTAATGATCCGGCAGATAGCCGATGTAACGCCCGGTCAGAATCAGGAATGCCATGCCCTCCCGGTCGGAAGCGCTGGCCGTGCAATTGAGGGCCTGATAGTGCGCCTGTATCTCCGCCGGCAAACGGAAAGTCGGGGCGATGGCGTCCTGGCTGTTCAGGCGTTCGTCGTCCAGTTGCTTGTCATCGACATAAAACAACGGATGGCCGACCGCGCAATAAAGCAGCGAGCGTTCGCTGTACAGCGGCTGATATTCCAATCCCGACAGCGCACTGGCCTGCGGCACCACGCCGACGTGCAGGCGGCCGTCGAGCACGCCTTGTTCGACTTCGTTGGGTGCGATCATGCGGATCTGGATCTGCACGTCCGGCCCGCGCTCTTTCAACTGCGCGAGCGCGTGGGTGATGCGCATGTGGGGCAGGGTGACGAGGTTGTCGGTCAGACCGATGATCAGCTCGCCGCGCAAGTGCTGGTGCAGGCCGTTGACCTCGGTGCGGAAACTTTCCAGCGCACTTAAAAGCTGCAGCGCCGATTGATAGACCTCGCGACCTTCTTCGGTCAGGGAGAAACCGGCGCGGCCGCGTTGGCACAGACGCAGGCCCAGGCGTTGTTCGAGATCGCTCATTTGCTGGCTGATCGCCGAGCGACCGATGCCGAGCACGGTTTCCGCTGCGGAGAAGCCGCCGCACTCGACCACACTGCGAAAAATCCGTAGCAGGCGAATGTCAAAGTCACTGACCTGGGCCAGTGGATCGGGGCGGCGGCTGCTCATGTTGTTGTTCTCATTGTTTAGCAGTGTTCTAACTGAAGGTTAGAAAAGTTGGATTTCACCGACTTTATCCCCGTGGCAATTTAGCTGCAACAACGCTTTCTATCTCCCTGAAGCTTATTGCCCTGCGAGGTTTTGCCCGATGAACATGCCTGAAAACGCGTCGTCGCCACTGGCCAGCCAACTCAAGCTGGACGCGCACTGGATGCCGTACACCGCCAACCGCAACTTCCAGCGCGACCCGCGTCTGATCGTCGGTGCCGAAGGCAGCTGGCTGATCGACGACAAGGGCCGCAAGGTGTACGACTCGCTGTCCGGTCTGTGGACCTGCGGCGCCGGGCATACCCGCAAGGAAATCCAGGAAGCGGTGGCCAAGCAGTTGGGCACTCTCGATTACTCGCCGGGCTTCCAGTACGGCCACCCGCTGTCGTTCCAGCTGGCCGAGAAAATCACCGAGCTGACTCCGGGCAACCTGAATCACGTGTTCTTCACTGACTCCGGTTCCGAGTGCGCCGATACCGCGGTGAAAATGGTCCGTGCCTACTGGCGCCTGAAAGGTCAGTCGACCAAGACCAAAATGATCGGCCGCGCCCGTGGCTACCACGGTGTGAACATCGCCGGCACCAGCCTCGGCGGCGTCAACGGTAACCGCAAGCTGTTCGGTCAGGCGATGATGGATGTCGATCACCTGCCGCACACTTTGCTGGCGAGCAATGCCTTCTCCCGTGGCATGCCGGAGCAGGGTGGTATCGCCCTGGCCGATGAGCTGCTGAAGCTGATCGAACTGCACGATGCTTCGAACATTGCTGCGGTGTTCGTTGAGCCGCTGGCCGGTTCGGCTGGCGTGCTGGTTCCACCACAGGGCTACCTCAAGCGCCTGCGTGAAATCTGCGATCAGCACAGCATCCTGCTGGTGTTCGACGAAGTGATCACCGGTTTCGGCCGTACCGGCAACATGTTCGGTGCTGACACCTTTGGCGTGACCCCGGACCTGATGTGCATCGCCAAGCAAGTCACCAACGGTGCGATCCCGATGGGCGCGGTGATTGCCAGCTCCGAGATCTACCAGACCTTCATGAACCAGCCGACCCCGGAATACGCCGTGGAATTCCCGCACGGCTATACCTATTCCGCGCACCCGGTGGCTTGCGCCGCTGGCCTGGCGGCACTCGACCTGCTGCAAAAGGAAAACCTGGTGCAGAGCGTGGCTGAAGTTGCACCGCATTTCGAAAATGCCCTGCATGGTCTGAAGGGTGCGAAGAACGTCATCGACATCCGCAACTACGGCCTGGCCGGCGCGATTCAGATCGCGGGCCGTGACGGCGACGCTATCGTGCGTCCATTCGAAGCCGGTATGGCGTTGTGGAAAGCCGGGTTCTACGTGCGCTTCGGCGGCGACACCCTGCAGTTCGGCCCTACCTTCAACAGCAAGCCGCAAGACCTTGATCGTCTGTTCGACGCGGTCGGCGAAGTGCTGAACAAGCTCGACTGATTTTTCCTTCTATATATACCTACAAAAACGGGCACTCCATGGCGGGTGCCCGTGGACAAGAATTCAGGAGTTTTCGATGAGCGTTATCCCGCATTTGATCAATGGCGAACTGGTGACCGAGAACGGTCGCGCAGTTGATGTGTTCAACCCTTCCACCGGTCAGGCTATCCACAAGCTGCCGCTGGCCAGCCGCGAAACCATCCAGCACGCCATCGATGCCGCCAAGGCTGCGTTCCCGGCCTGGCGCAACACGCCACCGGCCAAACGCGCCCAGGTGATGTTCCGCTTCAAGCAGCTGCTGGAGCAGAACGAAGCGCGCATCTCGCAATTGATCAGTGAAGAACATGGCAAGACGCTGGAAGATGCTGCCGGTGAGCTGAAGCGTGGTATCGAGAACGTTGAGTTCGCCTGCGCAGCGCCGGAAATTCTCAAGGGCGAATACAGCCGTAACGTCGGCCCGAACATCGATGCCTGGTCTGACTTCCAGCCGCTGGGCGTGGTGGCCGGCATCACGCCGTTCAACTTCCCGGCGATGGTGCCGCTGTGGATGTATCCGCTGGCGATCGTTTGCGGTAACTGCTTCATCCTCAAACCGTCCGAGCGTGATCCAAGCTCGACCCTGCTGATCGCTCAACTGCTGCTGGAAGCCGGCCTGCCGAAAGGCGTGCTGAGTGTCGTGCATGGCGACAAGACTGCGGTGGACGCGCTGATCGAAGCGCCGGAAGTCAAAGCGCTGAGCTTCGTGGGTTCGACGCCGATTGCCGAATACATCTATTCCGAAGGCACCAAGCGCGGCAAACGCGTGCAGGCTCTGGGCGGCGCGAAGAACCACGCGGTGCTGATGCCGGATGCGGATCTGGACAACGCGGTCAGCGCACTGATGGGCGCGGCTTACGGTTCCTGCGGCGAGCGTTGCATGGCGATCTCGGTAGCCGTGTGTGTGGGCGATCAGGTCGCGGACGCACTGGTGGCCAAACTGGTTCCACAGATCAAGGCGCTGAAAATCGGTGCCGGCACTTCGTGTGGTCTGGACATGGGGCCGCTGGTCACCGGTCAGGCGCGCGACAAGGTCAGCGGTTATGTCGAAGACGGCGTGGCGGCGGGCGCGACCCTGGTGGTCGATGGTCGTGGCCTGAGCGTGCCAGGTCATGAGGAAGGCTTCTTCCTGGGTGGCTGCCTGTTCGACAACGTCACCCCTGAGATGCGCATCTATAAAGAAGAGATCTTCGGGCCGGTGCTGTGCGTTGTTCGGGTGAACAGCCTGGAAGAGGCAATGCAACTGATCAACGATCACGAATATGGCAACGGCACCTGCATCTTCACCCGTGACGGTGAAGCGGCGCGTCTGTTCTGCGACGAGATTGAAGTCGGCATGGTCGGTGTCAACGTACCGCTGCCAGTGCCGGTGGCTTACCACAGCTTCGGCGGCTGGAAGCGCTCGCTGTTCGGCGACCTGCATGCCTATGGTCCGGATGGCGTGCGCTTCTACACGCGTCGCAAGGCGATCACCCAGCGCTGGCCGCAGCGTGCGAGCCATGAGGCTTCGCAATTCGCTTTCCCTAGCTTGTAAGTAGAAGGGCTGTGCCAAGAAGGCCGACCTTTTAAGGTCGGCCTTTGCGTTTCGGGGCTTTTTTGACCGATATGACAGATTTATGAAATTAAGTGTTGACGGCAGATTCTGGAGGCCTATAATTCGCCCCACTTCCGGCGCAGTCGAAACGGAAAACTCCTTGAAACTCAA